>JBMFOE010000021.1:0-54841 GCA_049969795.1 Desulfomonilaceae bacterium
CATGGATTCCCACTTCCGTGGGAATGACATGCGGGGGTCAACAGCTCAATTCGCGATTATTTTCGAGAATGGCTATAAGATAGCTCATTTCCAGCACATCATGAGGAAGGTGCGTTACAATGAACAAGATAGAGGTCATAATCAAGCCATTCAAGCTAGATGACGTAAAAAGCGCCCTCACATCCCTCGGAGTCCAGGGCATGACAATCACCGAAGTAAAAGGTTTTGGCAGGCAAAAGGGCCATAAAGAGATATATAGAGGGGCGGAATACCTCGTGGATTTTCTGCCGAAGATCAAGATCGAGATGGTAGTCCCCAAGGGGCTGACCGAACAGGTTATCGAAAAGGTCATCGCGGCGGCTCGCACGGGCGCCATTGGCGACGGCAAAATATTCGTGATGCCCATAGAAACAGTCGTCCGTATCAGGACCGGTGAGCGCGATGCGGATGCGCTGTAATAGTGCGTCGGCGCACGAGGGCTTCCACGAACTGCGAGGGCGACGCGTATTCCACAACAATCTGTTAAGGAAGAGTCGAGGCGGCCAGAGGCTGCCGGACATGGTCAAATCATAAAAGGAAAAGAGGAAAAAGGAGGCCGGAATGGAGCCAAAAGAAGTACTTGAATTTGCCAAAAAACATGGCGCTGTCATGGTTGATCTCAAGTTTATGGATTTTCCAGGTATGTGGCAGCACTTCAGCGTACCCCTTCATGAACTGGACGAGGATTCGTTCGAGTCTGGGTTTGGGTTCGACGGGTCTTCCATCAGGGGGTGGCAGCCGATTCATGCGTCAGACATGCTGGTGATACCAGACCCCCACACCGCGGTCATGGACCCATTTATGGAAGCGCCAACCCTGTCGCTGATCTGCAACATCGTGGACCCTGTGACCATGGAGCGATACAGCAGGGACCCGAGAAACATCGCTCAGAAGGCGGAGGCGTACCTCAAATACACGAAGATAGGAGACACGGCCTATTTCGGACCTGAGGCTGAATTCTTCATCTTCGATGATGTGCGGTACAGTTATGGATCAAATCATGGATTTCATGAGGTGGACTCGGTGGAAGGATGGTGGAACACCGGACGCGAAGAAAATCCAAACTTGGGATACAAACCGCGCCATAAAGAGGGGTATTTCCCTGTATCGCCCAGCGATTCATTGCAAGACATAAGAACGGAAATGGTGATGGTTCTGGAAAGCCTCGGCATCACCATAGAAGCTCAACACCACGAAGTGGCGACCGCGGGCCAGGGCGAGATAGACATGAAATACGCGCCGCTCGTGAAAATGGGCGACCAACTCATGTGGTTCAAGTACGTCCTCAAAAACGTTGCTAAGCGGCATAACAAGACCGTCACGTTTATGCCCAAGCCGCTGTTTGAGGATAATGGCTCAGGCATGCACACGCACATAAGTTTGTGGAAAGGAAACACGCCGATCTTTGCGGGCGATAAGTATGCGGGGCTGTCTCAAGAAGCCCTCTGGGCCATAGGAGGGATCCTCAAGCACGCGCCCGCTTTGTGCGGCATCTGCAACCCCACGACAAATTCGTACAAGAGGCTTGTCCCCGGCTTTGAAGCCCCTGTAAATCTGGCGTATTCCTCCAGGAATAGGTCTGCATGCTGTCGCATACCCATGTACAGTCCGTCTCCCAAGTCAAAAAGGATCGAATATCGGACTCCAGATCCCTCGTGCAATGGGTACCTCGCGTTCAGCGCCTTGCTCATGGCAGTCCTTGACGGCATTCAGAACAAGATCGATCCGGGAGAGCCGCTGGACAAGGATATCTACGCCCTTTCGCCCGAGGAATTGCAGGATGTGCCTTCAACCCCTGGCGACCTGGCCGAGGCTCTCAAAGCTCTCGAGAATGACCATGAATTCCTGATGCGGGGAGACGTCTTTACCCCTGACGCCATAGAGAAATGGATCGAGTACAAGACCAATGCAGAACTCAACCCCATCAGGATGCGGCCGCACCCCTACGAGTTTGCCCTGTATTTCGACATCTAATTGCTTCGGCGAGGCCCTTTTCCGCCGCTCCGTCCCTCACCTCGGAACAGGGGCCTCGCCTCAACCCTCGCCGTTGGCGCAACGGGCCAGCCTGGGCCTTTACCCGCTCCTCTAAAAACGAAAATCCACCCGAATCTTGAAGATTCGTCTCGCCGGAAATTCCATGATCTCAATACCGGTTTCTTTGGACAACCTCTCGATTGTCCGCAACTTTTCTTCATGAGAAGGCGAGATGAGCGTGAACCACACGTTTATGTCGTGTTTTCGTTCGTAATTGTGAGTGACCCCGGGACATGAGTTCACGATGCGCACAAATGAATCGAACTTGTCCGGCGGCACCTTCGCGGCGAGAAGCGTACTGACGAAGCCGATCCGACGCGAATCGATAGACGCGCCGATACGCCTGATGATGCCGTCGGCTCGTAGCTTGGCGATGCGGGCCAAGACCTCGGCTTCGTCTATGCCAATCCGATTCCCTATCACCCGATAAGGATGCGGCTCGATCGGAAATCGACTTTGTATTTCGTTTAACAGTTTTCGATCGATATCATCCATGGTTAGGTGTGAAAAGACTCCCTGCCGGACTGCGCGCCCAAGGACGCGCTCCCGGCCAGCCGTTCCTTTGCCTTTCTCCATAAACCGCGCAAATCGCCGGCGTCCGTCGGGAACGAGGCCGAGGCAAAGCGGGCCCTGTAGTGGATTTGATACCCGTCCACCACCGCGACGCCGGTTCCCATGAGCGACGCCGCCTTCTTGGCTATCGAGATCGCCTCGTCCGACGGCAGGTTTTCCACCGCCATTCCAAAGCCGCCGGTCTTGAATTTTCCGATTATTGCCTGCCGCTTGGTGAGCAGTTTGAGTTTGTCCACATACCTCTCGATAAACCTTCTGAGAACGATGTGGTCAACGGAAAGGTACAATTCCTCCATGTCGGCAATCTCCGATAAGAAGAGAAAAAGAGCGCCTTTGCGTTCCTTTGCGCGGAGAAACGCTGCTCTGACCTGCTGGTGAAACCCTGTTTCGTTAAGCACCCCGGACTCGCTGTCGTACCGCCGCATGCCTTTGACCAAGGCCTCGCGCGAGGTCACGCTCTGGAGTATTGACACAATTCTGGCAGCGAACAGCCAGACCTGTCTATCGTCTTCGAGGATCGGCGACGATGACCTTGAAGCCAGCGCCAAAACGCCGCGGTGGAGCTCGTCGATTTCTGACCACGGTACGACTACCAGCGCCTTTACGTCAAAACCCAGGTTTTCACCTGTATGAAAAAGGGTCAGAGGACCTTCACCAGAACGCTGACCTGTTATGATGACCATTCGATCGTTTTCCAGCGCCCAATTTACCCAACCATTTTTTATCCGCACGATTCGGCCGCGTTCCATGAGAGGCGAGAAACCTGCGCATGACGTTATCTTGAGGAGTTGCCGCTCTGGGTCTTTTATCCCGATGACAGCGCCGCCTAGCTCCCACTTTTCCACAAGGCGTCGGGTCATATCGTCCAAGAAAAGCCCTACATGCAGCCTTCCCGTCGCGTCCGCGGTAAACAGGCTCTCGAAAAACTCCACTTTGCTGGCCGTGTTCGCTTTCTGTTCGCTCAAGTCAGCCAATTGAGGTATCGCTTCTGCGATGCGAGCGAGTTGCAAGACAAGGCGAAGATGCCTTGCCGAGAATCCGTGTACGCGTCTGGTGTCAACCCAAAGGAGCCCTCGAGTCCCCACGGGCGCGGTCACATACGAAGTCAGCACGGCGCGATGGCCGTACAATCCTGTCTCCCTTGGATTGGCGGTATAATACGTCTCATACAAAGGAACGGCCTTCCTGAATATGTCGCCTAAGAGCGACGATTCAACGGGGATGACCGCATCGGCCTTGAACCTGTCGCTGGTGCTAAAATGCGCCGCGACGCGCAGGTATTGCCGTTTGTCGTCCACCACGAAAAGCGCAACGGACTGGGCTTCCAATGTCTCTGCAGTGAGTTGAATAAACTGGTCCACGGTGGTGACGTTGTCGCTGACGGGCTCCGGAACAATGCGCTGGCCTTTTTTCATGGCTGTTCCTGTTTAAGGCTCAGGGTGACCTCCTGCGGTTCCACCAGCTCTATCTTGAGCCCCTCAGGTTTCAACACCACAGGCGCCTTCACCTTCCCTTTGGCAATCAATTCCGACACGTTCACCGGCTCTGTCGTGACTGCGGCGATCTTCTTGAGGTCGTCCTGAACCGCTCGTATGCGCACATCAGAGGGGGTAACAATCACCATGGTCCGCTCGGGCAACGACCCTGATAGGGCGGGCGTGACTGCCATCTTCTTGGTCTGAGCCGTTTCAATGTGGAGACGGAGATCAGAGGGTCTTATGTCCGATATGGTCACCCCCGGCGGCACCTGGATATTCTTGTTGGTAATCCGATAGTAATTGAGACCGGGCAAGACGCCGCTCAAATCTATTACTGCCCGCACAGCCCCAGGCTTTAGATTGGCGAGTCCAGATTCAGGGCCTTTGAGCCGGACGTCTATCTTGTCCATCCACTTGCCGGTAATCTCCATGCCGGCAGGGAGATTGGTGTACTGAATGGGAACCGAGATGCCCAATTCAGAACTCTTTGGGCCCACCACCGCGATCCATAGTACGAGCGAGAGAAGCAGCGACAGGATCTTAAGACGAGTATCTGACCACAAGAGGTCCTTCGCGCGCTCCCACAAACCGGGCTCTAATGCGTGCGACTCAACAGTGAGGAGTTTCTCCAAGGCCTGTTTGAACTCTGCCTTCTGGGCATACGGCGTGATGTCTCCCCCCACCGCGAGGGATACCCTCCCGGACTCCTCTGACACCACTACGCATACGGCGTCAGACCTTTCTGCCAGCCCTAGAGCCGCCCGGTGGCGAGTCCCATATCGAGTGCTGAGCGTCTCGTTCCTCGACAATGGCAGAATGCAGCTCGCCGCCTGTATCCTGTTGTTCCTGACCAGCACTGCGCCGTCGTGCAGCGGCGAACTCTTTTGGAAGATCATCGTCAACGCCTCTGCCGACAGAACGCTATCCAGAATCTTGCCCTTTAACACCAAATTGTCCAAGTGATCTGCTCGGATGAATACGACGAGCGCCCCCACCTTGTTTCGCGACAGGTCCCAAACAGCGCGAACCGTTTCCGAAATCACGTCTGCGCTAATTTCACTCGCCGGCGCAAGGCTGAGGAAACGGATGGGAGAAGCCCGATCCAGCATCTCTCTTATCTCGGGCTGAAACACGATCACCACCACGACAATGATCACTGCCCAGAGATATTGAAACAATATCGAAGTAAGAATGAGGCCCAGGTAACTCGCTACGACATACACAAGCCCTATTCCCAGCAATGTGGTCAATATCTTGAACGCCCTGGTACCCCGGAACCACACGAGCACAAAATAAATCAGACTGGTAATGATGCCGATATCGACAATGTTGGTAATCCGAAGGGATTCGACCAACTCGCGTAGGAATTGCAGTGGGTTAAGCACGAGGCGACCTCTGGGATAGGGGTCTGGCGTTCCGGGTTGTCTCCACGACTCTAGTCAAAGCATAGTTACCCATGATTTGCAAGCCATAGATGCCTTTGACCGAGATTGTGGTTGGCCGCCGCGGGGAGGCGCGCCATATCTTGGGAGCGTGCGGCACAACAAGGCCGCGCGCAGCAGAATACGCGGCGTGACTAAGAGCCCGATATCACTGAGACTGATCCTCGACTAGTGCGCAAACGGCCTCCCTAGACTTATCCACAGAATCTGTGGATAACCGGCGAGTAACCCTGTGGATAACTTTCAAAGAGGGCTTGGTTTTCAGGAGTTATGCATTTTGCACCCCGAGTGGGCATTGAGGAATAATATAATAAAATCAATACGTCACATAACTACCGGAAATAACAAGGACCCCATAAAACCCGCTTTAAAAGCCGCTGAGTTTATTCACAACTGTTGATAAATTACGCCACCTGCCCTCGAGGCCAGAAGCCGGTTTCGGCGGGCGCGAACGACCCCTCGTCCCACGGAACGATGCGTGAAGCGCGAGGCGGCTGTCCAGGTTTGCGAGGTTGGGAAATACGGAATTGAGCATGATCCCAGAGACTTGTAAGGGCTGCGAGACGCCTTCTCGAAATCTGTCGGAATCAGGGGCGCATCGTTGCATTCGCAAATTCTTTTGAAAACGGCTGCGGCCCAAGATCTCTCGCTCCGCTCGAAATGACAGAGAGGGGAATACGTGAAATGACAGGGGATGGGATGCTCGCAATGCCACTGGTTGCGGGTGCTCGTATTGACGCCGACCATACACAATCAATCCTGAGGCGTCCTGTATTCTTTCGAGCCCCGCTCCTGCGGGGCGCCATACAATAGCCCAGGGCATCGCCCTGGGAACGGGGTTGTCGAAAACCTCGGTGGCTTTATGTTCAGCACGTTTTTCGTTCTTGACAACGATTGCCGCACGTATAAGATATACATGCACCTAGGGCCCAGGGATCACGCAGCCCCCGCGAGTAAGTACGGGCGCTGCAGATCAAGGCTTGACGACAACCCGCCTCTCAAACGAAACGAGATTTGCGACGTGACTGCTTCCTTCAGCGATTCCCCAGCGAAGAAATGGCCATGGATTCTTTCGTTTCTGGCCATTGCAGGGGCGTTCGCCGCGCTTGCCGTCATCTACTACAAGGTAGAAGTTCGCGCTGCGTGGGAAAAGGCCCATGACCAGCTCCACGCCGTAGCCGCCTTGAAAGCCGATCAAATTCAGAAGTGGAGGAAAGAACGCATCGCCGGACTTCGTATGCTGGTGGGCAGCCCCTTTTTCTCCAAAGCCGCGAGGGAATTGCTGAAAAATCCGGATGACGCGGCGCTCGGGGCAGCCGTACGGCAGCGGCTCCAAGTGATTTGTGATGCATATCGGTATCAGGATGCGATTCTGCTGAACGCAGACATGAGGGTCATCCTGTCCCTGAAGCAAGATCCTCATCTCTTGGCGCCAGAAGCGCAGGAAACCATCGAGGGCGCCCTCAAAAATAACAGGATTGTCTTCGGAGATTTCTATCGCTGTTCCCTCTGCGGCGGCGTGCACATTGACGTTGCAGCTGCACTTGCGGATGATCGAGGCCATCCCGTCGGGGTGGTGGTGTTTCGCATCAACCCGGAGGCAGAGCTCTATCCTTTGATTCAATCCTGGCCAGCCGCGAGCGAGACAGCCGAGACCCTCCTCGTGAGAAAAGAGGGCGACTACGTGCTCTTTTTGAATGAACTGCGCCATCGGAAAGGGACTGCCTTGGCGCTGGCCATTCCCTTGGCTCGTACGGATATCACGGCGGTGCAGGCGCTTGGAGGCCAGGAGCGTTTTGTCGAGGCCAAAGACTATCGCGGGGTGGACGTGTTAGCCGATATTCGTCCTATTCCGGGTTCTCCATGGGTGATGATCGCCAAGGTGGATAAGGACGAAATCCTGTCTGAACTCAGGTATCGCGCAGGCGTTGCAGCCGTGTTTGCCCTTATCCTTATCATTTCTAGCGGGGCGGCCATCGGCTACCTCTTCATCCGACGGCAGAAGTCAATGTACCAGGACCTCTATGCCGCGGAAAAGGAGGCGAGCGAGGCAAAGGACGAATTTCTCATAACGCTTCGGAGCATAGCTGATGCGGTGATTACCACGGACGCCCAAGGCCGCGTGCGATACATGAATCCAGCGGCCGAGGACTTGACCGGATGGACGGCGTCGGAGGCTCAGGGTCAGCCCCTTTCCGAGGTTTTTCACATCCTCCACGAAAAGACGGGACAGCCCGTGCAAAATCCCGTGGATCAGGCGCTCGAGACGGGATCTGTAGTAGCGCTGGCCAATGAAACCGTGTTGATCTCCAAACACGCCAGACAATTGCCTATTGCCGATTCGGCGGCGCCCATCAGAGATGAGACGGGGAACGTCATCGGCGTGGTGTTGGTGTTTCGGGACCAGACAGAGCGTCGAGCCACCCAGAACGCCTTGAGGCAAAGCAAGGAGCTTGCGGAGCGGTACCTCGACATCTCTGCCCAGATTGTGTTGTCCCTGGATGCCGAAGGGAAGATTGTCATGATCAACAACAGCGGCTGCCAGCTCCTCGGGTACCAGCGGGAAGAACTGTTGGGAAAAGACTGGTTCGAGACTTGTCTGAGCGAGGCTGACCGAGGTTCTGTACGCGAAGTGTTCAATAAATTGATGCAAGGCAAAGAACAGGTCGTAAGCGCCTTCGAATGCCCCGTGCTGAGAAAAGACAAATCGCCGAGGGTGATCCTCTGGCACAACACAATATTGAAAGACGAGCAGGGCCGCCCAACCGGTGTGCTCGGTTCGGGCGAGGACATCACCGATCGCAAACAGGCCGAGGAGGGTGTTCGGCGAGCCAGGCAGGACTGGGAGGATATTTTTCAGGCCATCAGTCATCCCACCATCATCATTGACCAAAATCACTCTATCCTCGACGCCAATAAGGCAGTTCTGACGAGGACAGGGATGTCCGTTGAAGAGCTGCGAGGAACGAAATGTTATGAACTCTTCCACAAGAGCTCGGAGCCGCCCGCTGATTGCCCAGCAGAGGTGCTCGTTAGGTCTGGAATCGCAACCACGGTTGAAATGGAGATGGAGGCGTTAGGCGGATATTTCCTTGTCTCTTGCACGCCCGTACTGGACGAAGCGGGCCAGCTTCGCAAAATCATTCACATTGCAACGGACATCACCGATCGGAGGCGAATGGAAGAGGAACGAGAGTCGCTTCGAGCTCAGCTTGTCCAGGCGCAAAAGATGGAGGCGGTCGGTACCCTGGCTGGCGGCTTGGCTCATGACTTCAACAACATATTGCAGGTCACCCTTGGTTACGCTGAGCTCCTCCTCATGGACAAAGCCTTTCCCGAGGCATATCGCACTCATATCAAAATGATTTCGGAATCCTCGAAACGGGGCTCCGATCTCGCGAAGCGTTTGCTGGTGTTCAGCCGAAAGACAACTGTCGAACTGCGAACAATGGACCTCAACCAGTGCGTGCGAGAGGCAAGAAAGATATTGGAAAGAACCATTCCGAAGATGATCTCTATAGAATTGTTTCTCGAGGACGGCCTGCCAAACATCCAGGGGGATCCCACGGAGTTGGAACAGGTGCTCGTAAATCTGGCCATCAATGCCAGGGACGCCATGCCGGACGGGGGGAGATTGACATTCGAGACCCACCGAATTTTCCTGGACGAGGAATACGCTCGAACTCACTATGGCTGCACACCTGGTCAATATGTTCTCCTGACGGTCTCGGACACGGGGGTGGGCATGGACAAGGAAACCCTGAGCCGCATCTATGAACCTTTCTTCACCACCAAGGAGGCGGGGAAGGGTACCGGGCTAGGGCTTGCCGTGGTGTATGGGATCATAAAGCAGCACGGGGCGCGCATAGGGTGTTACAGCGAGGTGGGCAAGGGCACGACCTTCAAGATCTATTTTCCCGTTGCGGAAGCGCCAGTGAAAGAAACGTCAGCAGATGAAGGACCTGTGTTGGGCGGAACAGAGACGATCCTGCTGGTGGACGACGAACCGGCCATTCGGGACTTAGGACGCAGGCTCCTCGCCAACGCCGGCTATGAGGTGCTGTTGGCGACCAATGGCAAAGAGGCCCTCGATATCTACAGGGCGCACCGCGATAGAATCGCCCTGGTTATTCTTGACTTGATCATGCCCGAAATGGGCGGCAAGCAGTGTATGAAAGAGCTCCTTGCCATGAATAAATCCCTCAAGATTGTGGTAACCAGCGGACATTCTGCAAACGGCGTGAGCGAGGAAGCCATGAACCTTGGCGCAAAGGACTTCATCCAGAAGCCATTTGAACTCCGCCGCGTGCTGCGCCAGGTGCGCGCTGTGTTGGACGCCCCTTCGGCGTGATCCGACGTCGCTCCCATGGCGACGATACGCCGTTTTTCAGCATGAACGACAAATTTCAATAACCGGCGTCATTTTGATCCTTGTCCTCCCTGTCATTTCGAGCGCAGCGAGGAATCTTGGCACGAAAACCAAGATTTCGCAGTCGCCGCCTCTCACTGCGTTCGAGTCGGTTCCTTGCGAAATGACAAGAGTTGGTTTGTCGAGGCCGACCGCGTCATTCTCGAAGCCGTCCAACGACTCCATGATGCAGACCTCATTCCGACCGTAATGACGCGAAAGCCCGTAAACGGTTTGAATCGCGCCGCGCCGCCGCATCTGCCCACACGCATCGAGGATGTGCTATGTTGCGGCCATAGGCGAGAGGCGTTGACCTCGGCGAGAAACGCGTTGGGGAGATCGTGCCTTGATGTACGAAGGTTTCATTACGGACGTATCAGGCATTCGGGTGGGGCATGCATCCGATCTACAGGGGAAAACGGGAGTAACCGTGGTCCTTACGCCGTCCAACGGCGCTACGGCAGGGATTCATATCGGGGGGAGCGCTCCATCCACCAGGCAAGCTGATTCACTCACGCCGCTGCATATTGTCGAGAGGATTCACGCGATATGTCTATGCGGAGGGAGCGCGTTCGGTTTGGATGCGGCAGGGGGAGTGCTTCGATTTCTCGAGAGAAACGGCGTGGGTTTTCATTATGGGAACATGACGATTCCCATCGTACCTGCCGCGGCAATCTTTGATCTGAATTTTGGAGACAGTTTTGTCCGGCCCGACGCGCGCCTCGGCGAGGAGGCCTGCGAATGCGCGTCAGGAGATTACGTGGCCCAGGGGAGCGTGGGCGCGGGCGTCGGCGCCACCGTGGGGAAATTGTACGGCGTCGAACAGGGGATGAAAGGCGGGATAGGAACCTGTTCAGTGGCGGGCAAGGATGGGCTTCGAGTGGGCGCGCTCGCGGTCGTGAACGCCTATGGAGACATCACAGACACGTCAGGACGTATCATGGCGGGAGCTCGCACATCCCCGTCGAGTCTTGAATTCGCGGATGCCGCCGCCGCATTGCATGACGGCCTCGCAGAAACCCGCAAGATACCTGTTGAGAATACGACGCTTGCGGTGGTCGCGGTCAACGCGCGTCTTGACAAAATCATGGCTTCGCGCATCGCATCCCAGGCCACCGTGGGCTTGGGACAAGTGATTAGACCATTTCACAGTCCGGTAGATGGCGATTTGACGATCGTGCTGGGGTTGGGAGAAAAGGCATTTGACCCCACGAGGATGAGCCTGATGGCCGCCAAGGCGTTGCAAATGGCTGTGCTGAATGCGGTCATGGCCGCGGACGGCTTCGGCGTCATCCCTTCGTGGTCGGACAGAAAGCATGGAGTAGGCCATTGGCCTGCCCAATGACCGACGAGCCTCGCTCACTGGAAATCAGGAGGGCTTGACTCCGTCTGCTGCTCATGTGTGATGCCTTCCAACTCCTCTCGCTGCAGCAGTCGCAAGCGGTTTCACCCGCCCGATTGCTTTCTTGACACATGTTCACAGCCTATATTAATAACTGATAGACAATGACGTCTTTATGGCGTTGACGCGCCCAGCCAAGACCTTGTGTCCGCATAGAGAAATAGGGCAGGGACAGGCGCCGGCATGATTGTTCACGGGTTCATCGCATGAAAAGCGACAGATACAGCGCGTTCGACGGTCCCTACAGTCCCACAAACTTGTCAGCGACCATAATAACTTTACATTCTCTTCCAGCCGGCCGGGGAAAGAAACGCGAGCGAGGGGGATATCGGTAAACACGATACAGCAGGAACGGCTCATGACACTGTTGTCATCAAATCCGGCGCCGGAGACCAATATTCCGGTGCACAGCGTGGAGTTCGACGGTGACAATCAAGAACATTCAGACAGCGCATCTTGTGCATGACCTCAAAAATCCCGTCAATATCATAGAAGCCGGGGCGCGGTCGCTTCTAGAAAATTCGGATCGTTACGGGACGCTCACCCCCCGCCAAGAAAAGGTTGTCCGCCGGATGCTTCGCAACGCCCTCAAGCTTCGGCACCTTGCGAACAGCATGCTGGAAGTGGATATGGCCTCCAAGGGCATTTTGAAGCCCACTGATTCAACCCTCGCGAACATCCTCAGGAACGCCTTGGTTGAAGTGTTTGACATTGTCGATCCGGGCGTGTCGGACGCGCTGGAAGATTCATCCTCCTTCGAAAAATTCACCGATATCTTGAAGCAAAATCAGATTTTCTTGGACGCGCGCGGCGTCGAGGTAAACCAAACCATCCACGTGGATGAAACCAAGCTATGTCTCATCCTCACCAATCTTCTCTCTAACGCCTTCAAGTACAAAGAAAAAAACGTATATGTCACGTGCAGGGCTGACAAGGAATATCTTACGGTGTCCGTTCGGGACGACGGACCCGGGATACCGCCATGTTACCATCAGCAGATCTTCGACCAGTATTTTCAATACTGCAAGGCGGATGAATTTCCCGTACGGGGTCACGGGTTGGGACTCGCGGGCGCGCAGGCGCTCGCTGAGGCGCTCGGAGGGAGTCTCTCCATCGAGAAGACCCACGAAGGGGCTGAATTCGTCGTACGCGTGAGGTACTCGAGCACGCGCTGATGTCGCCGTCCGAGATCCATACAATTCTTGGCGTCCAGGGCAAGTCAATTCATCTGATCCACCGTACTGCCTCCTTTGGCGCAGCGATCGTGAGGTCTTTCCTCGGGCGGGCTCTTTTCTGCCTGGGGGTGGCGTACGTGGCGCTCTGCGGACCAGCGTACGCCATCCAATCGCATCCAGCCCCAGAAGGGCTCTACGTCCACCAGCTCGCGCACGTGTGCTTCATCGTATCCATGGCTTTTCTCGCCTACTGGCTCGAGGTGCATCACTTCTGCCGCCAGAAAGGGTGGCGGTACATCCAAATAGCGGCCTTGCTGTTTGTCCTCTGGAATATACTGGCATTTGCTGGACACTGGATAGAGGAGAAGATCCCGAGGGAACTCTTCGTGGGCGACCCGGACTGGTCCCAAAGGCTCATCGCAAAGGACAATGTATGGGCTGACCTTTTTTACCTCCTGAAACTCGATCATCTCGTCTCGGTCCCTGCCATTGTGTGCCTGTACTGGGGAATAAAACTCCTCTATCGGGACGTGGAGAAGGGGGGAGACGCGCCGTAATGTCTCAGGCCTATACCATGGCTCCCATCTGGGTCGTGGACATCGTGGGAGCGAGCCTCATGGTAGTCTTCTCCTTCTTGTCCGTCATATACGCCTATCGTGTAGCCAAGGCCCAGCCATGGACTCTTATCTGGACCTATCTCTTATGGCTCACCCTCGCGCTCGCAGTCTTCGCGGTCTCCAGGTCAGTGGGGCACATTGCCAAACGCCTCTTGCTCCTTTTCGACATGAATGACGTGTGGGTCGCCCTACGTCCTTGGAGCGGCGGGCTCAACACCATTACCTTTATCGTCGTTACCGCGGTGACCTTGTTCTTTCAAAAGGTACAAAAGATCAACGCGTCCATACTTGCCGACAAGAAGGCATTGGAAGAAGCGGGGCGGCAAGTGCTGCTCTTGAATCGCGACCTCGAGCGACTCGTTCAGCAAAGAACCGAAGAGCTGAGCCGTTCTGAGCAAAAGTATCGGCGGATGTTCGAAGGGTCCATGGACATGATGTTCATCCTGGACGACTCGGCCCGTTTCGTCGATATAAACAGCGCCGGCCTCCGCATACTCGGCTGCGAAGAGAGAGACGAGGTCCTCGGAAGGCTGGCGTTGGGCAGTCTATTCGAGGACAAAGAGGAGGCTGACGGCATCCTAGCCGACCTGAAGAGAGACGGATACGTCAAAGATCGTGAATGCCGTATCGTGACCAAGGGCGGCAACGAAGTATCATTGCTGATAAGCGCGACCACTCGACGAGACGAGAGCGGCGAGATCATTGGCTACGAAGGTCTCGCCAAGGATATCACTTCGCGTCGCGACATGGAAAAACAGCTTCAGATGGCGGATAAGCTGGCCTCTTTGGGGCAGGTTTCCACGGGCATCGCTCACGAGATCAACAATCCTCTGGGCATCATCATGGGATACACGCAGCTACTCCTAAGACAAGCTCAAGAAGGTTCCCAGCTCCAGGAGGACTTGATGATCATCCAGAAGCATGCGAGGAACTGCAAGATCGTGGTGGAAGATCTCCTGAAATTTGCCAGAAGCACAAGAACCAACAAGACGATGATCGAGATCAACGAATGCCTGCGCGAGGTGCTTTCGCTGCTGTCCCATCAGCTCGAGCTGGATAATATCGTTCTGGAAACCCATCTCAGCAATGAACCGCTGACTGTGTTTGGCGACGCCGAAAAACTCAAGCAGGTGTTCATGAATCTCCTCGTGAACGCCAAACAGTCAATACACCCGCCAGGTCGAATTTCAATCGACTCATCCCTCGGTTCCAACAAATCCGAGGTGAGGATTGCCATCTCCGACACAGGCTGCGGCATCTCATTTCAGATGTTAGACAAGATTTTCGATCCCTTTTTCACCACAAAGCCGGTGGGCGAGGGCACAGGCCTGGGACTCTCGGTGAGCTACGGGATCGTTCAGGACCATAACGGCAGAATAGAAGTGGAAAGTCAGGTGGGAAAGGGCAGCAGGTTCACCGTTGTGCTTCCCCGAGGCTCACACAGCCGTGCTCGCCCGACTCATGCGGTGTAATGGGCTAGGTACGGCAAGCAAGCAGGCGAATGCCCCACAAACCAAGAAGTGATCGTTATGAACAATAAACTTGAAAGACCAAGAGTGCTCGTACTGGACGACGAGACGGATATGCTGAGGCTGTTGAAACGCAGCCTGGCCGAGGACTTGGATTGTTCAGTCGATATATCCTCGCGAGGCGAAGAAGCCCTCCAAATACTCTCCGAACGCCGTTTTCACGTGGTCCTCGCCGACATCCGCATGCCGGGCATGGATGGGATGGATTTTCTCCGAAAATCGCTGGAAATGAGGTCAGACCTTACAGTGGTCATGATGACGGCCTACGGAAGCATCGACCTGGCGGTCAAGGCAATAAAGCAAGGCGCCTATGACTTCATTGCGAAACCCTTTGAACACGAAAAACTCGTCCACATCATGAAAAAAGCCCTGGAACGCAGCGCGCTCGTGCAAGAAAACCTGTTTTTGCAAGAGCAGATCAGGCGGCAGCAGGGTTTTCAAGACATGGTGGCCGTGAGCCCGTCCATGAGAAAGATATTCGAGACTATCCAGCTCGTGAGCAAGACCGACGCAACCGTGCTCATTACTGGCGAATCAGGGACCGGCAAAGACATGGTCGCTCGCGCCATACACAACTTGAGCGACCGCCGCGCGGCCGCCTTTGTGGCAATAAATTGCCCGAATCTCCCGGAGAACATCCTGGAGAGCGAACTCTTTGGCTACCGCCGCGGCGCATTCACCAACGCCACCCAGGATAAAAAGGGGTTGTTCATGGAGGCCCAAGGCGGCACGATATGTCTCGATGAAATAGGCGACATCTCGCCAACGCTTCAAACCAAGCTCCTGAGCGTCTTGCAGGACAAGGAGATTAGACCCCTCGGTCAAAACGCCACCGTCAAAGTAGATGTTCGCATCATCGCCTCCACTAACCAGGACTTAAAGCGCAAAATGGAAAACGGACTGTTCAGAGAGGACCTGTATTATCGCTTGAACGTGATTGCCATTCATCTCCCGCCTCTCAGAGAGCGGCCCGAAGACATACCCGTGCTGGCTGAACATTTTCTTGATAAATATTCTCGCAAGTTCAGCGCAACCAAAAAACATTTCTCTCCCGAGCTCATGAGTCTCTTCATGCGGCACCATTGGAGAGGTAATGTGCGCGAATTGGAAAACGTGGTGAGCCGAAGCGTCCTCTTATCACAGGGGGAGACCATAACGGCCGATGATATCGAGTGGTCTTTTGCGCCCTCATCCAGAAATGTTATTGGCGACGAACAACTTCGTCTGCCATACAGGGAAGCCAAGGCGCGAGTGTTGGAAAAATTCCATCAAGATTATTTGTCCCACCTCCTCACAATTCATGAGGGAAACGTGACCAAGGCAGCCAGGGCGTGCGGACTCGAGCGTCAAGCACTGCAGCAGATACTACGTCGCTACCGCGTCAGACCGGGCGACCATCGAAACAACGGCGCGTAGCCATTGCCGCGCATGCGCCCTGGCGACCTTTGTCCCGGAACTGAGAAATTTTGGTTTTTGGGCCTAGATTTCTCGCTGCGCTGAAAATGACAGGCCAAATTTTGGCGCTGATTCTCGAGGAGTCTGGTGGAACCACGGTCGCGTCACGGAAGTCCTGAGCGCTTTCCGGAGCCGGTAGGGCGCATCAGCGCGGCGGCGAGGCGCCATTGCCAGTCAGAGCGCGTGAAGCCGTTTAAATACGCCAAAGCTGCACTGCTGCGTCACCACAGAGCTTTGGTTTTTGAAGCGCCGTACAGCGGCTTTACCTGCTCTCGTGCAATAAAACCATTGCGCTACTGTCTCTTTCGTCACAAGTCTTTGTCGAAACGGATCCTGTGAACAGAGTAAGACTCCAGGCGCAATGAATTTATTGCGGATGCGGCCTTTTCCCGCATACCGTGTCCTCATTTTTCATGTGTCCTCTTCGGAAATCTGATGCAATAGCAAGTGCTTGAGGATATCTTGTCCCTCGGCAAATCGCTGGCACGAAAATTGCCCATTGTGAGACCAACGCTAAAAAGGCGGCATACGTGCGTCTTTGTCTCGCGGCGCGATAACCCACGAGGCGGCAGGTGGATTTGCAAAAAAGCTCGCTGAAGACGCTGGCCGTAAGGAAGATTTTGGGAGCTGACACTGGCAGGGTTGGTCAACGAGCGAGGCGACTTGGCGAGGGTGATGGCATGGCGCGTATTTTGTTGTTGGATTTCGAACGAGATTCGCTTGCCATGATGAAGAGGTTTCTCGAACTGAGCGGCCATGAGGTGAAGGGGTTCAGCGGGCAGGGGCAACTGCAGGAGTCGCTGGCAGATGCTCCGTTTGACCTTGCGGTGATCAACATTGCCGCAGACTGCTCGAATGTGAACAACCTCTTGGGACTCCTAGATGAGATGCTGGGGGATCTCAAGACTATCGTCATTACGGATTCGAATGCGGACGAGTGCATGCATGATCGCCCCGGCCACGAATTCATATTTAGACCTGTTGACCTGGAAGTCCTCGAGGCGAGGGTGAAGCGCATGCTGGAACAGGGGATTCACAACCATGGGTAATCTTGGCGACGCCGAGCCTGTCAGAACGTCCCATCTGACACGCACCGGATGGCTTGTCGTCGCGAGCGCGCCGGCGACGGAAGTTCATGGACAATGCGCCAGGACTCAGGCCCGCGCTCTGGTTGTGAGAGGAGGGGGCCGGCCACGCCGGCCCCGACAAGGAGAGCGGACTCGCATGTTCCGTCGGCTTGACAAGAGATACCCAGTCCATCTACCTACCAAGCGAAAGGATAATGGGATTCCCTCTCCACATCTCCTCGAAACTTTTTTGGCTATGACGTGCAGAGAGGAGCTGTCGAGGCGTGAGACGGGCTGCTGTCTTTTCCGAGATAAGGCGGAAAAGCGAGATATAGCAATCAAGTAAGGAGGAATGTATGGACAGAAGAAAACTGATTTGCCTCGGAGTCCTGGCGGCAATAGTCGCTTTTGCGGCGCTAGCCCTTGTAGGGACCGCTGAGGCAGGCAAGCTCGAGGAGGCCATTGCCAAGACGCCCCAGGGCGTGGGAAAAGGGATGATAGATCCCAAAGCCCCTCCGGGATTCATGGGGATACCGGGCGCGCCGAAGCCGTTTTGGTTCTTTGGCATCTTGTGGGGGATCTGGGTCGGATGGATCTTTTCCACGGTAGGCGCATTCGGCGGCATCATGGCAGGAGTGGGCCATATCACCGTATTCGGGCTAGCGGACTACGGAAGGTCGTTCAAAGAGACAAGTCCTGTGCTCAACAAACTCCTGACAGACTCTATCCGGACGTGTAATCAGTATCTGGTGGGCCTTTCGTCGTTCATTTCGTCAATCACTTATTACCGAATGGGACGCTTGGTGCTGCCTTTGGGACTGTGCTTAGCCATAGGCGGCATCTTGGGAGCGTACCTTATCCCTGTCTTGACGGCTGGCAAAATCAACCTCAGTCATTATGTGGGATATTTCGGTCTCATCGTGCTTGTGATCGGCTGCTTCTTGTTTTATGAAACGACCGAAAGAGGCCAGGCGAGCAAGAAAGCCGCCAAAGCCGCGGCGGCGGCCTTCGAAAAAGAGCACATCAAGAGGGAGCAGGGCATTTCAGAGCATGCGGCCCGCGGGGTGCAAGTCTCTCAATGGGGTTTCTCCAAGATTACGTTTACCTTTTATGGGGTGGAATTCTCCTTCGCTCCCATATGGCCGTTGCTCGGCGGCTTCGTGATCGCCGCGATCTCCGCATTCATAGGAGTGGGCGGCGGATTCTTGTACGTGCCGTTCCTTACCTCCGTGGCCGGCTTGCCCATGTACATTGTCGCCGGCACGTCGGCTCTGGCGGTGTTCGTGAGTATGGTCACGTCTATTTTCACGTATATGTTCGTAAAAGGCACGCCCATAGATTTTATCTTTGTGGGCGCGGAGTTGATAGGCATATTCATCGGGTCGATCCTCGGACCATATACCTCCAAGTATATACCCGATATATGGCTCAAGAGGATATTCGTCGTGTTGGCGGTGTACGTAGGAATCGGGTACACGACGAAAGGTTTCCTCGGCCATTCCATACTACCTGGAATGTGATAGAATTCTTACACATGACTATCTTGTGAGTTGTGTATAAAAGGCGGGCGGTTGAGCTTGGCTTCAACCGCCCGATCCCAAGACCGAGGCGCCATGGCGTTTGAATCAATTTATCTGGTCATCGATCCCGGGCTGATCTGGTTTTACCGCATCACCGGCTATGCGTTCCTGGATTTTCTTATCGGGACGTTTGCCGTGGCGTGGATGGCGTTGCTGTTGGGAGAATTGACCATCTCTGTATCGTTCCTGCTTGTACGCCGAAAGATTGAAGTGGTGAACCAGCAAATGGGAAGGTATCAGACGATGTCCATGGAGGCGCTCCAAGCCGGAGACCAGCAAGCCTACAAAGCGGCCAATAAACTGGCCAACGACGCCTTTGGCAGATCGTTCTTCATGCAGATTGCCTTGTCCGCGGCTTTCCTGTGGCCAATCTTTTTTGCCCTTGAATGGATGAGTCTCCGATTCTCCGACGTAGAATTTGAACTCCTCTTTTCAAGTCGTTCAATGGGTTTCACAGGGGTGTTCATCGTCTTGTACGCTTTGGCGTACATTATGTTCAAGCAAATAAAGTACCGCTTGCCGTACTTTCGATATATAAAGACTATATTAGATTCCTATAAGGTAGGCGACTGCCGTCCTGGGGCGGAGAATTCCGTCTCGAGCTCATCGTGACAGGGCGGCCGGTCAATGCATGCAGCGCTAGGGAAACAGCGTTTCTATAAGAGTTTGTGAAGAGGGAAAAACCATGGCTGAAGGATTGACAACGAAAGTGTACAGCGTGTGCACCATGTGTACGGTTAGGTGCCCCATCGAAGTGGAAGTCGAAAATGGGGCCGTAAAGCATATCTGGGGCAACCCGCATCTTCTCGGCGGAAGGTATCTCTGCCCCCGCGGCGCGGCAGGAAAAGCTTTTGAAAATGACCATGAACGCTTGCAATACCCGATGATACGCGACGGAGAGCGAGGTTCTGGCAAGTGGAGAAAGGCTTCCTGGGAAGAGGCGCTGGATTACACCGCGGAGAAGCTGAAGAAAATAATCGATGATTACGGTCCTGAAAGCGTGGTCCTCGGGGATCGCGGGGGCGCGTTTGCCGATATGCAAAAGGCGTTTATCAAGGCTATCGGCTCTCCTAATTATTTCAATCACCACGGATCGTGTTCCAACAGCGTCCACAACGCGCATAACGCGATTGCCGGCCACAGACGAAATACGGTCTCGTATGATTGGAAAAACTGCAAATACACCATTCTTTATGGCCGCAACATACTTGAGTCGCTGGGCACCAAAGAAGCGAAGGATTTTATCGACGCGCTGGAGAGGGGCATGAAATTTACGTTCCTCGACGTACGGTGGAACTACACTGCCGCCAAGGCCACCAAGTTCTTCATGATTGCGCCCGGTTCAGACTACGCATTCAATCTCGCCCTCATCCATGTGCTCCTCAAGGAGAAACTATATGATGTCGATTTCGTCGAACGCTGGGTCTTGGGCTTGAAGGAATTGAGACAATTCGTCGAGCCTTACAACCCGGAATGGGCTTCAAAGGAGACCGGCATCGAGGCCAAGGAAATTGTACGAGTCGCGCATGAGCTCGCCGAAAACAAGCCGTCGATCATTCTTTATCAAGGCTGGATGACCGCGTGGACGGAAAACGACTACTATTTCAGGCGGTCAATCTACATGCTCTATGCCTTGCTGGGGGCTTACGAGGCGCCGGGCGGTCTCCTCTTCAACAAAGGGGAGGCCGACGCGGGATACAAGCCACTGAAAAAACTGGTGGACGGCATACCGAAACCGGAGAAAAAACGCTTTGACGGCGTGGGGTGGAAATACAAGCACCTCAGCGCGGATTATGGGCTCGCCCAAATGCTTCCCTATGCCATATTAAACGAAGACCCATATCCGGTGAAGGCGTACATCAATTATCGATTCGATCCTCTGTCGTCCTTCCCGGACCCCGAAGCCTTCAAAGATGCCTTGATGAAATTGGACTTTATCGTGTCCATTGATGTGAATTACAGTCATACGGCCTGGATTTCGGATGTCGTCCTCCCAGAAGCCACCTATCTGGAGCGCACGGACCCCGTGATATGCAAATCGGGTCCCAAACCCGCGCTCTGGATGCGCAGACAGGCAATCGAACCGAAGTACGACAGTAAACCGAAATGGTGGATTTTTAAGCAGCTCGCCAATCGTCTTGGCGTAGGACAGTACTTCCCGTATGAAACCATAGAAGAGCTTGTGGAATTTCAGTTGAAGGACACAGGGTTCCATTTCGACGATTTTCTCGCAAAAGGTTATGTGGAACTGTCAAAAAGCCAAATACTGTGGGATCGCAAGGACGGCCTCAAGTTCAAGACGCCGTCCAAAAAGATCGAGTTTGTGTCCAGCATGCTGGAAGAAAATGGCATACCCTCGTTTCCGCCTTACGAGCCCCCAAAGAAGCCTCCGCAAGGTTTTTATAGGCTTGTGACCGGTAAGATTGCGTTGCATACCCAGGGCACGACCCTGAATAATCCTTACTTGAATGAGCTTCAGTCCGAAAACAGCCTTTGGATCAATGCCCACGAGGCCAAGAAACTCGGCATTTCAGACGGCGATATGGTGGAAGTCTCCTGCGACGGGGTAACGCAACGGGTAAAGGCGGCTGTCACCGAATTTATCCATCCGGAAGTCGTTTATACGCTTCATGGCTACGGTCGGCAGGTTCCTTTGCAAACGAGGGCGTATCAAAAGGGTATGCGGGACAACACCCTCATGAAAGGCTTGTTGCAAGTAGCAATAGGGGGGAACTGCCCCATTACGGATTGCTTTGTCAGCATTCGGAAGGCATAGTTTTGGAATAAAGTGGAGAACCGACAATGAGCGACTATTATATTTATCAGGATCATAATCGTTGTATAGGTTGCAGAGCATGTGAAATCCATTGCAAAACAAAGAATGACGTACCCATAGGCCCGAGTTTCTGTAAAATTGTGCCGGTCGGGCCGTACGTCAAGGGCGGCGTCCCCAGGATACAATTTGTGTTCCTCCCGTGTTTTCATTGCGAGACCCCTTGGTGCGTCTCCGCATGTCCCACCGGCGCCATGCAAAGGCGAGCCTCAGATGGTATAGTATTTGTGGACGACAGCCTTTGTATCGGATGCAAGGCCTGTATCACGGCATGCCCGTGGGGCGCGCCCCAGTGGGACAAAGAACGCGGCAAAGTGATCAAGTGCGACTATTGCAAGGACCGAGTTGACCAGGGGCTTGAACCCGCCTGCGTCACAGGCTGCACCACCGCAGCCCTCAAGTGGGTAACGCCGCAGGAATCGACAGAAATCCGACGCGAGCGTTTTGCCAAGGCCATGGCAAAGGGGGGCTCAGAGGCGAAATGACGCGGCGGCTTTCCCAGGGAGGCCTCGCAGCGAGGTCAGGGATGATGCCGCCCAGCTCGCACCGGCCTGAGAGATGCCCAAAATTGGATGCCTCATGGTGTTTGTCGCCTCCTGGCGTTGGAGCCCACAACTCGAGAGAAAACGCAGTACGAATGAATTCAAAGGATCGTGGAGACGCTCATGGCTGTGAATCCGATGTTTCCCCCTGGACCGGCAGCGGACAAGGATCGTATTGTCTATGCGGAAGATGGATTGAAGCGAGAGAGTTCAGCCCCATGTCAGCTTAACTGTCCGGCCGAGATAGACGTTCCGTCGTATATTGCCCTGATTGGTCAAGGCCGATATCAAGAAGCCATTGACCTCATCAGGATGGACAATCCGTTCCCCTGGGTCTGTGGCTTGGTGTGCCCCAATCCATGCGAATCGTGGTGCCAAAGACGGTATCTTGACAAAGCGCTCTGCATCAAAGACCTCAAGGGTTTCGCGGCAAAGATGGTATGCGAAAAGGGGGCTGGTTATACGATTCCTGCTCCCAAGAACACGTATTCAGAAAAGGTCGCGGTCATCGGTTCTGGCCCTGCAGGTCTCACGGCGGCGTACTTCCTCGCCTGGGAAGGCTATCCCGTAACGGTATTCGAAGCCATGCCCGAGGCCGGAGGGCTCCTGGTGACGGGAATACCCGAGTTCAGGCTTCCGCGACGGGTTGTACGAAACGAAGTGGAAGCCATCAAGGCAATGGGCGTCGAGATTGTCCTGAACACGCCGGTTGGCGGAGCCGATCTCACCCTGGATCATTTGCGCAAACAGGGGTACAAGGCGTTTTTCCTCGGCATCGGCGCCTGGCAGGCCTTAAAGCTCGGCATTGAAGGAGAGGATCAATATCCCCAAGTCCTCAATGCCCTCTCTTTTCTCAAGGACATTGCGTTCGGTCCAAAAATTAAGCCAGCGAACAGCGTGGCTATCGTCGGGGGTGGGAACGCTGCCATCGACACCGCAAGAACGTGCGTGAGATTGGGCTCTCAGTCAGTCAGCATCATTTATCGGCGCACAAGGTCGGAGATGCCTGCTCATTTTGAAGAAATCATACAAATGGCAGAAGAAGGGATCCACGTCCATCAGTTAACGATTCCGTCCCGCATCATTGGGAGCTATGGCAAGATCGATTTTCTCGAATGTGTGATGGCCACTCTTGGGGAGCCAGACGAAACAGGGCGTAGGCGGCCGGTTCCCATAGAGGGCTCGGAATACAAGATGCCCGTTGGGGCCGTCATCGCCGCAATCGGTCAGAAACCTGATCTCGTCAATTATCCTGGCTTTGGCGAGTTAGAGCTCACGAGATGGGAGACCATCAAGGTGAGGTCGCATAATCAGCAGACAAGCGTGGATGACGTCTTTGCCGGCGGCGACGCAGTGACAGGGCCCAAAACGGTTGTCGAAGCCATCGGCGCGGGGAAGCGTGCAGCCCGCGCAATTCACGCGTATTTACGGGGCGAGGCGCTGCCCAAGCGGCAGCCGCCTCGACCGAGGGACATGGTAAGGCCCATTCTCATGGATTACCATGAGAAGGCGTTCATCCAGAGACAAGAAATTCCTCTCATCGATCTGGACAGACGAATCCATACGTTCGATCAGGTGGAACTCGGACTCGACGAATACGCCGCGAAAGAAGAGGCAAAAAGATGCATGCGATGCGACATCTGCGAACGCTGCGGGAAATGCGTCGAGGTATGTCGGGATCGGCTCGGGGTATCTGCCATCAGATTTCACCATGCAGGCGAAAACTCGCTCATCCTTAAAGATTATGTCCATGGGCTGCCCCGGTGCATCGGTTGCGGGGCCTGCGTCAATATATGCCCCACGGGGGCGTTGCAAATGATTGATCAGGGGGATCAGCGCCTCATCTTGATGAGCGGTACAATCATCAACCGTATCAAAATGGAAAAATGCGACGGCTGCGGAGCCTATTACATCTCGAAGGTTCTTCTCAAACACGTCGAGAAACTCGTTGGCGCGCCGGAAGAAGCTTTTGACCGAAAGTTGTGCCCGGATTGCAAACGCATAGACCACGCCGCGAAGATGGTTGGGATGCCGCCCGATTTTACGGAAATTCGACGAGAGAGAGCCGCAACAGAGATGGCGCTTTAGCTGACCCGAGGTTCCGCACGCGCTCATTTGCGGCGCCTCTCTTGACATATCAGCGATCGAGGCTTCTGTCCAAAGAATGGCCGCGCCGTCAAAGTGTCGTGTATTCTTACACGAGCGAGCTTGGGGGCAAGCGACCAAACCAGCCAGATTCACCAATCCCACGCCGCAATGATACTGATCGATGCAGTCGCCTCCCATGACATTGAGAACGCAATTATGATATAGAACGTCTTCTGTGGCCGTTGCGCGGCGCCGAGTCATTGGTTCCATGCGCCCAATCATCCTTTGGCCTCACGAATAGACCGATGTTGTCATATGTGAAATTCACCAAGAACAGCCAGGGCAAGGATTTCAAAAGGTACTATTGCCTCCAATGTGGGGCGTTTCTCGCCACTTCCCTCGATCAATCGCCGCAAAAAGGAACAATAAGGCACTCGTACGTGAACCCGGCAGGGATACGTTGCGACTTCTTGACGTTCAGCCGGTGCGACAACGTTATTGCCCACCAAGAGCGGTATAAGGAGCATTCTTGGTTTGAGGGTTATACGTGGCGGTTTTTGTTATGCGCGAGGTGTCTGGGCCACCTTGGATGGCAATACGACCCACTGGAGACGACGGGGAAACAGGAGAGTTTCTTTGGACTCCTCCTTAATGCGGTGAGTTTTGTGTCAGTCAATTGAACGGGAAAGGCCACAGAAGCAAGGGTTGAATCAGTGCCGCAAACTCAGAAACTGATACGATTGGCCGTAAGCGTATTTCTGATCCTCGTCATCGGCACAGTCGGTTATCACATTATTGAAGGGTGGCCTTTTCTTGATGGACTTTACATGACGGTGATCACGATTACGACCATTGGCTTTGGGGAAGTCCATCCTTTGAGTCAAGAAGGCCGAATCTTCACCCTGCTTCTTATCGCGTCTGGTCTAGGAATCGTTGGGCATACAATCGTGGCGGCCAGCCGCTGGCTCATCGAAGGAGAAGTCGAAAAGGTTATTACGAGGCGTCGCTCCATGAAAGCCATCGAAAAAATCAAAAATCATTATGTGGTCTGCGGATATGGCAGGATGGGCTCCTTTGTCTGTCACCAGTTTCGCATGCGGGGCATCCCCTTTGTGGTGGTGGAGAACAATCCGGAGGTTCAGGACAAAATCACCCAGGCCGGTTTTTTTCTTTCGCCCGGAAACGCCACCGAAGAGGATGTGCTCTTGGCGGCAAAAATCAAGACTGCGAAAGGACTTGTCTCGGTGCTGGATTCTGACGCCTCCAACGTCTATGTAGTGCTCACCGCGAGAGAACTCAACCCGCAACTCGAAATCATCGCCCGGGCTGGCGAAGAAGACGCTGAAAAAAAACTGCTACGCGCCGGCGCCAACCGGGTGATCAGCCCCTATCACATAGGCGGCATGCGCATGGTGATGAGCATATTGAAGCCCCACGTGATGAGCTTCCTCGAGGTTGCAATGGATTATAGCCAACTGAATGTGGAACTCGAGGAAGTCAAAGTCGCGGCAGATTCTGTGTACTGCGGCAAGCAGCTCATGGAAACGGATATTAGAAAGGACTTGAACCTGATTATCATTGCAATCAAGAAATCGGACGGTCAGATGGTGTTCAACCCTGGCCCTCACACGCGTATTGAGTGCCACGACGTACTCATCGCCATGGGAGAAAAACGCTCTCTCGAGCTGCTCGATCGAAAAGCGGGGAATATTCACGACTGAAGCTCACTCGATACTTTAGGCGGCGCCTCTGCTACCATGGAAAGACTGTATTTTCATGAACAGATGTGGTATAGATTTTTTATGAAACGATATTTATTGTTTGTCTGTTGCATCTGGGCTGGGGTCGTGTGCGCCGGCTCGCTGTGTTGGTCAGCGGCGGCGACGACCCCTGACATACGGGGACTTTGGGTTGGCAGCGCCAAAGGCGCGATCTTTGGCGCCGAGGGTACCGTCAACATTACTTATCAGCATGGCGAGGACATCTACGGAATAGTGGAAGGAAGTAACTTCTTCGGAAAGGCCCGTTTTCGAATCGCCGGCAAAATACGCGGCAATTACGTGTTCGGCGAAAAGGATGGCCACACATTCAGCGGAGTAATTTACAACGACGGCGCCATCCGCGGTATCTTCAGAGCGTCGGACGGCGACACCTACGAGATATTTCTTCAGAGACCCTATTATTGGGGTTGGGGGCTGCCTCAAGGGGGCTGGTAGCCAGGCGTGCGTCGCAGCGATGCACACACCATGGGCCTTTACCCGAAAGCGCTCCCGGGAAGCTGGCCGCGAGCGGCTTGAGGCAGGGGCCAGTCAAATTATCCTCGTCTCCACGATAACAAACGTTGTATCCCATTTATGAAGCGCCTCGCGTCCCTCATCATCCTTGTCGGCATTCTCACAGCACTCTTTATCGAGGTCATGATGAATCTGCCAACCAAAGAACTGAAAGGAATTCTGATAGACCTTGAATTCGGGCAGCCAGATCCGGCGCGGCATCGCGCCTTGCGAGAGGCCCTCACGGAAAGGCTCGGCGCCCCATGCGATGGCGTCAAGTGCATATCCTTGCGCTACGTTCATTTCAGCCATATCTTAGAGCGCGACATCGCTCCGCAAGAGGTCGATTTTATTCTGCTGAGCCCCCAAGGCGTCCCGTGGCATGTGTATGAACGTGAATTTCAGACTGAGACAAATCGCTGCAAACAGCTTTTGACCCGAGCGATTATGGACTATCATATCCCGGCCCTCGGCATCTGCGGCGGACACCAATTCCTGGCTCTGGCGTTCGGAGGAACTGTCGGCTTCATCGACGAAAGGCTCGAGCAACAAAAACCCGACAGATACCCGAAACAAGGTCTGGCCGAGAAAGGGGAAGTCGCATTGCAGACCCTCGCGGAGGACCCCCTGTGGCAGGGAATTGTGGCGCACCCCGGTGCCTTTTTCGTAATGGAGAACCACTTCGAAGAAGTGAAGACCCTCCCGCCGGCCTTCAGAAACCTCGCTCGCAGTAGCCTCTCAGAAATCCAGGTACTTAAGCTGCCGAGCCGGCTCGTCTATGGTTTCGCCTTCCACCCGGAGAGAGGTTGGGACAGCGCTTTGAAAGAACCTACGGGCGAGAGCCCAGGAAAGAAGCTGCTTCGAAACTTCTTTTCCATGGCGCTTGACGAAAAGGAAAAGAGGCGCAAGAATCCACCGTCATATAGTCATGACCTTACACCACGAAAAAACGGAGAATCAGCATGGATGAAGTGACCAAGTGCGTGATAAGACTAACCCATTGGCTGGACCATAATATCGAGCATCTCAAGGGATACGAGGAGGTCGCCGCTCGTCTGACCGAAAACGGAATGACCGTTGCCGCGCAGAAAGTTCAAGAGGCGATTACATTGGTACTTCAGGCAAATGATCTTTTTTCCCAAGCGCTGGCAGAGCTGCGCAAGGAAGTTCCCGAGGCGTTGCCGTCCCACGGCCCTGTGCACAGCCATCCGCACGAACACAAGCATACCCACGAACATACGCACCAGCACGAGCATCCCCATACCCATGACGGTCTCGGCGAACACACGCATGAGCATGATCATGACCACCCGGCGCACCATCACGATTCGCACGATCACGTTCATACGCACAGTCCTGGCGGCGAGAAGAAGTGAATGTCTTGTGAGGCGGCGATGCGCCTAGTTGTCTGATGATTGTGCTTGACATGCAGTGTAATATCGAATAATTATACACGTATGTTAAGTAAATTTATTAACGAATTAGAGCAACGCCCCCCTGTCGCCAGTCTGCTGGAACAGTGCCGTCAGCTCTTCCAAAAAGATCGAAGTGGCCTCCTTACCTTTGCCCCTGACGCATTCTCCGCGCTCCTCAACTTCCTGATGAAAGGCGCAGCATCTCTCCAGCACATCGCCGTGCAGGCGGGGATCAAGTGGTCGAATTCGAGCCAGAAGATCGAGCTCCGAAACGCCATTTATCGGCGAGGCTTTTTGACCCCTTCCTGTCTCTGGGCGTATTGCAGGGCGAGAGGAAACCAGGACGTCTTGTTCAATGAATTTGCGTCCCCTGAAATGTCGTTCATGCAAATCATCCTCCTCAAAAACGTTGAGGTCACCAAATCCGTCCCATTTCTCATACAGCGTTTCCTGAACAAGACAAACGCGCCTCTCGAACTGAAAACCGCTGCGAAGGAATGCCTCTTGAACGCATTCCACAAGGGGATGACGCCTGAGCAAGTTCGGCAACTGTGCGCACGCTATCCTGGATTGGAAGAACTCTGTCAATGGAAGCCAGCGATCCCCCACAGGGGCGCGATGAATTCTGCCGATGGCAACGGTCACCCTACGGATTTTCACCAGCTCCTCAGATCCGTTCGATCCATAGAAGAACTTTCATCGCTTACCCGGACGGTGTATCTCCTTTCTCAGTTCCATGTCCCTTTGAGTATGAAAGAGTGGAACGCCATCCTGCTCACGGGGTTGGACCGGTTTTATTTCAGCAAATTAGTCCCCGCAGGTTTGGTTGAGCCAGTGGATGGGGGCTACATGCTGTCAAGCCAGCCGGCCAAACGTGGGATGGTAAAAAAATTCCTCTATGAGTCTTACGGAATGGCCAGGGAAACTATCCTGAAGGCTCAGGAGGCAAAGATAAGAGAGGAACACCGCACCCGGGTGCGACGCCGTGAGCTGGATCGGCAGGCGCTTGAAATGCTCCCGGACGGCGTCGTGTGTGTGGACAGAGGGGGGGCGCTTTATTACATGAATCCTGCCGCGGAGCGGATGCTCACGGAAAATGAGACGCTCAAAGAAAATCTCTTTGGCGAGGGGGCCTTGGAGAAGAGCCTCAGAACATACTCTAAAGACCGCGTGATGGCGCGATTGAACGCTAAGGTGCGCGAAAACTTGGAGAACATCCAGTTGTTCGGGAACCGCGCGGTGGTGAAGAACGGCGTCAAGCGGTACGATGTTGCGCTTGGCGGTCAAGTCATTCTCATTCGCGACACCACGGATCAACATCTGATCGATCAAGAAATAGGCCGCCTCTATCGCCATGAACTAAAAGCAGCCTTGGATGTCATGGAGGCGGGGCTCGAAACCGCCAAACAACTTCTCCAATCAGGGGACACGCGGGAAGCGTTGGAGTTCCTGGAACAGGTTCAGCACAAACGATCAGAGCTCTGCGCCATGCTCGAGGAAAGGATCGATTTCATTAGGCTTCATTCAGACGTGTTCACGATTCGTCCGCAGAAGGTCAATCTAAATCTCGTGGTGGACAAATGCGTCACAAACAATAGAGAACCGGCCTTGAAGAAGCGTGTGCTCATCGTTTCAAACCACATGGACATGGAGCCCATCCACGTGCTCGGAGAGGAGCGTTTTCTCAAGAGGGCGCTGGATAACGTGGTGAGAAATGCCGTGAAGTTTTCCCATCCTGACAGCCAAATTGTCATCACGCTTCACAAAAGCGCCAGTGAGGCATTGATTCAAGTCGCAGACGAAGGGCCGGGCGTCGCTCCCGAGCATCTATCAAAGATATTCCAACTGGGATTCACCACAGGCGGCAGCGGACGTGGACTGTACATCGCCAAACGGATCGTCGAAGCCCATGGCGGACGCATCGAGGTCTCCAGTACTGTGGGCAAAGGGGCGGTATTTACCTTGCGTCTTCCGACGGGCCAGGTGTGACTCAATGAATGACAAGTTGTTATCGATGCTCGTCGCTGACGACGAAACCTTGATTCGCAAAAAGGTGCGCCTCATGCTGGGAAGCGCCTATTACATCGAAGAGACTGATACGGCGGCTGGGGCGCTCTCCGCCATAGAAAAGGATTACGACGTGATCCTCTTGGACATCATGTTTCCGGACGGCAGCGGCATCGACGTCTGCCACAAGATAAAGGAGCGCAACAAGTACTGCACGGTCATCATAAGCTCTTCCCTGGAAAGCGTCGAGGCGTGGGACCGAGCGTTCCAGGCCGGGGCAGACGGCTACCTCGAGAAAAGAGAGCTCCTTGCCCTGGATCCCCGCAAAATCGACATCATGATCAGAAACTTGGTCGAGAACAATCGTCTGAGGCAAAAGACCGAAGAAGACGGACTGCGGCAAAAGGAACTGCTGCAAGTGTTGTCCCATGACGTAAGAGCCCCTTTTCAGGCGTTGCTGGGGACTATTGATATCCTCCGGAAAAAGACCATCCCAGACTCCGTGGCCCATGATGTCGAGTTGCTCCACGAATGCGCGAGGGACCAACTCGATTTTATCAATTCACTCTTGGAGCTTCTGCGGCTGGAATCAGGAGCGACCGGGCTGAGGCGCATGCCGATGGACCTGAACCTGCCCGTGAACCAGGCCCTGCAGGGGTTGAGAATGTTAGCCGATGCAAAGGACATCGTCATAGAGACACGGCTTGCCTCGGTTCTGCCTGCGGTAAATGGGGATGTGGGCCGGATCTGTCAACTCACGGCCAATCTCCTGGCAAACGCCATCAAGTTTACGCCCCGGGGTGGACGGGTGCTCATCTCGACTCGCCCAGTCTCTCATAGGGGCGGGCCCGGCGTTGAACTGACCATAGACGACACGGGCATCGGAATAAGCGCCGAGGACAGGCAGAAGATATACAACCGATTTTATCGCGGCAAACAGCGGGGTACCGAGGGCGAGAAGGGAGCAGGCCTAGGGTTGGCGATATGCAAAGAGATCGTAAACCACCACCGCGGCCTTCTTGAAATCCTGCCCATCGAGCCGACAGGCACGTCTGTCCGCGTGTGGTTTCCAGCTTGTGCTGCAGACGGCGGGACATCCTCCGACAACGTACAAACTATCTGTCTGCAGACCGCACGCGCCAACTGCGCCTAGAAAGGGACAGGAGGCGTGAAAGTCGATTCCCCGAGTCTTCGGATTGCGTGTGTCCAGATCCAAAAGCGTCATGATGAATCGCTTCTGGCGGCGCCTCAGATTATTGAGAGCAATCGTGGGGCAAAGCAGCAGCGGTTATCTGTCGCATCCTGCGCCGGCGGCTATTCCGCTTCGACTACCACGACGCGGGATCAAATGGGCAGGAGAAATGAAGCGGTTGCACGGCGACAATGGAGCGACTTCGCCCACGCATCGGCCTTCAGGCTCGACATGCGCAAGGCAAGTCGGACCTCAGGGGGCGGCAAGGTGTCAATAACGGTATAAGCCTGGCTTGGGTGGTTCAGGCGGCAGGCGTCTCACGAACTCCCACGACAATGGGTCAGACTGGGAGATGAAAATACCATTTCAAAGAGAACTATGGCAGTTTCAAGTAAAATGAGTATTCCTCATGCGTCGTAATGGCCGTCTCTATGTCCTCGCTTCTCTGGCGCTGGTGTTTCTTGCCGCGTGCGAATTGGCTCCAAGCCGGCCAGAGGACGTATTCACCGTGTATCGGGAAAAAATGAGGGCAGGGGAGCTCCGTGAGGCCCGCAAGCTTTTGTCGCCTCAATCCGCTGCGCTTGCGGAGTCGCTTGCCGCCGCCTACAAACTCGACGCTCCCCCAGAAAACTTGGCGCTATTGAATATTCTCGACCCCCAAAGCGCTCCCATTGTAACTGTCGTTGAAGACGCATTTGCATTGCTCAACGTCAGGACCTTACGAGGCGCTCCCAAGATGATCAGGTTGGTCCGAGAGACCCCAAAATCTCCGTGGAAAATCAACCTCAACGAAGAACTGACCTCGCTGGAAACCTTTCTGGAGGCCCAAGCCGCGCTTGAAACCATGCGGGAGAAGGCGGGGGATTACGCAGCATCCTGGAAGGCGTTTCACGATCAACTTGAAAGGATCAACATTCCCGAAGAACCTTCTGCCGCCGCAAGCCAGAAGCCGTCAAAGCCGTCCCCCAAAAAACCGGGGTCGCGTCGCAACAACCAGGGTCGCGCCGCGCACCCCTGAAAAGAGAAAATTGCCGGTCGGGGCTGCCGACCGGCTTCTCCAAGGGTCATTGTAGGATAGAGGGGATTCAATACCAACGCACGGCAGGTCTGCACGCCGGTTTACACACCGGTCCGCAGACAGGAGGAGCGCATGTTGGCGGCATGCATGCTGCGACTGGGAGCGGTTTGCATTTGGAGATCCGTTTTGCAGGAGGGCCCATCTGCCAGGGCATAGGAGGCTGCGGTTGCACGACAGGCGCAACCGCGGTTGGACACCCGCCTGGCGGACACGCAGGGCCTTGAAATCGTGGGCCGTCGCCGCCGAAAAAGAAGGCGTGCCCGGCTTGGAGTCCTACAAGCTGAAAGAGCGCAACTGCACACATCAACAACCATATCTTTTTCATAACCCATTCCTTCCCATCACGGGCAATCAACCAAATTGCAAAAACATGTTTTTCAACTATGTTCATTATTATATCAAATTTATGAGAATCGGTCAATAATCTTATTCAGGGAAATCCAGTAATTTTATGGTTTCGTGAAGAAAATTCTGATGCTCGATCTGCGACCGTTCCGAGGCTCTTGGCCTCACGGGATTGGCGCGTTTCGAGTTTTCTTGACCCTGCACAGCTCCCGTGTTATCGGTACGGCTCAAGCAATCCTCAGAATAGTGCAGGGCCAACGGAGGAGCCATGCAAGGTCGGTTTATCAGTCAAGAAGATGCTGCATATCTCCTGGATATGGCAGGGGCAAAAGAACTGGAAGACGCGGTCGCCAGTGGAATGCTTCGAGTCGCAAAGAAAGGGCCGCGGGGGTATAGGTTTCAACTCGCAGACATTGCCATTTATAAGCTTATGGAAGCGATTCAGGGGCTAGGGGTGCCTCGCGACAAAGCCCAGAGGTACGCCGAGGCGGTGTTGGAGCCTCGATTCCCAACCGACGAAAAGACGGCTCTCGCATGGGTTGAAAACGAGACGCAAGAACTCTACTGCATGCTCGTGGACGGGGAGTTGGCGAGAATTTTTCTGAGGAATAAAGAAGATCACAAAGAGATCGACGTCGGCGCCGTCAAACCCGTTTTGTTTCCCACCATCAAGTCAGAGATAAATGTCTTCCGTGTGATACGTCCTATACTCTTCAAGGCAACAACGCTGCTGGGGCTTTAACGTCCATTCCCATTGCCGGCCAGGCGCGACAGCTCGCCCCGAACAAGGCGCTGAACCATTTCGCTTGTCCCGAAGGATCCCCGCGGTTGCCCGCGGACTTCGACGAGACCGCGCGCCTGTCCGCTAGTTGGTCTTCGCGCACTCCTTGATCTCGATCGCTTTCAGGACCGCGTCCAACTGTTTTTGCACTGCGGACTTCTTGAGTTTGTAAGCCTTGATTTTATCGAGGTCCCCGGCCTCGATGGCCACCCCGAGCATGGTATCCACCGTCTTGAGGTCGTCTCGGTAGCTGTTGGCGAGGCGGATAAGATCGGCGCACGGTTTCACGACCAACTCTTCCGCGCAAAGGGCAACCGGACTCGCGGCAACAAGCAAACCCATGGTCAACACGATGAGACAAAGAAAACGCTTTAGCATGGTGACGCCTCCTACATATCGCCCAACCAAATCAGGATCGCGGTGGGAAAACCGGATGTGATATTTACGGACATATTCTGAACCTTGCTGGTACGGATTGCGCCGTCGCTGTGTCGCTGTTCCAGGCTCTTTTTGGCTCGGCTGCGCACGACGCTCTTCGCCGCCAATCTCGCATCAGGCGCAACGCCAACTTCCAGTCAGGCAATCCGCAAAAATTGCCATGACCCCTCGGTCAGTGCTCATATATCAGTTCAACATGAATTGCAAACAAGAAGTGCTGTTTTGTCGCGCTGCATTATGTTTGCCGCCGCGCAGGGCGCGCTCCGAAGCAAGGCGGCCCACCTCTCCCTTTTTGACAAGGGAGAGGCGCAGCCCCTGGGTTGTTGCGATGTTGCGCCCTCTTTCACTCCCTTGAGCCGCAGGGGCTTGGCGTCAGAGTCTCAAAGATCCGCCTGGTCGGGAGACTGCGCCGCCAGTCCGTGAGCCATGCAGATCGAGGCCATGAAACGCAATCTCACAGTGGGAACAAGCTCTTGATGCGCTGGGCAAGCATGATGTTCCCAGTGGCCTTAAGCTTCCCGCTCATGAATGCGGTCATTCCATCGAGCTTGCCGTTGCAGATCGCGAGCCAATCTTCGCCCGCGAGGGACAAAGTCACAGACGGGCTGGGGTGCACGCCTTTTTCCACTTGGCACGTGTTGTCCTTGACGACCACGTAGTAGTCCCCCGCCTCTGGCCCGGATATATTGAATTGGAATACCGCGTCGAGTCCTCCCGCGGCGGCTGGGTTGAACACGGTGGGCATCTTCTCGAATACTTCACTCACTGAGGTAAGTTCCATAGCTAACTCCTTCGTATCAAAGCTGGCTGAACGGGCTGCCGTCCAAGATGGTCCCGGGCAACCGGGACGTTTGAACTTTCTTTGTATCATATTCTCTAGTCTGAATCATTGCTGTTTCGCTCATCCACGCATTTTTTGTTTCAAGGGTACGAGTCGTGAGCGCCGCCGGCGCATCACGCAACCCTTAGAACGATGGCGCACAAGGCAAGCGATGCGGAAAGGATCAAGGCCGAGACGTCGAGGACGGTTGCATCAGAGGAGGGAGAAGTTGAGCGCGGCGATCCCGGACAATAACCTCGCGCTTCCATCGCGGCTGCCAGTTTGTCGCTCCTCCTCAATGTCCCTTGCAGCGCGGGGGCCAGCACAGAAGAAAAGGCTCGGGCGCGCCGGACGACGCCGCCGCTTTGAAAGTCTATGCCACGGGATTTCTGGGCTTCGACGATGGCGAGTATCTCTTCTTGGAGGATCGGCGTGAAACGGAGCGCCAGATAAGTAATGGTCGCGGCTTCCTCGATGGGTAGGCCAATCCTTTTCAACGGTCGGGTCAGAGCGACCATGCCTTGTATGAGGTGAGTGGGCATGGTGGTCGCCGTCAACACTACCGACAGCGCTATTCCCATGGAAAGCTGGGCAGTTAGGCCGATTGCTTTCCACACGCCTGAAGGACTGCAAGAGATCGCGAGCCCTGTCGCTATGGTCTGGGCGTCGCAACGGTAAAACACGAGATTCAGGGCGAAGACCAGGATGAGGAGCCAGGAGAAGCGGTAAAACGCGGCCAACCACGTGCGGCGTCCCAGATTGGCCATGAGCCCCACGAAAAGAGTCACGCACGCGCTGAGCGTCAAGCTTCTGAAATCGGGGGAGACGAACACCGCGATTATCATGAGCAAGAACGAGACGAGCTTGACCCGCGGCTCTAACCTGTGGATGGGCGATGTGCCAGGAATATAGCCGCCGAGGAGATAATCCGACGATTTCAAGATACGCGTCCTCTTAACATCTTGTGATGTTCATACCAGTTGTGGCATTCTGCCGCAAGAGACCTCGAACGCTGGTCGCTCCACGCGATAGGGAACAACGGCATGAGCGAAAGGCTTCCCCGACACTTTCACAGATTGGGCGCGCTATCATGAGCCGAGATGACTTTCCGGACCTCACCATACTCAAGAGATCGCGAACAGACTACAAGAAAAGTCTGGGCCAGACTGTTCTCGAAAGCTTCCCCAATAAATACCCGACGCGGGATTACGTGGTCGCGTTCGATTGTCCTGAATTCACGAGTCTATGTCCGGTGACCGGTCAGCCCGATTTTGCCCACATACACATTACCTATATTCCCGACGAACGTTGCCTAGAATCCAAGTCGCTGAAGCTCTATCTCTTCTCCTTTCGCGACGTGGGAATGTTCCATGAAGAAATCACCAATAGAATATTGGAGGACATAGTCGCGGCCTGTAAACCCCGATGGATTAGGGTAAAGGGCCTCATGAATCCCCGCGGCGGCATATCCATCGAGGTGACGGCTGAATACTGCAAGCCTGGTTTCACGCCGCCTGAATGCCCGATTTCACAGACTGATACTTGATTTGGGGCGTTGAGAACGCCGCGTTTTAGGAAACGAGAAATATTGCTCGGCTCGGTCGAAGTCTTTTTCCGTGGGGGCTCCTTGACCACCGCGGGAAAATGTGCTTAATGTAAACAGTTCAGGTACATGAAGCCATAAATCCGAAAGGAGTTCACTCAATGGGGATGCGGAGTTATCTTTTCTCATCAGAATCGGTCACCGAAGGACACCCTGACAAGATCGCTGACCGGATCTCGGACGCGGTGCTCGACTCGATGATCGCGCAGGATCCAAAGTCGCGTGTGGCGTGTGAGACGCTCGTGACGACGGGACTCGCCTTAGTGGCGGGTGAAATCACCACCAAGGCGATCGTGGATATTCCCTCGTTGGTACGACAGACCATTTGTTCAATCGGTTACACCGACGCATCCATGGGGTTTGACGGAGAAACTTGTGCAGTAGTGGTCACGCTTGACAAACAATCGCCGGATATATCCATCGGGGTGACCGAAGGACAGGGGCTTTTCAAGGAGCAGGGCGCAGGAGACCAGGGGCTGATGTTCGGATATGCCTGCAAGGAGACCCCGGAACTGATGCCTATGGCCATAAGCTATGCCCACAAGCTGACCGAACGCCTTACGCAAGTGAGAAAAGAAGGGATCCTCGATTTTCTGCGTCCTGACGGCAAATCTCAAGTGACCGTGCGCTACGAAGACGGGATGCCCAAAAAAGTGCACACCGTGGTCATCGCAGCGCAACACGCACCCCATGTGACTTACGAGCAGATCAAAGAGGGTATCATTGAAGAAGTTATCAAGAAGGTGATCCCGTCAGATTTCCTCGACGCCGATACCCGTTACCTCATCAACGCCACCGGCAGATTTGTCGTGGGCGGCCCCCTCGGAGATTGCGGCCTCACAGGACGGAAAATCATAGTAGATACCTATGGCGGCTATGGCGCGCACGGGGGAGGGGCATTTTCCGGAAAGGATCCTTCTAAAGTAGATAGATCGGCCTCATACATGGCCCGTCACGTCGCCAAGAATATCGTTGCCGCCGGACTTGCAGATAAATGTCTTTTGCAAGTGGCCTACGCCATAGGATATCCAGAGCCGGTGTCGCTCATGGTCAATACCTATGGCACTGGAAAGGTAAGCGATGAAGATTTAGCGAATGTCATATCCAGGGTGTTCAGCTTTAAGCCTGCCGCAATCATCGATTATCTCCAACTGCTCAGGCCGATTTACCAAAAAACCTCGGCAAATGGACACTTCGGCAGGGAAGACCCTGATTTTACTTGGGAGGCGACCAACAGGATCGACGAACTCAGACAAGCTGCTGGTCTGTAATCGTAGGCGTCATGGTGAGAACCAGGCGGGGGAATTGCACCGTCCTTTGAACCAAGGGACCTACTTCCATGGAATTCAAACTTAATGGCGATAGAGATTATCTCATAAGGAGTAAGTATGGATTATCATATCAAGGATGCAGGGCTCGCCGAGGCGGGGAAGCTCAGGATTGAGTGGGCTGAACGCAGCATGCCCGTACTGAGAAAGATTCGACAGCGATTCGCGCAAGAAAAACCATTGGCAGGGAAGGTGTTGGCAGCTTGCTTGCACGTGACTACCGAAACAGCCTGCCTCGTGAGAACCCTCGCGCAAGGGGGCGCTGAAGTCTATCTATGCGCTTCCAATCCGCTCTCCACGCAGGACGATGTGGCCGCCGCGCTGGTGTCGGAAGGATTTCACGTCTATTCCATCAAAGGAGAGGACACAGAAACTTATTATAAGCATATTCATGCATGTCTTGATGCGAAGCCGTCCATCACCATGGACGATGGGGCAGACCTCGTCAGCACGATCCATGCGGAGAGAAAAGACCTTGTGGCCGGCATCCTCGGCGGGACTGAAGAGACCACCACAGGCGTAATCAGGCTGAGAAGCATGGCGGACAAGGGCGTTTTGCTCTTTCCCGTCATCGCGGTAAACGACTCCAATACGAAACACTTCTTCGATAACCGATACGGCACTGGCCAAAGCACCATAGACGGCATCTTGCGAGCCACGAACAGATTGATGGCAGGGAGCTGGTTTGTGGTAAGCGGCTATGGATGGTGCGGCCGTGGGGTCGCCATGCGCGCCAAAGGGATGGGCGCCCGGGTTATCGTCACCGAAGTCGATCCTTTGAGGGCATTGGAAGCCGCCATGGACGGTTATCACGTCATGCCGATGGAGGAGGCCGCGGCCCTCGGCGATTTCTTCTGCACAGTGACCGGCGACATCAATGTCATCAGAAAAGAGCATTTCGACAAGATGAAAGACGGAGCGATCGTGTGCAATTCCGGTCACTTCAATGTAGAGATCGACATCAGCGCGCTCGAGAAAAATTGCTCGGAACGACGCATGATAAGAGATTTTCTGGAAGAATTTACCATGCCTGATGGCAGACGAATCATCCTCCTCGGAGAAGGGCGACTCATCAATCTCGCCGCGGCCGAAGGCCACCCCTCGTCCGTCATGGACATGAGCTTCGCCAATCAGGCGTTGGCGTCGGAATACCTGGTGAAGCAGGGCGCCGCTCTCTCAAAGGAGGTCCACAGATTGCCGCAAGCCATTGACGACGAAATCGCAAGGCTGAAGCTGGAATCAATGGGCATACGGATCGATACCCTGACCCCGGAGCAGGAACACTACTTAGCGTCGTGGGAGCTTGGCACCTGATGGAATACCGCTCCGACGGTTCGCTATGAAACTGCGGGGGAAACCGGCGAGTCCTGGCAGGACAAGGGAAAAGTTATGCTTGTTGTCGAGGAAGAGCGGGAATTCGACAGCAGCGTGGCTGCTCTCGTGACGTGAGCTGAGATTGCTTCGTCGCCTTCGTGTCCTCGCAATGACGAGAATGCCATGGATGCGTCAATGCGACCGAGACGAAGCCGTTGCGTGATAAGTAACAAGAAAAGCTATAAAAGGAGCCGCGGAATGGTTCCCAAGGACGTGGACGTGAATGACGCCGCTGGAGAAATGCCGGGGAAGGCCGCTTTGGGGCAATCTGACCCTGACCCTCGCAGCGAAGAATCAGGGGCGACGCCGCCCGGTCCACGAATACTCGTAGTGGATGACGACCCACTGGTCCGAGACATTATTGTGGAATCAATACAGGGGGTCGGCTACGCAGTGGATTGGTCCGGTAATGGGCTGGAGGCGCTGGAAAGGAATCTGGCCCAACCGTATGATTTAATCGTGACTGACATGCTCATGCCGGGACTCGACGGCCTTTCTCTGATCAAGAACCTCAATGTTCAAGGAAGTAGCTCAGATGTCATTGTCATCACAGGGTACGGCTCCATAGAAAACGCGGTGGAATGCATGAAGGCCGGCGCCCTGGATTATCTCATCAAGCCTTTCACCATCGAGCAGATACAAATGGCGGTTAGAAAAGCCATCGAGCTTCGGGAGTTGAAGCTTCGGGCGAAGGAACGCGACATGTACCGCCAATTGTCGTATGAGGACCCGCTCACAGGAATTTACAACCGACGCTTTTTCGATGAGGCGCTCAAACTCGAACTGGTAAAAGCTGGCCGGCACAAGACCGGCGTGCTCCTGTTCATGATCGACATCGATTTCTTCAAGACCTACAATGATCTCATGGGTCATGTGCACGGAGATGAAGCTCTACTTAAGGTGGCCATGATATTGAAAGGAACGTGTCGGGGGTACGACATCGTCAGTCGATACGGCGGAGAGGAATTTGCCATTATTTTCCCTGGCGCGTCCAAGACAGAGGCGGCAGCGCTTGCGACCCGTATTATGGAGGCGGTACAAAACGAACACATTCCAGGGGTTGACAAAATGCCCTTTGGCTGCCTTACGGTATCCATAGGAGCGGCCGGCTTCCCCGATGACGCCACTAATTATGAAGATTTGATTCGCTGCGCAGACAGCGCGCTGTATGCTGCAAAAAGAGCGGGCAGGAACACTTTTAGGGTTTATAGATCGAAGCCTTTATGATATGCGAGCCTCATGACAGTTGAAGCGGTTTGGCTGCGCCATGAGGAACTCGGAAACCCATCCTGACATTCAAGAACCGGCCAATAGGTTTGTCTATCTTCAAGAAGTAGGGCCTCGCGACGGTCTGCAAAACGAACAGACAGCTTTGACGCCAGAAACACGAGCAGCCCTGATAGACAGGCTCGTGGCGTGCGGAGCGTCTCGAATTCAGATAGGATCGTTCGTCAATCCCCGCCGCGTCCCCCAGATGCTGGGGACCCATTTGGTGTGGGACTTGATCCGCAAGAAGGCCGGCGTGCGGTTTTCTGTTCTCGTGCTGAACGAAAAGGGGCTAGCGCTCGCGCTCAAGGGGAAAATCCCCCACATCGAGATTTATGTCTCCGCGTCTGAAACCCATAGCATGAAAAATACGGGCTTCACCGTGGACGAGGCCCTCACAAAAGCCCTCAACATCATTACCAGAGCGAGAGAAGAAGGACTTACGGTCACCGCGGGTGTGATGTGCGCGTTTGGGTGCTTCTATGAAGGAAAAGTCCCCGAGGAAGCGGCCCTCGGGTTAATACAAGCCTTTGAACGGCATAATCCTACTGAAATATGCCTTGCGGACACGACTGGCATGGGCGTCCCTGAGCAGGTGACGCACTTGGTCGCGAGGGTTGCCCAGATTGTCGGCGTCGAAAGAATCGGATTGCACCTGCACGATACCCACGGCCACGGGTATGACAACCTAAAGGCAGCGCTGGCGCTCGGCGTTCGCAGATTCGATACCTCCATCGGAGGGCTCGGGGGCTGCCCGTTTATACCCGGCGCGGCTGGTAATATTGCCACTGAGCGCACTGTCCAACTGGTGGAATCCATGGGACTCGACACCGGCATCAACGTTGCCTGCCTGGAAAAGGAGTGGCACGCGCTTCGACGACGATTGGCGAAAAAGGCGCCTGCGGAGCCGGTTATTGCCTCGTGTTAGTCTTCTTTGATCGCCTGGATGAGCGCGCCCGTCGTGTGCAGATCGTCGTCGCTGAGCCAAGAAAAGTCTTTGGCGAGCTGCTTCCTTGTAATGCCCTGCGTGGTCGTGGTGCACAATTCGGCGACGATGCGGAATCCATTCTTTTTCGTCAATTCAACGTGAACAGAGTGCGGCTGGCGATTGAGCAGATACGGGCGGTTGCCGCGCATCAACCGCCAGGCGAGTCTGGAACATGCCCAGTGCCCGTTCCACTCTGTGGTCGCCCCATATGAACTGTAGTCTATATTGTTGGAGAGGGAGCCCCCTGGTTTGAGCCAATAGCTGAAAGCCTCATAGACGCGCGGGAGGTCTTCCACGCATTGGAGTACGGTGTTGGAAAGGACCATATCAACGCTGTGGGCAGGAACGACTGACGGATCGGACCAGGGCGCGAAATACTGGATATCGATCTCGTGATGTCCCGCCTGGGGACCCCGAGGGCTCAAAGCCCGTATCAATGCATCCCTGATCGCTTCGATCCTTTGCGTAGTCAAACACCTTTCCAGCCGCTCATCCGTGAGCACCTCCCTTGGAAACTCGTACGAAGGGAGAGCGGGCTTGACCTCAGTCGAAAAGGCATTCCCAGAGGGTATATCAGCCCTTCGCATGAAGAGATCGATCAACCTATCCAAGATTACGAGATTTTGCTCGAGTTTCGCGAAGGGGATGGCATCCAGGGCATAGTGACGTTTAGAGCCGCAGAGCAAGGCGCAAAGCCCCACGCCCAGGGAGCTCCCCGGACCCAATTCCAGAAACACCTCTGGCTCCGTGTTCAAGCCGCTTCGGTGCGCCAGTACGAGGTGTCGCAGCCATACGGAATAGCAGAACTCTGGAGACACGGATCGGGTATCGTCAACAAAGCGGTAAATCCCCGGCAGGTAGCTGATGACGCCTTTCACCATTGTCTGGGCGTTGGCCGGCAGCACACTCAACAATCGCCGAAAATATCTATCGATGCGCTTTCTCGTCATTGATCGGGCCTCTTCTCTGCTGAGCCAGCCGCGGGAATGACTTTGAGGAGATGCTCCGCGATGCCCTGCGCGAAGATACGTTGAGCCGCGGCGTTGGGATGGGGGTCCATAAGAGAGACGTGCAAATGCTGCGCTCGCATGCCCTTGAAAAAAGGCGCCACGTCAAGAACGTCTATCCCATTTTTTTTGCAGAATTCGTACACGGTGGCGTGCACCACTGCAAACTCATACGGCGTGAAATCGAACATCGCCGGGAGCAAAACCACGGTAAAGCCTATTCCCTCTGCCTTGCATAATTGATTCATGGATTTGAGGGTTTCAGCCACCTTTTGCCATGGTCCGTGCGGATCAAGATATGCTTTTTTTACGTCGCTCACGTAGGACGAGTGGTACCATCCGGGTCTGACTTTCCGGATCAGATCGCCCAGCCTATGCTTCACAAAATGGATAACAAGGAGATCGATGTCTAGGAAATTCTTTTGACGCTTGAGCTGCTCGGGAGATTCTTGTATGTGTCCCGGCGGGCCGGTGGGCGGGATGTTCACCGGCTCATAGTCGTTGATGTTGTAGCCCATGACCACCCACGCAGGCCTTCTCGGCAACACGAAGGTTCGAAGAATATAGCTTTCTTGCTCGGCATTGTAGCCGGAAACGCCGAGATTCCAGACGCGAAAATAGTCTTTGCCGGCGTGTTGGTTCAGTATGCGCTCCATGACCGCCGGATATGTGGCGTCCTGTGGAACCCCCTGGGCAAAGGTGTAAGAGTCTCCAAGTACGGCGATCACAAACTTGCCGGAAGATGACGGGTCAACAAATTCTCGATCCCTGTACCCGTCAGAATTGGTGGTGATTCTTACGCCTTGTTTCACCAGGTCCGAATTTGGAATCATGGCATAGCACGCGGGGTCGTGGGTGAGGCGGAACAGCCCTCGATGATCGGACAGGGGCGCATACGTACGGAGATACCATTCTCCTGCCAGCCCTAATATTGCCACGAGCGCGAGGGTGATGCAGACGTTGATGGCAATGATTTTCAGGGTCCGTTTCAATGAATCGCTCCGTGTTTGACTTGCCACGGCGGCCGTTGCGCCTGCTTGCCTAGAACTAGGCGCTCGTCTGGCCAAGCTAGGCCTCCTTCTGGACGGCCACCGTGATGTAGGGCGGTATCTCCAACCCTGTGATTTTCTTAATCGCCTTCAGCGCGTAAAAGGTCAATTCCTTCATTCGTCCCGACTCTGATTTATCCAAGGTGGCGCGCCAAATGTCCAAAGAATCGTTCATACCGAGCCTGCTAGGTTTCAGGAATCTCAATCGATTCTGCCCTTGAGAGAGGATGTGTTTGATCTCTCGCACGCTCGCGCCATGGAGCCCGAGTCGCAACAACTCTTCCCACGGCTGATCTGAGCCCCATATCCGCTTGTAGGCCCTTCGCGCTATAGGGTAGGCCAAAGGTCGAGGCAAATAGTGGAGCAGAGGATAACGAGTAATATGCGTCTCAAAAGGAAAATACCAGTTGGGCGTCTGGGCGATGAAAAGCGCTCCGCCAACGTGCAAATGCGACCACAGGTCGCGCAGCAGCGCAGTGCGTTCATGAGGGAGAAGGTGCTCGTACACGCCGCATAAGACCACGTAATCAAAATACCCGATATCATGCGGGAGAGACGAGTCGCTCGCAGGCGTCACGAAAGAGAGCCGGTCGCATTTTGCGTCCCTTGCCTTCAGCCTACAAACTTTGAGACACTCTTCCAATCTGTCCAACCCGACGATGATCGCGGTGGGAAACAGTCGAGACAAAGCAAGAGTCGACGCGCCGCATCCGCATCCGAAATCTAGGATTCTTTTGTTCTCAAAATCCTTTTCGCTCAAAAAACTCAGCAAATAATACGTGAGCGCACGTTGAATGCCCTCGGGCGACTCTTCCCTGACGAGTTCGCCGTGGAGCCGCCAGTACCGTGGGTCGTGGTCCAGAATGGCTCGAATCACGTCTTCGCTATACACCGTCTCCCATTCTTCGATTGCGGGTTTAGCGTGAGCGTTGGTCAGGTTTGCCGTTACCTTTGTACCGCCTCCGGGCAGAGGAGCGAGGGCGATGCGAGCTCCTGCTATTGCTATCTCCACTGGTTGGGCGCTCAATTTCGTTCTCCCTTTGACAAACCGGCGTTTGTTTCCATGAAGTTCGGTCCACGGTACGTAATATCGACCACGGGGCGCCTCACGATTTCACAGGCAGCTCGATTCGGCTGCGCACGCGATCCATGAGCATTTCGTGAACCATAAAACTAATCTCCGTCGCCTCTATAAGTTGTGCAAAGGGTATGGGCAATGCGCCCCCCTCTCTCACGGCCTTTGTAAAGGCCTCTACACAATGCGTATGCCCTTTGTCCTGTTTCCACAGATTCATTTTCCGGAAGCGCGGCCATCCCCAACCTTGCAGCTTCTGAAAATTGTTCATCTGCAGTATCTTGTCGGCGCAAAAGATTTCGAGTCTTTCTTTGGGAAAGGTCTTATCCCCATTGGCGAAATAGTGGATCGTCCCTATGGAGCCGTCCTGAAATCCCAAGGTAAATGTCGCGGTGTCAGGGCATGACCTCGGCGACGCCTGCTCCATGGCATCTGCTTGCACGCTCGTCACAGGGCTTTGCGCCAGGTACCTCAAGAGATCGATGAAGTGACAGGCCTCCCCAATGATGCGCCCCCCGCCGACCGCTGGGTCTTGAATCCAGTGATCAGTGGGTATGCGGCCCGCGTTGACGGTCATGACAAAGCTTTTTGGCTCCTCGTATCCCTGGATTAGTTCACGGATCTTTTGAATGTGAGGAGCGAATCGTCGGTTGAATCCTACGGTCACGACCTTCTGACGTTCCGAAGCGACCCGTTCCGTGTAGAGATCCACAATATCCTTTAGTTCGGCCCTGGAGATTGCCAGCGGCTTTTCCACGAAAACGTGTTTCCCCGATTCCAGCGCGGCCTTGGTGAACCGTGCGTGGGTGTCATGTCTGGTAGCGATGACGATGCAATCCACGTCTGGGTCGGCGAACACCGCGTTTGCATCGGCGGCGGCCTGCTCAAAGCCGAATTGTTTGGCCGCCTGGTAACTGGTAGCGCCAGTACTGGTCGCGATGGATTTTAGACGCACGCCGGCCTTTTGAAACGCGGGGATCAATATGCGGGTTGCATGGTCTCCCGCGCCGACGAAGCTCACCACTGGGGTTCTCGCCAAGCCTTTGACGCCGTCCTTCCTGGCGCTCAGACTCACCAGGGGACGCCGAATTGATTCGGTCGGGCGTTCCGTGTCATCGGAGTATTCCAGGACGATGCCAAGGCTGTGGGCGTCGCTCGACAACACGTCGTACGCGGCCTGGGCCTGAGTGAGTGGAAATCGATGGGATATGAGGCTTTCCACATCTATCTTCTGCGCCTCGAGAAGATCCATCATCGCTTCCATGTTCCTCTGCTCGGTCCACCGGACGAATCCGAATGGATAGTCGTGACCCTGCTCTTCGTACACAGGGTCATACCGGCCCGGGCCATACGAACAGGAAACTTGAAACGAGAGCTCTTTCTCGTAAAAGTCGTCTCGGGACAGTTCCAATCCCGTCACCCCGACCAGGACTATCCGGCCTCGCTTTCTGCACATCTGAGCCGCGTGATGGATGGGATCGCTGCTTGTCGTGGACGCCGTCACAAGGACGCCGTCAACGCCCCGTTCACGAGAGAAGACCCACGCCTCCGCGACGGGATCGCGACCGTCTGATAAATCGACGACGTGCGCCCCGAACTTCTTTGCGAGGGCGAGACGATGAGCGTTCATGTCCACACCCATTACCCGGCATCCATTCGCTCGCAGGAGCTGTACCGCGATGAGGCCTACCAGGCCGAGACCGATGACGACAAAGCTTTCTCCCAGGGTCGGCTGAGCCAGTCGCAAGCCTTCAAGCCCTATGGCCCCCAGCACGGTGAACGTCGCGTGATCATCGGACACCGTCTCCGCTATCTTGACGCACAAGTTCGCCGGCACATTGACCAGCTCGGCGTGCTTCCCGTTGGAAGCGACCCTGTCGCCCGGCCGCACGTGGCGCACTCCCTTGCCAACCTCGATGACCACGCCTGCGTTGCAGTAGCCGAGAGGGATCCGTTGTTCCAGCTTTCTGGTCACAGCCTCATACGTTTCAAAGAGGCCTTCTGTTTTCAGACGCTCCCATACTGCGCGTACTTTGTCCGGATTCTTCCTGGCCTTTTCAATGAGTCCGGCTTTGCCGAATTCGAGGACAGAGCGTTCAGTGCCCGGGGAGATAAGGCTCTTACGCGTCCTAATCAGGACATAGCCGTTCTTGACTTGAGGGCAAGGGACATCCGCGAGTTCTGTGTTGCCGGTCTTTTGATTTTGCAGTATTTGTTTCATCTCGCCTCGGCCAAGAGCTCGGTCAGGTTGAATCTAAATCCTTAATATGTTATAATAGTTATGTTCCTGTGCAATCCGAATATGCGTACGTTGTCATCATAACGGAAAGGGGCTTGTGAGTGAAGCGAATTCTAATGGTAGGCCCCGTTCCTCCTCCGTATGGCGGCATTGCCGCGGTCATGGAAAACATTCTTTATTCTGAACTCGCTCAAGAATATCGATTTGACGTGTTCAACAAATCCGATCTCTTCGCCCCGCAGGTTTCCGGGTGGTGGGAGAGGAACTATCTCAGGATCAAACGTTGGGTCACTTTTTTCTTTATGGTTGCCCGGGGGGACTATGCCTTCGTCCACCTGCAGGGGTCGGTGTGGGTCTTTAACGGCGTCGTGCTCTATATGCTCATAGCGCGCTTGGCCGGCGCAAAAATACTCCTTCATCTCCACGGCACCAACTGGAAGTGGTTCTATGGAGAGGCGTCTCGTCCTAAGCGATTTCTGGCGAGGCTGGGACTGCGCCTTCCGGAAACCATCATCGTGTTGTATGACGAGTGGGCTCAAAAAATAACGGAACTCGAACCGTCCGCTCACGTGGTGGTGATACCCAATTGGATCAGCACGGCCCCTCTCCCCGCGGGGACCGATCCACAAGAGACGATGAATCGTCTCCAAATCGCCGCCCAGGATTTTGTGATCATCGCCGTGGGAAACGTGGGCTGGCGAAAGGGGACCTTCGACATCCTTAAAGCTGTTCCCATAGTAGCCCGCTCCGTTGACAACGTTCGATTCGTGTTTGCGGGGAACGAGGAATTTCCCGGGCAGTGGAGGGAGATCATGGAGCAAGTCGAGGCCAACAGCCTGCACGAATGGGTTCGCTTTCCGGGCGAACTGCCTCGGGAAGTCGTTATCTCGCTTCTCCACGTCGCCCATGTGTTTCTTTTGCCTTCGCACAGCGAAGGGATGCCCATCGCAGTGATCGAAGCCATGAAGGCAGGGCTTCCCATAGTCGTGACGCCGGTTGGCGGCATCCCAGATATGGTTCAGCACGAAATTTCAGCGTTGCTTATACCTCCGGATTCGCCCGAGGCCATAGCCGAGGCGCTCATCAGATTAGCGCGAGATGCGGACCTGCGAGAGCGGCTGGGCCGCGCAGCGCAGCGTGCTTTCTCGGAGAAGTTTGCGGTGAGCGAGGGGATCCAGCAACTCGCAAAGATTTACTCCGAGCTCGCCGCAGAGCGTCCAGGAAAGTAGCCGGAGAAGGGTTTTATGCACGATCGCTACCGCAGATATAAGCTCTTGCTTATGGCGTTGGACGTGATCGTCAGCATTGCGGTGCTGGCCATCGCCGTGGCGTTGCGGCCGCACCTCCCGGGACGATTTCTGGAGCCCGAAGAGGTCTTGCCCAGCCCTCTCCTCTATGTGATTCAAGGGTTGCTCTGGCACGTGGTCTTCGCGATGACCGGCAGATACGAGATCGACCGGATTACGCATGTGTCGAAGCATCTCGGAGCGTTCACCTCTGCGTATCTGCTCGGCGTGGCGGTTTTCGCGGGACTCCTCTTTTTCAGCTTTAGAGAAACATCCCGTCTGCTCGTTTTGTATTATGTCTCAGCCAATTACGTCGCGCTGATTGCCGCGCGGTATGGCGTCGCAGGATACATGAGTTGGAAGCAAAAGGCTGGACAAGTTGTGCCTGTCCTTATAGTGGGCACTTTAGAAAACGCCATGCGGGTGGCCCAGATTATCGACGGCGATAAGACGTCCCTGCTGAGGGTGGAAGGCTTTTGCGACACAAAGAAGCCGAAGCATGGGAAACTCCCCAAGCCCTTTCTTGGCCTGGTTGACGGAATTGACTCCATTGTCGCGTCGCGCCGCATTGAAATGGTCATCATCGCCCGGTCTGACGTGGTTTCCGAAGAGGTTTGCCCCTTCGACGTCCAGAAGATCATGCATCGGTTGGAGCAATTGCCGGTTCGGATCTACGTCGCCCCGGACCTCTACAGTCTGGCGCTGGTGGAATCAGATGTGCAGCGATTCGGAGAGATTGTTCTCATAGGGTTGCGGGAGCCAGTGATCAAGGGACCTGCTCGCGTGCGAAAACGCGCGCTGGACATCTTCATCTGTGTGGTTGTCTTAATTCTTGGATGGCCGCTGTTTGTGTTGATATGGATCCTCGTGAAAACCGACTCCCGAGGTCCAGGCATCATCGCGCTGAGGAGGGTAGGGGAGAATGGTAAAATTTTTCGTATGTATAAATTTCGAACTATGATAAATGGAGCCGAGTTCTTGCATGACAAGGCGGTGATGCTGGACGAGAAGGGCGAGAAAATATACAAACTCAAAGATGATCCTCGGGTGACGCGGATCGGAAAGTGGCTCAGGAAATATTCTCTCGATGAACTTCCTCAGGTCTTTAACGTCCTGAAAGGCGATATGTCGGTGGTAGGGCCGAGGCCGGAACAACCGTTCATCACTGAGCTCTACGATCATTGGCAATGGCAGCGGGTGTCGGTTCCCCCCGGCATCACGGGCTGGTGGCAAATATCCGGCCGGGCTGATTTGCCAATGCATCTCAACACGGAATACGACGTGTACTATGTGCGCAATTACTCCATATTATTCGATCTCAAGATCCTTGCAAAGACTATCGTTGCAGTGATTAAGGCCAAAGGCGCATATTAACCATGACGCAGCCAATCTACCATACGAGACCATCCAGCGTACAAGAAGATCGTCGTACGCCGTGTTTGATAACTCTCACCCTTTGAGCGAGACTGGGATAGGCGACGCCCGATGGAACACGTAGCACCTTCCTCAAAACGCGGCCTCCTCGTCATCGTCGCTCTTTTCGGGCTTTTCTTGTTCGGCTTTTTCTACGTCATGGCGTTGGGAGGCGGCTGGCGTGTCTTTATCTATGTCAACGGCGGGATCCTATTCCTGGCCGCCTTGGGATTCTTCATGAAGGACGCCAAGTCCTTCCTGCTCTTCATGGTGGTTTTTGGGATTACCTTCGGCCTCGGACGGCATGTTGTTTACGAGAGAATGCCATTTGAGTCGGTGCTGTTTGCCTCGGGCATCCGCATCGATTCTGTGGATGTGGTGCTTGTGGTGCTCATGGGATATTGGGGACAGGCCGTTGCGCGCAGGCAATTCAAGGGCAGGGCCTTCACCTTGGGCAATCCCATCGGGGGGCTGTTTCTTATTTGGATTCTGGTATCTGTTTTCTTGAGCATGATGGTCGCCAAGGAACCAATGTTCAGTATGTTCGAAGCGTTTGTCATGGTGAAAGGTTTCCTCTTGTTCTTGACCTTGGCAAATACCATGAAAGACGAAAAAGATTTGAGGATCGTAGTCCTCGCGCTTATGGCCATGGGGATCGTCCAGGCCATGTACCTCGTTTTTCAGTACGTGACCCGTACCACATACACCATCTACGGCGGACTCGTTACCCCGCCAGGCGGCGAAGCCGGCTTTCGATCGCCAGGCTTCTACGGCGGACCCGATACCCACGCGGTATTTCTCGTCACCATATTCCCCATCTTCCTGGCCGGATACCTCGTGTACACGGAGCCGGCAAAGCGCTTTGCGGCCCTCATGGCAATGTTCCTCATCGTGTTGGGGATTATGACCACCAAGGTCAGAATTGCGGGGGCCTCGCTCCTGCTCGGCTCTATCGTCGTGGTGGTGATGACGCAGAGGAGGGGCTGGATCTCGTTCCGAAAAGCCGCGTATCTTTTTGCCGTGGGCTCATTTCTCCTCATCATCATGATCCCCCTCGTGTATCAGCAGTTTACCACAAGACTCTATGGCCAAGACAGAATCCCCCTCATGCTCACCGCGCTCAACATCATCAAGAGCCACCTCATTACAGGGGTAGGTCTGGGCAATTACAATTTCGACATCGAACAGTACATCCCGGTGCAAGAACGCGGCAAATGGCTTTACACAGTTCATAATCAATACCTTCTCATACTTGCAGAACAAGGCATCATCGCCGCAATGATCTATTACTCGATGCTATTGGCCGCCATGAGGCGTTATTGGATTGCCGCCAAATCGAACAATTACCTGATCTACACGATATCCGCGGCCCTTTTTGGCGTCCTCATCGGATCGCTCCCGCACCGAATCGTCTCCATGTATCATTATCAGCAATACTTTTACCTGTATTGCGTCATGCTCGCCCTGGCTTATGTACTGCCAATTTTGGACAAGGAGGATGCGGTACGGAAAGCCCCGTCGAAGGCCCGAGGAATAGCTGGTTTGGGACCGAGGAATTACGGAGCATAGATGAGAACGGTTAAAAACGCGCCTGCAAACGATGAATCTTCTTCAGGCGTTCGGCTCCCATTCCCTAAGTCTCCCTTGAAATCATCACTCTACAACGTCTATGCATCCTTGCCGGTGTTCATGCAGAACGCCATTTGGTCGCTGATGGGCGTCGGGACGTTTGTACGGAGATACAATACACATTTTTTTCGTACGTTGAGATTCCTAGAGGAATCCCAATGGTGGTCATTGGAGCAACAAAAGGCATATCAGGCGGAGCGACTTCAGTCCTTGATCCTTCACGCCTATAACACATGCCAGTACTATCGTGAGATTTTTGATTCGCTCCATTTGAGGCCATCGGATATACGCACGCCTGAGGACTTAGAAAAGCTGCCCATCCTTGAGAAAAGCACAATCCGGAAACATTACACACGCATGAGGTCCTCGAACTGGCCGACGTCAAGGCAGGTTCATATATACACCGGCGGCACAACGGGCACAGCGCTCGATCTCGTTTGCGACAGGGACACCGTCACATGGCAATGGGCCGTGTGGTGGAGACATCGAAGGCGCTTCTCGATAAATATATGGGATCCTCATGTCGAAATGGCTGGCCATCCCATTGTCCCACTCGAAAGGATGACGCCTCCCATTTGGCGGAGAAATCTTGTCATGCGGCAAACGTATGTCTCTGCGCACCACATGACCAGGATGAACATGCAAGCCCTTTATGAATATCTCAACAAGCGGGACGCTGTTTATTACGCCGGTTATCCTTCGGCTTTTTATCTCTTGGCTGTGCATATGTTGGAAAACGGATTAAACCTGTCGAGGCCGCCGAAACTCGCGGTGACCGGATCGGAGACGTTGCTTCCCCACCAGAGAAATTGCATTGAGAAGGCCTTCAGCGCTGAAGTGACGGATCAGTATGGCGCATCCGAGAGTTGCGGCAACATCAGCGAGTGCGAACGCCATCGCTATCACGTGGACATGGAGTTTGGCGTCATCGAATTTCTGCCAATACCCGGTATGCCTAGCAATGTGCGCCGGATCGTATGCACTGGCTTGACGAATCCTGCGATGCCTCTGATCCGTTACAACATAGGAGATACCGCGACCCTGTCGTCTGCAGCGTGCCCATGCGGTCGCCAGTCCCCGGTTGTCGAGAAGATTGACGGACGAATAGAATCATACATTATAACGCCGGACGGTCGGCGGCTTGGGCGATTGGATTTTCTGTTCAAGGAAACCGAACGCATAGAAGAGGCGCAGTTGATACAGGACAGGATCGATCGCGTCACTGTTCGCGTCGTCCGTTCGCAACACTATGGCGCAAGGGACGAACAGATACTTTTGGCCAACCTCCGAAGATATCTCGGAGACGAAATTATACTTGACATTGAATACTTGAATGAAATACCTCGAGAGTCAAATGGGAAATTTCGACAAATCGTCTCTTCCGTGTTCCGAGATCGATATGCCGAATCCGCTAACGCGCCAAACAATGAGGGCCACATCACATTATAAAGTTGGGAGCGGCCCTCATGGCCAACACTCTTGAAAACCGCTGCTTGGTTGCATCAAAAAATCCGCTATCTGCCTTGAATAAGGAGTAAGATGTCTCGTCCCCGATGCCTCTTTCTTATGGGATTGTTCATAGTAGTGTGCTGCTTCGGGCAGCATCGCGCTCACGCGGGGCAACTCAATCCACTGGACATAGGTCGTCCGATGGAGATTCAGGCCCCAGATCAAAAGGACGCAATAGATTACACGACATTCATCCTCGTTCCTCGTTTCAACTACGAGGCTGCTCGGTGGATAGTGAGCACCAAAACAGGCGACATCCTCGGGTACGCCCCGTACAATGAAGCGTATCGAAAGTACACCCTCCTGAATTTTTACAATCAATACAGAGGGTTTATTCAAGCCACCGTTGGGCAAAGCGCGAAGCCAGAACACTATACGCAATACCTGTGGTACGACCGCGACAACCTCTACAAGGGCGTCATGATCGCGACGCCGGGTGGCCGGCCCAAAACAGAAAAACTGCGGTACGGTGAATTGGGGGGGTCCCTTTTGTCTTATGCCATCGGGAACATACCGATGAAATTCAGCGGTATCTCCTTACGCATCGATTACGCCAAGCCGCCCATGGGCATCAGCATAGCCATTGTCCCGCGGTTGAGGTAACCTCTTATCAGGACTGGGACGTGCAGATCGAGCGACGCCGGTCTGGCCTGAGAGCCCATAAAACGCAAAGGAACCTTCGATGAGAGGGCAGTTACGCCGGCTAAGTTCAAGAGCCCAGGACGCGCTTGGTCTCGCGGCCTTGACCGTCCTCGCCATCGGCTATGCCATCTATTTCATAGACTTTTCTCGCCCGCCCTTCGAGGACGCCGCTATTCTGATGCGGTATGCGAAGCATTTTGCCGAGGGCCACGGCATCGTGTGGAATATCGGGGAGGCCCCGATAGATGGGGCTACCGACTTTCTGTTCATGATATGCGTCGCTCTCCTGGTCAAGGCGGGGTTGTCCTTGGAGCTGGCGACGAGGTCTCTCGGTTTCGTCTCTCACATCGCCACAGTATGGATTGTGTACCTCTCGCTGAGACGATTATGCAATGCGAACATCGTCATATCCTTGCTGTGCGCGGCGTATCTCGCGGTAGGGCCCGGGCTATACTATGTGGCCGCCTACTTCGGGACGCCTTTCTTCGCGCTATTTGCCGCGGTGGCCTGGCGTTTTGCTCTCCAGATAATCCAGAGAGGAGAGAATCGGATCACGGCTCTTGCCTTCGCCTTTTCAGCGCTGGTTACGGCGCTGATACGGCCGGAAGGAGTCATCCTCACCGCCCTCATGGTGTTGTCCCTTGTGTACATCTGCGGCATTTCGCGAGTCAGCGACACGCTGCGGTGCTACTTGGCCGTCTTTGCATTGATTGGCGGGGCCTATTTTCTCTGGCGATGGACCTACTTTGGGTTTCCCTTGCCGAATCCATACTACAAGAAGGGTGCGGGAATGCTGTACTCATGGAGCTTCAAGCTTTCATTGTGGTACACGTTCAAGATGTGCCTGCCTGTGATGTGGGCATTTTTGTTGGGCTTTTATTCCAAGGACACTTCGAGATTGACGCTGGGATTTACGATTCCCCTCGCGGGATTCGCCTCAGCATTTATTCTCATCGCGCATCACACCAATTTCTGGGGTCGCTTTCAGTATCCTTTGGCGCCGATGGCCGTGATGTGCTGGTACCCTTTGACTGAAGGCGCTCGTAAAGATGTTTCCTTTCCAAAGTGGCGCTCCATGAACCTTCGGAAGAAGTCCTCGGCAGCGTCTGTTGTTGCCTTTTTGGCGTTGCTTGTCCTTTTCTACGGCGTCTCGCTGGGGAGGACGGCTGTGTACTATAAAGATGGCCTCTATGACATGGCGAAGATGCTTTCGGACTACAAAGGCAGAGGCTTTACCATGGCCACCACAGAAGCTGGTCTGCTGCCGCTCTATTCCGGTTGGAGGGCGCTGGATGCATGGGGGCTGAACGATCAGTGGATCGCCCATCACGAGCGAATCACGGAAGAATACTTGGATCGCTTCAAGCCCCACCTCATCGTTTTTCATGAATGGTTTTCGCCGCTCGTAGAACCCGCCAATACCTCTGGCAAGTGGTTCGAGATGGTTATGACGCTCAAACCTACGCCGAGAAGCATGGATACATATTGGCCGCGGCCTTCGGAGAGAGCCCGTACGATACTCATTATTATTATGTGAGACCGGATTTTCCCGAGAGCCGAGAGATCGTCAAACGCATCAGGGATGTGGACTATCGTTGGTTCGCCACAGGTAATCAGGCGATTAACTACGCTTTGGTCGAGAAGAAACCAAACGACTTGTGATGGCGTCATTTACAGCCATTGATTTATATACTATAGTCTCGCCTTTTTTTGCATGAATAGGTGGTTGGATGATCAAATAATAGTTGAAAAACAAGGCGTTCCGCGCGAACCCGTTTTTTCGTTAAACTAAAGAAGGGAAGGGGGAACGCCAAGTTGAAGA
>JBMFOE010000022.1:0-54252 GCA_049969795.1 Desulfomonilaceae bacterium
ATCCCTATGTACGAGATGGTGTCAGGAACCAGCCCCAATCGTTGAAATCGGGTGAACAGGAAGGCGAAAAGGCGAGTGCGCTTCTCCCGCAGCCAAAATTGAATGATCCGATCTTTGCCAAAATAATGGAAGAATTCGGTCGGCGACCTGTTATCAATGCTTTTTGCTTTATCTTCCGAAGAGTTGTCCATCCGGTATTTTTAGTCGAGTAGTCTCGATCTGATCAGGTCGGCGGCCGACGCGATCTCCGCGGCGTCGCCCTGCACAGGCTCCCAGCCGCAAATGGTCAAACCGTCGCCATTCCATCGAGGAACCAAATGCATGTGCACGTGAGGTACGACTTGATTGCCGGCTCTCCCGTTGAGCTGCATCAGGTTCATCCCTTCCGGGGCGAGGGCATCCTGTACTGCCCGGGCGATGCGGCACACCACCGAGGCCATGTGGCCATAAAGCTCCGGAGGTATGTCGAGAATCGTTTCAAAATGCTCTTTGGGAATCACGAGGAGATGGCCTTTGTTCAAAGGACAAATATCCATGAACGACAAGACAAGGCTGTCCTCGAACACCTTTGTGCTGGGGATTTCCCCAGCTACTATCTTGCAAAAGATGCAATCGCTCCGTACGTTCATTGCCGCTCCCACTTGAATGTCTATATTTGAACGAAAAAAGCTTGAATCAAGCCTGAATGCCCTCAAACAACACCGAACTGAGGTACCTTTCGCCGGCGCTGGGGAGAATGACAACGATGGTCGCTCCGTCGAATTCTCTTCTTTCAGCCACCCTTATCGCCGCCAACACCGCCGCCCCCGATGATATACCACAAAGGAGGCCTTCTGTGCGCGCCAAACGTCGCGCGTATTCCACTGCTTCGGCGCTGGATACGTGTTGGACTTCATCGATGCAATTGAGATCGAGGATGTCTGGTATGAAGCCCGCGCCGATTCCTTGAATTTTGTGCGGCCCGGGGACCGGGACTTTTCCTGCCAGCGTCTGAGCGATGACTGGGCTTTCCGTGGGTTCGACAGCGACGGCGTGTACTTTTTTCCCTTTGACGTTGCGCAGGAATCGCATCACGCCAGTGATGGTGCCGCCTGTGCCCACGCCGCTAACGAAGACGTCGATCTCCCCGCCCGTGGCTTCCCATATCTCCGGCCCAGTGGTCAACTCATGGGCTAAAGGGTTTGCGGGATTCTTGAACTGCTGCGGCATAAAATACCGTCGGGGGTTTCGTTCGACTATTTCCGTCGCCTTGTCAACCGCCCCCTTCATACCGAGGGCGCCCTCCGTCAGGACAAGATTTGCGCCAAACATCTTCAAGACTTTGCGCCGCTCGATGCTCATGGTGTCCGGCATCGTCAGCGTGAGCGAGTATCCTTTCAGGGCGCACACGAAAGCCAATCCTATACCGGTATTGCCGCTTGTCGGCTCCACGATCTCGACGTCTGGGTTGAGCAGCCCCCGCTCTTCTGCATCTCTAATCATGGAAACGGCGATCCTGTCCTTGACCGAATAAGCGGGATTCCGTCCCTCCACCTTGGCAAGGATGCGCGCGTTGGAGCGACCACACACACGAGTGAGGCGCATCAGAGGGGTACCGCCCGTGGAATCAGCGTTGTCGGAAAAATATCTGCTCATAACGATCCTCCGCTTGCCCATTCTTCAGCCTGCCATGGCAACCGCCGCGAGGTTGTCGAACGGTGGAACAGGTTTTCATTCACCGGGCTTTCGAGGCTTTGTCAGGGGATGCTCCTGCATTCGGCAGACTGAAAAGGAATGCAGCTCCCTTCCCTTCCTCAGATTCGACCCACACTCGACCTCCGTGGGACTCGACAATCTGTTTGACAATGGACAGGCCGAGCCCTGAACCCTTGACCCCGTTTGCCTTGGGTATCCGAAAGAAACGGTCGAAGATGCGTTCGTGGTATTCCTTGGGTATCCCAATGCCGTTATCGGCCACCGTGGTGACGACGTTCTCGCCGTCCCGAGAGGTAGCCGCTCTTATTACTGGATGTGGGGGATTACCCATGTGTTTCACCGCATTCATTATGAGATTTTCCAATACTTGTCTGATGCGATTTCGGTCCCCTGTCACCGTGACGGGCGTACACTCAGTCAAATCCACTTCGATTCCCTTCACATTAATTTCGTCGCCGAGATTGTCAAAGACCTCTTTGAGAAGTTCGTCGAGCTCGAAGCTTTCCACGGCATTCTGAGTCTTTTCCACGGCAAGGGCATCCAGCAGGTCAGCGAGAAAATTTTCCAGCGTCTTGGAAGACGATTGCAATTGATGAAAGATCTTTTCCACATCAGGCTCAGAGGTAAGGCAAGCGACCTTTCGTTCGAGCAGGCGCAGCAACCCTCCAATGGTGACAACGGGCGCCTTCAAATCATGGGCTACCATTTGAATCAGCGTCTCGAGCTCGTCGGTCCTCCGCATGGCTTGGGCGTTGAGCTCTTCTAGAGCCTGCTGAGCCTTCTTTCTCTCCGTTATGTCTCTGATAATACCCGAGAAGCACAGATCATCTTTGGTTTTCCATACGGCAAGGGACAACTCGATGGGGAATTCTCGCTCCCCTTTTGCAAGACCTTGGAGTTCCACTTTTTTCCCAATAATTTTGGGGACCCCTGTCTTTAGAAATCTCTTGAGCCCGTTTCGATGAGCCTCCCGCAAGGATGGCGGTATGAGCATCGTCACTGACCTGCCTAAAACCTCGTCTTCCGTGTAGCCAAAGATATTGGTCGCCCCGTTGTTCCAAAACACGATTTTGTCGTCCGACGTAGTGGAGATGATCGCGTCCACCGCAGAATCAGCCACGCTCCTGAATCTGTTTTCTAGAAACGTCAGCGCCGTCTCTACGCGGCTGAGCAGGTCGTCGATCTCTTCACTGATGTTTCCCGATCTTCTCAGGAGAGCTATTTCAGCCAACAGATCGCGGCCAATCGTGTTTTGAGGAGACAAGATCACTCCACATCGGCTCGTTGGGATGCTATCGTCCTCTTATACCACAATATTGCCCTACTGTTGCAATAGCGACTCATTTTCAACGAAAAAATCGGATTGGCAGGAATTGCGAAAAGCGTTGCGGCCAAAGACTGCCGCGCAGCGTTTTGCGGTTCTCAACAATACTCATGAATTCGATGAGAAGCTCGTCATTCCCCAAGATTCAGCTTCATCATCGCAATCGAGGCCTTGATACGCTTGGCGTTGCGTTCTATGGCAGGAAAGCGCTGTGAAACGGCGGATAATTTTTCCGCGAGTCTTTCCATTTCGATGATCATATCCAACATTTCTTCTCGTGGCGCTTGTTCATTCATGGCTGGCTTCTTTGTTTTCGTAGGTCTTTGAACCTTCGGGCCTTCACCTCATAGCGTGGGAGGCTTCCGTAAGGATATGTTTCAATCATATATCCTAGGTTGGTTTTGACTCTCAACTCTGTGTGAAGTCGTTCAATGAGCGAACGAGGGGGTTCGGCGGTACCCTCTAGGAGCTCGACCTTGAGGGTGATGGTATCCACGTCCCCTTTCTTGTCCACGATGACTTCGTATTCATCGGAAAGTCCCTCGATGCTTCTCACCACGTCTTCTATGGCTGCGGGGGCCAAGAGGACTCCCTTCACCTTGGTAATGTCATCGGCCCGACCTAGGACCCCGCCCGTGAGCAAGCGGTATGTGCGCCCACACGAACACTTTTCGTCGCTGAGCTGCACAAGGTCTTTCGAGTCGAACCTTATACACGGCTGCGCGATGCGATCCAAAGCAGTGATGACCAGTTTCCCGTAGCGTCCTGGCTCCGTCACGGGCTCGCCAGTGTCAGGGTCTTCGAATTCGGCGAGGAACATCGCTTCATTGACGTGAAGCGCGCCGGGTTGATCCGCGCATTCAAAGCCCCACGCCCCGATCTCTGTGGCGCCGGCGTGATCGAAGACCTTCGCGCCCCATGCTTCCTCTATTCGCTTCTTGGTCGCTGGAATCAAAGCCCCTGGTTCGCCTGCGCACGTGATTTTTCTTACGGACAGGTCGCGGGCCGGCTCGATGCCGAGGGAACGCGTCGCGGTGTCAGCCATCCCCAGCACGTACGTGGGCGTCGCCATCATGGCCGTGGCACGGAGTTCCTGCATTTTCAATATACGGGCCTTTGTATCGAGCACTCCCCCCGGTATGGTCTCGCACCCAATCTTCTCGCTTGCGTAATGCCCAGCCCAAAACGCAACAAATATATTGTACCCGAACGGCAGAAATACCCTTTCTCTGGGTCTGTACCCCTGGGCCCAAAGCAGCGTGGCCCAGCACTCAGACCACCATTCCCAGTCCTGCCATGTATCAGGCTGATACACCGGCTTTCCGGTCGTGCCGCTGGTTTGTCGAAACTCCGTGACCTCCTCCAACGGGACGCAAAGCGCGTCGCCGTATGGATAGGGGTCTTTGCCTTGCACAGAGAGCATCATCGACTTTTCCACCTTCGGGACTCGACGGATGTCCTCGAAAGTGTTGACGTCTTCCGGGCGAATTCCGACAGAATCATAAAGGGCGCGGTGAAACCGCGACCGTTCATAGGCCCACGTGAAAATACGCTTGAATTTTTTCAGTTGCAGTTTCTCGAGTTTTTCACGAGGCAACGTCTCGAGATAGGGGTTCCAATATGGGACGCTACCCATTTCTACGCTTTCCCTTTTTAAAGGATTTTGACCGTGATGGCGTAAGATTGTGACGCGTCACCTCACGGCTCAGTTACATGTAGATTGGAGAGGCGGCGGCGTTTTACGCAAAGAGGCCATTTTTCACGTTGGGCCGCGAATCGCTGAGGCAGCGCATGGCTCTGGGACAGCCCCGTTTCATTTCATAACCGCGTTGGGCAGCCAAAGAGAAATTCCTGGAAATAAGATAACGAGAATGAGACATATCGTCATTCCAATTATGTACGGGTAAATACCTTGGTACACAGTTTGAACTGGAACTTTGGCGACGCCGGAAACCACAAAGGCATTAATCGCCATAGGGGGCAGGATCACCCCAATCATCGTGATGACGCTCACCACGACGCCAAACCACACCGGGTCGTACCCTAGCTTCAGGACGACTGGGAGAAAAATCGGGGTGGCGAGAATCAAGAATGCCAGGTCTTCGATAAATGAGCCCCCTATCAAATAGACGCCCATTATGATGAAGATGACAACAGTTGGCGGCATGTTGAGGCCTTGCAGCCAATCAGCGACGATGTAAGGGGTCCTGGTTACCGCGAAGAAGTGTCCTAAAATAGTTGCGCCTGCGATAAGCATCATGACCATGCACGCAATCCGCAGCGTCTCCGAGATGGCCTTGACAAATCGCTTCAGGTTCATGTCTCTTTTTACGAGGGTGAGGAGCAATACCGCAAAAGTACCGACGCTGCCGGCTTCGGTAGGAGTAAAGAAGCCCTGCATGAGTCCCCCAACGACGAGGAAAAAAACCAAAAGTACGCCTATCACGGGCGGCAGTGAAGCGAAACGCTCTTTCCATGTAGATTTCTGCCCTTTTGGCCCTAGTTCCGGTCGGATGCTGCACCAACCAAAAAGAGTCACTGCAAAAGAGAAGGCGACCATCAATCCTGGAATGATTCCTGCCATAAACAATCGCCCGATGGACGTCTCAGTGAGAATGCCATAAATGATGAGCACGACGCTGGGGGGAATAAGTATGCCGAGAGTGCCGACGGTGGCTACGGTGCCACAGGAGAGACGTCGATCGTAGTTGTACCGGTCCATCTCCGGTACAGCGACTGTCGCAAACGTCGCAGCCGTAGCCGGGGAGGAACCACAAATTGCCTTGAAGGCCGTCGCCGCTGCCACGGTACCAATGGCGAGTCCGCCAGGGATGTGACCGATAAACCTATATGCGGAGTCGTAGAGGCTCCGGGCTATTCCACCGCTCGCCCCCACCTGCCCCATGAGCACAAACATCGGAATGACCGTGAATCCATACGAGGAAAGGACGCTAAACATGTCTTTTGCGACCAGGTTCAGGGCTGCGTGTACGTTCACGATCGCGGCAAAACCAATGAAACCGGCCAGCGCCATCGCAAAACCGATTTCCAGCCCCATCAAGAACAACACAAACAACAGGAGGATGACAAGTCCCCCGATTTCCGGAATGCTCATGATTCTTCGTCCCTTTTCTCAAACATTTGTATGATTAGCACAAGGCACTCAACGGCGCAGGCCACAGCGATGCCGTAACAGACTGGATGCATTGGCAATTCCAACGTTGGCGTTACTTCTCCGGAAACCCAGTAGTCATTGCCGAGCGAGAACATGTTCCATCCTATTATCACAAAGAGGCAGATAGCGAATATTCGAGTGACAATCCTGAGAAAGACCTGCAGCCCACTGGGAAGCTTTGAAGTCACAAAATCCATGATGACGTGCCCCAGCGTTCTGGATGTCTGCGGAAGGGCAAATCCAATGACCACTGCGCCTAGAAGGCCTACCAAGTCGTAGGTGCCGACAATGGGTCTTTTGAACGTACGCAGGATGACGTCCGCAACGGTCAAGAACATAATGCCGGCGAGCGCTACACCGGCTATCACGTACATAATCCTCGATATGTCTGTTGCTATTCTGTTCAACGTTTTCACTGCTCAATCCATATGGGGGCTTCCCCCTGGATGGGGGAAGCCAAAGCTGAGGCTCAGATCAGGGATTCTTTTTGAGCCATTCTAGGCAAAAAGCCAGCGCCTCGCCCCCCGGCAAGCCTTTGGCTTTCATGGCCGCTACGTATTGGTCCAACACGGGATGAACTTTCTGCGCCCAACGCTCGTCCTCTTCCTTTGAAAGGGAAAGCACCTTGTTCCCTTTGGAAAGCGTGTATTCCTTTCCTATCTTGTCTGCTTCGTCCCATGTCTTGCCTGTTTTTTCTATCCACTCCTTATTGATGTCCTCAATTATTTTCTGGGTTTCTTTAGGCAGAGATTCCCATTTCTTTTTGTTCATGGCGACGAAGAAGGCGATGGTGTACGCTGACCCGAAGTTTTCAGTCGTGTATTTGACAACTTCAGCGAACCGCCAGCCTTTCAGCGTTTCTATCGGGGAGAGCAACCCGTCAGCGACCCCTTTTTGAAGGGCATCGTACGTTTCATTCTGGGGCATTGCCACCGGGGTCGCTCCCAGGGCTGTAGCAATATTAGCAGTAGAGCCCGTGCATCTTATCTTCATGCCTTGGAGGTCTTCCAGCTTTTCAACGGGCTTCTTGGTGGTGTGCAGGATGCCGGGACCATGCGCATGCATATACATGATTTTGACGTCGTCTAGCTCTTTGGGTTTGAATTTTTCATAGAAGGCGTTGCACAACCGCGTAGCTTGGACCCCGCTTTTGTAGCCAAGGGGTAGGTCGATAACCTCGCACAAAGGAAATCGGCCTTTCGTATAGCTCAGAACTGACATTCCAATATCGGATATGCCTTTGACCACTCCGTCATAGCATTGGTCTGCTGGCGTCAATGTGGCGCCTGGAAACATCGTGATTTTCACAGCGCCGTTGGTCCGCTTCTCGATTTCTTTCGCCCACTCCGTCGCCAAAATGGTGTGGGCGTGTGTGGGGGGGAAGAAAATTGAATAAGTGAGTTCCACTGTCTTTGCGTGCCCAGGGCTGCAACACACGACCGTGATAAAAAAAGCCATGACCAAACCTAAGACCAGCGCAGAGTATTGCTGATTACGCATGCCGAACCTCCTTTGACGTTTGCCAGGACAAGCCGTGGTTTTGATTGATGCACTCTTTCGCGCTTCGTGCCATCTCAAGTCAGTTCTCGCCTATTCGTCTTGATTGGTGACAACGAAACGGCGATCTTGCTTAATAGCGATATGGGGGCGAGGGGACCTTTTCCAGGTCATCCCAGGTCAAGCCGAGTCTGTCCTTGAAAAACGGCCCCAGTCGCTGAAAAAGCTTTTTCCAGTGCGCTTTGCCTTCCGAGAGGTCTGAGAGAATCTCAGCCAACAGCTCCGATAGCCGAGAGAGCTCCTCTTTGGGCAGGAACGACACTGCTCCCAACTTCATGGACTTGTTTATGCTTTCAATAGTTATGGAATGCGCGGTGAGCATAGCTGCGGGAAGGTTTTCTTGACGGCACTCTTTGAGTAGATCAAAGCCGTCCACTCCCATTATGTCGAGTATGACCAAATCGAATTTTTGGGAATGAATAAGTTGCTGCGCATCCTTGAAGGTAGTGGAGGTTTTTACGTCACTGTCAGGCAACTGCTCACGAATGGTCTCAAGCACGTCTTTCTCGTCATCGACAACAAGAAAGCGCTTACCCTTAAGAATCTCCGGGTTTGGCATGGCATACTCTCTGTTCATCATATTTTGAGAATGAGATGCAGCCCTTTTGGGGTCGTTGCCTCTCCGGTTCGCTGGCGACAGGTCTAATCCGTAGTGAATGGAATCTAACCAAAGTGGTTGTTCGTGTCAAGCTCTTTCTGGACTCAGCAATCCTGGCGACGGCCGCTGCGTAACGCTCGTATGGCAGAAAGGCAACGATGTCACGATCAGTCCACGTTTGTTGGTAGATCGTTCAATGGCAGCCAGATGGTGAACACAGTGCCTCGATCATCGGATTTTACGGAGATAGACCCCGCGTGGTCTTCGACGATCTTCTTGCAGACGGTGAGGCCGAGACCAGTCCCCTGCTGTTTCGTCGTGAAGAAAGGATTGAAAACATTTTTCAGGGCTTCCGGCGGGATGGCAGGGCCGTTATTGCGCATCTTCATTTCAAAGAATCCAGTTCCGCCGAATTGCCCGGCTTTCAGGGCCTTGTCGCTGGGGATGGAGACGCCCGTGGTCAAATGAATCTTTCCGCCCACCGGCGAGGCCTCGATGGCGTTTGTCATGAGGTTCAGGACAAGCTGCTGGAAACGGCCCGGATCAATGGGGATTTCCCCAACCTCGCTTCCCAGATTGACCACAAAGTCAAGGCTTTTCTCAGCCATGCGAGATTGCGTGATCTCTATAATGTATTCTATGAGTTCATTTGGATCTACTCGGCGTTTCGAGATGGCGCTGCGCTTCGTGAAATCGACGAGTCGATCCAGGATCTTCTCGAGACGCTGAATCTCCGAGATGATGATTCCCAGATATTGCCTCTGCCGGTCTAAGTCGGGCTTGTTTTCTGAACTTATTTGCCGCTCGAGGCGTCTGGCAAACCCTCCCACGATTGCCAATGGCTGCCTCAATTCGTGAGCCACTTCAGCGGTGTGCTCTTCAATGGCCTTATATTTACCCGATTGGACAACATGCTCGTACAGGTCGTCTATTATCTTGATCTTTTCTATGAGGGCGCTCTTTGACGCCTTTAGTTCTTCTTCCAGGGACTTATGAATAGTGCGGTCCCGCATGACTCCGTCTATCTCGACAAGGGCCCCAGTTCCATCATAAAGGCCTTTACAGCGCACCCGCGTGATCTTCCTATTGCCGTCCGCGGCGAGTATGGCGATTTCCTCATCCCAGACGCGCTCAGGAGGAAGACAAAACAGGCTGGCCAATTTGTCGGCGTGGTCAGGAGCCACATAATCTTGGAATGAGGTCTCGAGGATGCTGGCCACTCGATAGCCCAACAGACTTTCGATTTGCGTATTGACAAAAGTGAAATTGCCGCTCGCATCTAGGGAAAAAATCACATCAGGGACTTCTTCAATCAAATTGCGGTAGTGGCGCTCAGAGTCTTTCCACCATTCGTGATTTCTTTGGTAGGAGGTGAGGTCGAGGATGACGCCTCTCACGCCCGTAATGAGGCCCTGCTCATCCAAAAGAGGAAGCACATGCTGGCGTATCCATTTCGATTCCCCCTTTTTCGTCCGAACCATGCTTTCACACGTTGCTCTGGACTTCCCGGCCAGCACCTGCTGCATGGGGCAGTTGGCGCATTGGTCGGTCAGACACGCCACTACATCGGAACACGACTTCCCCTCTATCGCGCCAAATGTCTCTTTCATACGGTTATTGGCAAAGACAACCTTCAGGTCGCAATCCAGCTCCCAGTAAAAGAGATCGCAGTCGTCAAGCAATGCCGGGTATGGTTGGGTCATAGCTCTGTTTCACACGCGCCAGTTTCTGAATATCCGACCTGGCAGGGGATATCTCCACGCTGCTTCTCAATTATCATCACACAATCGAAATTGTCCAGATCATTTAAGGCCGCGGCTACCCAGCAAATGCTCGAATCAGTCTCTTCAGTCGCGAGTCGTCTTTCAGGGTATAGAAGAGGTTGGTCTCATCAGAAGAATCCGCCTCGATTCGCGCGATAAACCTCGAAGGATTCGCTTTCATGGCTTTGCGCAGCGTCTCGAAGACTTTCTCCTCTTCATTCAGGGCGGCATACACTTGCGCCAACAGGTAATACCCGAGACCCTTGTCCTCTTCTCGTTCGTACCTCGGCAGATCTGCCATCGCCTCCTCGATGGTCTTTACGACCTTCTGGGCTCGCTGGGGCTCGTCAAGATAAATGAAGGTTCTCGCAATCAGAATGAGATACATTGGATTTTCAGGAAACTCGTTGTAGGCTTCCTTGAAGTATCCGAGAGCCACCTGATATTTTCCCGAGGCGCTGTAGAGATTGCCAATATTTGCGAGGACTTTCGCGCGTTCCTCAGGGGAATGAGCGAATTCCAGGGCGCGCTCGAAATTCTGCATGGCCTTGGCGTTGTCGCCGAGATTTTTGTAACACACTGCAATGGCGTTGAATCCAAAGAAATCCTCAGGCTGCTCTAACACATAGTTTTTGAAGGCTTCTATAGCGCCGGCGTAATCTCGGGCCTTGACCAGTCTGAGCCCCTTCTCTTTCGGCCCTTCGAGTTCCGCCGCAAAGACTCCGGGAAAGACTTGATCGAGATCGAAGGGCACGCCTTTTTTTAGGGGCTTGACCCCGCAGCCCCCTATGAGGAAGGAAGCGAGGAGAAGAAAAAGCGCTACGTCGCGCAAAACATGCAGGCCGACGGAGCGCTCGAAAGGCGAGGCGTCGTGCGGAGGCGCCTTCGAGATGCAATGACAGCGCATAAGATTTATTGGTCCGTCGGTTGAAACGTCTTGTCCATCAAAAGTCTGGGATGCCAATGGCCTGGGCGAATTTCGTCGATGACGGCGAGTCGAAACCTTCACCCGACGGCCGCCGGTATTCGCATCAATTAGGTTTCCAACCTTTTCTTCTCTTCGCTCCGGATTTCCCTCCGGAGAAGTTTTCCCACCTTGGATTTGGGCAGCATATCTCTGAACTCTATATATTGGGGGATCTTGTAGTTGACTAATCGTTTGCGACACCATTTGATAAGTTCGTAGCCGGTGACGCCTTTGATATCCTTTTTCAGGACCACAAACGCTTTTATTCTCTCGCCTACTTGGGGGTCGGGCACGCCCACCACGCAGGATTCGATCACCGCAGGATGTTCCTGCAGTACCGCCTCTATCTCACTGGCTGATATTCGATAGCCTTTGTGTTTTATCGTGTCAACTGTGCGATCTACAAAATAAAGGAATCCATTTTCGTCCCGCCGCACGATATCTGCGGTGCGATACCAGAGTTTCCCGTCTATTTCCACGAACGCCTTTTCCGTCTCTTCCGGTTTATTGAGGTACGCGGTGACCATCTCCTTTGACGAGACGAGGAGTTCCCCCGGCTGGTCGCCCTGTACCGGTTCTAACGTATCTGGCTGGACGATCATGATGCTTTTGCTCGGGAGCGGCAGGCCCATGCTCAGCGGTGGACTGGGTCGATCTGTGGGGCTCAACACGATGCCGCCGCAGGTCTCCGTGGCGCCGTACCCCTGATAAATGGTCAACCCGAAACGATCCTTCCAACGCTTCGCAACCTCTTCAGGGAGGACATCTCCTGCACAGAAGCAATAACGGAGCGACGACAAGTCATATTGGTCGAGCCTGTCATGTTCCAATATCATGCGATAAAATGCTGGTACGCCAATGAGCGAGGTTGCCTTCATATTCTCTATCGCGTCGAACACCGCGTCGAGATTTACCCTTGGGAAGAGGACAAGGGTACCGCCGCCGACCAAAATCGTGGCAAGGCTGCATGTCTGACCCAAAATATGAAAAAGGGGCGCGCCTCCGAGGACCACATCATCCTGGCTCGTGAAGAGGGGATCCCGCACTGCGAGCTGTTCGGTTGCAGACACGAGGAACAGACCGTGAGTGATGGGGACGCCCTTTGGATGCTTTGTGGTGCCGCCCGTGAAAAGAAACTCCGCAATATCGGATCTGCCGGTGCTCAACGGCGGGGGCGGGCTCCCTGCCTTACTGATCAACGACTTGAAGGAATGTACGAACGAGGCCTTCTCAATGGTTCCCTTGGGGATTCGATCCGCGAGAACCCCGAAAATTTTCTTCCATGCGGGTAGCAGGTCCGCGATATTCGTCACGATGACTTGGGTCACGGAGGAGCCTTCCATGGCTTGTTTAACGTACCCGTAGTTGCGGTCAGAACAAATGACCGCCTTCGCATCGGTATCCTTGAGGATATAATTGACGTCCCTGGTGGTGTAGATGGGGGTGATGGGTACAGGGATTCCTCCCAATCTTTGGAGCCCGAGCCATGAGACCACAAACTGGATCGAGTTGGGTATATACATGAGTACCCGGTCCCCAGACCTGAGACCCAGACTGTATAGGCCCGCGGCAAACCGTTCCGAAAGCTCTCTGACGCGGGCGTACGTGTAGCGCGTACCGAGGAAATAGACGGCGGTTTTTGTTGGATGCCTTTCTGAAAGAGCCGCAAACGCCTCAAAAAGATTTTTGTAGTCCGCTGGATTCATACGTAAAGCATTCCGACTATGAGTTGGCGCAACGCGTTTTCCCCCTGAGAGGTCAACAGGGAAGGAACCTTGCGGGGTCGCCTGCGCGGCGAGACATCACCGCTGTTGACTTCGTGAGAGAACATGAATGGCTTCGTCAATCAAACCTCATAAATCTTCTCATGAGCACGACGCTCGTCGCATCAGGCCATACCTTGCCGCTTACTCTGTCCACAGCGCTGCGGTCTGCGACGCGGATAAGGGAATTCACCCTATACCCCAAAATATGCGGCTTTTACCTCTGGGTTTTCCATAAGCTCCTGACCGGTCCCTTCCATGGCAAGCATGCCATTCTCGATGACATAGCCATGGTCAATCACAGGGAGTAGGGGCCGGGCAAATTGCTCCGTCACCACAATGGTGAGGGAAGTTTCCTGCTGAATTCTTTTCACGGCATCCACCAGCGTTTTTTGCATGAGAGGACTCAAACCGAGCAGAGGCTCATCCAGCAACAAAAGGCGAGGCTTCACCATGAGGGCCATGCCGAGGGTGAGCATCTGCTGTTCCCCGCCACTCAGAAAACCCGCTTTTCGGCGACGCAGCTTGACCAATGTCGGGAAGAGACTGAATATATAATCGATCCTCTCTTTGACTTCAGACCCTTTTTTCAAGTAACCGGCTATTTTCAGGTTCTCCAGCAAATCCGACTCGGGAAAAATTGGGTGCCTTTCACGGCACAGCACCATGCCTCTTCTTACCCGCTCGCTGGGATGCAGATCAGTGATGTCCTGTCCGTCAAAGCGTATGGTTCCATATAAGGTGATCCGCTCTCCACCCTTGCGCTGTTCCTTTATTTTGGTGTCGATAATGAGGCCCGAAATGGTATTCATGAGGGTGGTTTTGCCCGCGCTGTTTGAACCGAAGACGCCGACAATGGTACCTTCCGCCACGCGCATACTGAAATCGTTCAGCGCGAGGGCATTTTCATAAAACACCATCAAATTGGATACTTCGAGCATCACCTGATTTGATCCCTCAGATCGTCGCGTCGATCGACCACGTTTTTCTTGACGTGGCAAACACGCGGAGTTGGTTTGTCGTGGCTGGCACGTCGCCCGTGAGCCTTGAGGCAGATATTGAAATACAGCCGCCGCGGTTCACGAAATCATCTCCTCCTTCAAGGCCGCACAACACGTCTTTTGGCGAGCGTCAATCCTCCGTCCCGAGATACGCCTTCTTGACCTCATCCTTGTCCATCACTTCCGCGGGCTTACCTTCGGCTATCACGGAACCATAGTTCAGAACAACCACGCGAGATGCTATTTTGAACAACTCCCTCAACCTGTGCTCGATCATCACAATGGTTTTGCCTTCTGCCAGGAGTTTCTCAATAATAGGGAGGATGCTCGCCAGTTCCGCGATGCTCAGTCCCGAAAACAGCTCGTCCAGTATGATCAAGTCCGCTCTCAGCGCCAGACATTTTGCCAGTTCCAGGCGTTTTAAGTACCCGTGCGGCAGGCTGCCGGCTGCCTTGCTGATAACGGCTGAATCCCTTTCAAAGCCTACCTCTTCCAAAAGGTCTTTTGATACCGCGTCTCTGTCCCCGTACTTGCCGCCCAATAGCTTGCGCACTCGCCTGGAATAAAGAGGTATGATCAGATTCTTGAATGCGGGCAGCGCGGCAAATGGCCGCGCCATCTGGAAGGTCCGCGCAATGCCTAAGGCCGCTATTTTGTATGGCATCCAACCTGTTATATCCCGGTCGAGAAAAAACACCTTGCCTGAGTCAGGCTTCACAAACCCAGTGATCAGATTCACAAGGGTCGTCTTGCCGGAACCGTTGGGTCCGATAATGCCAAGCAGCTCCCCGCGATATAGTTGGAAGCTGATGTTATCCACGGCGCGCACACCGCCGAAGCGTTTGCTCAGTTCACAAATGTCCAGAATTTTTTCCGCCGCGTTTTCAGAATGCATGCAACCCAAGACCATCTCGCCAAGAAAGGCTCCCAAGAAGCTTCTTTCATCGACGATTTATTTTTCAACGTCCACCCAGCGCTCAAATTGCTGGTACTTCCGCTGCATATAGTGAAAAATGCCTTCAGGCAAAGCCACGATGAATACCACAAGAAACATCGCATAAATGACTGTTCTGAGACCGCCGATGCCTCGGAGGGCTTCAGAAAGAGGTACTAAGATAAACGAGCCCAGAAAAGATCCCGCGAAAGTGCCCATTCCGCCGACCACGGCCGATGCAATCGGAAGAATCGAATAGTCGAGCGCGAACGCGGGCATCCCAACGAACATGTAGAGATGCGTCATATATGCGCCGCAGAAAGCCCCTATACAGGCCGTGATGAACAGCGCCTGCGTTTTCAGCCAATATATGTTGAGAGCCGCGCCCATCACCGCCCTGTCGTTGTCACGCACCGCCTTCAAGACCAACCCATAGTCAGATGTCATGAGACGGCGAAACCCAAAGAGCGCAATGAGCGCAGCGATGGCCACCACATACATTTCAACCCAGGGATTGCCAATGGGTTGAAGCCTGGTCAGTCCTTCTGTTCCTCCGAAGACGCCGGTTGCCTCGATTATGCGCTCAAACATGAGCGGCACGACGAGCGTGACCATGGAAAAGTAGATTCCGCGCAGCCGCAAGACTGGCAGCAGAAAGAGCGTGCTCAACAGTCCGCCGAGGATAGCGGCGAGGGGGATGGTCACCCACACCGGCAGCTTGAAGTAGTGGTCCAACACCCCTGATGCGTATGCGCCTAGACCGAAAAACAGGGCCTGTCCCAGCGATACCATGCCTACTGAGACCAGAAAATCCCAGCTCATGGCCAATAGCGCGAAAATCGCAGTCGATATGAAGACCTTTTGCCAATATGCAGGCAGGATCAACGGAAGTATGGCAAGAAGCACAACAGGTATGGCAGGAGGAACGGCTATGTAGAGCATCTCGCGGTACGACGTCAACGCGAAAATATCTTCCGCTCTGACTTTGACGCCCCGATCTATACGCTCTTTTCTTTTCTGACTCATTCGGTCTCTCGATATGTCGCTTCTCGCCGTTTGTTGGAGCACCTCAACCATTGATCGAGGCTATATTCTCTCTTCGAGTTCCTTTTGTTTGCCGAATAATCCAGAGGGCTTGACGACCAAAATGGCAAATATGGCGACGAGCGAAACGATCATCTTCCAGTGCGGCCCGCTCAAGACATCGGTTATCATCTGGGCATACCCGATGACAAAGGCCGCCAAAATGACCCCAGGCGTACTGCCCAATCCCCCGACAATGCACACCGCCATGGCGTTGATCAGTACTTCATACCCGTCGTTGACTGAGATGGTCCCCCTGGGAAGCACCAGTATGGCTGCTATGGCCGCCAGAGCAGACCCAAACGCGACGCTCAGCCCTGCCATAAAATCTGAGTTTATCCCAAGGGATAGAGCGGTCTTCTCCTCTTGGGCTATACCCCTGAACGCCAAACCCACTTTGGTGTAATGGGTGAAGAAATACAGGCCCACCGCTATGGCAACGCCGGAGCCCACTATCCAGAGACGTTGGTGGTCCACGTACGTATTGCCAATGAGTATGGCGCCGTCGCTAAAAGGCGGCAGCGTGTATTCGAAGCCGGTGAACCCCATGTAGCGGAACAGTTCGAGGATGGCAAGGCCGACTCCGAAGGTGGCAATCACCTCGGAAATCACTTGCCCCCTCACTCGCAAGAGAACCAACTGGTAGAGGAGAGCGCCGAGAATGCCCGTGAGCGCTACCGATATGACCGCCGCGGCCAAGAATGGTATGCCGAGCTGATTGATGAGAATCCAAACCGTGTAGCCGGAAAGGATGTACAAGGCGCCGTAGGCAAAATTGGAGACGCCGCTGATGCCAAACGTCAAATTAAATCCAAGCGCGACAAGGGCCAGGATCACGCTGTTGATGAAACCGTAAAGGAGGGTGACCTCGAGCAACGGCTTTTCTCCTCTCGCAACAGTTGCGAAGAATTACTTGGCAGCCTTGACCCAGTCGGGCAGTACCACTGGCCCTTCAGCAATGGACTGAGGAAACACGATGACCCTTTTGCCGTCGGCAGTCCATTGAAAGACGCATCCCATAGCTGTTTTGGTAGGATCATCCCCGTAAACGACCTGGTTGCCGTCGTCGAATTTGATCCTTCCGATGACGCCCTGGCGGTCTGTCTTCTTGATCTCGTCAACTACTTTGTCAGGGTCTAATGAGCCTGCCCTTTCAATGGCTTCAGCGAGAATATAGACGGAGTCGTACGATGGGGCAGGTCCGTGACCGGCTTCCATAGGAACCCCATATTTCTTGATGTAGTCGTTGTAAAACTTCGTCGCGGGCTCATACTTTGCCGAAGGGATCGCGCTGCCCAATTCAAAGCATGAATTGAGGAGGCCGGCGATCTTGCCCTCAAAAGTCTTGAACGCGCCGGGGCCAGCCATGGGAGAAATGAACCCTGCCAGAAGGGCAGGAATCTTCATGCTTTGCCACTGTTTCAGGAGAATACCGCTCTGGGGCATATCAAAGACAGGCAATATCACCTGAGCGTTCTTAGTCTTTGCTTTCACGAGACCAGCAGAAAAATCAGATGCGCCAGTGGGATACGCTTCGACGCCCAAGGACGTCCACCCCATCTTTTCCGTCAGCACCTTGGCCGTAACGTCGCCGGTGGTGCGCGCCCATAACACATCCTGATACATGACAAACAGATTCTTGAACCCGAATTCTTTCTGCAGATTTCCTATGGATTGCGCTAAGTATCCCACGAGATAGCGTGCGTTGAGGCAGACTCGGAAACAATACTTATACTTGTTCGGTTCCGCTTTGACTTGCTCCTCTGACTTAGGAGTCATGGCTATGGTGCCGAGCATGGGCACCTTGTATTTGGCCAAAAGATCCATGCCAGCGAGCAGCGCCTCTGAACGAAACGGCCCCACCACAATCGCGTGTACCTTTTTCTCGGTGATGATTTTTTCGAGCCCGAGCAGCGCCTCGGAAACGGGCACGCCCGGGGAGGAGTCCCTGAGATCGAGGGTTTCTATCTTTATGGGGAGCTTTTGCGACCCCACGGCGACGCCGCCCTTGGCATTTATTTCGTCAACGGCCATCTGCACTGCTTTGAGCGATTCTCTCCCCTCTATGGCTGTTAGGGACGTGGGGACGCCTACCACAATGGCGTCCGGGGCAGACAGGGCGGGCCATTGAAAAACCATAAGTACGGCAAAACACAATACGCCTGCTCGCGACAACTTCTTCATGGAGCCTCTCCTTCCTGTTGCTTACGATTGTCAGAATCGTGGGAAAAACGGTCGCGCCGGCTTCTCTGGGCGGCAAAACGGCGCGTACATGCCAAACATTGCGTGGACGTGTGAATAGCCATGCAGATATATTCGGCCAGGCCGCATGTGATGACCGACGTGTGAGCATAAGGAATACTCAGCCGACTGTCAATCAAAATATTCGAATATGCAAGAAGCTGCGGGAATGTCCTATCCTGGGACGTGAGCCATGTACCGGCGCCCCAACACCACCAGGCGACGGCCCCTGACCAATGAAGCCTGTCGCGTACTTCAAGCCACTGCGCATTCGACATGCGGGACTTTTCACGCGTGGTATGGATGTGCTATAAAAAGAGGATTTATGAAGGGATGGTCTTTGAGACAGAAGTGGGTCTCGCAGAGACCATGCCTCTATTCCTTGCGACGTGTTTCGGAAGCGACAAGAGATGACCGCGAGATATCCCTTTTCATTGGGCGCAGAGAATTCTCAGAGAGCGCTGTGGGAGGAAGAGCTCGAGGCTATTGAGCGGAAGGGGTTGTTCCGTACTATGCCTCTGGTCGCCGGCATGCCGGGTCGTTCCATTGTCGTAGATCACAAACCTGCTTTGAACTTCTCGAGCAACAACTATTTAGGACTCGCGGGTCATGAGAAAGTCATCGAGGCCGCCATTGACGCGGCGCGACAAATCGGCGTGGGTTCAACGGCGTCCCGACTCATCGCCGGCAACAGTGAGATTTTCCGCCGGTTGGAGGATTTCATCGCTCAATGGAAGCATACCGAGGCTGCGCTCGTTTTTGGCAGCGGTTATCAGGCCAATGTGGGGATCATCTCGTCGTTGGTGGATGAACGAGACCTCATTGTGTCAGATGAACTCAATCATGCAAGTATCATAGATGGATGCAGGTTGTCCCGGGCGCGAGTGGCGATTTATCGACATCTCGACGCAGAGGATGCTGAACAGGCGCTCAAGCGATACCCGGCCCGCAGAAAATTGCTGGTCACAGAATCTGTCTTTTCCATGGATGGGGATGCCGCGCCGTTGGGAGATTTGAGTTTTGTCTGCCGGCGTCGAGGCGCGATGCTCATGGTTGATGAGGCTCATGCGACAGGGATACGCGGGCCCCACGGATCGGGCCTTGCGGCTGAGTTGGGCGTGATCCCCGAGATTCAAATGGGGACTTTGGGAAAAGCCGTAGGTGTAGCAGGGGCGTACGTCACGGGCGAAAAAAGTCTGATCAATTTTCTTGTCAACACGTCTCGGTCTCTCATTTACACCACAGCCCCGCCGCCTATGACAGCGGCCGCCGCCTTGGCGGCGCTGCGTCTCATCCGATCCCCCGAAGGCGAGCACAGAAGGGCTCAGCTTCATGAGAACGTCATAGAGTTTCACCGCCTGCTGAAAGACAGGGGCTCGTTGTGCAACTCTGTCCCAGCGGCTCCCAGTCATATTGCGCCGGTCATCATTGGCCCCTCGGACGCTGCCATGAGAATAAGCAGAGAATGCTTGCGGAACGGCGTATTTGCCCACGGCATCCGGTACCCCACCGTACCGGAAGGCTCAGCTCGACTCAGGTTTACCCTTATGAGCGATCATACCCGTGAAGATCTCGAAAAGGCAGTGAGCGTCCTCTCGGACGCTGTCGCGGCCATTACCCCTTGCAAATCAAGAGAGTGCTCATGCTAGACTCCATTGAATCAGTCCAAGCGGCCCTGTTGGAGCAAAACTACCTTGCCGACCGTTCACTGGCCACCGCTCTTTTCCTCGCCTGGCGATTGAAGAAGCCCTTGTTTTTGGAAGGAGAACCAGGCGTGGGCAAGACAGAAACGGCTGTTGCAATGGCGCGCATCCTGGATACGGAACTCATCCGGCTCCAATGCTACGAGGGACTGGACGCCAACCATGCCCTTTATGAGTGGAATTACCCGCGGCAAATCCTCGCCATAAAGATGGCCGAGCAATGCCAACAGGGCCCGCAAGGTCTTGCGAGCGCCATTTTTTCTGAGGAGTTCCTCATCAAGAGACCGCTTCTGGCCGCGATATTATCCAGTCAAGACAGGGCGCCCGTGCTGCTTATCGACGAAATAGATCGCGCTGATGAAGAATTCGAAGCGTTGCTGCTCGAGGTTCTGTCCGAATTCCAGGTATCCATCCCTGAAATAGGTACCCTCAAAGCCGTCAGACGCCCGCTCGTCATTCTTACCTCCAACCGAACTCGTGACATCCACGACGCATTGAAGCGAAGGTGCCTGTATCATTGGATCGACTATCCCAGCCAGCAAAGAGAAATGGAAATCATTCAGGCGCGTATTCCAGGGATTTCCCAGAAGCTGTCCATGCAGGTTGCGGCTTTCATGAGTCGGCTGCGCACGCAAGAATTTCTAAAGCGGCCAGGCGTCGCCGAGACCCTCGACTGGGCAGAAGCCCTCATAGCCCTTGAACGGGATTCGCTCGATGAGCAGACCATTGAAGACACCTTAGGATGCATCCTCAAATATCGAGAAGACATCGTGCTGTTTGGAGAATCATGGGAAGAGGGGGCGTTTCGGGAATCGCTTTTAGGGGCGTGCGGCGCCCCATTGTCCTGAGAAGTTTCGATCGTAATGGCCGCAACCCCGGCGCTTTCTCACGAACTCCCATGATCAGGGGGTTGCCACGGGGGCTGATAATGCTGTTCCGAAGAGAACTATGGCATGTTCAGGTAAAATTGAGTCGTTTCATACGCGGTGATGCGGCCTTGACCTCAGTGATTCCGTGGGATTCAGAGGACATAGCTGGGACGTCGGTTTATCCGACAGACTGTTTCTTGAATCAGACCTTTCTCTTGGGGGTTCCCATGAGAGAGCGCCGCTGAGCATTGATCTAGCAGTGAGCAAGCATTGACGATGCCAACGAACAGCCTTCTGCACGCCACTGGCGCTTTTGCCGCGTTGCTCCGAGATCACGGCTTCTTTGTGTCGCTGCCTGACATCATGAGCGCGCTTCACGCCGTCGGCGGGGTTGGGGTCGCCAACCGGCAGGATTTCTGCGCCGCTCTCAGATCGGCGTTCGTGAAGCGCAGCGAAGAGATCCCACTCTTTGACTACTTATTCAATCAGTTTTGGTCTTTGGAAACTCTTGGCGTGAACAAAGACGCAGGTCATGAAGAGGACGAAGAAAAGAGCGCGGCAGATGATGGCGTGAGAGGAACGACATTTGCGTTGTGGGCAGGAGAAGTAGGGGTCTCCGAATCGCAAGAAGTCCAGGCATGGAATGAGAGACCATACTGCCTCTACTCGCCGCTCGAGACGCTGAAGCGCCAAGACCTTGCCAGCATTCCGGTGGAAAACGATGCGCAACTTGCGCGGCTTATCCGGTCCATTATTCGACCGTTGGCGCGCTATCCGCGTTGGCAAAAGAGAGACGCAGCGTCCGGTCTTTCCATCGACTTTCGGAAAATGCTGCGGAAGAATCTGCAGCATGGAGGAGAAGTCTATGAGCTACCGCGGCAGAAGCCAAAGTTGAAGGTAAAAAAGATAGCGTTCCTGTGTGACGTGAGCGGGTCCATGAATCCTTATCTGCGCTCCATGCTGAGTTTTATAAAGGAGTTTCAGCGCATCAACCTTCGGGTCGAGACGTACGTCTTTGCGACGCGTCTCCATAGAATTACGGACCTGCTGAAAAACGCCCCGTTTGCTCGCGCTCTGGAGCGTATTGCTGCAACGGCTCAGGATTGGGGCGGCGGCACCCGTATCGGCGAGTGCCTCGGTCATTTCAACGCGCTCAGGGAGGCGGGAAGCGCGGAGAATTCCACGCTTGTGGTCATTTATTCCGATGGATGGGATCGCGGGGACGCCAGAGAACTGAATACACAAATGTCTCGGCTGCGCAGACGGTGCTATAAACTCTTGTGGATCAATCCTCTCCTGGGCGGTCGGGGATACGAACCGACGTGCAGAGGCATGAGGACGGCCCTACCTTATATTGATTTCTTCCTTCCGGGTCACAACATCCGCTCGTTGGACAGGCTTGCCAAGACCATCCATGCGCTCTTGTGAAAACATCTTTGTCCCTCGGTCTCATTTTACCTGAAAATGCCATAGTCCTTTAGAAAGGTATTTTCATCTCCTGTTGCGACCCCCTTTTCGTGGGAGTTCGAAGGAGCCAGGCTCGAGCCAGGTGAGAGCCATTGCCGTTACCCAGGGCGTTGCCCTGGGCTATTGTATGGCGCCGTGATTTTATGCCGAAGCTGGGCATTACCGACGAAGCGAGGTCCGCATCATTCCGATTGATCGTTCAAGAGCCGCTATAAGAGGCGTTTTTCCTTACGCCGCGGAGGGATGAAGCTCACCATCTGTCCGTCAAATTCTTTCTGTAAATACGATACTTCTTGAAGAGCTTGGCGCCTCCGTCCATCTCCAGTTGATTGATGTCGTGATTGTCTTCAAGGTTCCACCCGAGTTCGAGGTATTGGTATTGTTGCTTGTTTTTAGTCCGGTCAAGGGCATGATAGAGAAGAAAAAAAGGCACCCCCATGTCTTGATATTGCCTTTTGATGCCCAACAGGAGACCACGGACGCCGCGGATTTCCTTCTTGAAGAGGAGATACTTCAAGGGGCCGAGAATCCCTATTTTACCGTTGAACCGTTTGAGCAATGGATTGACGTCCGGGACCATGAGAGCGGCCCCTATGGGTTCCTCATTGAAATAAATAAAGAAGATGAGATCCTCGTCAGCGAATCTCTCGAGCTCCTTGGCCAGTTCTTGGACCTCGCCGTCGGTGGCCGGGACAAAACCCCAGTTATCAGCCCAGCATTCGTCGTATATCTTCCGGATCAGCGCAACGACCTCTTCCACCCTATCGCTCGCGCGGGACGGCGTCCGCACCGAGAACCGACTGTCGGTGTTGAGTTTCTCGGCTATATGCAGCATCCACTGGGGATATTCCCACGAACGATCCACGATGAACGACAAGAGGTCTTTCTCCTTCACCAGATTACATGATTCTGCCAGCTCTACATAGTAGGGAGGATTGAACGGCATCATGAACGTGGCAAGATGTTCAAACCCCTCGATGAGCATGCCGATCTCGTAGTTTGTGGAAGGACAAAAAGGTCCTAACAAATAGGTCATTCCCTGGGACGCAGCCCATTCTCCGGCAGCGGAAAAAAGGGCTTGCGCTGCCTTTGGATCGTTTTCACACTCGAAAAACCCCCAGATGCCGGCGCCCGTTTTCTGGTATCTGTTGAACCTCGTATCCACGATGGCTGCAATACGTCCTACCGTCTCGCCGTTGCGTCGCGCGAGGAAGAGTTTACGAGACGCGAATTTCCAATAAGGATGAGATTGCTCGTCCAAAAGTCGTCGCACATATTTTTTCAAGGGAGGAACCCAGTTGGGGTAATTCCGATAGATTTTCCACGGAAACTCGATAAACTCCTTGAGATCCTTGGGATGCTCCACTTGCGCGATATCCACTGTACTCATTGACTGCTGCTCCTCGTTGCTCTGGTCCGGGCAAAGCCTCTTTTGCTCCGGCAGAGATTTTCCTCTGGCCGTTGTCTCTCGGCGGCAAGTTTACACAACCCTTATGCCTATTGGCAACTAAAGGGCTGCATGCCGCTGACCTACTGGCGCTTTGCGTCCCAATGAGATTGTGATATTCCAAAGCTTGACTAGGATTTTGTGGCAGGTCAAGGAGCTGGCCGCTCTCCCCCTTGGAAAGAGTCGCTTGCCTCGCGGCCAGTTGCGGGCGCGGCTCGCTCCTTCTGCACACAACAGCCTACCATCGATGCTAACTTGTGGTATAATGAGAGGCTATTTTTCAGCCGGGTTCTTAGGAGATCGATATGTCTATGGGAATTGAGAAACCCTCAGTAGCCTTTGTGTGGCCGCTCCGAGATATAAAATCCTCGGTAATCGATATGTGCAGGAGGACGCATTCGAGGGTTATATGCGATTTGACGCTGGAAGATTTGGATCAGGCTGCCGCCGCGCTTATCCGCGCTGACATCGAAGGCGATGTCGCGGACGTGAAGTTGTCGGCGTCTCAAGTCCTTGCCGATGGATTGAGAGATTTTCTCGGCGAAACAGGGGCCAAGGGCCTCTGGGTCGAGCTCAATCCGTATCTTGACAACGCGTCTCCTACGGAGGTCTTGGAATCTGTTGCAGCTCTTGCCCCGGATTACATCTGTCACATCGTCACTGGACACATCCCTCTTATAAAGGATTTGCTGGCTCACTACCCGGACCTCAATCATCTTGCCCTGAAGGGCTCTGAGGCGTCAGGTTTCGTCAGCACGGAAAATCTGCTCCCCTTGCTCAGCGCTGTGAAAAAAATGGCGGCGGATTTGTCCGCGCAACCCTCCATAAGCGTGTGGGGAGGCATAGGCACAGCCAAAGCCGCGGCGGCTCTGCTCTCCGTGGGCGTCCGTGGCATCGTGTTCGAGAGCCTTCACTGGCTTACCGATTCAATAAATCTCGACGCTGACACCAGGGACAAGATCGCCAAGCTCAGGCCCGAGCACACGGAAGTCATTGGATTGAATCTGGGCGCGCCGTGCCGCGTCTTTAACAAGGGGAACTCTGTCGCCGTCAGAAAGCTCCGAGAGTACACGGGATCCCTGTGTCAGGATGACATCACCGACGAACAGCGGCGCGTGTTTGCGGCAAAGGTCAGTAAGGAAGCCACCCCGCCGTTGGCGAGCCATTTTTCACGAGAGGAATTGATTCCTCTGGGGATCGAGGCATGTTTTGCCCAGTCCTTTGTGGACAAGTATGGGGCCGAGACCGAAGACGCAGCGGCAAGGTTCATCAAGGACATTGACGAGTGCCTGGCCAAAGCAAAAGAGAGGGAACGCGCCTTCGTGGAAGGGCCGATCCTCGCTTACATGGGGACGCGCTATGCCATCGTCCAGGGCGCCATGTCGTGGATAACCGACGTACCTGAGTTCGCTCTTCGCGTGGCCCAAGCCGGAGCCTTGCCGACCATTGCGCTCGGCCTCATGCCTGCTTCTGTGTTGAACGAAAAACTCGGCGGCGTCAAAACCTTGTTGGCAGATAAACCCTTTGCGGTGAACGTCATCACGCTGCAGGAAAATCCATTTCGGGATGAGCAACTTGAATGGATTTGCCAGATCAAACCGCGCTTTGCCGTCATAGCCGCAGGGGAACCCTCGCACGCCAAACAGCTTTTCGAAGCCGGAATAGAAGTTATATATATCGCGCCCAACCTACAACTTCTCGAACTGGCTTTTTCCTCCGGAATCCGCTTCGTGATCTGTGAAGGCAACGAAGCAGGCGGGCACGTGGGGGAACATTCGACGTTTACGCTGGCCCAGATTGTCATGGAGAAAAAAGAGAAGGATCCTGGGCTCTTTGAAGGCCGCTTCGTGATTTTAGCCGGAGGAATCAGCGGTAGAGAGTCAGCCTTTGTGGCGGCTATGCTGGGCGCCGACGCCATTCAGGTAGGAACGCTTTATCTGACGACAAAGGATATCGTGGAGACAGGAGCTCTGTCCAAGCTTTATCAGAAAATGATCCTCGAATCCGAACCGGGAGGCACGGTGATCACGGGGGAGGCGACGGGTCTGCGCGTCAGGTCGCTTAGGACGCCAAAGATAGAGACCGTGTGCGACCTCGAAAGAGGCTTTGCAGCGGGCGCGACAGACGAACAGACATTCCGACGGCTCATCGAGGAGGCAAGCGCGGGCAGCCTGTTCATCGCGGCGCGGTGCGTGGATAGGGCCACGGGCGCGGCTCTGGATGAAGAGACGTGCATGAGAGAAGGCCAATTCATGAGCGGCGCGTGCGCAGGCGTTCTCTCGGAGATACGTACATGCGAGGAGTTGCATGAGGCGCTTGCAGAAGGCGCGCTTTCGGAAGGCCTTCCCTATACTGGACCTCTTGCGGAAGCCACCGAAGACAGAGAGCCTGTGTATGTTTCCGAGGCGGCGTCCCCGCCGCGAACGGCGCCTTTCCAGGTCTCTCGAGACAAGGAGCGCATCGCCATTACTGGCATGAGCATCGTGAATTCCCTTGGGAACAGCCCCCAAGAAGTGTGGGCGGCAAGTATGGCGCTCAAGAGCGGCATCATCGAGGTGCCCGCGTCAAAGTGGCCCCATGAGAAGTTTTTTGACCCGAGGCCAAGGGCCCCTGAAAAGACCTACTGCAAGGTAGGGGCATTCCAAAACATCGAGGTGGATAGAAAGGAACTTGGAATCCCGCCCCAGGATTTTCGCACCATGACCGCCTCCACCCGGATAACCATGTGGCTTGCCCAACAGGCAATTCAAGACTCGGGCATCTTGGAATCCGACATACCTCGGGAACGCATCGCGGTGCTCATTTCTCAAAATTCCGGCGAGGCCGCGGCGACGCTGGAAGACATGATCGTGCGGAGCGCCGCTGGTCGCATAGTAGATTCCCTCAGAAACGTCGTGGCGGTCTCGGATGATACCGCTCACATGATGGAAGAGGCAATACGCGATGGTCGTTTGGCCGTGGACGACACCACCTTGCTGGGAAGGCTCAACTGCACCGCGGGCGGTTTCATCTGCAACAAGTACGGGTTCATGGGGCCGAGCTTTGCTGTATCCGCCGCATGCGCAACTGCGCTGGTGGCTCTGTTCAGCGCCTACGAAATGATTCGAAACGGCGTTATCGACGCTGCAGTCATAGGCGGCGCGGAAGAGCCGCTCACGCCCATGCATTTCCTTGAATTTTCTGCGCTTGGCGCTTTGGCAGGTCTATCCGGCGTTGAACGGCCGCCGGCAGAATACAGCCGCCCCTTTGACGCCACACGCGACGGAATGGTGCTGGGCGAGGGTGGAGGCATGATCGTCATAGAGCGGGAATCCGTCGCTCGTCAACGCGGCGCGCGGATCCACGCCTATATCACTGCCATGGGGGCCAGCAACAATCATTTGGGCATGGTCGAGTCCTCGAGAATCACCCAGGAAATCGCCATCAGAGCCTCGTTCGACGACGCCCCGTATGGTCCGGAAGGCGTCGATCTCGTCGAATGCCATGCCACAAGCACCATGCAGGGCGATGGCGAAGAGGTGTTGGCGCTGCGGAATTTCTTTGGCCCACACGCTCCAGTAGTCCTGACATCATTCAAATCTCAAATTGGCCACACCCTCGGCGCCTCAGGGGTAAACAGCCTGATAAGAGGCATCATGGCCTTACAGTCCGCCATGTATCCACCGACCCTGAATTACCGCAACCCAGATCCGGAGATGCTCCTCGAAGGCTCCGGAATGACCATCCTCACCGAGCCCGCTGAATGGGCGCCTAGAAACGGCAAACCAAGACGATTCCAGGTAAACGCGTTCGGCTTCGGCGGCTCAAATTACGTGGTACAGATCGAAGAGGCATGGGATGATCGCGGCTACGTCATCCCAGACGTCTCAACCCGGCAGCCAGCCGCCCCAAAGAAAAAACTGGATGCCCCTTTGCCCTCTGGCGTGCAGTTTTTCACCACTGAAATCAGGGGCCGGAAGCATCGGCTCGCAGTCTTGGCTGACACCCCACAGGATGCGCACGAGATTATCTCGAGCCTCGAACCCCTGAGACAGTCTCTCCCGCTTTCCGTCAAGGATTTGCGAGCATTGGCAAAGCAAGGGGTATATCTTGGTCCCGCGGATGCGACGCCAAAACCGTTCTCTTTCATCTTTCCAGGACAGGGCTCCCATTACGCGGGGATGGGGCTCGAACTCTATGAAACATTCCCATTCGTCAGGGAATGGATGGACAAGATCGCGTCCGTAGCAGATTTCGACATCCTCAATCTCATGTTCTACGATACGGAAGAAGACCTCCAGAAGACGCGTTGGCAGCAGCCAGCCCTTTTCACCATGGAGCTGTCGTTGGTGAAGTATCTCATGGCGTTGGGGATCCATCCTGTGGCTTTGGCCGGGCACAGTCTGGGCGAGCTTACAGCGCTGTGCGTTTCGGGAGTGTATTCATATGAAGATGGTTTTCGGATTGTGAACAAGAGGGCCATCTGTATGGATAAGGCTTGCGAGATGAACATCGATCCTGGCGTTATGATGGCATGCGATGCGCCTCTCGAATATCTCGAAGAGATCATAGCCCAGCGGGACAATATCTATATCACCAACATAAATTCGCCGCATCAGGTGGTCATCGGCGGCAATACTGAGGCTGTCAAGCAACTGGGTGAAGAGTTGAAAGCCCAGGGCTATCGCCGCACGCTGCTCAGGGTGAGCATGGCTTTTCACTCGCCTATCATGAGGTGCATCCACGACGAACTGGATGCCTTCGTGTCGGGCATACAGTTCTATCCTCCGCAAATTCCAGTGATTTCCAACACCACCATGAAGCCATTTCCGTCAGACGCTGCCGAAATACGCGCCATAATAATGGCCCATCTTGAATCGCCGGTTCACTGGATGCAGAATGCAACGAGCCTGTGGAACGACTTCGGGGTGAGGACGTTTATAGAAGTCGGTCCACGGGACATCTTGACCAATCTAGTCCTCGATACGCTGCCTGAAGCCGATTGCATCTACACCTGTCAGCCCTCGTCAGAAGTATCCGTATTCCGGGGGGCGGTGGCGCAGATTTACGTGAGAGGTCTCTTTCCCTTCGAGGGAGACTTCGCGCCGTTTCCGGGCGAGCCCCATCGCGCGGCACCGAGGGTCTCTCCAAAACAAACTGGCGTGGTCCCTGCGAGATCCGCCCACGCGACGCTGCCGTCTTCGGTCTCGCCTACGATCTTTTCCGTCATTGAATCTTTTGTCCAGGAGGGATTCGAGAAATTCTTCAAGCCTTCGCTCCTGTACGCGATCCGTCGTGACTATGATCCAAACTTTGCCGAGGCCGACCTTGAGCAAGCATTGGCTGCCATCTTTCCTATTCTGGGCAGCGGCCAGCCGTTAAAGCCATTGCCGGCGCCGTCAGCTCCTTTCGTCCCACGTGTATCAGCCGCTCCTTTGGCGGAAAAACCAGCGCCACCGGTTCAGGCCAAAGAAGGAGCGCGGGCCGATAACCTCACGGAGGCCGTTATAGGCCTTATCATGGAGGCTACCGGCTATGAACGAGCAGAAATCGAGCCGAGCATGGACTTGAGGGAAGACCTCTCCATACGATCCAGTCGTTTGCCCGTGATCATGGACAGCATGGAGAGCAAGTTCGGCATCAAAATCCATCTTGAAGACTTCATGGAAGTCCGCACTATTGCAGACATTGTCGAGAAGCTCAGGGAGCTGGTTGATCCAAAATGGACGACGGGCGAGACGGCGCAACCCGCAGCAACGCAGCAGGAAGCGGCCGTACCAGCGGAGGAGCTTGAAGCGCAACTGGAAGTCGAACCCATACGCAGGGTTGTGTTCGTACAGACCGAGATAGAGGCGCAGTCTCCAAGCGAGATGCTCTCTTTTGCGCAAGATGACGCGGTGGCGGTGCTTGCTCTCGATAGATCGGATAGGCTTGCCTCCGGGCTCGCGACAGTTTTACAAAACGAGTACCATGTGAAGCCTGAGATCATTGAGATTTCACAAGGCTTTTCCCTTCCCGCCAGCGATGAGACGCCGACGTCGTGGGCGCCTCTTCACGAGAAGCTCTACGCGACGCTGTCCTCAATAGACCACTTGGCGGGTATGGTAGTCGCCCTCGATGGTCTGGCCAGGGCTTGCGGTGAGAACCTCGGGACAGCTTCGTCCTTGCTCTCGCTGCTTTTCACGGCGTCAAAGGCGTTTCTCAACTCGCCGGCAAAGAAGTGGGCGTGTGGTGTGTACGAGCAGGCGCCGAAGTCGCCAGCGACAGCAATCATGGCGCAAGGCGCAGCCGGGATGTTCTTGAGCCTTGGCCACGAGTTTTCTTCCGTGCAATTCCGAGTAGCGGGAATCGAACCCGGGATGGATTTGTCGCGGGTACTCCGAGACGCCTTGAACAGAGGACAGAAAGTGGTGGAGACCTTTTATCGCCAAGGAGGACTTTTCACCACTGCGGGGGTTGTCCAGAATCTGAACGTTTCCGACGACGCGATGTTGAGTCTCTCGCCTGACGACGTGATTGTGCTTTCCGGGGGCGCGAGGGGTATTACGTATCGTTTGGCGGAAAAGCTGGCCGATTTTGGCTGCAAGCTGGTTTTCCTGGGTTCCACCCGTATCGATCCTGACTTCAATTACAAAGGGCTGTTGAGCGAAGGTTTCCCGTCAGCTATGCAGATCGACGAGGAGATTAGAAAAAGGGCTCACGGTGTTTCTGAGGAAAGGCTTGCCGTGGAAAGAGCCGCGGCGATCAAGGCCCTCGAAATCGTGGCGAACGTGGAAAAATTAAGAGCCCGGAAAGTCGAAGCCTCATACTATCGCTGCGATGTGGCAGACAATATGCAAACCGCGCGGATTAGCGCAGAAATTCTACGGCGCTATGAAAAGATAGCCGGGGTCATCCACGGCGCAGGCGTGCTCAGGGATAACTTCGCCAAACAGATGTCGTGGGAAGATTTCCTCGCCGTGACGGATGTAAAATTCCGAGGAGCGTGGAACTTGTACCAGGCTTTTCACGGCAAAGGGTTGCGACTTTTCGTATGCCTTTCATCAGCTGCGGCTATCCAGGGGAACCCTGGCCAGGCAAACTACTCCACGGCAAACCGGATGATGTCAACGCTCGCTTCAGAGCTCCAATGCCAAGATCGCCACGTGAGCTTTAAGGCTCTGCACCTGCCTCCCATTCAGGGCACAGGCATGGCCGAGAATGATGACATCAAGGCCCTTATGAAACGCATGGGCGCCAGCTATGTCCATGTGGACGAACTCGCGGAGCTGTTCATCAGAGAGGTGATGTACGCACCTCATGAAAGCCCGTGGGTGCTCTTCATGAGGTCGTTGCCGCAACTCGAGTCGTCGAGGCTGGACGCGTCCGAGCCGCCGCTTTCTGCGGACAAATTTATTGTCGAGGGGACGGCGGTGGAAAAGGGCCGGTTCCCCATGATCGACGAGGTGCGACGCGTCGAGCTTCAGAAAGGCGAACTTATTGCGTCGCGCACACTTTCTCTCGCGACCGACCCTTGGATAGCCGACCATAAGCCCTTCAAATTTCTCAAATACCCGCTGGTATCAGCAATCATGGCAGTCGAGACCTTTCTGGAAGCTGCCCGCGTACTGTATCCTTATTTGAAGGTCCGTGCGGTCCGAGACGCCCAATTCCTCGACATCCTCGAATGCGCTCCTGATTGGGAGCGGGAAACGGAAATAAGATGCTCGCGGGCTGCATCTGAACAGGGCGAGATCGCGTGCGAAGTCGCGCTGGCTTCACGAGCCGTATCCCCAAAGGGTGAAAGACTGAGCGATTTCTTGGTCAATTACAAGGCGCACATTGCGTTGACAGCATTGAGCGCTCCCCCGGACATGGGTTTGCCGGGCTTCCCTGTACCCGACGAGGAGATCGAGACGCGGCCCATGTTCAACGAAGAAGTAATGAAGTTGTATGACGAACGATCGGATCTCAAGGGCCGGTACCGCATTATCAGAGAGATGCAGGGATCGGGGCCTGATTGTGTAAAGGGACACATCGTGTACCCTGTCCAGGACGACTTTGCCCCCCCACGCAAAAGCGCATACCAGTACTCGCCTTATCTTCTGGAAGCGTTGATGCAGGCGGCTATGCTTTATGTGGGCATGAGAGACGAGAAAGACAAGAGAGTCATGATTCCTCACCGCATCGGGGAAATCGTCTTTACGCGGCAGTGCAAGGAGGGAGAAGTCATCGTCATAGAAGGGCGCATGCGGCGCATGGACAACAAAGGCATGCAGTGGGAGGCGAGAGGGCTCGATTCAAACGGCGTTCCCATAATGTGTCTGCGGAAAATGGAGTTCCGGTGGTTCTCCGGATGATGAGAGACTGAGGACAAGGCATTGGCAGAAGAAGAACAGGTCGTAGAAGAGGGAAGGATGTCCTTCCTGGAACACCTCGAAGAGTTGCGTTCGAGGTTAATCAGGGCGGCTATCGCTATTGGCATCGGTTTTGGGGTGTGCATTGCATTCGGGGAGCGTGTGTTCAGTATCTTTGCCGCGCCGATTACCAAACTGCTCCCCAAAAATTCCTCACTCGTTTTCACGAGTCTGCCTGATCCTTTCTTCGTCTATCTCAAAGTTGCCTTTATCACGGGCATTTTCTTGGCCCTCCCTTATGTGCTCTATCAGGTCTGGCTCTTTGTAAGGCCCGGACTGCTGGAAAAAGAAAAAAAGTTGGCCGTGCCTTTTATAGTCGTCTCGACGCTTCTGTTTTATCTTGGCGCTGTCTTTGCCTACTTCATCGTGTTCCCTGCCGCGTTTCAGTTCTTCCTCAGCTACGAGACGGCTGAGCTCAAGCCCATGATATCCATAAAGGATTACGTCTCGCTGGTGATGCTGCTGATGCTGGCCTTCGGGGTTATTTTCGAGACGCCCATCGTCATTGTCGTCCTGGGGCTGCTTGGCATTGTGGACAGCAGCCTGCTGAAGAAGGGACGGCGGTATTTTATCGTGCTGGCATTTATTATCGCGGCAATCCTTACCCCTACCCCTGACGTGATCAATCAAACCCTCATGGCGATTCCTCTCATTATATTCTATGAACTCGGCATCTACCTCTTGCGGGTGATCGAGAAGAAAAGGGAACGCGACGAGGCCCTTCGAGAAGCCGAGACGGAGGACCACCAATAAAAGTTGCGCCGCTGGGGTGGGCTTTATTTTATCTGTTTGAAAGCTGTTCGAGTTCTGGTAAGATGAATTGCCGTCGAGGCAATCCGTCCTGTCTTGCGTATTCTCAAAGGGTTCGTCGGAGATAACGGCTGTGGACAAGCTCACTTTTGGACTTACTGTGTTGATTGTCGGCATCAGCGGCACGTTTCTCACGCTGGGCGTCATCATCCTGTGCACATACCTAATGAAAAAGATTTTCCCTCCTGACGGGGGCGATACAGTCTGATGTACGGAGAGGTTCCAGCATGTTGAATAGTATGTTTCAAGGTTTTGTAGGTTTAACCTACGGGCTAACCTTTCTTGTCACCGACGGCCTGCCAAATCTTATCATGATTGCAGTAGGTTGTGTGCTCCTCTATTTAGCGGTCAGAAAGGGCGTGGAACCGCTGCTCCTGATACCGATTGGCTTCGGATGCCTGCTCACCAACATGCCTCTCAGCGATCTCATGCAAGAACATGGGCTTCTAAAATTCCTTTACGACGTCGGGATTGCCACGGAGATTTTTCCTCTCCTCATCTTCATTGGCATCGGCGCGATGACCGATTTCACGCCTCTCTTGGAAAATCCGAAGATCCTACTCTTTGGCGCCGCGGGGCAGGCTGGCATTTTTATTACGCTTCTGCTGGCCTTGGCGTTGGGGTTCAAAGAACTCGAGTCTGTGTGCATCGGCATCATTGGGGCCTGCGACGGGCCGACGGCAATATACGTGACCTCCCTCTACGCGCCTCAGCTTTTGGGGCCAGTTTCTGTGGCCGCCTATTCCTACATGTCGCTTGTGCCAATCATTCAACCCCCTATCATGCGACTGATGACGACCCGAAAAGAGCGGCTGGTTCGTATGCCTCAACCTGTTCACTCCACCGTATCTGCAAGGACGCGTTTGCTCTTTCCCGTCGTGGTCACCTTCATCACTGCGCTCATCGCGCCCAAAGGATTGGCTCTCATGGGGACTATCATGCTGGGGAATTTCATGAAGGAGAGCGGCGTGGTGTCGCGGCTGACGGGCGCTTCGGAAAACGAAATAGCGAATATCGTCACGCTCTTCCTCGGTCTTGCCATTGGCGGCACCATGAACGGCCACGTCTTCTTGCAGCCGACGACGCTGGCTATCTTTGTCCTTGGGTTCGCAGCAATTTGCTTCGACACTGTCGCCGGCTTGATTCTGGGGAAAATCATGTGCTTTATCAGCGGCGGCAAGATCAACCCACTCATTGGCGCTGCGGGAATTTCGGCGTATCCCATGGCGGCCCGGGTCGTCCAAGTCCAGGGGCAAAAATATGACAAACGCAATTACCTGCTTATGCATGCCATGGGAGCGAACACGGGCGGGCAAATAGGATCGGTCATGGCAGCGGCCGTCATGCTGTCTGTCCTCAAGGGCATGGGGCTCATCTAAGGGACTGAGGAATCGAGTTCAGCCCAGGGGGTTTTTTTGGAACAGATGGATTCAGGTCAGGGCGGCGCAAATCGAGGCGAGGTTGTTCACGTCCCGCGGGGGAGGACACACTGTTGGGATCGTTTCAAGTAGGAGGTGTGTATGGGCAGTTTGAGGAGGCTGAGCGAGACGCTCAGCGAAGTCTTCACCGCAATAGGCGGCGTGTCCCTTGTGCTCATGATGTCTATTGCCTGTGTGAATATGTTCTTGCGGCTGTGGGGAACTCCTCTGAGCCCCGCCTATGAGCTTGTTTCATACCTTGGCGCTATTACAGTAGCTCTGCCCCTCGGGTATGCGCAGTTGAAAAAGAGCCATATCTCGGTCGATATACTGGCTACCCGTTTCCCTGCTGCTACTCGAAAGGCGACGTCGCTGATCAGCCTCAGCCTGAGTACAGTACTCTTCGGTTTGGCGACCTGGAAGGTTGCCCAACATGCGACAAATCTCATGAGGACAGGCGAACTTTCCGAAACGACGCGCATGCCGTTTTATCCCTTTACGTACGCGGTGGCGGTCTCGTGCGGTCTTTTGACGCTTTGCCTTTTGGTGGACTTGTTGAACGTGTTGATGCCGTCAGAGGAGAAAAGCTCATGATAGGCCTAGTTGGAATAATCATTCTTATGCTCTTTTTGTTCCTGCTGGAGATGCCGGTGGGTTTCGCCATGGCGTTGGTAGGTCTAGGGGGCATGTGGTACGTGTTGACTCCGGAAGCGGCCCTTTCCACGCTTGGGACGGAGATCTGGGAAACCTTTGCAAATTATGGTCTCACCGTTATTCCCATGTTTATTTTGATGGGGCAGATTTGCTTTTATTCTGGCGTGAATGAATCGCTTTACAAGACCGCGTACACGTGGATGGGGAGAATCCGAGGCGGCTTGGCCATGGCGACTGTCATGGCTTGTGCAGGTTTTGCCGCGATCTGCGGTTCCAATACCGCAACCGCAGCAACCATGACATCGGTAGCGCTCCCACAAATGAAAAAATATGGCTATCAGCCGATCTTGAGCACCGCGTCGGTCGCGTGCGGCTCGACCCTTGGCGTGGTCATCCCGCCAAGCGTGGTCTTGATGGTCTATGGAATCTACACCGAGCAGTCCATAGGAAAACTCTTTTGGGGAAGCACCATCCCCGGGCTGATCATGACCTTTCTCTTCTGCGTCACGATTTTCATCATGTGTATGATAAGACCTGAATGGGGGCCCTCTGGGGAAAAGACATCGTGGGTGGATAAGATACGATCCATTCCCGGCGCCTTCGAGATGATCGTCTTGTTTACTTTGATCATGGGAGGACTCTATTCCGGGGCATATACCCCGACAGAAGCAGGCGCTGCCGGCGCCTTTTTTGCCGTGGGGCTGGGACTTTTGCGGCGCAAACTCACATGGAAGGGATTCGTCGCCTCTATTATCGACACTTTGAAGATCAGTTGCATGATCATCATCATCGTGGCGGGCGCGGTGATATTCGGGCGGTTTCTCACCATTAGCGGCCTTCCGTTTCAGATAACGGCGTACGCCGCTTCGCTGGCTGTTCCGCCATGGGTCATCATGTCGGTCATCCTGATCGTGTATGGCATCGCTGGATGCGTCATGGACGCCCTGGGATTCTTGCTGGTATCTATCCCGATCTTTTTCCCTCTGGTGACGCACATGGGATATGATCCCATTTGGTTTGGCTGTACGCTTACCGTCGTGACGACCATGGGGGCTATTACGCCTCCCGTCGGCATCAGCGTGTATGTTGTTGCAGGCATGAACAAAGATATACCCATGGGGACAATCTTTAAGGGCGTATTGTATTTCATACCAGCCTATATCATTACCGTGATACTACTAATGAGTTATCCTGAAACCGCTATGTTCCTTCCGTCATTGGTGAAGTGAGGTAAGGCGCAGGAGGCAAAAATGAGTGAAATAGATCTTCTTGTAGGCAAGCGCGTACTCGCCGTGGATGATGAAAAAGACGTGCTCGAGGTGATTCGGGAAGAACTGGAACTCTGTCAGGTGACTACTGCGGAAGATTTTGAGGCCGCCAAGAGGCTTCTCGAGACTGAGTCTTACGACCTTGTGATTCTCGACATCATGGGGGTGCGCGGCTTCGATTTGCTCGACATCGCAAGGGCAAAACGCCTCCCCGCAGTGATGCTCACTGCCCACGCGATGACGCCGGAAAGCCTCCAAAAGTCCATCGATCGAGGCGCGGTGTCATTCTTGCCTAAGGAAGAGCTTTCTCGGCTGAAAGAACTCATCTCGGAGATCATCGAACATGTGAACGCGGGCAAGACTCATTGGCGGAGGCTTGTGGAAAGACTGGGTCCGCGATTCAAGGAAATGTGGGGACAGGTGTGGGAAGACATCAAATTCCCGCCAGAAACGCGAATCACCTGGTGAAGGGGACAGCTCACGCTTCGCGAGGCGCCTCTGATAATGTAAGAGTAGTGGCTATTATGGCGAAAGAGCGCCATACCATGTTTTCATTGGTTGCGGCGGCGATGTACGTATCTCTCCCGTGTTGTCCGCATAAGGGGGTCCCGAATGCCTGTGACAAGCGGTGATCAGTCTCCGGCGAGAAAGTATCACACCGCAAAGCTGGTAGATCATAGGCGTATTCTTGTCTTCGCCGCGGCAGCGATCAGCGTGGCATTGATTCCCCTCGCCCTACGAGTGGAACTCGATCGGACGCTGAAATCTGCCTATGTCACCTCATCAGACGCCTACAAAGTGTATCGCGACTTTGTCAAGGTTTTTGGAGACGACGAATTCATCATCGTGGCCATCAAAACCCAGGCCGGCGCCTCGGATCCCGAAGTTCTGAACTCCCTGTCTGTCATTACCGATGAATTGAAAGAACTTGACGAGATAGCAACAGTTCTCAGCTTGAGCAATCTCAAATTCTTTCAGGAGAGGAAAGGGATTTTTAGCAACTATCCTGTATTGCTGAAAGCGCCGGATGGGCTGAAACTCCCTCCCGAAGGCGTCTTCGAACAGGTTCACAAGGCGTTGCCCCTCATGGACTACCTGATCTCCCCGGACAAAAAAACCCTCGGGATACTCATCAAACTGAAACCGGGGTGGCGCTTTCATCCTGAGCTGGGGACGCTCCAGGATAAGATCAAGGAAATAGTTGCTAATCATCTTCCTCGTAACGCGCAATTCAGCATGACAGGGGCGTCGGTCATTCGCGAGGAAGTGCAGAAGCTGACAGTCCGGACGGCCGTCCTTTATGGCGTCCTGTGTACGATCGTCATCGGAGGCGTCTGCTGGTACATATTCAAGAGCGTGCGGCTTGCTCTCATTATTCTCGTGGTCATAGGCGTCGCGGTTGAATGGGTGCTTGGCCTTATGGCTGCGGCCAACATCCCTTTGAACTCCACCACGAGCCTCTCATTCGGTCTCATCGTTGTGGTGAGCGTGTCCAACGTCATCCATATCATCACGCACTATTACCAGGCTCTCCCAGGAACCACCAACAGAGCCGAAGCCGTAAAGCTCGCCCTGAGAATGATTGGACGGCCTTGCCTCATGTGTACACTCACCACGGCCGTAGCTTTCGCGACCATCATGATTAGCTCGATCCCCATGGTGCAGCAACTGGGCTTTGTGATGACGTGCGGCATCTTGATCTCGTATATCTTGGCGATGATACTCACGCCAGCCTTTCTCATCGCAATAAAATCGGTTGAAAAAAGAACTACTGACAAGATAACGGATGATTGGATAAGCAAGGCATTCAGAGGATTAGAGCAGTTTGTGTTTACCCATTACAAATTGTGCGCCGCGGTCAGCGCAGTCTTTGTGCTGGCCATGGTCGCAGGAATACCCTTCATCCGCACAGACACTCAAATCCTTCATCTCTTCACTGATTCAAGTAGGGTCATCGCTGACGTCCGTTTTGTGGAAACCAATCTTGCCCCAATCCGCTCCCTCGAACTCGTCGTGACAGGCCCTGAGCAATGGTTCAAGGACCCTGCGGCCTGGCAAAAAATCGCGGCTCTAGACAAGAGTATTGGAGAACTGCCCGAAGTAGAAAGCTTGGACTCGCCCCTTCCGCTCATGGACTATCTGCATCAGGCAATTTCCAAAATCCCTCAAGCCTCTCGGACTTTTTACAACGACTCTCGGCTGCTCCTGCAATTGTTCACTGTGCTTTCATTGAATTCCGATGGCAAAGAGTTGCTTCGACGATACCTTAGCCCTGATTACAGCCAACTCCACATATCGATAAGGATCAAGAACGCGGCAGCGACGCCCATGAATGAGATAATCCAAGCGGTTGGGGCCACTGCGGACAAAATCATGGCGCCGGACAGAGTGATCGTTACCGGCGAACAAGCCGTATTTGCGGCGCAGGCCTCTCAAGTGGTCGATTCACAAGTCTTGTCCCTTGTCCTTGCCTTCATTGGCGTGACAATCCTCCTCATCATTCAGCTCAGGTCGGTCAGTCTGGGGCTCGTGAGCCTTATCCCCAACATTCCCCCTGTTGCCGTGATCTTTGGTATGATGGGCTGGTTGGGGATTCCGTTGGACAATGTCACGGTCTTTGCGGCCGCCATAGCCATAGGATTGTCTGTGGATGACACCATCCACTATCTCACCCAATTGAAAAGAGAAATGACCCGATCGAGAGACCCTCACGCGACCATCGAACAGTGCATGAGGCAGTCGTATCAAAAGACAGCCAGGGCCATGATTTCGACATCGTTGACTTTATTCCTTGGGTTTCTCATGCTTTCATTTACTCCGACCAAGCCGGCCATATATTTTGGGTTTCTTGGGGGAGCTGCTGTGGTTATTGCCTTGTTAGGAGACCTTTTGATGATGCAGTCTGTCATTCTGACTTTTGGGCGGGTAAGAAGGATTTTGAACAGGGAAATTAAAATCAAAGGTCCTCATTTGGATCCCGTTACGACTCCAGCCAACGGCTCTCTACACTGATCCTATGCCGAAGAACATGGCGCATAACCGTCAGGGGCGTGAACAGAACAACGCGGCATCGCCAGAAGCATCTGCAGTCAAAGCTGATGTCTCAGGGGGGCGCAAGCAAAAACCATGGTCGCTTTCACGTATTCGCGCCAGCTTATACGAAAGCTGCATACACCCGCTTTTGACCTCGCGTCATACGCCCAGTTACGATGCAAGAAGCGTTTCCATGGGCCTGGTGGTTGGCTTTGTGATCCCCGTGGGCGGCCAATTGGTCTTTCTGGGTTTTCTCCGATTGCTGTTCTCTTTCAATTACGTGATTGCGGCAGGCTTTACCTTTGTGAGCAACCCCTTGAACATGATACCGTTGTATTATGGCTATTACTGCTTAGGATCGTATCTCATGGGCAGGCCCATCTCGTTGAATTTTAATTGCTTCGAGAAGATTATGCATCCGGTACTAGACAAAAGTTATTTTTGGGACGCCCTAAAGGCCTTTGGAGAGCTAGGTTCCGAGCTGCTGATACCGTGGACATTGGCGGCAGTCGTTCTTGGGGTCGTATTTGGAATAGGAGGATATATCGTCACCTACGGAATCCAAAAGAAGCGATGCAAAAAGGCGGCGCAAAGATTGGGACTCCAATACGAACAATATCTCGCCCGGCTGCGAGATCGCGCCTCGCAGTAGCCGCGTCGCGTGGCGCTTCAATTAATCACGAACTGGATGCAGCCGCCGTAATTTTGGGTGCTTTACTCTCTGTCATTTCGAGCGGAGCGAGAAACCTTACCCCAACCACGAAGATTTCTCAGTCGCAGGGTCTCTTCCAAAGGTCATGAATGTCGCCCCTTTTCTTTGAGCCCGACGCGCGGTCCCATGAAGAAAGCCGAGCTTTTTCCCGGCTGGTTGCTGGTGAGAGGCAATTACCTGCCGGTTGACAGTCCATTCTCTCCATCTAATATACTACTTCTCGAAAATCCTGTGGGAATGAGGCGAGCCGCGGCGTGTATATGGCGACTTTCAAAGTCTGCATCACGGCCCTGATATGTCATGCCGGACTCGATCCGACATCCAGGAAATTTGTCCTAGATTCCCACTTCCGTGGGAATGACATGCAGAGGGAGAACAGCGCCATTCGCGATTATTTTCGAGAATGGCTATATGCGCCCCGTGTGCATGGCCTGCGCAATCGTATCCCCGTGCGAATTGCGAAAAATCTCACGCGCAATCAAAACTTTTTTGCGATGGCGATAATTTCGCGGCGGCAGCCAAACACTGCCCGCCAGCGCCAATGCTGAACTAGATGTTTGCCTTGGTCTTGAATGCTTGACGCTCTATGCGGTACCGATGTTTTTTCGAGGGAAACCCGGGAGCTTCGCTCCATGCCAACCTCACATAGTCCTCTTCTATGTCCAATACTACGTAATCCCCATCCGGGAGTGTGCACGCACAGAAACGGTCCTTTCCAAAGAGACTGTATTCTGCCTTGAGACCATCCAGATGAATCACGTCTCCAATTTGCATGTGTCCTCCTTTATCACATTCTGCAAAGATGGCATGTTGACGATTCAGCAAGCGTCGCTTTTCCCCTGATCTATGCCGCCTCATGCTTGTCGCCCGGTCGCCCGAGGCTTTTCGCCCAAGACGCTACCCTCTCGGGCTGACGAGTTAAACTTCCTGTGCTCAATTAGTGGACAAAATGTCGTCTTTTCGTATGTGTTCTTATGGATATTTGCCCCATGAAGCTGGCTCTCGGAATTCTCCGAGAATGGCTCTCGTTTCAAACCGTCGGACAGCTTCTTTCACCCCAGACAACGCCGATCCGATTTATAAAACAATTAACCCCAGTTGTCCATAAATTTTCACGCGCGTTCGTCATATTTCGTACCCGTAGCGGTGAAAGTTAAACCCCCATCTCCTCGCGACTTTCGCCTTTGTGGCGGGATCGAGCTCATGCACATTTTTTTGGTAGTTCTTGATGGAATCCAAATACGCCTTCAACGTAGGCTCGAAGTCGTCAAAACCAGGGATGGACAGCGCATCGTAAAGCCGCCTCAATGTGGCAACAGGCTGAGCTTCCAGTTCTTCAAATTTCAGCTCGAAGAACGCGCCCTCGGGAATCAAGGCGCGGTCCCGCTCGAAGAGTTCAAAAAGCTTTATGTACCATGTAAAGATGAGTTCCTCGATTTGTTCAGGATCAGGGATCTGCAAGTGAGAGAAGGACAGGGTATTCAGCCAAAGCTTTCGGGTGGAAGAAAACACTGCATAGGGGTTTCGCACGATGTGGACGAACTGGGCGTCAGGAAACATTTCCACCAGGGCGGCCACCCGGCCGAGGTGCGGGGGCGACTTGAGCAGGATGCGGCCGTCCTGTGAAAGGGTGAGCTTGCGAAGAAACTCGAGAAAACACTCGTTCCAAGTCTCTCGCATCTTGGGCGACCACTTGCTCATGTCGATCTCGCTGTATCCTGGGTCGCCAGTGACGGGGAACAGAAATCGCATGTAGGGCGAAATGGTTGCCGAGGCTGCAAGCGCGAATTCATCCTCGTGAGGCGCCCTGGCCGCGAAGCTGACATTATCCATGGGCCGCTTCTTCGGGGCGACGCGATCAAAGACAAAGTGGGCATTTTGCGTGTACAAGCAATGACGGGGAAACATGGTCTGGTAAGCCGTTGCGTAGCTGAATCGCGAGTCCAGGGTCAGAAGGTTTTCGAGGTGGGTGGTGCCGCTTCGCCAATGACCAATGATGAACAGTATGGGATGATCGATGTGCGAGCATCTTATCTTTCGGCCGTTGAACAACGTTTCGGCCGCGCCGAACACTGAGTTGAAGACGCCGAGTACAAGAAGGTGGGCCAAACGCCCCAAACACTGAACATCTACCGCAAAGTCGTTTCTCGCAAGTACTTTCAAGAGAGCGCCCATGGTCATGCCCTGCAGGGCCTGCGGGCCTCTTTTCTTGGATGGGCTCTTGCGAACATGCGCGCTCATGGACACCCGGGAAAAGTAGAATCTTCGTTTGACTTGTTTCTCATGACAATTTCTTGTAATATAGGCTGTGTCTCTTTTTGCACTGTCTTACACATAATGCGCATTTAGTTCAGACAATTTTCAGCCATTGCGTCGCATGCGCCGCTGGCTGTTCAATCACAATGTATCAGGAATAGAGAGTGAGCTCAACCTTGAAGCACGAAACGCTGCCCACTATGCCGGATTTTCGAGGCCGAACGTGGGTCTTTGGAGACGACGTCAACACCGACGAAATTATACCAGCACGGTATCTGAATTTAGTGGATCATGGACAACTCGCGCGTCACGTCATGGAAGACGCCGACCCGACCTTTGCATCCAAAGTTGCCAAAGGCGACATCATCGTCGCGGGCAAGAATTTCGGCTGCGGCTCGTCCCGGGAGCACGCGCCGGCTGCAATTAAAGCTGCAGGAGTTTCCTGCGTCATTGCCAAGAGTTTTGCCCGCATTTTTTTCCGAAACGCGTTCAATACTGGTTTGCCAATCCTTGAATCCCAAGAAGCCGTGGGCGATCTGCGCGAAGGCGACATAGTCGCCGTATATCTCTCTCAGGGCGTCATTCGAAACGAAAGCTCTGGCAGGGTTTATCGCGTCGCTCCTGTACCCGAGTTCATGCAGCAGCTTCTCAAAGAGGGCGGACTTGTACCATATCTTCGGAAAAAAGGTCGTGCTGCATGAGTCCCGTGGATGCGCAACTGAGGATCTAGCGTAGCGATGCGTCCATCAAGCGTCATGCCAATGAATCGATTGCGGGGAGATACATATCTCATGACACCGTATATGTGGGGCGGAGGCGTACTCAGATGCGCGTGCTGATGGTGACTCCCGAAGCAACCCCCTTCGCTCAAACCGGGGGCCTTGGTGAGGTGCTCTCCGCGTTGCCCGCCGAACTTGCGGGTTTGGGAGTGGAAGTGGACGTCATAATGCCGAAGTACAGGGGTATCGACCCAGACCACTTCCCCATTGAAAGATTGAAGGCTTCCATCGAACTGACCCTTAACGCCAAACAACTCACCGCAGGTCTTTGGAGCTTCAACGACGAGAGAGGAGTGCGGTACCTCTTTGTCGAGGCGGACAATTACTACGACCGAGACTATCTGTATGGCAGTCCGGAGGGGGATTACGAAGACAACGCCGAGAGATTCGTCTTCTTGACCCGGGCCGCAATAGAGTGGGCTCTGCTGAGTGGAAACCCTTACGATGTGTTTCATTCTCATGATTGGCAGGCAGCTCTCACTCCTGTATATCTACGGACCTTATACGCTGGGGAATCTCAGGTGAGCCGCAGCTCATCCGTCATGACCATCCACAACCTTGGTTACCAAGGCATATTCTGGCATTTGGACATGCCTCTCGTGGGAGTTGGGTGGGAGTTTTTTACCCCGAGTCACATGGAATTCCATGGGAAATTGAATTTTCTCAAAAGCGGCATCGTGTTCGCAGAAAAGGTGAACACTGTTTCTCCTGGGTACCGAAATGAAATCCTTACTCCAGCGTTTGGCTTCGGACTCGAAGGGGTACTCCAGGAAAAAGGAGACGATCTTGTCGGGATACTCAACGGAGTTGATTACAACGTATGGAATCCCGAAAAGGACCCGTTGATCATTGCCCGTTACTCATCCGAGGATCTCTCCGGGAAGGCTGTTTGCAAGGCTGAATTGCAGAGAATAGCTCATGTGCCAGAGAGGCCCAATGTCCCTATCATCGCCATGGTCAGCCGGCTTTCCAGCCAGAAAGGCATCGATATACTGGCTGGCGCGTTTCACGATCTTATGGAGCAGGACGTCCAAATAGTACTCCTCGGTACGGGTGAAGCGAGATATCAAACTATTTTCAAGGACCTAGGCCAGCAATACGCCGGTCAGACCGGGATATTTTTGAGCTACGATTATGAGTTGGCCCACAAGATCTTCGCAGGCGCCGACATTTTACTCGTGCCGTCTCGATACGAACCTTGCGGCTTGAATCAGTTGTACGCCCTTCGCTATGGGACGGTACCCGTAGTGAGAGCCACTGGCGGCCTCATAGACACAGTCGAAGAATGCTCGCTCGAGCGAGACGCAGGGACGGGATTCGTCTTTTTCCGAGAAGACCCGTCATCTTTGGCGCAGACCATTTTCCAAGCCTTGGAAATATATAGGAACCAGCCTGAAGCCTGGGTGCGCCTGATGAGACGGGGCATGGCAAAAGATTTTTCTTGGAAACGGTCTGCTCAGCAGTACGTGACCCTCTACGAATCAGCCATAGCCAAACGGCGTATGGCGCCGTGACGCAGAAGGCGGCCAGACGCCGTGGGAGCGTAGGCGGCCTTCAAGCGGTCGTCAAGAAAACCGGGAAGCATACCCATGCTTCATGAACTTCAAAGCTTTTCGCTGATGCGCAGGCGGCTATCGTTTCGGGACGGCGTTTGCTCTGTAGGTAGCCTCGATCCGGAGGCAGGGGCTGAATCCAGGCTGGTTCTCGAATCTGAAGCCGCTTAGAACAACCGACAACAAGCGGACCGGATGATGACGTCCGAAAACCGCTGACGCAAGTCAAGGGGCGGAACCGCTCAGGACGTTTTCAGAATCGTTGCACCGATAGACAAACTGCAAGCAATTTCTTTGGTGGGAGGAAGCTTATGGCGCTTAATCTCGATGCCATTGGGAAAAAGATCGGACCGGTCGTTAAGACCTACGATTGGAGAGATGTGGTGCTCTACGCCTTGGGGGTAGGCGCGGGATTCGACGAGCTCGAGTACTGCTACGAAAACCGTCTAAAAGTGATTCCCAGTTTTTCCATAGGGGCGGTGTTTGACTTCCTGGCCCAGGTCGGCGTGAGCTCAGGGGCCGACCTCACCGGTATATTGCACGGCGAGCAAGACATCATTTTTTACAATCCTATCCCGCCAGAGGGGCAACTGATCACCGAGGGCGCAATTACCCATTTTTACGACAAGGGAAAGGACACCGGCGCGCTGGTGGTGGCCGAGGCTGACACGTTTCATTCCAATGGTCAAAAACTCTTCACCAACATTTTTACGCTGTTTTGCCGTCGCGATGGCGGCTTTGGAGGACCGGACGCGCCGAAAGAGCCCGTTGAGTTCCCTGATCGGCCGCCTGATTTCGAAGAGGAAGACACGCCGTCGCCGAACCAGCCTCTTATTTATCGGCTCTCAGGGGACATCTTCGCGCTCCATGTGGACCCTGACTTTGCCAAGGCCAGCGGCTTCGAAAAACCTATCATGCACGGCCTGTGCACCCATGGATTTGCCTGTCGCGCAGTGATCAAACATCTTTTTCCTGGAGAGCCTGAACGGATGAGACGCTTCCGGAACCGTTTCTCCAAAACCCTGTATCCGGGAACCCCCATCAAGACCCAGATCTGGAAGCTGCGGGACGGCTACGCCCTGTTCCGGACCATAAACGCCTTGACCGGGGAAATCACCATCGACCGCGGCATCGTGGAATGGGAAACCGGTTCCATCGCGCACATACGGACGCGACGCGAGGAATTGAGATTTGACGATCGCGTCGCCGTGATCACAGGAGCAGGCCGAGGCCTCGGCCGCGTCTATGCCTTGGAGTTGGCAAAGCGAGGGGCCAAGGTGGTGGTCAATGACTTCGGCGGCCCCCGCAACGGCGCTGGAGAGGGCGCGACCTCTGCGGCTGACTCGGTGGTGGAGGAAATAAAGGCCCTCGGTGGAGAAGCAATCGCAAATTATGATTCCGTGTCCACTGAAGAAGGCGGTCGGCGCATCATCGACGCCGCAATGGACGCCTTCGGCCGGCTGGATATATTGATCAACAATGCAGGGATCCTCAGGGACAAAAGTTTTCTCAAGCTCGAGCCCGCGGATTGGGAAGCTGTCCGAGCTGTACATCTCGACGGCGCCTATTTTGTGACCCGTCCTGCGTTCAACCACATGAGAGACAACAAGTACGGGCGTATTGTCTTCACGACGTCTGCAGCGGGGCTTTACGGGAATTTTGGCCAAACGAATTACTCGGCCGCCAAGATGGGGCTCGTAGGTCTCATGAACAGCCTCAAACTGGAGGGGGATAAATATGGCATCAAGGTCAATGCCATTGCGCCGATTGCAACCACCAGATTGACGGAGGACATCTTGCCGCCGGACCTGGCCCAGAGGATGAAGCCGGAGCTGATAGCGCCCCTTGCACTGGTGCTCTGTTCAGACCGATGCCCATCAAATGGATCGATATATGGGGCCGGCATGGGCCGCTACTTCAGGATCGCATTAGTCACAGGTCGCTCCATTTCCCTTAACGACGGCAGCGGAGTCCTCACCCCAGAAACCATTGCGGCCAATTTTGCGAACATTGTCGACATCAAGAGCCCGGTGGAATATGGCAGCGCTACCGAGGCCTTGGGAGAGATGCTCCAAGCGTTGCAGGAGCGCGCTGAAGGGTCTGAATCTCGCACACAGGGCCTCACCGTCCAACAGGTGTTTGAAAAGATGCCCCAGTTGTTCCAAAAGGACAAAGCCGCTGGCGTCAACGTGGTCTTTCAATACGATATCACCGGCCCGGGAGGCGGCAAGTGGTTTGCCCAGATAGCCGACGGCGAGTGTCTTGTCCAGCCGGGCAGCCATGAAGCGCCAACCACCACCATCGTCATGGCGGACGAAGACTTCCTCAAGCTGGTCGCAGGCAGCTTGAATGCAATGCAGGCATACACCTCTGGCAAGTTGAAAATTCAGGGCGACATCATGAAGTCCCAGCTCATAGAAAAGCTGTTCAAATTCTCGTTGTAAGCAGGGAGAGTGTTTCAATGATAGGCGTAACATCGTTTGGAGGCTACATTCCTAAACTGCGACTCTCGCGCATGAGCATATTCCAACACATGGGTTGGTTTGCGCCTGCTCTGATAATGGTCGCTCAAGGAGAACGATCTTTTTGCAACTGGGACGAGGACAGCCTCACCATGGCCTCGGAGGCTGCGAGGGACTGCCTGAGAGGCTTCGACAAATCTCGCATCGACGCCCTGTTGTTATGTTCCACCACCATGCCGTTCGCGGACAGATCAAACGCAGGCGTGTTGAAAACCGTCCTCAATTTGAGGGACGATATCCACGTCCAGGACCTCGGTTCGTCTCTTCGAGCCGGAACCACCGGTCTCATCTCAGCCCTCCACCTCGTCCAGAGCGGCGGTATCGAGAATGCGTTGGTAGTTGCTTCAGACAAGAGAGAGACGAAGGCCGCGTATTTTTACGAGATGTGGTTCGGCGATGGCGCTGCCGCGGTCGCAGTGGGCAAGTCCGATGTGATTGCGGAATTCAAAGGGTCTTATTCAGTGGCCCATGATTTTGTGGATCACTATCGGGGCAGCCTAAACAGGTTTGACTACATGTGGGAGGAGCGCTGGGTAAGAGACGAAGGGTATGCAAAGATCATCCCGGAATCCGTTGCGGGCCTTATGAACAAGCTGTCTCTCACCGCGGCGGACGTAGATAAGTTGGTATTTCCGTGCTTTTTCAAGGCAGAGCACAGAAACATCGCCAAGAAACTCGGTATGACTCCGGACAAAGTGGTGGACAATATGCATGAAGTCTGCGGCGAAACTGGCGCAGCTCATCCTCTTGTGATGTTCGTTCACACATTGGAACAGGCGAAGCCTGGCGAACGAATCCTTCTCGCCGGTTTTGGCCAAGGCTGCGATTCCTTGTACTTCGTCGTCACCGACAATATCCGGCAGTTGCCTCCCAAGATTGGCATTCGAGGCTCGTTGGAACGCAAAAAGACCGTGGAAAATTACCCCAAGTTCTTGAAATTTCGTGACTTGCTTCACACCGAGATGGGCATACGCGCGGAATTTCCCTCCCAAACCGCAATGACGGTGTTGTGGAGGAAGCGCAAGATGCTGCTGGGTATGGTCGGCGGCAAGTGTAGAGAGTGCGGGACGCCTCAGTGGCCCAAAATGGATATTTGCGTCAACCCGGCGTGTCGCGCCGTTCAGTCCCAGGATGATTATGAATTTGCCGACGTCCCCGCGCAAATAAAAAGCTTCACCGGAGATTTGCTGGCCGTGTCCATCGATCCGCCGGCCATTTATGGCATGGTGCAGTTCGACGGCGGCGGCCGTTTCATGGCTGATTTCACGGACTGCGAACTCAGCGAGGTGAAGGTCGGCCAAAAGGCCCGATTGGCCTTCCGGAAAAGATACACAGACAAGGAGCGCGGTTTTACAGGCTATTTTTGGAAGGCCATACCCTTGCCTTCGGATGAAACCACGGCCGCTTACGCGCTCGATTTCCGGGATCAGGTTGCCATCGTGACCGGCGCCGGGCGAGGGCTTGGTCGAATCTATGCCCTGGAATTGGCCCGACGCGGGGCAAAGGTCGTGGTCAATGATTTCGGGGGCGGGAGAGACGGCTCCGGCGGAAGTCAGAGCGCAGCGGACGCGGTGGTCGCCGAAATCACGTCAGCAGGAGGCGAGGCAGTGGCTTCCTACGATTCAGTGGCCACGCCAGAGGGAGGCGAGGCGATCGTGAAAACCGCGATGGAAGCCTTTGGCAGAGTGGACATCCTCATTAATAACGCAGGCATATTACGAGACAAGACGCTGGCCAAAATGGAGCCTGACGAATGGACTGCGGTTCTGAAGGTTCACCTCGACGGCGCGTACCATGTAACAAGACCTGCCTTTGCGCGCATGAAAGAGAATAAGTACGGACGCATCGTGTTTACCACGTCGGCTGCAGGTCTTTACGGAAACTTTGGTCAGACAAACTACTCCGCCGCGAAAATGGGGCTCGTGGGTCTCATGAACACCCTGAAACTCGAGGGGGAACGTCATGGCATACTCGTGAACACCATTGCGCCCATTGCAGCGACAAGGCTGACCGAAGACATCCTGCCTCCTGATCTGGCGTCTCAACTCAAACCAGAATTCATCGCGCCCATGGTCTTGTATTTGAGTTCCAAGGAATGTAGCCACACAGGCGTCATCATCAACGCCGGCGCGGGCTGTTTCAATCGGGCGGCCTTTGTGACGGGCGATGGCTTGGTCACGGACGACGCAGGGGAACCCCCTTCGCCTGAGGAGTTGCTGCGGAACTGGCAAGTGATCAACGACATTCAGGGGGCCCGTGAGTTTTCCAGCACCACTGAAGCCCTCGGAGCCATGCTCGAGGTCGGCAAATCCACGGAACGTGAGGCGCCGCCCCCGGGCCAACTCACCGTTCGCTCCGTGTTTCAACGCTTACCCGGGGCGTTTCAGCAAGAAAAAGCGGCTGGCGTGGACGTGGTGTTCCAATTCCGGATCACTGGTCCCGACGAGGGACAATGGTATGCGACCATCAAAGAGGGCCGGTGCACGGTAGAGCAAGGCAGCCATGCAAATCCCACCACCACCATCATCATGGGAAGCGAGGATTTCCTCAAGATGATTCAGGGAAAATTGAATGCCCTCCAGGCATACACGACGGGAAAGTTGAAAATAGAGGGAGACCTCCTCAAAGCTCAGCTCATAGAAAAACTCTTTCGGTTCTGAGAGGACGTTATTATGGCTACTGGTATAAAGGACAAAGTGGCGATCATCGGCATGGGGTGTACGAGATTCGGCGAAAGGTGGGACGTGGGCGCCGAAGAGCTTATGGTCGAGGCGTTCACCGAATGCATTGAAGATGCAAACATCGATGTGGGGGACATCCAGGCCGCCTGGTTGGGAACCTGCCTCGAAGAAATAAACGTCGGGAAGAGCGGACTGCCGCTGTCGATCACCTTGAGGCTGCCCCGTATTCCTGTGACGCGGGTGGAAAATTTCTGCGCAAGCGGCACAGAGTCTTTTCGGGGCGCGGTCTATGCGGTGGCGTCTGGCGCCTACGATATGTGTCTCGCCATGGGCGTTGAAAAGCTCAAAGACACCGGATACGGGGGGTTGCCGAATCCAGGATCCAATTGGGGATCTCTGAGCTGGTTGTGGTGGCCCAATATTACCGCGCCGGGCGCGTTCGCGCAGCTTGCCACCGCCTACGCCGCAAAATACCGCGTCCCAGAAAGCGACCTGAAGCGGGCCATGGCGCATGTCTCTGTCAAAAGCCATGCCAACGGGGCCCTCAACCCAAAGGCCCATTTGAGGAAGCCGGTGACAGAGCAGCAAGTCTTGTCCGCGCCCATCGTGGCGCATCCGTTGGGTCTTTTCGACTGCTGCGGAGTGAGCGACGGCGCGGCTTGCGCCATCGTAACTACTGTAGAAAAAGCTCGGGATATGGGGAAAAAGGACTTTGTCACCGTGAAGGCCCTGCAGTTGGCGCTGAGCAGCGGAGAAGAGATGGCCTTCAATGAATGGGATGGCGATCATTTTCTTACCACCGAACAATGCAGCCTCCGGGCATACGCCGAAGCCGGCATCAAAGATCCCCGCAAGGAAATCAGTATGATGGAGCTTCATGACTGCTTCTCCATCACGGAACTGGTCACCTACGAGGACTTGCACATTTCCGAACGAGGCCGTGCGGTTTACGACGTGCTCGATGGTTTTTTCGATCGCGACGGCGTGGTACCTTGCCAGGTTGACGGCGGCTTGAAATGCTTTGGCCACCCCATTGGCGCTTCGGGTCTGAGGATGTTGTATGAGATGTATTTGCAGCTCCATGGCAGGGCGGGGGATCGCCAGATCGCGGATCCCGTGTACGGCCTGACCCACAACCTCGGAGGCGTCCCATTCATGAACGTGTGCAGCATAGCCATTATCGGCAAGTACAAGTCATGAGTTGGGCTGCAAGAATCTTACTCGGAGAGAGACATGGAGATACTACAGTATCGTGAAGAACATCGCATTTTCAGGCAGGCTTTGCGGAGATTCTTCGAACGGGAAGTCATACCCTACGTAGAAGAATGGGAAGAGGCCGGCATCGTGCCCAAGAGCGTGTGGCGCAAGATGGGTGAACAAGGCTTTCTGTGCATGGACGTCCCTGAAGAATATGGGGGAATGGGGGCAGATTTTCTTTATTCCGTGATCGTGTCCGAGGAGCTTGTGCGCACCGCGCATACCGGCCTCGCCGCGCCGCTCCACAGCGACGTGATCGTTCCTTACATCACCGCGTACGGCACCGAAGAACAGAAAAAGAAATATTTGCCCGGTTGCGTCAAGGGCGAAATCATCACCGCCATCGGAATGACCGAGCCAAACACCGGAAGCGATCTCGCCGCCATTAGGACCACCGCGCGAGAAGACGGCGACTTCGTCATCATCAACGGGCAGAAGACATTCATCAGCAACGGCATCAATTGCGATCTCTTGATCCTCGCAGCCCGCGACCCGAATGAGCCTGACCCGCATCGGGCATTGAGCCTCTATCTCGTGGAAGCCGGGACGCCCGGCTTTGAAAAAGGACGGAACCTCAAAAAAATAGGCTGGCGCAGCCAAGATACCGCGGAGCTCTTTTTCAACGATTGCAAAATCCCCAAAGCCAACCGACTGGGCGAGAAGGGAGCGGGGTTTCTTATGCTCATGCAGAAGCTTCAGCAGGAGCGCCTCATGGTCTGCATCTCGGCCGTGGCCGCGGCAGAATACGTCCTGGAACATACCATCAAATACTGTCAAGGCCGCACAGCCTTTGGCAAACCCATTTCAAAATTCCAACACTCGCAGTTCAAAATCGTCGAAATGACCATGGAGACAAGACTCGGTCGCACCTTTGTGGACAAACTCATAGCCGACCATATGGAAGGCAAAAACATAGTGGTCGATGTTTCGATGGCAAAATACTGGACCACCGAGATGGCCATGAGAGTGGCAGACGGCTGCCTTCAGCTCCACGGCGGATATGGCTATTGCGAAGAGTACCCCGTTGCACGAGCCTGGCGGGATATTCGGGTCATGCAAATCTTTGCCGGAACCAACGAAATCATGAAAGGAATTGCCGCCAAATTCATGGGGCTGTGAGCAGAGCTCGCCGAGACCAGGGAGGAATGGCCGCTGTTTCTGGCAGGGATTCCTCTCCAGTCCACGCCCGGGTCTGATTGGGGAGATGACTCCGAAGGGGCGCCAGGAGCTCCTGTCTGCCCTTTGACGCTTTCAATCATTAGGAGGGGCGCGGTCATGACGATGTATGATGAAAGGCCCTGGGTCAAGAACTATGATCCTGGCGTCGAGCCGGAAATAGAACTCCCCGAAGCCTCCCCGCTGGAAAAATTTCGAGAAATTGTCGAGTCCTACCCAAACAATCCTGCCGCTTTTTTTTTATGGGGAAAAGTTCGTGTATCGCGAGCTCGAGCGCCTTGCCAATAAGTTTGCCAACGCACTGCTCTCTGCAGGCTGCCAGTCCGGAGATGTCGTGGCGATCAATCTGCCGAATATTCCTCAATACTTGATTGCGCAGTTGGGCGTCATGATGGCCGGCTGCGTTGCTTCAGGCCTTTCGCCGCTTCTGCTCGGACCAGAGATGACTTACCAATTGAACGACGGCCGTATGAAGGCGCTCGTGACCTTGGACGCGATCTTCGAACTCCGTCTTGCACCCGTGGTGGCTGGACTGCCTCATCTGCGCTTGATCATAGTCACTGGCGTTCTGGATTTCATGTCCTGGCCCAAAAGGGTATTGGGAAAGCTCCTCAAAAAGGCGCCTACGGGCAGAATAAGGCCGTTGAAGGATAAGCAGGTCGTTGAATTTAAGGATTTCTTGAGCAGCGGCGCCGCCGCGCCGCCTGACGCGACCGTCCAGCGCGACAACCTCTGTCTGCTGCAATATACCGGAGGAACCACTGGCCTTCCCAAAGGTACGATGCTCACTCACGGGAATATCTCGGCTAATCTCGCTCAAATAGAGCATTGGACTAAACCCGAGCAAGGCAATGAAGTGTGTCTGTCGGGATTCCCGCTCTTCCACCTCGCGGGGCTCGCATTATCGCTGGCCTCAATTTTCATGGGGGGCGCTCAAATACTCATTCCCAATCCTCGGGATACAAAGCACATTGCGAAGGAGATAAAGAAATATCGGCCCACCATGCTGGTGAATGTCCCCTCGCTTTACATGATGCTCGCAGAAGAGCCTCTTTTTCGCAAAATCCATTTTTCCCGTCTGAGTTTCGCGTTGTCCGGGGCTTCAGCTTTCCCGGAGGAGTCTATCAAACAATTTGAGTCAATAATCGGCAAGGACAAAGTCCTTGAGGTATATGGAATGACGGAAGCCAGTCCCATTATCACCATGAATCCTCGGTACGGCAGGAAAAAGATAGGAACCGTGGGGCTGCCTGTTTCCAATACCCTTGTGAGAATCGTGGATCTGGAGACCGGCGCTAAACCTGTTCCCATGGGAGAAGAGGGCGAACTCATCGTGTCGGGCCCTCAAGTCATGAAAGGTTATTATGACAAGCCTGACGAAACGGCCGTTGCGCTCAGGGTGCACGACGGCAGGGTATGGCTGCATACAGGAGACGCGGCTCGCATGGATGAAGATGGGTACATCACTATCGTTGATCGACTGAAAGACATGCTCAACGTAGGGGGATTCAAAGTTTTTTCCCGAGAAGTCGAGGAGAAATTGTACGCGCATCCAGCGATCGAGTTCTGCGCCATCGTGGGCATTCCCAACCCGAAGCGGCCGGGGAGCGAAATCGTGAAGCTTGTGGTGCAGCCGCGATCTGAGTACGCAGCGCAAGGCGCGCAGGCGCTCCGCGAATCTATTCTCGAGTACGCGCGGGACAACCTCGCGCCTTACAAGGTACCCAAAGTTATCGAATTTGTGGAGAATATGCCGCTCACCCCGGTCGGGAAAGTGGATAAAAAAGCCCTGAAAGGATGAGCATCCGGCATTCTTTCTTTGCTCGATCCATGCCGCCTGCGATTGCTTCGTCGAGTTCGGCGCCTCGCAATGAAAGTCGTCGATGCGTCATTGTGGGAACATGGAGAGCCCGTCTGGTGAAAAATGTCGAGAAAACGTATGTACCACTTGTCGGAACTTCTGTCGGAATGACGTCCGCCGCGGGGCGAATATGATAACGTTCAAAGTCTATGTCCGGGCGCCTGATGTGTCATACCGGACTCGATCCGATATCCAGGAAACTGGCCATGGATTCCCACTTGCGTGGGAATGACATGCACGGGGACAACAGCGCATTTCGCGATTATTTTCGACAATGGCTCTAATCAATGAGCACCCTCGCTGTGCTCGC
>JBMFOE010000023.1:0-35660 GCA_049969795.1 Desulfomonilaceae bacterium
TTGCCTCGTCTGATGAGGCTCTCTCTCCCTCTGGGATGCCGCCAATCCAACCCCCTCTCCCTGTGGGATGCCGCCAATCCAACCCCCTCTCCCTGTGGGAGAGGGTGGGGGTGAGGGCTACGGCTGAGGGCTACGCCCCGCCTGTCCCTATGCTCGTCGTGGGCGTTGACAATGCGGGCGGACCCAGTCACTGTGTACGGGACTGCTGCACACGAATCACATTTTGGATACAACTAGCAGAAAACAGTCCCCTGTGGCAATCAACACATGAAGCGACCGATCGTATTGCTCGTCCATCCATGGATTCATGATTTTGCCGCGTACGACCTGTGGGCGCGACCGCTCGGATTGCTCATCCTCGGAACGCTTTTGAGGAGAAGCGGACTCGATCCCATACTCATAGACTGCGTCGCCGCCGAGCATCCTCTCATGCCCTCTCGCAAAACCAAACCTGACGGCCGCGGCCGTTTCCCTAAAACGCCTATCGAAAAGCCCGCGTGCATTGCCCACGTACCGAGAACCTTCAGCCGGTACGGAATCCCGCCGGAGATAGTCGAACGAGACCTGGCGCGGCTTCCAAGGCCTCACGCTATCTTCGTCACGAGCCTCATGACCTATTGGTACACAGGCGTTCGAGAAACGATCAACCTCCTCAGAAAGGTATTTCCGGGGGTTCCTGTGGTCCTCGGGGGCGTGTACGCCACGCTCATGCCGGACCATGCGCGGCGTGCATGCGCGCCGGACGAGGTGTGGCGGGGGCCGGGGGAACGCTGCCTTGCGGAAATGCTGGGAAGGCTTCTGGGAAGGAGTGTCGAACAAGCCCACGAAGGCCCGGACTGGGAGTTCTCGGCTTGTTTGGATCTCATGGGCAGAGCCTCCTTCCTGCCTCTGCTGACGTCACGGGGCTGCCCCATGCGCTGCTCGTACTGCGCCTCCCGGCTCCTGTTCGCGAGATTCGTCGCCCGACCGACGCAAGATGCCGTCCGCTGCATCGAAGATGCAGTGGAGCGTTACGGGGTTCGCGACGTGGTGGTGTATGACGACGCCTTCCTCTATGACGCTGGCGAGCGGGCGCTCCCGCTCCTCGAGGCCTGCGCAGAACGATTCCCGGGGCTGCGCTGGCATGCGCCCAACGGCCTTCATGTCAGATACCTCACCCGAAAGGTCGCGCTCGCCATGAAGCGGGCAGGATTCGAGACGATTCGCTTGGGACTCGAATCCTCAGCAGATGCGTTTCATCGACGCACTGGCGGGAAGACAGGCAGGCAGGAATTCTTGAACGCTGTCTCCCATCTCCGCGAGGCCGGTTTCACCGCAAAAAACGTCGCGGCGTACCTGCTCGTAGGGCTCCCCGGGCAGACGAGAGCGCAGATAGAACACGATGTGGACTTTGTGTTGCGCGCCGGCGTTGCGCCCAGGTTGGCCGAATACAGCCCTATACCTGGCACGGCTTTGTGGGAGGCGGCGGCGAGGCGGGGTCGTTATGACATCGCCAATGAGCCCTTGTTTCACAACTGCACGCTGCTGCCCGCCGCGGAAGAAGAGGTGGATGCGCGCTTCCTGGCCGACCTTCGACGGAAGATTTCAGAGCAGGTTTTGTTGACACTGCAAGGGCATGTTGATACATAGTAATGACCATTCTAAAACAAGACAGCATGAAAAATATCGGGAAAGAGAGATCAAGATGGGCCAATCCAAGGACGTAGTAGGCGCCGCCTTAGTGGTGGGAGGCGGGATAGCCGGCGTACAGGCCTCGTTAGACCTGGCGGAATCAGGGTATAAGGTATATTTGGTGGAGAATCAGACGGGTATTGGCGGCCGCATGGCGCAGCTCGACAAGACCTTTCCCACCAACGATTGCTCCACGTGCATCTTTTCGCCGAAACTCGTGACCGTAGGGCAGAACCCGAATATCGAGCTGCTCTCCTATAGCGAAGTGGATGATATTCAAGGAGAAGAAGGTCGGTTCAAGGTCAGGATTCGGCAGAAAGCCCGGTACATCAGAAAAGACCGGTGCAAAGCTTGCGGCGATTGCGCCACGGCCTGTCCGGTGAAGGTGTCCAACCAATTTGACCAGGGGTTGAGCAAACGGTCAGCCACGTATCGATTGTTTCCCCAGACCATCCCCCAGACTTTTGTCATCGAGAAGGCGGATCGAGCGCCGTGCGTGATGGCGTGTCCTGCGCACATCAACGTGCAGGGCTATGTGCAGCTCATCGCCAAGGGCAAGTATAAAGAGGCGGTGGAGCTTATCTACGAGAAGCTGCCTTTGCCTGGGGTGTTGGGCAGGGTGTGTCCGCATCCGTGCGAGAAGGTTTGCCGTCGCGGAGAAAAGGATCAGCCCATTTCCATCTGCAAGCTGAAGAGGTTTGCGGCGGATCAAATAGACTACTCGACCTTGTCCATTCCGGAGATCGTGCGTCGGGAGGAGAAGGTGGCCATTGTGGGCTCTGGGCCTGCTGGTCTGTCTGCTGCGTATTACTTGGCCCTGAAGGGCTATGGGGTGACGATCTTCGAGGCGTCGTCGGTTCTCGGCGGCTGGCTGCGGCTGGGGATTCCGGAATATCGGCTTCCCAAGGATGTGCTGGACAAGGAGATCAATCATATTTTGAGCTTGGGCGTGGAGGTGAAGACGAACACTGCGCTGGGCCGGGATTTCACCCTGGAAGACCTTTCCCAGCAGGGGTATAAGGCGACGTTTCTGGGGGTAGGGTGCCAGAAGGGGGCGCGGCTCGGCGTGCCGGGTGAAGAGAGCGAGGGCGTGATCCAGGGAGTGGATCTGCTTCGGAGCGTGGCACTAGGCCAGAGCATACCGCCTATCAAGAAGGCGGCGGTGATTGGCGGCGGCAACGTGGCCATCGATGCGGCCCGGACGCTGCTTCGGCTCGGGGCTGAGGTCACGATCCTGTATCGACGCTCGAGGCAAGAGATGCCCGCGTACGACGAGGAGGTCAAGGCTGCGCTCCAGGAAGGCCTGAAGATAGAGTTTTTGACGGCGCCGGTCGAGGTGGAGGCGTCAGGCGGGAAGGTGACGGGGATCAAGTGCATTCGGATGCAGCTTGGCGCGCCGGACCAGTCAGGTCGTCGGCGGCCTGTGCCGGTGGAGGGGTCTGAATTTACGGTGGCCGTGGATGCGGTGGTTCCGGCCATCGGCCAAGTGATCGATCCCGCCTTTTGGGACGCGATGCCTCAGCTCGGCCATACCTTGAGAAACACCATTGAATTCGACGGCGTCACGCTCGCTACCACGATCCCGGGCGTTTTCTCCGGCGGCGACGCCGCCACAGGCCCCGCCACCGTGGTGGAAGCCGTTGCAGCCGGTCGAGAGGCGGCGGAATCCATTCACAGGTATCTCAACGGGTTGGATCAATTCGAGGGCCGTCCGTGGCGTATGCCGGAAAACCCGCAGTATCCGCCCATCCCGGAAGAGATGAAGCCCGAACGCAGGGCTCAGAATCCAGAGCTTCCTGTTTCCGAGCGGAAGGGCTTTGAAGAGGTTGAGTTGGCCTTTCCCGAGGACGAGGCCCTTCGGGAGGCAAGTCGGTGCCTGAACTGCGGCGTGTGTTCAGAGTGCATGGAATGCGTACGCGCGTGCCCTGCCCAGGCCATAGACCACAGCATGGACGACGAGTATCTGGACGTCGAGGTGGGCAGCGTCATCCTGAGTATGGGCTATGACATGATCGACCCGGACACCGTTCGGGGCGAGTTTTCATACGGAACCGCGCCGAATGTGGTCACGAATATGGAGTTCGAGCGCATACTCAGCGCGTCAGGCCCCAACGCAGGGGAGGTCAAGAGGCCGTCGGACGGCCGGCATCCCCACAAGGTCGCGTGGATCCAATGCGTGGGGTCGAGGGATCCAGTGAAGGGGATGCCGCATTGCAGCTCGATATGCTGCATGGCCTCGATCAAGGAGGCGGTGATCGCCAAGGAGCACGACCCGAATATCGAGCCCACGATCTTTTATATGGACATACGGGCCTACGGGAAGGATTTTGACGCGTATTACGAAAGAGCGAAGAATCAGGGCGGCGTGCGCTTTATCCGTTCCATGGTGAGCCGTGTGGTGGAAGACCCGCTGACCAACGATCTGCAGATCACGTATCTTGACGAGAACCAGCGGCTGCAGACCGAGACGTTCGATATGGTGGTTCTTGCGGTGGGATTGAAGACATCCGATGAATCCCGGGCCTTGGCCAAGAAGATCGGCGTCGAGTTGAACGAGTCGTTTTTCTGCTCCACGACCACCTTTGCCCCTGTTCAGACGAACCGTCCCGGGGTCTTTGTGGCGGGCATGCTCCAAGGCCCAAAAGACATCCCGCAGACCGTCATGGAAGCCTCCGCGGCGGCTGGCGCGTCGTCACAACTCCTCGCCTCCGCGCGCAACACGCTGACCACCAAACAGGAGTTTCCGCCGCAACGAGATGTGTCGGGGGAGGAGCCTCGCATCGGGGTCTTTATATGCCGGTGCGGGATCAATATCGCCAACGTCGTGGATGTGCCGCGTGTGGTGGAGCACGTGAGGACGCTGCCCAATGTGGTGTTTGCGGACGAAAAGCTCTTCACCTGTTCCCAAGATACCCAGGAGCAGTTCCTGCAGATCATCGAGGAACACAAACTCAATAGGGTGGTGGTGTCTGCGTGCAGTCCGAGGACGCACGAGCCCATGTTTCAACTGACCATGGAGAAGGCTGGCCTGAATCCGTATCTCTTCACCATGACCAACATACGGGATCAATGTTCCTGGGTACACGCGACCGACAAAGAGGCGGCCACACGAAAAGCCATGGACCTCGCCAGGATGGCCGTGGCCCGGGCCCGGCGGCTTGCGCCGCTCCAAAAATCCAAGATGGAAGTGGTCTCCAACGGCCTTGTGCTCGGCGGAGGCGTCGCGGGGATGACCGCGGCCCTAAATCTCGCAGACCAGGGCTTTCAGGTGTACCTCGTCGAGAAGAGCGACAAGCTGGGCGGCAATGCCCTTTCCATCGAAAAGACGATACGAGGGGAGAGCATGAAGCCGTTTGTGGATGATCTTGCGGCCAGGGTCGAAAATCATCCCAAGATATCCCTTTTCAAAAACGCCGTGTTTTCGGAGTTATCCGGCCACGTGGGCCACTTTAAAGGCGTGATTCGCAATGGCGACAGCGCCGCGACCGAGATCGAGTTTGGCGCCGCGGTGATTGCCACCGGCGCGGTCGAGTCAAAGCCGACAGAATACCTCTACGGCGAACATCAGGCGGTCATGACGCACCACTCTTTGGAAGAACGCATCATGGCGGGAGATCCCACGCTCAAGGACATCAAGAATGCGGTCTTCATACAGTGTGTGGGGTCTCGCTGCGACGAGCGACCATATTGCTCGAAGGTATGCTGTTCTTCTACGGTTCGCCTGGCGGAACGGCTGCGTGAGATCAACCCCCACGTGAAGATATATGTCCTTTACAGAGATTTGAGGACGTACGGTCTCTTGGAGAAATTCTATACGTCGTCGCGAGCGGCTGGCTCGTTGTTCGTGCGCTACGATCCTGAAAACAAGCCTCGAGTGGAGGCTGCCGGGGATCGAGTGAACGTCACATTTCGCGAGCCGGTGCTGGGCGAGGACTTGACCGTGCCTGCTGACCTGTTGGTCTTGGCCGCGGCCATCGACCCCGCGCCCACCAATCGGGAATTGGGTCAGCTTTTCAAGGTCACTGTCAACTCGTACGGGTATTTTGTCGAGGCCCACATGAAATTGCGGCCGGTGGACTTTACGACTGAGGGCATTTTCCTGGCGGGCTTGGCTCATTACCCCAAGCCCATAGACGAGGCTATAGCCCAGGCAACGGCCGCGGCCCAGAGGGCGTCGCTCGTGCTGAGCCAGGAAGCCTTGACGTTCCCCGGCGTGATTTCCAAGGTGGATCCCAACAAGTGCGCCGCGTGTTTGACGTGCGTGAGGCTATGCCCCTACGGCGCCCCGCGCATCACCGAGGACCACGTCGCCGAGATCGTGCCAGCGTTGTGCCAAGGCTGCGGCATCTGCGCCTCAGTCTGCCCAGGCAAGGCCATCGAGCTCCAGCATTTCCGGGACGATCAAGTGATCCAGGAAATCGACGCCTTGCTCGCAGCCGCTTCCTAGGTAATGACTCAGGGAGCAGCGATCAAGTTGTCAGAAACGAGAGAATATTCCACGTCATGAGGAGAGAAATATGCAGCAAGCAAGCGTGCAAGGTTCAAGCAGCATAGGCCTTCCTTCGGCAGATCTTGTGTCAGTGGTAAATCAGTGTTTCCAGTGCTGCAAGTGCTCCGCAGGCTGTCCTGTCGCGTCGGAAATGGACCTTTTGCCTCATCAAATGGTGCGCTTAGCCGTGATGGGCGAGATTGACCGCATTGTGAACTCGAAGAGCATCTGGCTGTGCTTGACGTGCCATACCTGCGGCGCCCGCTGCCCAAACGGCATCGATGTCCCCGCGCTGCTGGACCCCATTCGGCATCAGGTCCTGCAGCAGCGCAAGGAGCCCAAGGACAACGCGGTGCCTATTTTCCACAAGGTGTTTCTGCAGACGGTTCGCACATTCGGGAGAGTGCATGAGCTCTTTTTGATAGGCATGTACAAGATGAAGACCAAGACGTATTTTAACGACATGGAGTTGGGGTGGCAGATGTTCAAGAAGGGCAAGATCCATCTCTTTCCCCACCGCTCCAGCCACCTCAGCGAGGTGAGGGAGATTTTCAACAAGTCCGGGGTAAAATAGCCTTGGCTGATTCCATGACGCCCAGGGCTTTGCCCTGGGCGATGCTAGTTCTTGACGAGCGTCATATCCTCGGCGCCCCGCAGGCTATTCGTACCGCAACGCCTCGATGGGTTGGAGCCGAGACGCCTTGAATGCGGGGTAAAACCCGAAGAAGATACCCACCATGGCGGAGAAAAGGAGCGCCACCGCCATGGCCATGGGGCTGATAAGAGCTGGCCACCCACTCGCCCTCGTAAATACATACGACCCTGCCACGCCAAGGACCATCCCTAGAAATCCGCCCGTCATGGAAAGCACGACCGCTTCGATGAGGAATTGGAACAGAATGTCTGAGGACTTGGCCCCCACGGCCATTCTGATCCCGATCTCCCGGGTCCGCTCCGTCACAGACACCAGCATGATGTTCATGATCCCAATGCCGCCTACCAAAAGCGAAATCGCTGCAATCGCGCCCAGCAAGGTCGTCATGATATTGAGCGTCTTCTCGGCTGTCGCCAGAATCTCGGTGAGGTTTCTGACCGTGAAATCCTTTTCCTGATTTTTGCCGATGTGGTGTCTCCTGGTGAGGAGTTCATCCACCTGTTTTTCCGCAGACCCGATGAGCGGGATGTCCTTTGCCTGGACGAGGATTGCGTTTATTTCGTCCTGAAAGGGCGTGCCAAACAGGCGATATTGAGATGTCTTGAGCGGGACGAACACCGCGTCGTCTTGATCGTCGCCCCTTGGAGATTGACCCTTTCGCTCCAGCACCCCCACCACCGTGACCGGAACGTTCTTGATTCTGATCACTTTCCCTAGAGGATAGGCTTCCCCAAAGAGATTCTCCTTGACTGTGGCGCCAATGACCGCGACCTTGGCTGCGCGGCGTTCCTCCTCTTCGGTGAATATGCGTCCGTAGCGGATGGTCCATTCTCGAATGGGAAAGTAATCGTTGGTAGTGCCGGTGACCCGCGTGCGCCAATTCTTGTTCCCATACACCACCTGAGCGACTTCGCCCCAAAGGGGAGCGGCTCGTTTGACGCTTGAACATTCCTTGACGATGGCCTCCGCGTCAGACGACTTCAGGGTATGCACAGAGCCGGAGCCGAGGCGCACCCCGCCTTGAGACGACGCGCCCGGCACCACCAATATCAAATTGCTGCCGATTGACCGTATTTGTTCGCCAATGAGTTCCCGGGCCCCAGCGCCCACCGCGACCATGAGAATGACCGCGCCCACGCCAATCACGATGCCAAGCATCGTGAGGAACGATCGAAGAAAGTTGACCCGAAGCGCGCCGAGCGCGATGCCCAGCCCATCTGCGGCGTTGATCATTGCCTGCGTCCCGGTAGATACATGTGATGTATTATAGCGCTTTCTAGAATTAATCGCGATGCGATGTGGTATTCGTCATTCCGTGGCGTTCGTCCCTTCTCAAAGCGCTTCCCTTCGTGTCAATTCAGGTGCTTCTCCTTTTGTCATTTCGAGCGCAGCGAGAAATCTTTCCCCGAAGACCAAGATTTCTCAGTCGCCGGCTCTCACCTGGTTCAAGCCTGGCTCCTTCGAAATGACATACGCTCGACTGTCCTCCCTTTCCCCGACGTTCTGTAAGCTGCCTAGGAACTCGATGACGCGAACCTCGTTCCAACGCTAATACCTAGCCTCGGTATAAACTCTCGGCGCCTTCTTCAGCCCCGCTCCTGCGGGGCGTCATACGATAGCCCAGGGCAACGCCCTGGCTAACCGCAATGGCTCTCACCTGGGCTCCTTCGAATGACATACGCTCGACTGTCCTCTCTTTCACCGCCGTTTTCCAACGTACGCAGCAGCTCGATGACGCGAACGCGTTCCGGAGGAAATTTGGCGAAAAGCGCACTCCTCTCTGCCGAGCCATGCATCACGGCCTGCGCGCAATCAACCGGGAGATGTTTCCCGAATCTCCCGCTGCAGGTTCATCAAAAACGATCTCCAAGGTAGTGAAAAACTGGCTCAGACCACCGCCGGGCGCGAGGTACGCTTCATTGAATTCCGGCTTTTCGGATTTGTGCCTCACGTTGTACGTGGCGTAGAACAACAGTGCCCCAGGCCGCAAGGATGCCGCCAGGTCCATCATGCGTTTAGGGGCGAAAAAATAGAACACCGCGACTAGGTCGTACGTCGAGACGGGTATGGGCCAGTAGTCGAGGTCGGCCGCGACGCAGCCCACGGAGAGGTCTCGTCCACGAGCCTCCGCCCTGAGCTGTATGAGGGCCTGGAAGCTGATGTCCACCGCGTCAACCCAGTAGCCGCGTTGCGCGAGGTAAATGGCGTTCTGGCCACGTCCGCACGCAACGTCCAGGGCCCGTCCGCCGTGCATGAGATGCGCCCACCGGACGAGGAACTCATCCGGATCCATCGCGGCATCATGGCGTTGCTGGTATTTCGCATCCCATTTTTTTGCGTCGGATTGCATCGGACGCTCGCCATTGTAGCAGTTCCCGAAGTGAATCGGCAAATGGACACGAGTTTGTCTGGTCTATTGGGGCGCTCCGAGCGCTTCGTTGCCAGCGGCTCATGAGAATGACGTAAGGCCGTGGGAGTCTCTTTACGAGTGCACCGAAGCAATTTGGCGGTAAATGTCGGGACCCCTCAATGGCCGCGGCGCTCTTAAGCCCCGCACTTGCGGGGCGCTAGAGGACGAACTGCGTCAGGCGCCGTCGAGACCGGACCGCTCCTTCTCGGCAAACCACGATGCAGGGTCTTCCAAAAACATCTTCACATCGCCGAGCGCGGCGTAATGCGTCCGCTCTTCCGCGATCATCTTGATGATGAAATCTCTCTCGAGTGGATCAGAGGCCTTGGTAAATTGATCCTGGTAAAAGGTGATGGCGCCCTGCTCCATTTCCAGGGCTATCTTGACCGCCTCGAGATCGCCGGACTCTGGCTTCACCTTGGGACCAAGCTTTGTCATCCGTTCTTGGATAAGGCGTCTTAAATCTTCGTTTTCCACTTGGAGTTTGCGCCATTCCGAGTTCCAACCGTCGCCCTTTTCCAAGGCAGAGAAAATCTCCTTGATCCTCTTGATGTGCACGCCTTCGTCAGCCATGAGAGACCGAAACATCTCTTTGCCAACTTCACTCGCACATTTCGCCGCAGCTTCCTTATAGAATTGCCGTCCCTTTTCTTCCTTCTCGAGGGCGATATTTAGCATGGTCAAGGCGCGCTCAGACGCTTCGGTCATCTCGATAGTCCTCCTTTACAATACAGTAGGCATGACAAATGTTCGGGTCGCCAGTTCGCGATCGATCATAAAAAGGCCGCCGCCCCGCTCTCCTGCCAAGCGAAGTTGTTGGACGACCTTGTCCGCGGAGGATTCCTCCTCGACCTGTTCGTTGACGAACCACTGCAGGAAAGACGTGGATGCATGGTCCTTCTCCGCGGTCGCCAAGTCAACCAAATTGTTTATCAGGGCCGTGACCTTTTGCTCATGGGCGTACGCGTCCTGAAACGCGTGCAGCGGCGATTCCCATTTCACGGGCGGTCCGTCGATCGCGGCCAATTTCACTTTGCCGCCTCGCTCATTGACAAAGTTGTAAAACTTCATGGCATGGACGAGTTCTTCCTGGGCCTGGCATCGCATCCAATTGGCGAACCCAGGCAGATTGATCGACTCAAAGTACGCGGACATGGAGAGATACAAATAGGACGAATAAAGTTCAGCATTGATTTGCTTGTTGAAGGCTTCCTGCATGCTGTCGGTGATCATGTGTTTCCCCTCGTCAAGAAATTTGTTCATGCATGTGACAATATGCATGACAACGGCCAATGACAAGCGTTGGAGATCAGTTTTCCTGGTCTGCCATGGCCCCGCGGTTCCATATCATGAGGCGTCTCCTCGGGCAGCGTGGCGGCCCGCGTAAATGAGATGATACACCATCGGGACTACCATAAGCGTAAAAAGCGTCGAGGCGAAAATGCCGAAGATGAAGGACCACGCAAGTCCTGAGAATACGGGGTCGAGGGTAATGACCCACGAACCGAAGATTGCAGCGCCCGCGGTGAGAATGATGGGGGTGAAACGCACTGCGCCGGAGTCTATAATCGCGTCATCCAACGTGCTGCCATGCATGATACGCAGATGAATGAAGTCGATGAGGATGATGGAGTTTCTCACCACAATGCCCGCGAGGGCTATCATTCCTATCATGCTGGTGGCGGTGAAGAAAATCGAGTCAGTATATCCCCCGATTTGCGAGGCAAAGATGCCGTTCAGCAGGGCGAATCCCGGAAGGATACCGATCATGGTCAGAGGAATGGCCACCATGATCACCAGCGGCACCGAGAAAGACTCTGTCTGCTGAACCAAGAGGATATAGATGAGGATGAGTGCGCCAAAGAAGGCCACGCCAAGGTCTCGAAAGACCTCGAGGGTAATTTTCCACTCGCCTTCGCCGGCCCATTCCACGCGATATCCTTTGGGGACGAACCCTTCTTTGGTCTTGGCCGACAGTTCCAGCACCGCATCCACAGGGCTCCTGCCTGCCGTCTCGCCGATCACATAAACGAGCCGCTCGAGATTCTTGCGATAGATTGTACGGTCGATCGTTGTTTCCTGCATGGCGCCGAGTTCGTTGAAGGGTACCATTGCGCCGTCTGGGGCCTTGACGCCAATGGTCCCCATATCCTCGAGATGGGACCTCATAGCCCGAGGCAGTCTCAGGTTGATTTCCAGCGGGTCCCTCTCGCCGGCCTTGTGGAGGATCGAGACAGACGCGCCGCCCAGGAGCGCCTGGGCGGAACGGGCAACGTCATCGACCGTGATGCCATGAAGGCTAGCCTTCGTGCGATCTACAATAAAGTTGAATTGAGTCTGCTGGGCGGTCACGGAATCGTCCACATCCACCACGTTTTTGGTGTGTTCCATGAGTTGGCGCACCTTCTTGGCCTCTCGGATGATGTCCTCGTAAGAGGCCTCGACAGGACCGTACACTTCGGCCACCAAGGTAGAGAAGACCGGCGGACCAGGCGGCACTTCGACGATTTTTACGTTCGCGCCGTATTTTTCGCCGATCTTTTGGATATCCGGTCGAATGCGCAGCGTCAAGGCATGGCTCTGATACGCTCGTTCGTGTTTTTCAAGCAAATTCACTCGGATGTCAGCCCGGTTGCTGCCCTGCCTGAAGTAATACTGCCGCACCATGCCGTTGAAGTCGATGGGCGAGGCAATCCCCACGAAGGACTCGACGTCGTGCACTTCGTTGACCGACGCAAGATACGCTTCCAACTCTTGCGCGACGCGATTGGTGGTTTCCAGTGTGGTCCCTTCCGGCATGTCAACGAGGACGAGGAATTCATTCTTGTTGTCGAAGGGCAGCATCTTCACAGGCACCAGCTTGACAATTACAAGCGAGAAGGAAACCAGGAGCGCGATCACGACCCCGCCGAGAAACAGATACGTCTTCTTGCGGCTCTCGAGGAACGGCAAAATGATGCGCTTGTAGGTCTTATACACGACATCCTCGTGAAGCTCGTACGGCTTTGACGCCGCGTCATATTCCTTTCGCAACGCGTGGTAGGTCGTCCATGGCGTCACGGTGAAGGCGATTGCGAGGGACATGATCATGGCCACGGGCACATTGAGGGCCATGGGACGCATGTAAGGCCCCATCATGCCGGTGATGAAGAACAAGGGGATAAATGAGGCGATGACTGCCAGGGTAGCCAGGATGGTCGGAGGCCGCACCTCATCCACCGCCAAGAGCGTGGCGTCCAGCGGCGGATGCGTCTTCATCTTGAAATGCCGGTGGATGTTCTCCACATCTACGATGGGGTCGTCCACGAGAAGCCCAAGCGAAAGGATCAAGGCAAACAGGGTGACGCGATTGATGGTGTACCCGAAAAGCAAATTGGTCAGCAAGGTCACCGCAAGGGTCATTGGTACGGCAAGCGCCACGATCATGGCCTCGCGCCAGCCAAGGATCACGCTCAACAAAGCGATGATGCTCACGATCGCTATGGCGAGATGCTTGACCAGCTCGTTGACTTTCTCGTCCGCGGTCTTTCCGTAGTTTCTCGTCACGAGCACGTGGATGTCCGAAGGGATGACGTCTTTCTTGAGGTGGTTCACCTTTTCGATGAGGGCTTCGGCTACCTTGACCGCGTTGGTGCCTTTTCGCTTGGCCACTGCGATGGTCACTTGATTGTACGATCCGTGGCCCACGCCGGAGGGAGACTCGGTCGATTGGTGGGTGAGGAACGCGCCCGCGCCGAACGACAGGCGGGTGTACGTCGATACCTCTTCGGGCCCGTCGTAGATCTCGGCCACATCCCTCATGTACACCGGACGACCCTGGTACACGCCGACCACCAGCTCTTTGACTTCCTCCACCGACCGCAAAAACGGCCCCACATCCACCAGGATTTCGCGGTTCAACACGTCCATGGTACCCGCGCGCAGGTTGACGTTGGCGCCCTTCAAGGCACGTTCGAGATCGAGCACCCCCACCTGGCGAGTGGTCATCATGTCCGGCTTCATAAGCACCCGCACCTGGCGCTTGCGCCCGCCCACCACATAGGTGCGGCCCGTGTCCTGAATCGCCTGCAATCGATGGACAATTTCGTCCGCCACTCGCCGGAGGTCGAAGTCAGAGTAGGTCTTGCTGTACAAGGCAAAGGTCACTATCGGCACGTCGTCGATTTCCACAGGTCGGACCACCCAACCGGTAACCCCTGGCGGAACCTTATCCACGTAGGACATGATCTTGCTGTGCGTCTTCATGATGCTGTCTTCGCGATTCTGTCCGACATAGAAGCGCACAGTGACTACGGCTGAGCCCTCTCGCGTCGTCGAATAGACGTATTCCACGCCGTCGATTTCCCAGAGTTTTCTCTCGAGGTTGATGGTGACGAGGTTTTCCACTTCCGACGCAGACGAGCCGGGCATGTTGACCATGACGTCGATGAGGGGAACGACTATCTGCGGCTCTTCCTCACGCGGAGTGAGGATGAGCGCGGCGGCGCCCGCAAGCAGTGAGGCGACAATAAATATCACGGGGAGTTTGGATACGAGGAACGCCTCGACAATCTTCCCTGTCGCCCCGAGACCGTATTTTTCAGACAGTTTCATGAGAACGCTCGCTGTACATGCAACCTTTGTCCCTCACGAGTTCACGCTGTCCGAGGCGCCGCGCCGCTTTGCTTTTTTCCGATTGCAGGAAGCTGATATGCTTGTTAATATGGCGATACGTTACCACTGTCAATGTGCGTCGTCAATGCCTCGTGCGGGGTTTCAACCCCATGCCGTCGAGAAAAAAACTTGACACTCATCTCTTTTTTTTGGTAACAATTCAGACTTCGTGAAAAAGATGCAAACGACATGGAGGCTCGTAGGCGATTCCCTTCAGTTGGGAGCATCGATCGTCTTTGCCATATTCATCGGGGCGGGCATCGGATACTGGCTCGATGACAAATTTGGCACGTTTCCTTACCTGAGTATCGTATTTTTTTTGTTCGGAATAGCCGCTGCGTGCCGCAACGTATGGATAGCAGTACGGAAACACGTGAGAGATGAAAAGGACCAGCACTCCACATGAACTTTGAGCGTGTACCCAGGATATGGCTCGGCGTGTCAGCGGCGCTGTACGCCGCGGGCGCGCTCTTGAGCGTGTGCGTGGCCCCAGTTCATTTCGTGCTCGGTTACGTTGCCGGCGGTGCATTGGTGCTTGCAAACGCATGGGCAGGCGGCCGGAAGGTGAAGCGCTCGGAATTCAGACAAAAGGGCGCTGAGATCGCGGGTTTCCTCGCTCATTTTTACGCAAGGCTTCTTCTCCTGGGCGTCAGCCTGTTTGTCTTGATCAAGTATGCAAAGGTAGATCCATTGGGTTTGGTGACTGGTCTGTCCGTCGCGCCGGCAGGCCTGTTCGTCATGCTCTTCTTAATTTACCTCGCGAATAGAACTCCAGAGGAGGTTTAGTATATGGCTGATATTCATCCTCCGATGTTGACTGACATCGTTACCAATCCGTTGATGCATTCCATGCAGCAGTTTTGGGATAAATGGTCGATCACCCATGCCGATCTCAACAACATCCTAAATACCTGGCTCGTCATGATCATACTGATCGCGGCGTCTCTCTTGGTGAAGAAAAGGCTCGAGATGATCCCCAAGGGGGCGCAAAATTTTTGGGAGGTAATAGTGACGACCCTCGAGGACATTGTGGTGCAGACCATGGGGGAACATGGCAGGCCGTACTTCCCGTTGATCGCCTCGCTGGCATTGTTTATCCTGGCCTGCAATCTCATTGGGATACTGCCTTGGCTCCAGTCCGCCACGAACAACCTCAACACCACGCTGGCTCTTGCCCTGGTGTCTTTTGTCACGACTCACTATGTGGGGATAAAGATGCACGGCGCCCGCTATGTGAAGCACTTTATGGGGCCCGTGCCGTGGCTCGTGCCTTTGATGTTGCCCATCGAGCTCATCGGCCATTTCAGCCGAATCATCTCCCTTAGCTTCCGACTTTTTGGGAACATCATGGGAGAAGATTTGGCCATCGTGATTCTTACGCTGCTGCTGCCGTACTTGGTGCCGCTGCCTATGATGGTCTTGCAAGTGTTCACTTCCTTCATCCAGACGCTGGTGTTTATCATGCTGACCATGATGTACATCTCTGGATCGCTTGAGGAAGCTCACTGATATCGAGAAAAGGGAGGTTATGTAGATGAAGAGAATTATCGTGACTGGTTTAATGATGATTGGTCTGGCCCTGGTCTCGGGCGTCGCCTTTGCCGCTGATCTTGCTCCCGGGGCTGCTGGGGTTATCCAGTGGACCGTGCTGGGTGCAGGGCTCGCAATTGGCCTTGGGGCCATCGGGAGCGGCATCGGGATGGGAACAGCCATCGGCGGAGCCTGCGAGGGCACTTCTCGCAATCCCGAAGCCGGCGGCCGTATCCTTACCACCATGATCATCGGTCTGGCTATGATCGAGTCGCTGACCATTTACGCCCTGGTCATCGCCCTGATTCTGCTGTTCGGTAACCCATACGGCAGGTTTCTCGCCTAACAGATAATCGTTAAAAACGTCATCTGTGGACAAGAAAGGCGGACCGAGGTCCGCCTTTCTTCTGTTTTCGCCGGCGCTTTTTTGGCCATGGCTCCAGCCCGCAAACTCCTTGTCGAAACTTCTGTCGGAATGAGGCGCGCCGCGGCGTGAACATGATGTCTTGCAAAGTCTGCTTCGCGGCGCCTGATGTGTCATGCCGGACTCGATCCGGCGTCCAGGAAACTCCTCATGGAGTCACACTTACCTGGGAATGACATGCGCCGGGTCAATGGCGCAATTCGGGATTCTTTGCGAGACTGGCCATATGTTTACCTGAAAATACCCCGTCGGATCCACCCGGAGATTTTCAGGTAAAAAGACAAGGGGTACGGCTTTGGAGAAAGCTATGGTGGCTTTCGCTGACCGCGTTCCCAGGGCGTTGCCCTGGGCTATTGTATTGCGCCCCGCAGGAGCGGGGCTAAAGCCCCCTCTCGCAATGCCCGCCTAGTCATGACGTTCGTCGATGCGCCGGTCATTTCGAGTATTCCCCTCTCTGTCATTTTAGGTGAAAATGCCTTCGTTCTCTTCGGAACGGTATTTTCATCTCCCGTTGCGACCCCCTTGTCATGGGAGTTCGATGGAACGAAAGACAGGGCGGCGTGTCGGTAACCTTACAAGACAAGTAAGGCCGAAGCCAGTCACTTGTCGAAAAGTCAAATTCCATTGGCAGAGAAAGGAGATTGTTTATGGGAAAGAAGGCGACGGTGTATTGCTGGGTTTGCTGCGCGGCCGCATTGTGTGTGATGGCTGCTTCCGGAGGGCCCGCGCTCGCTGCTGACGCCATCACCTCGGACATCAAAGTTACTCCACAAAGGCAGCTCTCTGATGCAGAGAACAGGGCTCTCTCCCAGGCCGCAACTCGAATCTTGGTTCATGTCAATCAAGCCCGCAAGGAAATCAGGAAGAACGACCTCAAGGCGGCGAACGATCAAGTCGCCAAAGCCCTTACCCTGGTGAAGATCATTGAAAACGCAGCCCCAACCTACGAGATCGCGGCTACCATCAAGTCAGGCGATACTACCTATGTGGACAAGCGGCTGGTTGAGCAGTTGGTCGTTCCTATCTTCGCTGAATTGGAGGAGGTGGAATCGATTCTTCCCGGTATAAAACAGGCTAAACGCGAGGCCGCGTCGAAGACATCTCCTCAGTCTCCCAACGTGGTGGATATGGCGCTTGCGTTCACCAAGGCGTCTCTCGATGTCGGGGAGGCCAAGCTAGACCTGCAAAAAGCGGCTGAGGCGTTGAGCGAAAAGAACGCGGACGTGGCAAACCAGCGGCTGGCTGACATCCAAAATAGAGCCGTGTCATTCGAATACGACGAATGGGATTACCCTGTGGTAAAGGCGCGCTCAGATTTATGGGAAGCGTTGAAGAGCGTCCAGAGAAATGAATGGAACAAAGCCAAGGCGTATGTGAAAGACGCCGCGGACACCGTCAAGCTCCTGAAGGACAAAGGAGGCAAGGAATTATCCGACAAAGTCAAGGCCATGACGGATCAGTTGTCTGCCCTCACGAAAAAGCTCGATGAGAAAAAAGAAAGCGCCAAAACTGACATCCTCTCCCTGTGGGACAAACTTACCAGAGGCTTGTAGAATTCGGCGCGTGTGACTCGGACGCACAGAAGCAAACCTGTTTTGCAAAATTGACTTTCGCTTCGAATTTGATACCATCGCGGCGCTTACCGAACCGAGGGTGCGGCAAGAGCCGCGTGTTTTTTGGCGCGGCGTGAACAGCGCCCGGCTCGCCGGACGGCCCTGGCAACAGGCGCGGCAGCAAGCCCTTGGGCGGAAAAAAATGGATAGAGATCGTGTATGAACGACCAAGGCGCCCCGCGCAACAGCAACGTATTTGCCAAAGAAAAAACCAACAGTGGATTGGCGCCCTCGCCGCGACCGGAGCTCGGGGCTGATCAGCAGAAGCCATCGAGGAGGTTCACCAAGCTGGTGGCGGACCAAACAGTCTCACAGGGCTCAAAGCCCGCGCCAATGATGGACAGAGACCGTCTCATGCCGCCCGGCTTTGCGCATCACAATCCGTCGGTATGTCCTCACTGCGCAGGAACCATGAAGAAATCCAGCCGCGCTATCCTCTCCATTCCCGCGGGAATCGTCCTTGCCGCGCTCGGCGTCGCGCTCATGGTATTTTACGGGTACGCCACTAATTTCTATCAAGTCCCCTGGTTTGTCCGATTCGCCCTCCCCGCAGCCTACTACCTTGGTTCGATATTTATTGGGGTAGGCGTTTTGTTTTTTTTCATTCGCGAACGGATTTGGCGCTGCCGAGACTGCGGACAAGTGTGGAAGCGCTGACAGCTTGCTGATGAAGCGGAACCGCCCCGGCGCAAATGAGATGTTGCAATAAGTTGGCCGTGTTGCTATATTAATGATTTACACTCCTTGCCCGAAAGGGCTTGATATCCGAAGGGAGAACCAATGCGACGGTACGAATCTGTTATCATCTTAGATCCGGAAATCCCTGACGAGGAGATACAGGGCTTTACGGAAAAATTTACGAGTCTGATCAAAACCAGCGGCGGTGAGATCATTAAAATCGAGGATTGGGGGGCCAAGAAGCTCGCCTACCCCGTCAAGAAACGTGACAGGGGCAGGTACTTGCTCCTGGATTTCGTGGGTTTGCCAGCGCTCATCGCAGAGTTGGAGCGGCAGTTCAAGATCACCGAAGAGGTGATGAAATTCCTCAGCGTCAAAGTCGCAGACGAGGTGGACCTCGGCGCGTTCACAGCGGCTGAGAAGCCAGCGTCGCCAGCGGCTGAACCAGAAGCGCCAGCCGTTGCCGAGCAGGCCTCCGAAGCGTCCGAACCAGAGAAGGCCGCAGGAGCCCAAGGGTCGTTGGAATCAGAGCCGCAGTCGACCATCGGCGACGCAAAGCCAGACGCTCCCCTCATCTCGGCGGAGCCCATGGAACATGGCATTGAATAAGAGCCTCCCCAGGTCTAATGCGAGACCCACAGCCATGAACACACTGTGTTCCACGAAGGAGTCGGTATGACTGTCGCGAAACCGCAAAGAAGAAGATCGTTTCCTCGAAGCAAAGTATGCCGTTTCTGTGCAGATTCCTCTTTAAGGATGGATTACAAGGAGCCCGCCATTTTAAGGGCCTTTATCACTGAACGCGGCAAGATAATTCCCCGGCGCATCTCCGGCAACTGCGCAAAGCACCAGCGAGAGCTGACCACAGCCATCAAGAGAGCTCGGAACATAGCTCTTCTGCCGTTTACTGTGCCCAAGAGATAGCTGCGGGTGGTGGGAGTAAAGATATGAACGTGATTCTATTGGAACATATCGATAATCTTGGAACGGTGGGGCAGACCGTAAAGGTGAAGGACGGGTATGCGCGCAATTACCTGCTGCCCAAAAAGCTTGCCTGCCTCGCCACGCCTCAAAACCAAAATTATTACAAGACCATCATCGAGTCGAGACTGAAGAAACTCGCCAAGGCAAAGTCAGCGGCCGATCAACAGGCCGAGCGCTTGTCTGCGGTCACTCTGGAGTTTGTAAGAAAATCCAGGGATCAGGACGCGAGACTCTTTGGATCGGTCACCCCGGCAGACGTGGCCACCGCCTTAGCCGCGCAGGGATATGAAATAGACAAAAGGCGCATTACCCTCTCGGAGCCCATCAAACGTCTCGGCGAATACACCGCGTCGGTGAGGCTTCATCCCGAAGTGTCAGCAAAGATCACCATCAAGGTAGTGCCCGAGGAATCTTCCAAGGATGTCGCCTGATACGGGAGACAAGATAAAGCTGCCCCCTCAGTTCCTCGAAGGTGAGCGAGCGATCCTGGGGGGGTTGCTGCTTGACAATGACGCGCTGCCCAAGGTGCTTTCCATACTCAGCCCCGCGGATTTCTACCGAGAAGGTCACCGGTACGTCTTCGAGACCATGATCGACCTCTTCAACCGGAACGAACCGGTGGATTGGCTGACGCTGACTGCCGCCCTGAAGGCGAACGGACGCCTCGAGACCGTGGGAGGCGTGGCCTTCCTCACCGAGCTGATAGACGCGGTACCCAGCGCCGCTAATATCCTCCACTACACCCAGGTGGTAAAAGAGAAGTCCATCCTGCGCCAGATGATCTCAGCGGCCACGGAGATTTCCACCCGCTGCTACGAAGATCACCAGAATATAGACGACTTCCTGGACGAAGCGGAACAAATCATGTTTCGCATTGGAGAATCCCGGATAAAGGCGGGGTTCGTCCACATCCAGGATTTGATGAAGACGAGCTTCGAGACCATCGAGCATCTTTACGAGCGCAAGGAGAACATCACCGGGGTGCCTTCAGGGTTCAAAGACCTGGATTTGCTCACCGCGGGATTCCAGCCGTCAGACCTCATCATCATCGCAGGCCGCCCCTCCATGGGCAAGACGTCGTTCGCCCTCAATGTGGCCATGACTTCAGCCATCGAGGAAGGAATACCCACTGCGATATTTTCCTTGGAGATGAGCAAAGAACAGTTGGCCTTGCGCATTTTGTGTTCGCGAGCCAAAGTGAATCTCAGGAATCTTCGCACAGGCTTTCTTACGGAAGAGGACTGGGGCAGATTGACCTTGGCGGTGGGCAGCATTTCCGACGCCCCGCTCTATATCGATGATACGCCGGCCATCAATAGCCTCGAGATCCGCGCAAAGGCTAGACGACTCAAAAAAGAGAAAAACCTTGGCCTCGTGATTGTGGACTACCTGCAACTCATGAAATCGTCCAGCAAGGTAGATTCCCGCGAGAAAGAGATCTCGGAAATATCCCGGTCCCTGAAGTCCCTTGCCAAAGAGATTGACGTGCCCGTCATCGCCCTCTCACAGCTTAATCGCAAGGTGGAAGACCGGCCCAACAAGAGGCCCCAACTGGCCGACCTCCGTGAATCCGGCGCCATCGAGCAGGACGCCGATGTGATCATCTTCATCTATCGAGACGAGGTGTATAACAAGAGCGACGACAACCCCAAAAAGGGAGAGGCCGAAATTATAATTGGGAAGCAGCGAAACGGCCCCATCGGCGTGGTCACGACTTATTTCGACTCGAAATACACCACGTTCCGCCCCTACACGCCACGCGACGATGCGGCGGTGGACGACTCCGCTATATTGTCAAACATCTAAATCGCACCCCCACGGGGCGCTTGCGAGACTGCCTCAATCGCGAGCCTGTATGCGGTACCTGACGAACAATGCGCGACGGATGGGGCATGTTCCTGAGCCCCGCTTCTGCGGGGCGTTTCTTCATAGCCCAGGGTGAAGCCATGGGCATAAGAGCGCGTCCGTTTGGTGTCTGTGGACCCGCCAAAGCCCCGCTTCTGCGGGGCGCAATACAATAGCCCAGGGCAACGCCCTGGGGCGCGACCAGGCCCGCAGGCTCATTCAGGTCTGCGTCATCTCGGCGACCTGGGCTGTTGAATCGAGATGCCTCGACGAACAATGCGCGACGCGTGGGGTATGTTCCGGAGCCCCGCTTCTGCGGGGCGTTTCTTCATAGCCCAGGGTGAAGCCCTGGGCATAAAAGAGCGCGCTTGGGGGCTGCGGACCCGCCAAAGCCCCGCTCCTGGGGGGGGCGTCATACAATAGCCCAGGGCAACGCCCTGGGGCGGACCAGACCCGGGGATTCGGATCGGCGACGCCGCCTCATCCTCCCGAAAATGTCGAGAACGCGTATATCAGCGACGATCCGGGTCTCTACGCCGCGGTCAGCTCGTAGGTAATCCGGTCATTGTCAAGCCGCGCCACCTTCACCGCTACCTTCAACCCGGGCTTGATCAAGGATTCATCGACGGCTTTGTCAATCCTCCCGAAGACCTTGACGCCGTCCGCGAATTCCGCGACGCCCAATAGGTAAGGGACTTCTTTTTCAAAACCTGCCGGCGCAAACATGGCTTTGGTATAGCTCAGCAGCGTCCCCTCCCCAGTGATGGGAAACCAATCCATGTCTTGTCCTAGGCATACATTGCAGTCGGTTCGAGGCGGAAAGAACTTCGCGCCGCAGTCCTTGCAAACAGTGCCCCTCAGTTCGTTGTTCTTGAGGAATTCTACGAACGGCTCCGCCTTCGTGCTTGCGGTGAAGCTGATGATGCCAAATTGTTCAAAACCCATATATGGACCTCCCGTGGTTGAACTGAATCATGTGTTTTCCAAGAGAGCCTCAGCCGCTCGCGCATCGGCTGCGTGCGGCGTTGGGCGAGGTCGCCACGAGCCTATTCGCTGGAGAATATGCTCACGTTGCCGTATATGCCGACGCCTCCGATGTTGTGCACGAGCCCGATCTTTGCACCGGGAACCTGCATCTCCCCCGCTTCCCCGCGCAACTGAAGCACGATGGTTCTGATCTGCGATCCGCCCGTTGCGCCGATGGGATGCCCCTTGGACAGCAAACCGCCATCGACGTTCACCGGTATCTTCCCCTCCTTGTAGGTCTCCTTGGCTCGAATCAATTCCTTGCCGCGGCCCGGTTCGGCAAAACCCAGGTCTTCATACGCCATCATTTCTGCGATGGTGAAGCAATCATGGACTTCGGCAACGTCAACGTCCGACGGGCCTATTCCCGCCATTTCGTAGGCCTTCTTTGCCGCGAGTTGCGCGCATCTCAGCCCGCTGAAGGTATCGCGACCCGCCATGTTGATGGGCGCGGTGGCCATCCCGAGGCCTCGTATCCACACCGGCTTTTGACACAAATCCTTGGCCTTTTCTTCTGAGGCAAGGATCAGGCACGAGGACCCATCCGCATTCGCGCAGCAGTCAAACATCTTGAGGGGCGTCGCGATGTACTTCGGTTCCATGATCTTTTCCAGCGTGAGAGATTTGCGAAACACCGCCTTTTCGTTGATCTGCCCGTAGGTCGAAGACTTCAAACGGATCAACGCGAGGTCCTCTTCTGTGGTGCCGTACTTTTCAAAGTGTCCCCTGGCATACATGGCGTAGTAGGCCGGCATCATCGTGCCAAAGGGCGCCTCCCATTGGATGTCCGCGCCGCGTCCCATACGCTCCTGGGACTCTGCAGACGAGATCTCGGACATCTTCTGAAAACCCAGCACCATCACCACATCATGGAGCCCCGATGCAATCAACGCATACGCGGTTCTCAGCCCGCTGGAACTCGACGAGCACACGCTCTCCACGTAAAACGTGGGTTGAGGATTCAACCCTAGGTATTCCGCCATGAGACCGGCAGGGGTACGTTGTTTGTCGTATTCCGGCGCGGAGCATACCACTGAGGCGTCTATTTGGCTGGCCTTGAGCCCAGCGTCTTTCATTGCCTCCCTGTAAGCCTCAAAAGCCAACTCCCTGATCGAACCCGGGTAGGCCCGCACGAACGAACTCTGTCCCACGCCGATGACAGCGACTTTTGCCATCTGGCCCTCCTTGTCTTTCCCTGTTGTAAAGCGCTCGACGCAACGAAACCGCATCATACCACAGCGATTGACTTGGCGCAAAATAACCGGGCAGTCAAAAGAGAATTTCTTGAACAAAAAGGGCGCGTCTGCTAATGTCACGTGAAGAAAAGCATTTCACGTCCTTTCTGTTCACGCATTCCAAGAGACTCGCCCGTCCCTGCATCGCTTCAAGATGAGACGGAGCGTTATCTGAGGAGTCCGCCAGGCGAGTCAGACTGCCCTGTTGAAAAACGGGCCTTGGCGGCCGCGGGACGTGCGTGCAACGAGAGGTCATTTCAACGTGGGAGAGGAGGCGCGTTCCCGAATGGACATACAAAAGATAGGGGTGATCGGCGCTGGTCTTATGGGGGCTGGCATTGCCCAGGTAGCGGCCCAGAGCGGTTTCAAGGTATGCATGATGGACGTCGAGACTCGCTTTGTGGAAAAAGGGCTCGGCATGATCGAGAAAAACCTCGAGCGAGCTGCTCAGAAAGGCAAAATGACCACCGAGGATGCCGCTGCCATCAGAGGCCGCATCAAGGGGACGGTTTCGTCCTCAGAGGCGGTGTCCGACGCAGACGTGGTCATCGAGGCCATCATCGAGAACATCGAACTTAAGAAACAACTGTACAAGGATATCGACGGCCTGGCCCCAGACCGTACAATCTTTGCCACAAACACCTCGGGCCTGAGCATCACGGAGATGGCGTCAGTGACAAAAAGGCCTGAAAAGTTTATCGGCATGCATTTTTTCAATCCTGTACCTGTGATGCAACTGGTGGAGGTGATCCGAGGATATGCCACGTCGGACGACACAGTTGCAGTGATAAAAGGCCTGGCTCAGCGGCTCGGCAAGACGGCGATCGAAGTGTTGGAGGCCCCCGGATTTGTGGTAAATCGCATCCTGGTTCCCATGATCAATGAGGCGATCTTTGTCCTGCAAGAGGGATTGGCCACGGCCGCCGAGATAGACGAAGGGATGAAGCTGGGGGCCAACCATCCCATGGGGCCCCTCGCCTTGGCAGACCTGGTGGGACTTGACACCCTGTTAAGCGTCCAGGACCATCTGTATCGAGAATTTGCCGACCCGAAGTATCGGCCTCCCGTGTTGTTGAGGAAGATGGTTCGAGCCGGCCACCTCGGCCGCAAATCAGGAAAAGGTTTCTACGATTACAAATGACGGGGGGTGGCGTCTCTCGGCATCGTAGTGGACAATTAGGGTGCCACTCTCGGGATCGAGGCCGCATACCCCCGTATGGAGGCATAGATGAAATCTGACGATCGGTTTGAACTCACGGAAGAAGAGCGCATGCTCCAAGATATGGTTCGGAGACTGGCGCGAGAAAAGGTCGCGCCGGGCGCTGAAGAACGTGACAAGAAGGGCGAGTATCCGTATGACATGCTCGAGCTCATGAGAGAAAATGGGCTGATGGGGATAGATTTCCCTGCTGAGTATGATGGAATGGCGGCAGGAATGCTGGCCCATTGCATTGCGGTGGAGGAGCTTGCCAAAGTGGACGCGGCGGTGGCCTTGATCCCGTCCTGCCAGGAGCTGGGCAGCCTCCCGATCATTTTGGCCGGCAACCACGAACAAAAAGAAAAATATCTCAAGCCGCTGGCCACCGGCGAGAAGGTCGCCGCATTCGGCCTTACGGAAGCCAAGGGCGGCTCGGATGTCGCCGCATTGAAGACCAGAGCCGTTCGCAAGGGCGATAAGTACATCATCAATGGGTCGAAGATGTGGATCACCAACGGCGGCGTCGCGGACACCTATTCGGTGTATGCGGTCACAGACCCTGATGTGCCCGCATACAAGGGCGCGAGCGTCTTTATCATGGAGAAAGGCATGCCAGGCTTTTCAGTGGGTAAGCCTGAGAGCAAACTCGGCATCAAGTGCTCGGACACCAGAGAGCTCATCTTCGAAGACGTGGAAGTGCCCGTGGAAAACCGTTTGGGCGAGGAAGGCCAAGGCTTTCACATCATGATGAAAACCTTGGATTTTAGCAGGCCTTCGGTGGGGGCGCAGGCGTTGGGGATAGCCGCGGGCGCGTTCGAGTATGCGACCCAGTATGCCAAGGAACGGATCGCGTTCGGCAAACCCATCATCAAACATGAGGCCATAGCGTTCAAACTGGCGGACATGGCCATGAGAATCACGGCCGCACGCATGCTCCTTTGGAAGACGTGCTCCCTGCTGGACAAGGTGTCCAAAGACCTTTCAAAGGTACCGCCCGAAACCATCAGACATTCGTCCATGACCAAGGCCTATTGTTCGGACGTGGCCATGTGGACGACCGTCGAGGCAGTGCAAATCCTTGGCGGATATGGGTACAGCAGCGAATATCCCGTGGAACGCATGATGCGAGATGCAAAGATTACTCAGATTTACGAAGGCACCAATGAAATACAGCGCATCGTCATTGCGTCCACTTTGTAATTACAAGGTGTTCGCACGATCCGGCCACAGCCGCTCCGGGACCGCACGCGTAGCGGACTCTTGGGGAGGCTGTCGCCGGTGATTACCTATCAGCCCATTGGGGTCATACACTCCCCGTTTACTGATCCGAAGGACATGCCAATTCAGCCGCTCGGCGCAAGAGGCGTGAAGGGAACCGTAGAACTCGGGGCCCAATTCGAGGCAGGGCTCAAGGACCTCGAGGGCTTTTCGCATATCATTCTGCTGTACCATTTCCACCTATCCAAAGGCTACTCTCTCCATGTGGTCCCTTTCTTGGATGATGTCGAGCGCGGGGTCTTCGCCACGAGGGCCCCGCGACGCCCCAATCCGGTGGGGCTGTCTATCGTGCGATTGCTGGCGGTATCCGGCTGTCATCTCTCCATCGAGGATGTGGACATCGTAGATGGGACGCCGCTCATCGATATCAAGCCATTCGTGCCTTATTTCGACCACCGGGACAATGCGTCCTGCGGGTGGTTGATCACGCGGCTCGGCGAGGTCCATACAAGGCGTGCGGACGACAGATTCTCGTCTGACGAATGACATATCCATCCGCGACGGCATAAGGAATAGTTATGAACACCTGGCAGAAGACAACGTGTATTTGCTGCGCCCAAAACTGCGGGCTCGAGGTAGTGACCAGCGGCAACAAGATAGTCAAAGTTCGGCCGGACAAGGACAATCCCCGCAGTCAAGGGTACTGCTGCCGAAAAGGCCTGAAAATAGCCTATCATCAAAATAATCCCGAACGGCTTACCCATCCTCTGAAGAGGATCGGAAATACCTTCCAGACCATCACATGGGAACAGGCCATCGAGGAAATATCGTCCCGGTTGCTGGACATCGCGTCAAGGCGCGGGCCGCGAGCCGTGGCCTACATGGGGGGCGGAGGTCAGGGCTGCCATTTCGAGGCCGCGTATGGCGTGCGGCTTCTGAGAGCGCTGGGCTCAAGGTATCACTACAGCCCGCTGGCTCAGGAACTGACCGGCATGTTTTGGGTTCAGGGCAGGTTGCTGGGAAGGCAGTATCTCATCACCATTCCGGATGATCGCGAGACGGATGTGTTAGTGGCATGGGGATGGAATGGATGGATGAGCCATCAAATCCCTCAAGCGAGAAGGGTGCTCAAAGCCATCTGCGACGATCCGCATCGGCTGCTGGTTTCCATTGATCCGTGGAAGTCCGAGACCGCGCGTCGAGCAGACATCCATCTCCCAATACGTCCCGGGACTGACGCCCTTTTAGCCCGGGCAATGATTGCTATCATCTTGAATGAAGGCTGGGAACACAAAGAATACATCGTCGCGCACACAAGCGGCTTTGATGAAATCAAACCGCTGTTTGCCGATTTCGACGCGGCCGCCGCGCTTAAGACATGCGAACTGGATTATGAGGCGGTCAAAGAAGTGTGTCGGTTGTTTGCGACTCGCAAGTCGTCGCTCCACCCGGACCTCGGCGTGTTCATGAATCGACACAGCACCGCGTGTTCATACCTGCAGGCGATCCTCCTGGCCATCTGCGGCAGAATAGGAGCGCCCGGCGGCAACGTGATTCCCGGCTACCTGATGCCCTTGGGATCGCATTCAGATGAGCGCGATCCCAAGACATGGCGGACCGTGAAAACGCAATTTCCTGCCATCATGGGAACCTTTCCTCCCAACGTCATGCCTGAGGAGATCCTCTCCGGAGATGACTCAGCGTTGGCGGCAGTTCTCGTAAGCGGTTCCAATCCCCTCCGATCCTACGCAGATACCTCGATGTACGAACAGGCATTCGAGAAACTCGAACTTCTGGTCACCATCGAGGTGGCCCTCTCCGAAACCGCCAGGGTATCACATTACGTCTTGCCGGCCCGATCCGCATACGAAAAATGGGATGGAACATTCTTCGCCTGGAATTATCCCGAGATATTTTTCCAGATGAGGCGGCCAGTGGCTGTTCCATTAGGAGACCCTTGGGAGGAAAGCCAGATCATGATCGCCCTGGCAGACCGCATGGGACTGCTGCCGGACATACCCGAGGCCTTATTCGACGCGGCGCACCGCGACCGCATGGCCTTCGGCATGGCGTTGATGCAATTTGCCCAATCTGAACCAAAAGCAGCGCAGATGCTGCCGTTCGTCTTGGGGAAGACTTTGGGCAAAGCGCTTGGGTCGGCAAATCTCGCAGCGTTATGGGGCATCCTGCAGACTGCCCCACAAGGGTTCAGGGAACAGGCGGCTCGGGTGGGCTTTCCCCAGGACATGTCCTTCGGCGAGCATGTCTTCCAAGCTATCCTGGACCATCCGGAGGGGCTGTGGATAGGTCGAGTGGACGAGGCAGACCCATTGGCCCAAGTGCGCACCCCTGACAAGAAAATGAATCTCTTCATCCCTGAGCTCCAAGAGTGGGTGAGAGGCGTCGAGCCTTCCAAGGAAGAGGCTGCCTTGACGCTCGATCCGAGATACCCTCTGATCCTCATGGCGGGGCGACACATTGACGAGAATGCCAACACAATCATGAGGGATCCGGCTTGGAACGACGACCGGCCGAGGGTCTGTACGCTCACCATGCATCCCGATGATGCTCGGTCGCGTGGATTGCAGGACAGGCAGCTTGTCCGCGTTATCACAGAGGCAGGTCAGATCGAGCTGCCGGTCGAGGTCGCTGAATTTGCGCGGCCTGGCCACGTCACGATTCCCCACGGGTTTGGCCTCATGCACCAAGGCAAGACATTCGGCGCCAACGTGAATCGCTTGACGAAGAATACTCATCGTGATTCATTAGCAGGTACGCCTCTCCACAGATACGTGCCTTGTCAGGTGGAGGCCCTGTGAAAAGGGGACTCGAAACGGAGACATAATAGGAATGAGTCAAAGCTGGATACCAATTTCAACCATCTTGAAGACTGCGCCCAAGGTGCTGGAAAACCCGAAATACGCCAAAAATGTGGCGATGATACAAGTGGATAAATTTCTCCGGAACCTTTCGCCTCGGCAGAGCGACGGAGTCGCCAATCGCATAAGGCAGTGCAGCATTCGCATCACGGACATCTGCAACCTGCGATGCCATACCTGCGGCCAATGGGGCGATAGGGGATTCCTGAGGTCGTGCAGCCTCCCTGAGTTGAAGAAAAACGAGGTCTCGCCGGAGCGGTATATCGAGCTTCTGCAAGACCTGTATGAGCATGGTCATACCCCCTCGGTGTATCTCTGGGGCGGCGAACCCATGTTGTACAAGGGGTCCGTGGAGATCATCGAAGAGGCTGCCAGGCTGGGCATGGCGCCCAGCATCGCGACCAACGGCACTGGGCTTCTCAAACACGCCGAGCGGCTCGTGGCGGCGCCGATGTTCGTCATCCAGATATCCGTGGATGGGCCGGATGAAAAGACGCACAACGCAAGCCGACCAGGCGCGACCCCGGATGTCAACAATTTCCGCACCATCTGGACCGCCATCGAACGCATCCAAGAACTACGGCGGGAAAAGAAACAACGCCTACCCCTTATCGCCACGCTGACCACCATAAACAACGTGAACTACAATCGATTGATTGACGTCTATGACGTGTTTGGCGATAAGGCCGATGTCTGCGTCTTTTATCTCGCCTGGTGGATCGACGAAGCCTCGGCGGAAAAGCATTCGAAAGATTTCCAGGAGCGATTCGGCTTCGCCCCGCAAAAACACTTTGGCTGGATAGGAAACTGGCGGCCTCCTGACTACCGCGTACTCGCCGACCAGTTGCAGAAAATTCAGGAAAAGGCGGCCAAACTTTCCCGGGCCTCAGTGGTGATCATGCCTCCCCTGCTGAATCCAAAAGACCTGGAGACGTATTACACGGATCACGATTGCACGTTCGGGTTTGACCGCTGCGTGTCCATCTTCAGCGCAGTGGAAATAAACTCCAACGGCGATATGTCTCCATGCAGAGATTACCACGATTATGTGGTGGGCAACGTGAAGGAACACACCATCACCGAGTTGTGGAATTCTGACCTCTACAAAAAGTTCCGGAAAAGCATAACGGAGAAGGGGCTGATGCCCGTGTGCACGAGATGCTGCGGCCTCATGGGATACTAATGAGAGGGGAATGACTGCGCCTGCTCGAAATGTCGGATGAGATAGCGAGCTGCGACGCCGTTGACAAAGCCGGTTCCCAAGGCCGCCGCAAGCATGAAGGGGAGGAGATAGAGCACGGCCTCGTTGCGAATAATCAAGGCGTACGCCACAAAGAGCTGAGCGGCGTTGTGCGTTACCGCGCCGATAATGCTGACGCCTATGAGCGAAAACGCCCTGCCTCCAATTTTCTTGACTCCGCCCATGGCAAAAATGGCTGCGACCCCGCCTGCAAGCGAAAACAGGAACGCCGGCGACCCAAAAAGACCGGTGAGCAGTGAACCGAGAAACACCCGCCCAACTGTTACAAATAAAGCATACCGAAATCCAAATAAGTAAAGGGTCGCGAGCCCTATAATATTTGCGAAACCAAATTTGAACCACAGAACCGTCACTGGCAGCATTGCTTCCGCTGAGTGGATGACCACGGCAAGGGCGAGGAGCATGCCGACGCGAGCGAGTTTGACGGTCTTTGAGCGGTTCTCCAAAGGAGTCACGAATTAGCGCCTCGAGCGGTTCTCAGAATTAATCGCGGATTCGACAGGCTGCTGTCGTTTCAATCGCTTCCCTGTCTGTCATTTCAATCGCTTTCCTATTCGTCATTTCGATCACTTCCCCTCTGTCATTTTACCTGAAAATGCCGTGGCTCTCCTCAGAACGGTATGTTCATCTCCCGTTGCGACCCCTTGTCATGGGAGTCCGAGCCATCCTCTCTCTGTCATTTCGAAACCGCCCCCGGTCTGTCATTTCGAGCGCCCCCGATCTGTCATTTCGAGCGGCCCCACCTGTCATTTCGAGCGGCCCCACCTGTCATTTCGAGCGCAGCGAGAAATCTTGAGCCGAAGGCGAAGATTTCTCAGTCGCCGCCTTTCACGTTCGTTCAGGGCTCGCTCCATCGAACTCCCATGACAACCATAGCGAATTGCCCCGTTGTTCCTCTGGATGTCATTCCCACGTAAGTGGGAATCCAGGTCAGGTTCCTTGACGCCGTACCGACTCCAGAATGACATATCAGGCGCCGTGACGGTACTCATTGCTCATGTCCGCGCTGCGACGCACGGCATTCCCACACAAATGTCCAGAGGCCGTAGAGCGAGCATTCCCGCAACGTCATCGGGTCAACGCGTCCACCGGTTCTTTTTTGCCATTCACGATCCGCACTGCCACCTGGTTGGGCGCGCAAATCAAGACGCCCCCATGCGCGTCGATGGTTCCCATGTGCACGCAAATCTTGTCCCTACATGGGGAAGACAGGATGCGCACGCGGTGGTTGGCGATCTGGACAACCGTTGTCCCCAAAGGACCCTTCACCTCGATGATTGCGTCTCGAGCGAGGTCGTGTTGCATGTACATTTTGCCCTGAACGCTGATTTCCACTTGCGAGCCTCTCGGCTTGGCCCATTTTGCGGCAAGGAAAATCAGGAGGCATGACGCGACGATTCCTGCCACAAGGATCATGTCAGCTTTGGTCATGTGACCGAGACATGGGACGATATTTTGAATGCGTCGTGAGATTCGCATCATAACAGCATCTTTCGGAACAGGTATAATACGTTGGCCACGTCAATGCAAAGAATTTGAAAAGCAAATTCTTTATTTTCCTTGCATCTCTTTATGATTCGATATATTTATGTAGGTAAAGAGCCGGATATGCGGATCCTGGAATAGGCGGTAAGACATGAAATGCCCTGCCTGCGGCGCAATCGACGATAGAGTGATAGATTCCCGCCTGGGTAAGGACAACTCTGTGATCAGAAGGCGCCGCCAGTGTCTGAACTGCAAGAAGAGGTTCACCACGTATGAGCGGATCGAAGAAATTCTACCCTACGTGATAAAAAAGGATGGCCGTAGGGAAACATTCGATCGCCGAAAGATAATAGAGGGGATGCGTAGGGCGTGTGAGAAGAGGCCGGTGAGTATTGACCGAATCGAGGCCGTGGCCGACGCCATCGAGCAAGAGTTGATGGAGCGCCCAGAGAAGGAGATCAGCGTCTCATACATTGGGGAAAAAGTGATGGAAGCGTTGCAACAGATGGACGATGTTGCATACGTACGATTTGCGTCGGTGTATCGCTCATTCCGGGATATAGATGAATTCGTGAGAGAAATAAAGGAATTGTATGAACTCAGAGAAGCCCGGGAGCAGGCGCGCCGCGGAGAAGGAGTCCCGGAAGAAACCCAGACAACAAGCAGTCTCCCGTGAAGCTGAACGCTTCATGTCCATGGCCCTGAAACTCGCTCGAAGAGCACTGGGCAGGACTTCTCCCAATCCAGCAGTGGGAGCGGTCCTCGTCAAGGATGGCAGGGTAGTTGGAGAGGGCTATCACCATGCGGCAGGGGAGCCGCACGCGGAAGTAGAAGCCATTCGGGCCGCGGGCTCTGACGCGCGGGGCGCGGAGCTCTTTGTCACCTTGGAGCCCTGCAATCACCACGGCAGGACGCCTCCATGCACGGAAGCCATTCTCGAAGCAGGTATCAAGGCTGTCTATTATGGGATGGATGACCCGAATCCGGGCGTTCGAGGCGGCGGCGCAAACACCCTCAGGGAAAACGGCGTCGAGGTCTGGGGTCATGTGGCCGAAAACCGCTGTCGTCGCATCAACGAGATCTACGTGACCAACGTGACTATGAGACGGCCGTTTGTGTTTCTCAAATTAGCCATGAGCCTCGACGGCAGGATCGCTACGCGAACCGGCGATTCCCAGTGGATAACCTCGGAACAATCCAGGCAAAAAGTACACAGGCTTCGGGATAAGGTTTCGGCCATCATGGTAGGCATCGGTACCGTCTTGGCTGACGACCCTTCTTTGAACACACGACTCCAACGGGGCAAGGGGCGGGATCCCATCAGGATCGTGGCTGACTCGAATCTGAGGATCCCCCCGGACGCCCGTGTATTCACTTCCTCATCGGCAGCCGGCGTGATAATCGCCACGCGGCGCCACCCGCCTCAAGACAAAGTAGATGAGCTGGAAAAACGCGGGGTCAAGGTGCTCAGGACCAAAGGAGCGGATCGTGTTGACTTGAAGGACCTCTTATACCGGCTTTACGGCATAGGAGTCACCTCGCTCCTTATAGAGGGTGGCGCAAATCTGGCGTGGTCGGCAATAAAGGATCGAGTGGTCGATCGCTGTCTGTTCTTCTACGCCCCCATCATCATAGGCGGCGCGGCGGCCCCCTCCGGCATAGAAGGCCTCGGCGTTAGCAGACTCGAAGAAGCCCCAAGGCTCGAGGATGTCAGGTCTTTCCGCGTGGGACCGGACATATTGTTGGACGGCCGAATTGTCTATCCTGAACGTCGCAATGATACTTGAGATAAATCCCCTGCATCCCCAGCCGCGACTCATCAAGAGAGTGGCCGATGTGCTCCGCTCCGACGGCGTCATCGTGTACCCCACCGATACCGTGTACGGCCTCGGATGCGATATAAACAGCAAAAAAGCCCTCGAAAGGGTGCGCCGAATAAAGAAGATCGACAACAAACGGCATCTCTCATTCGTCTTTGCTGATCTAAAGACCATCGCCCACTACGCCCAGGTGGACGACAACAGCTACCGGATATTGAAACGCTATCTGCCAGGGCCATACACCTTTGTCTTGAAAGCCACGAGGCTCGTGCCCCGGATCGTGCTCACCAAACGCAACGAGGTTGGCATTCGCATCCCAGACAACCGCATCTGCCAGGCCTTGGTGCAGGAGCTGGGCAACCCCATCCTGAGTTCATCCGTCCGGCTCCCGGATGATCAGCTCCTCGACCATCCACGAGAGATCGAGGCCCTCTACAAGGGGCAAGTGGACCTCGTGGTGGACGGCGGAGTATTCCTGCCAGAACCTTCTTCGATCATCAGTCTGCTGGAAGATGTCCCACAAGTGATGCGCGTGGGCAAAGGCGACGTCAGCGAGTTCCTCGCTTCCTGATGCGTTCCGCTATGATGAGGGCGTCCCTCCTCGCGCTTCCCTGATTGCTCAGTAAAGCCTCTCGAGCCCTCCTCGCCGCGTGCGCGTACTTGTCAGGCTCATTGAACACGCGCCAAACCGCGTCCGCGATGTCTTTGGCGCCCTGCACCTCGATGGCAGCCCCGCAGCGCAGCAAAATATCGCGAGCGTCTCGAAAGTCCTCCATGGAGGGACCAAACATGACCGTCTTCTCCCAGATAGCGGGTTCGATGATGTTCTGCCCTCCTTTTGGGACCAGCGAGCCCCCCACGAACACCACAGACGCCGCTGAATACACGTCCTTCAGTTCCCCCGTCCTGTCCCACACCACAATCTGGCCCTTTTCCCTGACAGCCCCGCAATCTGCTGCGCTCCGAAGAAAAGGCGCTGGCAGACCCTTTTTCAGGGAGACAAGGTTTGCTACCTCCTGGGAACGCTCCACATGACGCGGGGCAAGAATAAGGACAAGGTCCGGAAATTCCCCCAAGAGCGCCGTGTAGGCGTCGAGCAGAATCTCTTCTTCCCCTGCATGGGTGCTGCCCGCGACCAACACCCGGGCGCTGGGCGCCAGATTGGCAAGCCTCGCAATGTATTCACAGGCCGAACTCTCCATGTCAGACCGGACCGCGTCGAATTTCGTGTTCCCGGTAACCAGGATGCGGTCCTTTTGCGCCCCTATTTTTTCAATTCTCTGCGCATCCAGCTCGGACGCCATGAGGAACAGGTCAATATGAGCCAGCGTATCGGCAAAGAAGCTGCGCATGAATCGGTACCGGGGATAAGAGCGGTCGGAAATTCGTCCATTGGCGAGCACGATGTCCGCTCCGGACGCCTTGAGATAGTGCAGCAGATTTGGCCACAGCTCAGTCTCCATGAGCACGAAGACGTCCGGCGTTATTCTCTGCACGACCTTGCGCATAAATTCAGGGAAATCGAGCGGGAGAAAAAAGGTTTTGGCCTCTGGTATGACTGTCTTGGCCGTGTCTTGACCCGTTTCTGTGCCGGTGGAAACGAGAATACTTGCATCGGGCAGCAACTCTCGCGTCTCCCGAACGAGCGGTTGCAGCGCGTTGACCTCTCCTACCGACACCGCGTGAAACCATATCCGCGGCCTCGGCAGTCGCTCTGCATCTATGTCATCCGGAAGCGACCCTAGTTTGCCGTAGATGGACCTTCGATATTTTCCCCGCAAAAGTATCTTGGGACCGTAATAGAGCAGCAGGACAGGGGCCGCCCCTGCGTGGAGCAGGATGTTATACACGAGGCGCTTCATGTACAAGGTCTTTTGGAAGGCGGAGCGTCGCGGGCTGGCGTCAACGACATTCTTCTATTTTAGTGGAAAACATGGGTTCGAGTTGAAAGTTCTTTTCCACCACATAGGGGTTGATCTCGATCTTGCTAATCCGGACGACGGTATGGTATCCGCCCACCACGGATCTGACCTCGAAGCGTCTTGGGAGCCATCCATACTCGCCTTCTTTGAAATCGCCGAAATCCACCGAGAGGTCCACCTCGCCGTACGGGCTTATTCGGACAAGCCTTTTCAGGTAAAGCGTCCGAGGGTCTAAAGTGGCGCCCCAGACCCGTCCTTGGGAGGTCACGCGAATGACTATTTTCTCCTGATCCCGTGACAAGAGTCTGTCGAACCGCACATCCTTCCACTGCAGTAAAAGCATGGGGATGAGCCCTTCTATGTCCGCGACATCGGGGAATTTTTTGGCGAAGCAATCTCTTTGGCCTCGGGTGATTTTTCCCTCGGAAGGCACATACAGTTCAAATCGACCCGCTTTCATGACCAGCTCGAACAGGGCATTGCCGCCGGGCGCGATCCCTTGAAATCGAAAGTCGCTAGGACGGCGATATACCAGGAATCCTGTCACATCCTGACGAGATTTCCCTCCATCGTACGTGCTGGTTATGTTCATCGCAGCCTTCAAGGCAGACAGGTTCTTGCCACGCTCGGTGAGCATGCGGGGGATATCGCTTGGGTTAACGGG
>JBMFOE010000023.1:35759-41699 GCA_049969795.1 Desulfomonilaceae bacterium
GTTCATCGCAGCCTTCAAGGCAGACAGGTTCTTGCCACGCTCGGTGAGCATGCGGGGGATATCGCTTGGGTTAACGGGTTGTTGAGCCGCGGAGTGATCCAGACATCCAAGCGAGAAGACGCTCACCTGGACGAAAAAGAACACCCAGTACACAATGCGGGAATAATGGAGCGGATTGTCCGCGAAGCGGGGCCATTTCATGTCACGTTCTCTTAGCAGACGCGACCGGTGGATGCAACATCGCAGCCCGATAAAACACATGTCTTGACCCTCATGCGGGCAATGATAAATTGGAGCCTCTGCGTCAAATGGAAACGCTCGGAGGATTGCATGGACTGGGTAACCATAGATCGCGTTGCAGATCATGTCGGCCGCCGCGTGGAACTGCGCGGATGGGTTTCCAATAAGAGATCATCGGGAAAGATCAGATTTGTGCATCTGAGGGACGGCGCGGGCGTGATCCAATGCGTCTTTGTTGCGGGTCAAGTCCCTGAGCGCGCCTTTGAGGCTGCGGACCGGATTCCGTATGAGTCATCGGTGGTTTTGATTGGCCGAGTGATGCAAGACCCCAGGTCGCCCTCGGGCTATGAGATAGCCGCAGAAGACATGGAAGTCATTTCAGAAGCCCAGCCTTATCCCATCTCGAAAAAAGACCACGGCGTCGGCTTCCTCATGGACCACAGACATCTGTGGCTCCGATCTTCACGGCAGGTCGCGTTGATGAGGATTCGATCCGTCGTGACAAGATCGGCCCGCGCTTTTTTCGATGAACAGGGTTTTGTCTCTGTCGAGGCCCCGATCCTCACTCCCACGGCGTGCGAAGGAACCACCTCTCTTTTTGAGGTCGCCTATTTTGACAGGTCTGCCTACCTCACCCAATCAGGACAGCTCTATGGAGAGGCTGCCGCCATGGCCTTGGGAAAGATTTATGTGTTCGGCCCTACCTTTCGCGCGGAAAAGTCCAAAACCCGCCGGCACCTTACCGAATTCTGGATGATCGAACCGGAGATGGCCTTTTGGGATTTGGGGCAGACCATCGACTTGGCCGAGACGCTCGTTTGCCGCATCGTCAAGGATGTCCTCGCCACGCGCCGCGCCGAACTCCAGCTCCTGGAACGCGACATATCTTTGCTCGAACACATCGAGAGCCCATTCCCACGAATCACGTATTCAGAGGCAGTCGAGATGCTGAAACAGGAGGGCATGCCCTTTGAATGGGGAGATGATTTTGGGGCGGATGAGGAGGCCGTGTTATCGCAAAAGTTTCAAAAGCCCGTTTTTGTCACGAGATATCCCGCGGATGTGAAGGCATTCTACATGAAGCGCGACCCGGATGATCCGCGGCTGGCCCTCGCCGTGGACCTCTTGGCCCCGGAAGGGTACGGCGAAATCATAGGAGGCGGCCAGCGAGAGGATTCCCTGGAACTCCTCGAAGAGCGCATCCAACAGCACGGTTTGGATCCCGCTCCCTTGCAGTGGTACTTGGATCTACGCCGCTACGGCTCTGCGCCGCACGCGGGCTTCGGCCTCGGCATCGAAAGAACCCTCGCATGGATCGCCGGCGTCCATCACGTACGGGAGACCATCGCGTTCCCGAGGCTCATGGACCGCCTCTATCCATAACGCTCGAGGCCGCAGCAGTCACTCGGAATTGTAGGGGGGCAAAAATACTCCGGGACAATAAACATTGACGAAGATAACCGCGGAATGCGCTGTTGTCCCGCTGAATGCCATTCCCACGGAAGTGGGAATCCAGGAGAGTGGATCCCCTATCAGGTCGGGGACGACAGGAGACTGGATCCCCGTCCTCTCTGTCATTCCCGTTTCTTTATTGTCATTCCCACGAAAGTGGGAATCCAGGAATTGGTGACTCGCATGAAGACCTACTATGTGTACATCCTGGCCAGCCGGAAAAACGGTACACTGTATGTTGGCGTGACAAGCGACCTCGAACGCCGCATGTATGAGCACAAACAGAGCCTTGTGCCTGGCTTCACCCAGAAATACGGCGTGACAGACTTGGTGTATTTCGAGACGACGGAATCAGTGGAAGCGGCGCTGCAAAGAGAAAAGCAATTGAAAAAATGGAACCGGCAATGGAAAATTGAGTTAATAGAGAAAGGCAATCCGGAATGGAAGGACCTCGCGGCGGACATGGATCCCCGATCGAGTCGGGGATGACAAATGACTGGATCTCCGCCTTTTCTGTCATTCCCACGCAAGCGGGAATCCCTGGAGCATGGGTCCCCGACTTTTCTGTCATTCCCGTTTTCCTTCTGTCATTCCCACGAAAGTGGGAATCCAGGAACGTGAATCCCCTCCCTTCCTGTCATTCCCGTTTCTTTTTTGTCATTGCGAGGCGCCGAAGGCGCCGAAGCAATCTCACCGAACCGCCCCTTGGGCACCGAACCGTGTGGCGCCTTGGCGTCCTCTTCAGAAACGTTCTTAGGCCGCGACCGCGCTCACCATTTCTCGCGGTGAATCAGTTCGACTTTGAATCTGTCAGGGGGCGCCTTTTTCTCCCCGGGATGGCCCACCGCGACCACGCACAGCGGCGTGACATGGGCCGGAATTCCAAACAATCGCCTAACGCCGTTGATCCGTTCCTCAACCGGATATATGCCCACCCAGCATGCGCCGAGTCCCAGACCATGCGCCGCCAAGAGGATATTTTCCGCCGCGGCCGAACAGTCCATGATCCAGCGGCCAGGCAGCGCTTCCCTCGTGGGGTCGCCGCATATCACAATGCCGACCGGCGCTTGCGCCAACATCTCGGCGTGGGGATGAAAGGAGCGTATCTGGCTCAAGACTGCTCGATCCTGAACCACGATAAAATCGTACGCCTGCGCCGTGGCCGTGGGCGCGGCCATGGCCGCGCGCAGCAACTGCGTCACCACGCCGTCGTCTAATGGCGCCGGCAAATATTTTCTGATGCTCCGCCTCGTCAAGAGGGCTTCCATCACATCCATGGCAGCGTCTCTATCCTTTCTTTTCTTTCCTCGCCCCGTCAGCTCTGCACGAATATCCTTGTCACGCGAGGCGATATTTTGCATGCGATTTCATAATTGATGGTATTGCCATTGGCCGCGATGTCGTCCGCGAGAATTTCGTCATCGCCCTGTTTGCCAATGAGCACCACGTCGTCGCCTACCTGGGCCTCGGGAATATGCGTCACGTCCACCATGATGGTGTCCATACACACGGTCCCGACGACTCGAGCCCGTTTCCCATGGATCAGCACCTCGCCCACGTTGGACTGAAAACGAGGATAGCCGTCATTATAGCCCACGTGGAGCGTTGCGATCCGGCTCGGCTGTGTGGTGACGAAGCGTCTATTATAGGAAATGCTTCGCCCGGCAGGGTGATCCTTGATTTGAGAAATCTTCGTGACAAAGGTGATGACTTGTTCGAGATGGATGAGGGAGCGCACGGCCCGGGATGGATACATCCCGTAGATGGCTAGACCGGGCCGCACCATATTGAAATGCGCCTCCGGGAACCGGACAATTGCCGCGGTATTGGCCGCATGCACATAGCGAAACTCGACACCCTGCCGCCAGAGGCGATCGATCAGCGACTTGAACATCTCTATTTGAGCCCGAGTGTATTCGTCTTCTTCCGGATCGTCGGCGCACGCAAAGTGCGTCATGATACCTTCCACTCGCAGGTTTTTCATTCGCGATACAGCGTGCACAAAGGGGATGGCGTCGTCCACCCAGACGCCGGACCGCCCCATGCCGGTATCTATCTTCAAGTGCACAGGAATGGGGCACTCCTGAGAGCCTGCCCGGTCAAGGGCATGCGCCAACGCCAACGAAGGTACCACCGAGCTCAATCCATAGCGAACTATCTTGTCTACTTCTTCGGCGAGCACGTTAAAAACGAGGATAGGACAATCAATTCGGTTTTCTCTCAGGGTTGCCCCTTCGTCGGGAAACGCCACGGCAAGATAATGGACGCCATTTTCCAGCGCAACTCGCGAGGTTCGTATGGAATCGTTGCCGTATCCAAAACTCTTTACCACCGGCATAATCTCGACGCCATCTCCTACTATGCCGCGGATGATCTTGATGTTCGCGGCAATGGCGTCGAGATTCACGATAAGGCGAGTTGGCCCTATGGAGCCTACCAATTCTCTGGCGATGCGTTCGAGTCCAAACCAGCGAGACCCCTTGAACAGGACTACATCGCCCCGATTGACGATCTTCTCGAGTTCCGCGGCGGCTTCGGTGTAGCTCCTCGTCTCGGTAATCCGCTTGGGGGACATCCCCTCCGCCGCGGCGGCCTGTCCGATGAGCGTCGCGTTGTCGCCCACCGTGATCAAGTGATCCACGCCTGCCCGCACCACATCTTTTCCCACTGCCCGGTGTTCATCCGAGCTGTGCAGGCCGAGGTCGAGCATCTCGCTGAGGATGGCTATTTTCCTGCGGCCGTTCCCGACTTTTGCCAGGACGTCGAGCGCGCCCTTCATCGAGGCCGGATCGGAATTGTAGGTGTCGTTGATAAGCGTGACGCCCGTGACCGTGGTGTGAATCTCCAATCGCATGGGAGAAGGATGGAACTCGGCCAAACCAGCCGCGATGGCCTCCGGAGAGGCCCCCAAAAGGCGCGCCGCTGCCGAGGCGGCCAGGGCGTTCACCACATTGAACCATCCGGCTACGGGAAGCCTCACCTCCACCGTGTCTCCATACAAATGCATGGTGAAGATGTGCCCTTTGTCCGGCGCAACACGGACGTCTTCCCCACGCACGTCCGCCAAAGGGGACAGGCCAAACGTCAACGTCCGAGCCCTTGTCTTTTCCCGCAATTTCATACTGAGCGGATCGTCCGCATTCAGCACGAGAAAGGAATCTTCTGCGAGCTCTGCAAAGAGTTTCCGCTTTTCCTCCAGGGTGTTTTCGAGGCTGCCCAATCCCCCGATGTGCGCCTTGCTGATGACGGTAAGGATGCCGTGATCGGGTCGTATCATCTTTTGCAGCCTCTCCATCTCGCCAGGAAGGCTTATACCCGCCTCGATGATTGCGATCTCGTGTTCCGGTCTCAACCCCAACAGCGCGAGCGCGGCCCCGATCTGTGTATTGTAGGAGAGGGGGGATCGGTAGATGCGGCGCTCCCGACAAAGTATAGAGGCCAACATCTCCTTCACCAGCGTCTTGCCGTTGCTGCCGGTAATGCCGATCACAGGAATCGTGAAGCGCGATCGATAGTGCGCAGCGAGGGTTTGAAGCGCGTGCAGCGTATTGCGACACAGCATCATGGTGGCGCCGTCCGGCAATTCCCCAGTCAGGAGCTCTTCTCGCTCCACCACCGCAGCCTTCGCGCCACGCTCCAAAGCCAGCCGGGCAAAGTCGTTTCCGTTGAAGTGGCTGCCTTTCAGCGCCCAAAAGATCCTGTTTTCGCCTATGGGCTTGCGGGTGTCGATGGACACGCCGGAAACTGGCCCCTGGCGTGGCCCCTTTATCGCGGTCGGCTCTATAATGCGGATAACGTCCGCGAGATCGAGGAAGTCCTGGTTTTCGATGCCGTGCTTTTCAACGAGGTTCGCCCCCGGACAAAATGAAGCCTCCTCCAAGAACTCTGCAGGGTAGGAGCAGGCATTGTCCATGCCTTTCAAGGATATTCCAGTGGATCGATCACGCGGTCTTTCCAACGCCTCGGCGCCTCGTCATTTTTGGGAAGGCTGTACCACGAGGACGCTGAAATTACAAGAGGAGCGGCCTTTGCGGGAATGTTCGGCTCGCCAAAGTTGCATCGACTCGCGGAAATGCTTGGGGCGCCCTGCGCAGGTCACCTCAGCGCGTAGGTCCTGTCACGCTCGCTTTTTCCCTGTCATTCCCACGAAAGTGGGAATCCAGGAACGTGGATCCCCGATCGAGTCGGGGATGACAGGGGTATGGATCCCCGATCGAGTCGGGGATGACAGGGGTATGGATCCCCGAT
>JBMFOE010000023.1:41795-53083 GCA_049969795.1 Desulfomonilaceae bacterium
ATGGATCCCCGATCGAGTCGGGGATGACAGGGGTATGGATCCCCGATCGAGTCGGGGATGACAGGGGTATGGATCCCCGATCGAGTCGGGGATGACAAATGCCTGGCTCCCCTTCCGTCCTGTCATTCTGGCTTTTTCCTGTCATTCCCTTTTTTCTTCTGTCATTCCCTTTTTTCTTTTGTCATTCCCTTTTTTCTTTTGTCATTCCCTTTTTTCTTTTGTCATTCCCACGAAAGTGGGAATCCATTCTTCATTCCCGGCAAAGCGGGTCGATTCCGCCTAAAACGCCGCGAGTCCTTCCCGCCACGCTTTTCCCCATTCCGACGCTTCCAACGCGACCGCGTCGCCTTGCTCACCTCAGCGGCAGAACCCCCTACCGTCGCGTTGGCGGTTTCCTCTGAAAACCGCTATAATCCCCAGGACGTCTGTCCACGAAAACAGGCCCTCGAAACCTGATGAGCGTTGCGTCCAGATTCCTCATGCCAGAGGCGACCGTCTGACCAACTTTTGCACGGCAACCATAAGCCCCTTTCATGGAGGACGTAGGCAGTTCTTGTTCTTGGCGGCAGGATGATCTTGGAACTACAAATCCTTTTCCTCACGTTGATACCGGTCTTTTCCGGTATTGTGCCCCATGACAGCCTCTCCGGGTTGTCGCCCTCGGCCTTGTTTGGCGTCGCTGAAACGGTCACCGCCGACTTTCTCCAAGGGACGTGGCAGACCTCAGATGAATTTTTCAAGTGGGGCGTCACCGACCGTCAAAAAGCCACCTTGCGCCCCTTTCGTGAGAAGGGTTTCGTGAGGTTCAACAAGGACGGGACAATGCGCATGGTCAACCTTTTTCAACCCAGCGAAGGTCGGTGGGAAGTCACGGAAAAGGGGCTTGTGCTCACAGACCCTCGTTATCCGGACGCGCCGCCGCGAGTTGTGCCTGTCCGCAAGAGAGACGAAAACCGTATGTGGCTGCTCATCCCGTTCTCAGGCGGCGCCATTGGGATTGGGTTGACGAGGACGCCTCGAGAGGACATTCCCTTTGAGGAGCTGCAGAAGAAGGCGCCGAAATATGCGCAGCCCAAGCGGAGCCCGCCTGTGCGGGTAAAACCCCGGCCTGATGTTGCAGGCGAAGAAGACCAGGAGCATCCATCGGAACCCGCCCCTGCCCAAGAGAGCGACGACGCACGCGAACCCATGCCATAGATAGACCGTGGAGACAGGCCATTGGCGAGACCATTCGCGAAATGTCTATCGCCGCCCCTTGTCCTGTCATTCCCGTTCCTTTTCTGTCATTCCCACGGAAGTGGGAATCCAGGAACGTGGATCCCCTCCTCTCTGTCATTCCCACGAAAGTGGGAATCCAGGATTCTGGATCCCCGATCGAGTCGGAGATGACAAATGACTGGATCCCCGATCGAGTCGGGATGACAAATGCCTGGCTCCCCTTCCTTCCTGTCATTCTGGCTTTTTCCTGTCATTCCCGTTCCTTTTCTGTCATTCCCACGGAAGTGGGAATCCATGCCGCCCTTTGGTAACCCTCGTGTGTTCTTGGCCCAGGCCCTCGTCGTCTCTCGTCATTCCCTTTTCTTCTTTGTCATTCCCTTTTTTCTTTTGTCATTCCCACGAAAGTGGGAATCCATCCTTCATTTCCTGGATGCCGGATCAACTCCGGTACGACAAATCCCGCGCGATACGGCGACTACCCCACAATCCGTCCGTTCACGTCGCGACGCCCCTCGTCCCGACCAAAATGTCGCGAACGGCCAGGGGAGGACCATCGCAGCGGCCTCCAGGACTATTGACGGGAATACCCTGCCTTGGTCCCCGCGGCCTGTCTGCTTTTCTTCAATTTGAGGTCCTTTTCGATGAGGCGCTGCACCACCGCGCGGACGTCTTCGTCCCCAAGAGGCTGCAACAGCGCGTGCACCCGGCGTTGATCCCGCTCGTCCAGGAGGACAGGCTCCTCAGGCGCCTTTGACGTCTTTGGAGCGCCGAAGCCCCACGATCGTTGGGCAAAACGGATATCCTCGAACTTGGCCGCGCCCGGGCTCAAGGTCTTGTTAATTTTGGCGAGCAGCAGCTCTTTCAATGCAGCGATCTCGTTCATCCAGACTGAAGAATCGACGGCAATATATACGACTTTTTCAGTGATTCTTTCTATGCGCGCATGGCGGGCAATGGCAGGACTCACGATGCGCGGCCACAAGTACGCGACCTGACGCCTTGAAAGACCCTTTTTGAGGCCATACTTGTCGAGGATCTTGTTGAGCACCGTTCCCGCATGCGCCGGCGTATTGGCAGCGCGTCTCTTCATGTATGCCTTCTCTCGCAAGGTATCACGTGATTGCTTTGATCCGCGTGCAACCACGCTGCAATTGTCTTTTTTGTGTTGTTGTGAGGACAAATCGCGGCTACGCACGCTCGGCTCACACACAAACGAGCAGGGACAAGGCGCTCGAATCGGCAGTCTTCTTGGACAACTTTTTTATGATTCCACGGCTTCCGGCGCCTTGAGGCCGGTAGTAACCCGAAACTAGTCAGCCCCACCTGCGCCGCGCTGAGTCCTGGCGAGGTTCGGTCGGGATGGGGTCACGCCGCGCAGTCCGAGGGATCCCCCTGTATTTTCGCCACGGCATGGGGTACCGCGTCGATGATCGCGGCGGCGTTTTCCACCGCGCCCCGGGGACTGCCGGGAAGATTGATGATGAGCACGCGGCCTCGAATACCGGCCACGGCTCGGGACAGCATTGCATGGGGAGTTTTCGCAGCGCTGGCCGCCCTCATGGCCTCGGCCATGCCCGGGATCACCCTATCGAGGACGGACAAAGTGGCCTCCGGGGTCACATCCCTCGGGGCCACTCCCGTCCCGCCAGTGGTAAGAATGAGATCCACGCCGCCCTCATCGGCCCATTGCCGCAACGTGCGAGCTATCTCCGTTATCTCGTCCGGACAAACAGCGGACTGCGTCACCTGAATGCCCCGCTCCCTCAGGAAATCCGAGAGCTGTGGCCCGGCCTTGTCTTCTCGAGTCCCGTGGAACGAGCGGTCACTGACAGTGAGCACTGCCGCACGCAACAAATTTGTATGCTGGTTCATGATGTTCCTGCCCTGTCAGACCGGGCTCTAACAGTCCTCTGGCGAAGTCTTTTACTTCCATTTTTTCCGCCTCGAGTTCGTGTTTAAGGAACCGGGCGGCTTTCCAGGGGTCCACGGTGGAGCCGCAGGTGAACACATCCACCGCGGCATAGCCGTATTCCGGCCACGTGTGAATAGTGAGATGCGATTCCGCAATGACCACCACACCTGATACGCCTTGCGGATTAAAGTCCTGAAACGCGGTCTTCAGCACCGTTGCGCCCGCGGCCTCAGCGGCCTGAGACATAATTCTTTCCAAATAATCGAGGTTGTCTATCTTCTGCCTATTGCAGGACCAAAACTCGATCAGAAGATGAATTCCTAAAGCTTTCATCGTCATCCTCCGTACCGAGTGGGCAAACGCCTCTCGCGAGATGGATACATAACGCTCGCAGCCACCACTCTTGCCGGCCTCCGTCCCTTGCCGGCGCGTGGCCACACCCCTTGCCTCAAATTGATTTGACCGATATGTGGTTTGGCGGGCCGCCGAAGGTTGCGTCAAGCCAAACCATGAAATAGGGAGTTCCCTCCCCTGGCCCTGGAGCGCTACGGTCTCAACCTTACGAGAGGAAAACAGCGCGTCTCCCCTCTCAGGTATCTCCTTTCGGCGCCAATATTTTTTAACGAGGATAATCGAAATGCGCGGTGGGAACACGAATCCATTAGGCGATATCCGCCTTTGCGCGGTAGTTTGTGAGGTGCAAGCAAAGCGCTTCGGATCATTTTCCCGACCTTGGGCGAATGCCCTTTGTGGTATTATCAACCCACAACTTCTGCATCTTTTTAGTGCAAGTTGTCAAGTAAAAAATCACCGCGTATCAATCATTTTGTCCCAAGTGTCATTCCCAGGTTCCGCATGGCCATGATTTTTTGTTGGACAAAGAAAACGTCAAGAAACACAAGATGTTATGACGGCCTTGTGGGATCCCACGAAAGGCGCAGAGCCCCAATAAATTTGCACCACATGGGCGTTATGGCGGTTCTCAGAATGAAGCGCGAATTCGACGGACGACAGTCATTTCGAGCGCAGCGAGAAATCTTGGCCCGAAGATGAAGATTTCTCGGTCGTTGTGGCCGCTCTTGAAAAATAATCGCGGATTAGCTGTTGTCCGGCTGCATGTCATTCACACGGAAGTGCGAAGGCAGGCACATGGATCCCCTCCCTCTCTGTCATTCCCACGCAAGTGGGAATCCAGAAACTGGATCCCTATCGAGTCGTGGATGACAAAAGGGCTCATCCCCGATGACGCGACAAACGACGAGGAGACGGCATCCTGTTGTTATATAGTCATTGCGGCCTTCCTTGCTGTCATTCCCGTCTTTTTTTTGTCATTCCCACGCAAGGGGGAATCCACGAACGGTTTTTTTTGCGGCTGCGGAAAACGCGGGCTTGCCCTGCGGCGGACGCGAGCGCATTATTGGTTGAGAAGGTCTAAAGCGCGTGCGTGCAAAGGGCCTTCGCAATGTACCGTGCAGAGACAAACAGGGGGCCGACAGTGACAGGAGAAGACGTGCTTCGAGCCTTGCGAGAGTTCTTTTTTGGTATGGCCGTGTACGAACATCGGTCGGCGGCGATGAAGGAAAAGGCTGCGTTGGAAAGTCTCTTCCTGCTCTACGTGTTTGGCGATGTGCTGGGTTTGCCCACGCCCGTCTCCATTTACACGTTGCGGCTTTTCCCCTACGCATGCACAAAGCTTACGGGGTGGAAAAGGAATATGCTCCGGGAACGGGATTGGACAGATTGGTCGTTTGATTAGCCGCTCGGGGGTGCTGGGCCTCGTCGCAGGAAAGTCTCGCCAGTAGGCAGAGGCAGGTTTTGATGGCGGCGATTCCCGAGCGTCGGATGCCCGAGCCATGGCGCTGGTTCGATAACCGCAGGGTTGCAGCCCTACGCGTTTTCAGCCAATGAATTCTTTGTACACGTTCGCGGCGAGTTGCTCTAGCGCGCGGAGAGCGACCTTGCAAGACGACTTTCAATCCTGGTATGATCTGCGTCAAAGCGTCGCCCACCGGAGGTAGTCAACCATGAAAGACCAGAGGGTTTTGTGGAATCCTTTTCGGATGATCAGTCCGAAACTCGATGAGGAGATCGGAAAGATAGAAGAGCTTTATCGCGCAGACGTCTCGCAGAATCGGACCCCTGAAGAAAGCATCCTCATCATGCTCGCGAAGCTGATTGAGGTCACGCGAATACTCTCTGTATCCTCGAAGGCAGAGAGTCTCGAGAAACTCGCCGAATGCGAAGAGTTGATTCGCCAGGTGATCGAGCTGGAAAAAATCGCGACTGCAAGCATTTTAGGTGCTTCGTCAGCCGTAAGCCAGATCTGGTTCCGGACGTTTGTTCGCTTCCCGAGTAGGATTGAACGAATTGGAGTCATGTTCGAGAACATCTTGGGAGCTATTCGCATCAAGATCAAGGATGGCATCCCCTTTAGCGACAAGGCGCAGGGGGAGATTCATGCCATATTGGACCTTTTGGCAGAGCTGCTGGTGAATCTGCGCGACAGCATGGTGATCACGAACCGAGTGCTTCTGCACCACATCGGCGATCAATGTGAACGACTCGGTCAGCTCGTGGAAGATGCGCGGCTCGCTCACTGGGAAAGGCTGGAAGCCGGCTTCTGCTCTCCCCATGCCAATGCAATCTTTTTGTGTATTCTCGACTCCGTAAAGAATATCAACCAATATATCAACAACATGAAGGAAAACCTTTTGGAGTTGGCAGAGTAGCCGCTGACTTGAATCATGACCACAAACGTCCTGGGGCCGATCGCCACAGCGAGGCACGTCCCAGGCGGAAACCCCCCGGTCAAGACGCGTTGTTTTTGGTTCGGGGCAGGACTATAATAGCGATTCTTGAAAATAATCTCGAATTGCGCTGTTGACCCGCTGCATGTCATTCCCACGAAAGTGGGAATCCATGAGGAGTTTCCGGGGTGCCGGACCGAGTCCTCCATGACAAATCAAGCGCTGCGACGGCAGAGATCGATACTCTCTGCTCCATGATGTGGACTTTGCGAGTCATGATGTGTATGGCCGTGCGTCTCATTTTCAACAGAAGCTTCGGGAACGGGTACATTTCCCGAAAATGATCCATTTGCCATGGCTTGAGATTCGGTCTTTCACGCCGTCTTGGAATGAGGGGATGCCTCAGCGATGACCTATGCATGTTTCAGTTACTTTTTGGCGAGCCGGATCCGGCCAACTGCATGAACATACAACGCGATAACAGTTGAGGAGAATTTCTTGATGGAAGTTCTGGGTATGTGTTTGGGCGCTTCCACGTTGAGCATGGTGCGTCTCCGAAAAGAAAACGGCGCCTCGCAAGTCGTGCATGCTGCAACCATAACGCATGAGGGTAATCCTCGAAAAGTCTTGTTGGACACGCTGGAGAAGGAACCTGGGATTAGCGAAATCCCCATCGCTGTCACGGGGCGCAAATTCATTCAATTCATGAAATTGACCACGATATCCGAACCCGAGGCGGTGGAAATGGCCGCCGCTCACATACTCCAGGGCAAAGGGCAGTACCGTGTGATCGTCAGCGCTGGCGGCGAGACCTTTCTCGTGTATCATCTGGACGATGATTTCAAGATTCAAGGGATACAAACAGGCAACAAATGCGCGTCAGGGACGGGCGAGTTCTTCCTCCAGCAAATCGGTCGCATGAACTTGAGTTTGGATGAGGTGTCCAAGCTGGGGATTTCCGAAGAGGTGCACAAGGTGTCCGGACGATGCTCTGTGTTTTGCAAGAGCGATTGCACCCATGCCCTGAACAAGGGCATTCCCAAGGCGCATGTTGTTGCCGGCCTCGGCATGATGATGGCCAACAAGGTCTTGGAGCTGCTCAAGAAATTGCCCAAGAAGAGCATCGTGCTGGTGGGCGGGTCCTCCAAAAACAAGACAATGATCCATTATCTGTCCAAAGAGATTGAGGACCTGTTCATTCCCGAAGAAGCCCCGTATTTTGAGGCGTATGGCGCGGCGTTATGGGCCTTGGATCATCCAACGGTGCGCTACACTGGCCCCCAGGATGTCTTCGAACGAAAGAGTTCGACCTTCAGCTATCTCAGACCATTGGCGGAATTCCGGGACAAAGTCCATTTCAACGACCGACCTCGAGGCGTCGCGCAGCCTGGCGACAGAACGATCCTGGGCCTCGACGTTGGGTCCACCACGACCAAAGGCGTTATCATGCGGTGCAGCGACAAGGCGATCCTCGCTGCGGATTATCTGCGCACCGACGGCGATCCCGTAGCCGCGGCCCGCAAAGTGTACAGAAGCCTGGCGGACCAAATAACCGCGCCCGTCGAGATAAAGGGTCTGGGCGTCACAGGGTCTGGGCGGCAGATCGCTGGCCTCCATGCCATGACGCTCGGCGTCATAAACGAAATCATCGCTCATGCAACGGCTGCGGTGCACTTCGATCGGGACGTGGACACCATCTTCGAGATTGGCGGTCAGGACGCGAAATACACCTACATCACCAATGGCGTGCCGAGCGATTACGCGATGAACGAGGCGTGCAGCGCCGGTACAGGTTCGTTCCTCGAGGAATCCGCCAAAGAAAGTCTGGGCGTGAAGGTCGTGGACATAGGCAAGGTCGCATACGAGGGCCGAAAGCCGCCGAACTTCAACGACCAATGCGCCGCTTTCATTGGCTCGGATATCAAGAACGCAGCTCAAGAGGGCATACCGCTCAACGATATAGTCGCGGGTCTGGTCTATTCTATTTGCATGAATTACTCGAATCGCGTGAAGGGCAATAGACCAGTCGGGGCCAAGGTGTTTATGCAGGGCGGCGTATGCTACAATGAAGCCATTCCCGCAGCCATGGCGGCCATCACCGGCAAGGAGATCGTCGTCCCCCCGGAGCCCGGATTGATGGGGGCGTTCGGCGTTGCGCTCGAGGTGGAGCGTCGCATCAATCTCGGCCTTATGGCGGAGCAAGACTTTGATCTCGAAAGCCTGGCCAATCGGGAAGTCACGTACAAAAAATCGTTCATCTGCGGCGGGGGCAAGGAAAAATGCGATCGACGATGCGAAATCGCCCGCATCGAGATCGAAGGAAAGACCTATCCTTTTGGGGGGGCTTGCAACCGATACGTGAACCTCGTGCGACACATCAAATTTGAGCGGGAAAAATATGACATGGTGGATTATCGCCAGAAGCTCGTTTTCGAGGACCTCGCTCCTGACGATCCTGCCGACCCCAGACCGACCATTGGAATGAATAGGTCATTTCTCGTCAATACCTACTTCCCCTTTTTCAATACATTCTTCGCTGAACTCGGCTATCGAGTGGTCCTGCCGGATACGGTAGATCCGGAAGGCATGGATCAGCGAGGCGCGGCGTTCTGTTTCCCTGTCGAGATCGCGCACGGCTATGCAGTCGATCTGTTGCGCAAGGACCCGAACATACTTTTTCTGCCACACATTCGAGGCGTGCCCACTGATCGCGAAAATCCCAACACATGCACGTGCGTCTTCGTGCAGGGAGAGGCTTTTTACCTGTCGAGCACCTTCGAGGGCATCGGCAAAAAAAGGGTGTTGACGCCCTACCTGGATTTGAGCAGGGGCTTCGAAGCGAGGCTCGAGGATTTCATCGAGATCGCGAAACAATTGGGAGCATCCCGGGCTCAAGGCGCCGAAGCCGCAAAAAAAGCCATTGCCGCGCAGGAACGATGTAAGGAGCGGCTGCGCGTCAAGGGTCAGGAAATTCTCGACATATTGCAACAGGACCCTGAAGCCATCGCCATAGTCCTGTTTGGCCGCCCGTACAATGCCTTCGCGCCAGAGGCCAACAAGGGAATTCCAGCCAAGTTCGCATCACGTGGCTACTTTATCATGCCTTTTGACATGCTGCCCTACGAAGATCAGGAACTTCTAGACGCTGACACCATGTATTGGTCCATGGGGAGAATGATATTGAAGGCTGCGAGACTGGTTCGGAATCACAAGCAGCTTTTTGGCACGTTCATCAGTAATTTCTCCTGCGGCCCTGATTCCTTTGTGGTGGGCTATTTCCGCGACGAAATGGGGCGTAAACCTTCTCTGACCCTCGAGTTAGACAGCCATACCGCTGACGCGGGCTTGGAGACGCGCATCGAGGCCTTCCTCGATATCGTCCATTATTACCGAGAACTCGAGAGCAGGAAACAAATCAGCCAGGCGCGCAAGGATTTTCGTCCTGCCAAGGCCATGATGCTCGACGGAAAACCCATCATTCTGACGGCAGATGGTCGGAAACTCCCGCTGACACACCCGAGCGTGCGCATCATATTGCCGGCCATGGGGCGTTTCGCTCATCAGGCCCTGGTAAACACGTTCAAGAAGGTGGGCATCAATGCCATTGGGCTGCCGCCCGCCGATGAAGAAGTCCTGAAGCTCGGCCGCGGCAACTCCACATGCAAGGAATGTCTCCCGTTGCAAACCACCGTGGGGTCAATGCTGAAATACCTCACCCAAGACAGGCCTGAGGGCGAAGTGACAGCCTACTTTATGCCGGGCGCGGGCGGCCCTTGTCGGTTCGGGCAATACAACGTTTTCTCGAGACGATTGATCGAGCGATACCAGTTCCCGGATGTGGCGGTCTTGACGCTCAATGCGGCCAATGGGTACATGGGCCTAGGGGACAGGTTCACTCTGCCGGCCTGGCGCGCCATCATCATCGGCGACGTGATGTACGAGATTTGGTCCACGCTCCTCGCTGCGGCAAAGGATCGCGATACAGCCCTCAAAGTCTTTTACGCCGAGTGGGACAAGTTGGTGAACGTCGTCCACAAACCATGGCGATTGATCAAGCGGCAAATCCAATCCACCGCGGAAACCCTTCGCGCCATACCCCTCGTCATGCCCTACGAAAAAATACCCAAGATTTCTCTCATAGGAGAGATTTATGTGCGCAATGATCCTATCTCTCTGCAGCGCCTTGTGGAAAAGATGGCCGATCGAGGATTTATTGTGCGGACCTCGCAGACCAGCGAGTGGATCAAATACGTGGACTGGCTCATCAAGAATCGCATCGAGGGAGATAAGCCGGACATCCCATTCTGGATTCGCTATTTTGTGAAGCGGCATTTCGATTCCAAGGTAAGGGACCTCTTTGCGCCGTCCGGTCTGTTTTTCCACGAAACCCTTCGGGTAGAAGACCTCATCGAGGCCGGGGAGCCCTTTGTATCGCCTCGGCTTACCGGCGAGGCGATTCTTACCGTGGGCGCCGCGCTCCACGAGATTCTTCATCCCGCGTGCGGCATCATATCCATCGGTCCTTTTGGGTGCATGCCGTCCAGGGTGGCGGAATCGATACTGTCGGAGAAATTTACCACCGCGACCAAACTGAACCTTGTTATGGGCAAAAACGGAGATTCTCCAATCGGCAGGAGCCCCATCCTGAGAGGCAAAGAGAGGAAGCTTCCCTTCCTGGCCATAGAAACCGACGGGAATCCGTTTCCCCAGATCATCGAGGCTCGACTCGAAGCGTTCGCTTTGCAAGCGAAACGGCTGCACGAGCAAATGCTTGCTGACAGCCACTAAAAGCGGCTCTCTAGCGAGGGAAGACGAGGTCGCGCAAGCTGCGCCGCGCAGTATTGTCCGAGACGACAACTCTGTCAGTCGCTTCTGTCACGACAGAAGAAAGGCGAGACCGTGATCAAAGCGGACGAGCAGCATACCCGTGCACGGGGAATGCGCGCCGAAGACATCGCGTCGAAGCATCTCGAGAAGCTGGGATACCGCGTGGTCGAGAGAAATTTCATGTGCAAGGTCGGAGAAATCGACCTGATTGCGCAGCATGATGGGACCCTCGTCTTTGTCGAAGTGCGTTCTCGCCGCGACAAAGAGGCGGTGGACCCGATATATTCCGTGGATGTACGCAAACAAAAGAAGCTTGTTCGGACAGCGCAGTTTTATCTCGCGACGAGGTTTTCAGAATACCCCATCTGCAGATTCGACGTGGTCATAGTGACCCTCGGCAAGCCGCCTGATATTATGGTGCTCCAAGACGCGTTCTCGGAATAATTCGCTCTCCGTGTGGTGATCTCGTCTAGGAAAGCGGCGTCCTTTTAGAACATCTCGAATTTTCTCACGGAACAAGGCGCGCCGCGGCGTGAACATGATGACTTCCAAAGTCTAAGTCCGGGCACCTGACATGTCATGCC
>JBMFOE010000024.1:0-51446 GCA_049969795.1 Desulfomonilaceae bacterium
GCTATCGTGGCTTTCGATGACCGCGTTCCCAGGGCGTTGCCTTGGGCTATTGTATTGCGCCCCGCAGGAGCGGGGCTCAAGCCCCCTCTCGCGATGCCCGCCTCGTCTTGAGGTTTGTCGATGCGCCGGTCATTTCGAGTATTCCCCTCGCTGTCATTTTTACCTGAGAATGCCACTTTTCTCTTCACAACGGTATTTTCATCTCCCGTTGTGACCCCCTTGCCATGGGGGTTCGAAAGGACCCAGTCCCGAACGAAGCGAGAGGCGCCGACTGAGAAATCTTGGTTTTTGGGCCAAGATTTCTCGCTTCGCCCGAAATGACACAGACTGAAGCGCTGGAAATCGCAGCCGCCAGTCGAATTCATGATTAATTCCTAAAACCCGACATAATCATGCGCCGCCAGCGAGTTTGCCGATGGCCGCGAAGAGATTCTTGATGGCTCTGAAAGCTGCGAGCATCTCCCTGAGCGCCTGAATGTCTTCGTCGGTCAACGACGCCGCGTCTGATTGAGCGGCTGCGGTTTCTGGCTTTTTTGCGCCCACGGCGTCATCGAGGATTTTTGCAGAGGGTTGCGCGCTTGGGACAGGCGCGGGTTCCACCGGGGCCTCCACCGAAATTTCGGGAACAAATAGAGACGGCGGGGAGACATCTTCCTTCGGGGAAACGGGCTGATCCGCGGCCTTCGCTTGCGCGCTTGGGCTTGGCGGGGGTGGGACAGATGCCCTGGGCTCGAGCGGTTGACCATCGGCCTTTGGGGCTTCTTCCCTAGCAGGCGACGCCGCGACCAGGGACAGATCGATCGCCATGGAAGAGAGATCCGTTTTTGCCGTCATTTCTTCGATGTATTTGCGAATGTGGCTTAGCGTCTTTGGATGCCTGAGGATCAGGATGTCCGAACCCGCCTGGAGGGCGCTTACCGCGGTTACTATCTCCAGATTGACGCCGCGCATCGCCGGATTGCCTAGTTGAGGCGCTTCGTCGAGATTCAACTTGGCCTCCTTCGTTTTCCACACTTCTTCGGCGATGTTGTTGATTATCGGATACTGGAGCTTGTCGTCGTTCTGGGTCAACGCCGCTTGCCTTATTCTTTCCATGACAGAGTAGCAGTATTCGAGGCCATAGCCGACCGCGCCCGTAGTGGGGTCTATGAGCAAACGATCTGGTGGGACGCCAAGATTTTCCAGCAGGATGTTGAGCTGTTTGGCGAGATTGATGTCTATGGGGGTGCTCGCAGCCACCGCATGTTTGTAGGCAATGGCAGCGGCGCCGACTTGCTTGTAATTGCCGTCCGTGACAGGGCCCAGCACCACGTTCAAACCAGCGCAAGATTCCGCGACCGCCTTGAGAACTTGCGTGTTTTTTTCATCACTGGAAACGCCCCACACTATTAAAGGCGTTTGTATTGCCTCCGCGACCTTTTTTGCAATTTCAGCGCACCGTTCCGCGGGGAGATCTTTTCCGTTTGGATCAGCTCCTGCGAGCCAGAGGCACACCAGGTCCGCTCCATAGTCATTTTGACATTTCAGGGCCCAGGCGACAGGGTCTGCAACGACGTCTTTGTATGGTTCGAGCGCCTCCTCGGCCCATTCCTCGGGCTCGATGTCCAAGATTTGGAGGGCGAGGCGAGGCGGATTCGGCATGGCGCCTTCGAAGAGGTAGAAGTTGTAGGCGGTCTCTCCACCGACCGTGATTTCATGGCCTGGTTTTCCCAAACGAATTTCCCTAATTTTTCCTGCATATTTTACTTGCGGTAGGCTGGTCATTGTACTTCCTCGGCTTTGTGATGAAATGGGGTTACGAGCGTTTTATGTCGGCGCGGCGGCGGCCGCGCAAAGTGCTACTACTTATCTTATCGTAACACTTCATTAGTGGCAAGTCATTTTTGGGCAAAAGTGCGAGGAGGAATGCTTGACAATCGTGGCATGGTCTCGTACAACGTAGCACTGCTAGCGGCCGCCACGGCGTGTCGCCAAGGCGAGTTTTGCACCTAGTTCGCATTACCGCCTGCGTGGCTACAATTTTTTGGGCGGAGGTCTTATGCGAAGACTTAGTACGGGAGCTCCCTTTATGACTGGTATGAAAAGTTGCCAAGAAGGCATTCATTACAATTTTACCCCGGGTGGACATACGTTGGTGGCCGCTCTTCCGAATCCAGCAACAGAAGTCATCAAGAGCGTCAGGGAAGGAGAGGTGTCCTTTGGACTCGCGGCGCGAGAGCAAGCCCTGTTCCTGCTCATTAAAATAGGGACGCTGCCCTGGCGGGCGGCTCATTATAATTGGTGGATCAATCCACCAGTGATGCGACCCGACGCCCTGGGGGCGTTCATCAGCAATGACACGGTAATAGACATAAATATGTGTCTCGTCGATGCCGAAACAGGAATCGTGAAGGCGCTCAAGACTCTGCGCCTTTCCGAAGACTTTAGTGAAGCGCTCCTTCAGATCGTGGAACTTCAGACGCGGAACCGGTTCGATCCCTGGGCCTACCTCGATACGGTAGAAAAAGCCGCCATAGACTACCAAAATGAACGCGTGGTCGTTGCTGAGTCGATCGCGATGTGTAGTCCGAGGACTGCGACCGACTGTTGGAGGCCGCTCAAGGCGTCAAGGTGTATTCATTAGCGTCGCGGCTTATCTCAGCAGGAGGACGCGCCGCTCGCGAACAGCGACATGAAACATTTGAGGGAAAAGAGAGGAGAGGACCTATGAGCGTTACAAAGATTATCGATCAGGATATCAAGGTGGACGAGGAATGCCATGAGCACGAACATTGTCATGAGGGGATTTGCCACAGCCACGAGCATTGCCACCCCCACCACGGCGATCACGAGCATTCCCACGAGGAGCGCGGTTCGGACGAAAGCGACCACGCGGTCTGATTAGTCAACCGCTCTTAGCAACGTCGCGGGCTCAGCCCGCAGCCCTTGGACAAGTACATACGCGGCCTGGAGCGCCTCAGTTGGGCAAAGGGGGAAGCATTCCTTGCAGTTCCAACACTCCTGAGCAGCTATTTTGGGGATAAAACTAATTTCTTTTCGAATCCCTCTATCGATAAATCCGACCGCATTCTTCTTCTTGACTTCCGCGCAGTATCTCACGCACAGGCCGCAATGAATGCAAAAGGATGGTTCCTTTTCAAAGCGGTTCCTATCGGCGCTGTATTCTTTAGCGAGTTCCTGCAGAACGAACGAATCCGGCGCATGGGCAAGGAGGAGTTCGATGATCATCTTGCGAATTCTGTCTATCTTTTCTGAGCGCGTGCGGACAGTAATGCCCGACTCCACCGGATAGACGCAGGACACGACTATTTTTGAGCGGCCGCGGCTTTCAACCTCCACGATGCAGAGCCTGCAGCCTCCGTACGGCTCGAGCTTTTCGTGGTAACACAACGTAGGGATGTGAATACCCGCGCTTCGAGCGGCGTCCAAGAGCGTCATGTCCTTTGTCGCTTTGACTTCTCTTCCATCTATGGTCAACAAGATCTCGCTCATTTTTGTTTTCTCTCTTTAACGATGGTTCGAGCTTCTTCAGGAATGGGCGGGGGAACAGGCTCCCCGGAAATCTTTTTTACCGCTCGATAACGCGGCGGACATACCTCAAAACAGGTGCCGCACTTGGTGCACTTGGTCTGATCGATGATATGAATGAGGCCCTTGCCGCCTATGATCGCTTCCGATGGGCACTTCCGGGCGCACACGGTACACGCCTTGCATTTTTCAGGATCGATGTAGAAGGCGATGAGTTCTTTGCAGGATAGGGCTGGGCACCGCTTTTCCTTGATATGGGCTTCATACTCGTTTCTAAAATATTTCAAAGTGCTCAGGAACGGGTTGGCGGCGCTTCTCCCCAAGGCGCAGAGGGACGCCTCCACCAATGTCTCCGCAAGCTGCTCGAGGAGTTCGATGTCCCCCTCTTTGCCTTTGCCTTTGGTGATATTGGTGAGGATTTTGAGCATTTGCCGCATGCCCTCACGACACGGCACACATTTACCGCACGATTCATCGGTGAGGAATTCGAGGAAGTATCTCGCCACATCCACCATGCAGGTGTCTTCGTCCATGATTATCATGCCGCCTGAGCCCATCATAGACCCTGCCTTGGTGAGTTCATCAAAGCCGACGGGCAGGTCGAGAAGTTCCTCGGGCAGGCATCCGCCAGAGGGACCGCCAGTTTGCACGGCTTTGAATTTCTTGCCGTTCGGGATGCCGCCGCCGATTTTGAAAATGATGTCTTTCAGAGGCGTGCCCATGGGCACTTCCACCAGACCGGTGTTGGTGATTTTTCCCACCAGCGAAAATATTTTTGTCCCTTTGCTCCCGTCGGTGCCGAACTGGGTGAACCAATCTGCGCCGTTATTGATAATGAGGGGGACGTTGGCCCAGGTTTCTACGTTGTTCAGGACGCTTGGCCGCCCCCAGAGTCCTACGACATTCGACCGGATGTACTTGGGTCTGGGCTCCCCTGCCCTTCCCTCCAACGCCGTCATCAAGGCCGTTGATTCGCCGCACACAAAGGCGCCGGCGCCTCTGTGCACCTTGACCACGAAATCAAAGCCGGAACCGAGGATATTTTGACCCAGGAATCCATACTCTTCGGCCTGATGTATGGCGACATTGACGTTTTCCACTGCTAGCGGATATTCCTGCCGCACATAGATGTATCCTTCGTGCGCGCCAATCGCGTAGGCGCCAATGGTTAGTCCCTCGAGCACGGAATGAGGATTCCCTTCCAGAAGGCTTCTGTCCATATAGGCCCCCGGGTCGCCTTCGTCTGCATTGACGATGACGTACTTGACGTCGCCCGGCGCATTGCGAGACCCTTCCCATTTCACTCCTGCGGGGAACCCGCCGCCGCCTCTTCCTCGGAGGTTGGCCTTTTTGACTTCTTGCAGCACCTGTTCGGGGGTCATACCGGAGAGCGCTTTTGCAAGCGCGGAGTAACCCCCGATGGCGATGTAGTCGTCGATATTCTTGGGATCGACGCTGCCGTTGGAGCCGAACACGATGCGTCCTTGGTATTTATAAAAGGGGATTTCCGATTCTCGAATAATTTTCTCGTTGGTTGCGGGGTCGTGGTAAAGGAGTCGATCGATGATTTTTTTCTCTTTGATCGTTTCCGAAATGATTTCAGGGACGTCGTCCGGCTTTATCTGGAAATAGCATATTTCATCGGGATGAATGACAACGATGGGACCTCGTTCGCAGAACCCGTGGCAACCGGTTCTTCGGAATTCCACCTGTTCGGTCAGTCCTTGTGCTTCAATTTCCTCTTGAAAGCGGGCGGCCACTTCTCGGCTGCCTGACGCATGACAGGCGGAGCCGGAGCAGAGCGTGATGCAGGTCTTATTCGGGTCCCTCTGGGAGACGAGGGCGCCCCTGTATGCTTCTAATTCAGCAGGGGAATTTATCCGCGGCATTGCAGTTCCTTAGTCGTAGTTTTTTAAGACTTCAGCCGTTTGGGCTGGGGCCATTTTCCCATGGGTCTTCCCGTCGATTTCCACCACCGGCCCCAATGCGCAACAGCCGAGGCAGTTCACGGTTTCGAGAGAGAACTTCAGATCCATATCTGTCTCGCCTGGTCTGATGCCGGTGAGGTCTTGAACTGTGTCGAGTACGCGGGATGCCCCGCGCACATGGCAGGCCGTTCCCATGCACACATGGATTTGGTGGCGACCTTTGGGGACCAAGCTAAAGGCTTTATAAAAGGTAGCGATGTGCTGTATCCGTGTCATAGGCACATCGAGCCGCTCTGCGACGCGTTCCAGAGCCTCCCTAGGCAGCCAATTGTTCTCGGCCTGAATATCGAGCAACACCTGAATGAGATGACTCGGATCAGCATTATGTGCATCGATAATTTCGTCCACTCTGTTCTTGTCCATTCCCTCTCGTCCTCGTCTTTGTCCAACGTGCGATGTTACATGTCTTCCCGCGGTCAGGCCAAGGCATAGCACTTTTGATTGGAGTCGTAGCGGACCAGGCCTTGTCTCGACGACGCAGTCAGGTATCGGGATACCTGGGACGGAGTCAACCCCAATCTCTTGGCTAATTCTGCGGTGGGAAGAGGTTTTTCCTGCAGAAGAAGCATGATTTGGGTAGCAGCCAACTTGTCCGCGATGGTCTCCTCGAAGAGCCGGTCCATTTCTTCACTGGCGAAGAATTTGCGGTACGCTTCTTCCGACTTGACCGGTATTCTCATCCGTTCTCTTTCCACCAGTCTGATGTACGGAACGAGTCGGCTGACCGCTTCCAATCTGAACTTCAATTCCTTTTGATCCAGGCCTTCGCCGCGACCGAGGGGCCCAAGTTCTTTTACCCTCGTGACAAAACGGTTGACCGTATCCACGAACACATTGGCCTCTGCGCCGGACATGAACTCGATGCGCAGTCTGTCGGGGTTGAGCCCAATATGTTTCATGAGTCGGTGTGTGAGGAGCACCATCCCGAGGGCGTCGTAGTTGCCATGGGTCACGTAGTTGCATTCGTTGAGGCGGCAGCCTCCAATGAATACGCCGTCAGCTCCCTTTGTGAACGCCCTGATGACGAAGCTCAGGTCCACTCGTCCCGAACACATCACTCGAATAAGTCTCATTTCCGTCGTATATTGTAGTCTGGAAACTCCAGCCAAATCGGCGGCGCCGTACACTCACCAATGGCACACGAATCCCAAGACCTTGGGTCTGAATTCACGCACAGCACTCATTTGTTTGCACCTCGCACTCGGAAGTCCCGGGTTGAAACATCGGTTTCCTCCTAGACGTATCCCACAGCGATGTCCAGCGCCTGCTCGACTTCTTCCTCGGGAAACGCCACATCTATTTCGCTGATTATCTGTTCGTCGGTGAAATGCTTCAACTGGATCGCGTTGGTCGGGCACTTGGCGTTGCAGACGCCGTCGCCTTTGCACAGGACTGGGTTCACCCGCGCCTTTCTTCCCATGGCTGTTTCGTAGAAATCGATGGCGCCATAGGTGCAGGCGGTGATGCACGCCCCGCAGGAGACGCATTTACTCTCGTCAACATCGCACACGGCCCCGGAAGCGACCACGACGTCGCGTGACAGCAGCGTGAGCGCTCGACCAGCCGCTCCAAAAGATTGGTTGATGGTCTCCGGCAAAAATTTTGGGTAATGGGCCGCGCCGCATACATAGACGCCGTCTGTGGCAAAGTCCACTGGCCTTAACTTCACGTGGGCCTCTTTGAAGAAGCCATCAGGATTCAAGGTTACTTTGAACAATCCGGCCACTTCGTTGGTGGACGCCGACGGAACGACCGCCGCGGCCAGGGAAATGAGATCCGCATCGAGCTCGAGCTTTTTCCCGAGGACGAAATCAGTCACCGTGACCTTTAGCACTGGGCGTCCATCTTCAGCCTGTCCCGGCTCGACCTCTGGTTTGTCGTCAGGCTCGTACCGGATGAATTTCACGTCCTTGTTCGACGCCTCCCGATAATAATCCTCATTGAACCCATAGGTTCGCATATCCCGAAAGAGGATATACACGTCCATGTCGGGATTTATCTCTTTGAGTTTCAAGGCGTGTTTTACCGATACGCTGCAACAGACCCGGCTGCAATAGTTCCTCTCCTCGTTTCTGCAGCCCACGCATTGGATCATGACGACACTCGAGGCGCTGGTTATTTTTTCGTCCTGCTGGGCGATGCGCTCTTCTAGTTCGAGTTGGGTCAACACCCTTTCGTCTTCCCCATAGAGGTACTCGGTGGGTTTGTAGAGATCCGCGCCGATGGCAATGACCGCGGCGCCGTGTTTGATCTGCGTGAGCCCCTTATCAGAACGCACCGACGTCACGAAATTGCCCACATAGCCAGTGGCCTCTGTGATGGTTGCGTCGTGATACACGTGGATGAGAGGATGCTTGTACACCTTGGCGATGAGATCGCGCAGGTATTCTTGCATATCCAGGCCATACGAGGTGAAATGGATGTTGCGCGCCAAGCCGCCAAGCTCTGAAGACTTCTCCACCAAGTGAACCTCATGGCCCTGGTTGGCAATGGACAGGGCGCAGTTCATCCCTGCCACGCCTCCGCCAAGCACGAGCGCGGCCTTGTGTACGCCGAGATCGAATTCTTGGAGGGGAGCGAGCCGCCGCGCCCGGGCCACGGACATCCTAATGATGTCCTTGGCTTTTTGTGTGGCTTCGTCTTTTTCCTTAGAATGAACCCACGAATTGTGCTCCCGGATATTCGCCATCTCAAAGTAATATTGATTGATCCCCGCCTCACGAACGGTGTCTCGGAAGAGCGGTTCAAGGGTCCTTGGGCTGCATGCCGCGACGATGACGCGGTTGAGCCCCAATTCTCTGGTTACATCGGTTATTTGTTTCGCGGAGTTGGTCGCGCAGGAAAAGAGCTGTTCTTGCGCATGGACCACATTGGGCAGCGTCTTGCAGTACTCGACCACTTCGGGAACATTGACTATTCGTCCGATGTTGGCGCCGCAATGACAGACAAAGACTCCTATCTTGGGTTCTTCCTGCGAAACATCCCTCTCCGGCGGGTATTCCCGCTCTTGGGAGAGGTCTCCTCGTCTATAATTCAATAGTTCGCCCACTTGGGACCCTGCGCCGCTGGCGCTGAACACCGATTCCGGTATGTCCACAGGCCCCTGGAACGCGCCGGTAACGAAGATCCCTTTTCTGTTGGTGGCCATGGGATTCACCGGGCTCGTCTGACAGAAGCGATGATCATTGAGCTGGACGCCGAATTTCGAGGCCAGCGATTGGGCGTCTGTGGGAGGATTGAGCCCGACTGACAAGACCACGAGGTCAAACTCTTCCTCCTTCACCCCTTCGTCGTTGGTGGCGTAGCGAATGACCACATTCTTTGTTTCTGGGTCTTCCCTCACGATGGAGACGTAGCTTCGGATGAATCGAACGTTTGGCAGGTTTGCGGCCCTGTCGTAATAGCGTTCAAAATCCTTGCCGTATGATCGGATATCGTTGTGAAACACTGTGCAGTCGGCGTCTGCATAATGTTCCTTTGTCAAGATCACTTGTTTTTGGGTGTAGGTGCAGCACACCGCCGAGCAGTAGCTGTTATCGCCTTGGGTGACCCGTCTGGACCCGACGCACTGGATCCAGGCTATCTTGTGGGGATGCTTCTTGTCCGAAGCCCGCAGTATCTCGCCTTGATACGGGCCGGTGGACGACAAGAGCCTTTCGTAGTCCATACTGGTGACGATGTTGGCGAAGTCCCCGTAATGATACTCCCTTTTCACAGAGGGATCGAAAGGCTCCATACCGGTGGACAGGATGATAGCGCCTACCCGTATTTCCTTTTTCTCAGGCGTTTGATTCAGGTCTATTGCCTTGTTTTGGCAGACTCCCTCGCAGATGCGGCATTTCTTTTCCTTGAGGTAGAGGCAGCTCTGGTCTATATAGGTAATGAGGGGGATTGCCTGCGCGAAGTATATGTGCACCGCCTTATTTTTCGATATTTCTTGATTGTATGGATCGGGATACTGAGCAGGGCAGTACTCGACGCAGGTCGTACAACCTGTACACTTGTCTTCCAGAATGTACCTCGGCTTCTTCGTCACGGTTACCCTGAAATCTCCCGCCTCACCCTCGACTGCATCGACTTCAGTATAGGTGAGGACCTCGATGTTTGGATGCCGGCCGACCTCGACCAGCTTGGGCGCGAGAATTCACATCGAGCAGTCATTGGTTGGAAAGGTCTTGTCGAGCTGGGCCATGTGACCGCCGATGCTCGGCCCTTTCTCAACCAGGTACACTTTGAACCCGGCTGTGGCGAGGTCGAGAGAGGCTTGAATGCCGCTGATTCCACCGCCGACAACCATGACGTCTCCAAAATCGCTCTCTGGGAAATTCATACGCATCTGTTCACCAACCTCTAGTTTTTCCACGGTTCTATGTCCTTATCAGCCCGCATGTTCAGCGGGATATATGACGGTCTTGAAAACCGTTATTGCCTAAAGGATCACGCGACCTGGGATTATCCAGGCGACTCTTTCCGGCAACATGCTAGTCCAAGTCCAATTTTGTCTTACATCGGTTGCACGTCATTACGCCCCGAAACACTTTGTTGCCGCATTGCGGACACACGTAACGCGCCTCCTCGTCCTGAATCCATTTCTCTGTGCCGACTTCACGCCAATAGGGAATCGCGCGCAGTATCACCTTTTTGCCGACGGTCATGGGAAAATGCTCGATGTACTGGCACGGGAATTCAGCGCATTGGTGACATCCTTCATAACCCTTGCTCATCGTGCAATTCCTGATGTCGCACTGCTCGCAGTGCATGAAGCGCTCGTCCGACAAGCACCCTTTGCATTTGATGTCCTCGATGGCGAGGCTTTGAGCGTTTGGGAGGGTCCCCTTGTCTGAGATGGCGCCTTGGTACAATTTCACCAAACGCTCTTTGAACTTCACGTTGTTGTCTCGATGCGCGAGGTAGATAGCGCAGACGCCGCAATAGAGGCCGCAGGGAGCGACAAAGTCGGGGTTGATATTCATGATGTTAATCCTCCTAGCCTCTTGTACTTGGGTGATGACCGCCGCGCGCCTTGGAAAACTACATCACTTCCTGGATGATTTCCGTGATGTCTTTTACCTCTATGCGTTCTGCCATGCCGCTGGTGACTCGGCTATCTTCAAGCATTGTAATGCAGTACGGGCATGACGTAGCCATCACTTCGGCGCCGATCCCCACTGCCTGTTCGATCCGCAGGTCGCTGAATCGTTCGCCTTTTTGGGTTTCCATCCACACTCTTCCGCCTCCGCCGCCGCAGCAGAGACTGTCCGAGCGACACTCCGGAAGCTCTTGAAATTCCAGGCCGCTGACCTTCCCCAGTATCCCTCGGGGCTCGTCAAAGACGCCGTTGTGCCTCCCCAGGTAACAGGGGTCATGATAGGTGACCTTCTTGGGGTACTCCTTTTTGAGCGCCAGTTTGCCCTCGTCCAACAATTGGAATAGATACTGGGAGATGTGTATAACCTCGAAATTGACGCGAAAGTCCGGATATTCATTCTTGAAGGTATGATAACAGTGTGGCGAGGAGACCAGAATCTTCTTGACGCCGTTTTCGATGAACGTCTTGATGTTCTCGATGGCGAGACGCTTAAAGAGTTCTTCGTCGCCTGTCTTGCGTATGCTCTCTCCGCAGCAATTCTCCTTCGACCCTAAGATGCCGTAATCCACTCCTGCGGCATTGAGTATTGCCACTGTGGCGCGGGCGACCCGCTTCATGCGCGGGTCATAGCAGAGATAGCACCCGGGGAAATAGAGGATATCCATCCCTTCGGTGAATTCAGGCACTGACAACCCTTGCGCCCACGCGGCTCTCTTTTCACGATCTTCGCCAAAGGGGTTGCCCTGTCCAACGAGCCCCGCGTTTACCGTGCGCACCGGCTTGACAGATGCGGGGAATACTCCGTATTCATTGGCTATTCTTCGCAGGGCCACTCCGGAATCTATTTGCCTCACATCCCTGGGGCACTGTTGAGGGCATCGACCGCACGTGGTACAGCGCCAAATGTCTTCGCTCTCGATTTCGGTGAGGCCAAAAGTGGCTTCTCGGACGATCTTGCGCATGCTGAATTGCCGCACCTTGTTCCAAGGGCATACCGTATCGCACAAGCCGCATTGGAAGCACCTCTTGAAGTTATCCCCGCCGCTTGCCTTGATTACCTCGATGATTTCCTTGTATGGGGTTACAGTTTCCACGATCTTTGTCGATCCTTTACTCGTAATGTTGCGGTAACCCTTCAAAACCTCAGATACACGTGGGGAGTCTGAGGCTCGCCCTAGGCGCCCGACTTATCAGGAGCCCTTTTTGGCGAGAGAAATGCGGGCTACGGTATCCATGACCTTTTCCATGCCGTACTTGTCGATGAGGGCTTCCAGCCCTACTTGCGCATCCTCTGGTCTTTCTTCCTCTTCCACTTCCTCTTCACGCTCTTCATAGGTGAGGGCGTTATTCAGGCACCATTGCACGCAAAGAGGCTTTTCCTGGGGCGGGTCGTCTTCGCACATGTCACATTTGAGAGGCAGCCCTGAGTCGGGTTCCTTGAAAACGTCCCTAGAAGGGCAGGACGCTCTGCAGAAATCGCATTCGCCGTATTCTTTGCCGTTGATGACGTATTTGTCGCGTCCCATGCATTCAGACGGGGTGTATTCGCCTGCATACACCGGCAGGTAAATGTCTCGTATAGGATCGCGCACGAGTCGAATACGCGCCCTGGCCGGATTGTTGCTGCTGTATTTCGGCGAGGCGTGAAATGCAGAGCAGATCATTTCGCACGCCCGGCAACCGTTGCACTTGTCCACATCGATTTTTATGGTTTTTACGATCTTCTTTTTTTTCTCACCCATGACGGCTACCGCCTCTTCACTTTATTTCTTTTCTGGTTCTGATGAAGACTCTTGGGAGGAACTGTTGCCGTTGTCCGCGTAGATGCCTCTCTTATCGAAGTCTTCAATGACGTAGTCCAAGCCGAGATCGTGCAAACACTCCTTGGTGGGGATACCGTTCTGATTCCAGCCTTTGAATTCGTAGTACGTATCCAGGAGCTTTTTTTCCAATTCGGGGAATCTCTTCTTCCAGTGGTCGTCGGGCGGCCTGTCGTCTTTCCGCCTCAAGCCTCTCCTCACGTTGATGGCGCGGATAAGGGTGCGGTATCTCTTGGCCGCTTTCTTGAGCTTGTCTTTGTCCATATCAATCCCCGCGCCCGCTGAGATGAACTTGGGGTAATTGTGGATATGATACGGGGGCTTCAGAGGGAAGGATGATAGCCCTGCGCACATCCCGAGGGCGTCGTCGATGTAGTGCATCATCTCCTGCCAATCGACGATGTCGCAGCACATCTCAACCGTGGGATAAAAAGGTATGGATTTTTCCCCCCGGGGTTCCCAATCGAGGAAATATTGTTTGAACTTTTCGTCAGGCACCTGGAACCAGTCCTTCACGAAGGCCTCCCGCTCTTCACGGGTGGGGAAAGGCGCTTGGGGAAATTGGCCTTCGATCTGGGTTATGTTGATTTTCTCGCCAGTGGCATACATGAGGAAGTAAATCGGGTTGAGCATTGACAGCTTGAGGGGCAATTGTTCGTGCTTCTTGATGGTGTTGTGGGCGTAGGCTTCCGCCCCTTTTCCTATGGCTTTTGCCGCCCAGTAGGTCCCGTTGGCCAATATGTCTCCAATACCCTCTCGCCGCACGATTCTGTCCAGCAGCCAGTAGAATCGTCCTTCGTTGTCCGAGGGCATGCCAGGGAAATCCGATTCTGAGAGGATGCCGTCTTGCAAGAGTTCGAGGGCGAACGCCATGACCTGCGGCGTGGTGAAGCCATCCACGCCATACTCAGTGGCCCGCTGCGCGATGCGCAGGCCGAATTCCAGGTCTGAGAAAGCCGCCATCGTGTAGGTGAGTTTCGAGAAGCATTTCATCATGTAGGTCCCAAGGCCGGGCGGGGTGATGGTCGCGCCGCATTCCATGGGGCAGTTGTAGCAACTGATCAAGCGAGTTCGCATACTTTCCAACGTCTGCGCCCATTGCTGTTCGATCTCCTTGTTCCAGAAATCCTTTCGACGGACCCGGGCGTTGCCCCACACGAAGTTTTCCGTATGCCATTTTTCGTCGTGAACCTTCATTTCTTGGGGGGAGCCGAGACCGGCCAGGATAGGCATGACCCCAGGGATGGGATTCTCGTTCCGGAACTTTATGTATTCCAGCACCTCCTTGCAAAGTTGGAGGAATTCCGCGGGACGAGCGACATTGATGTCTTTGGTGCCTCTCACCGCGATGGCTTTGACGCCCTTGTCGCCCATGACCGCGCCGATGCCGCCCCGGCTCGCGCTGGATCGACCTTGTTCGATAGAGGCGTAATACACACGATTTTCGCCGGCGAGACCGATGGCGGCAACTTGAGCTCGGGGTTCTTTCAATTCGTCTCTGAGAAGGTCCAGGGTCTCGACCGCGCCTTTTCCCTTGAGATGAGACGCGTCGCGAATTTCCACCTTGTCGTTGTTAATCCATATATAGACGAGATCAGGAGACTTGCCGCGCAGGATCACCTTGTCGTACCCAGCGTACTTCAGCTCGGGCGCCCAGAATCCCCCCATCATCGAAAACGCCATCAACAGGGTCTGCGGGGAGTATGTTGAAACTATGGTGCGATTGCATCCTGTCGCCGGCGTTCCGCACAAGAGACCTGCGCCAAAGATAAGCAAATTATCAGGGGAAAACGGGTCCACATCCGCTGGAACCCTATCCCATAGAATCTTTGCGTTGGTGCCGAGACCGCCCAAGTAGAGTTCAGTGTCTCGTGGGTCTGTTTCGACCTTTTCAACACTTCCCCGCGTGAGATCGATCTCAAGATTGTACCCTGTTTCTCCGTATCTCATCTGCCTTCCCCTTACTCAACTCGAGAGGTTGTTGTGTGCGTTGACGCTTCGACGGATGGAATGGGATGCGCCGCCTCGCGAACGTGCATGCAATCTTGCTGCCTGGGCGCTCAACCGCAGTGAACGACTTTTTATGAAATGATGTGCGGCCGCGATCATCTGTTTCGTTTCCTTATGTCCTTTGGCTGGAGTCGCCCTTTGCGGGTGACTATCTGCGTGCGTTCATCGTTGCCCGATTGTCGTATCGCGTGACCGCACACCGCAAAAGCGCTGCTGCGGCGCCTGTCACTCTAGTCTGCGCCTCTTCCCATGCCGCCATTTGGCTCCATCGATGACATGAATATAACTTATATTTAAGGCATGTCAAGAGCTTTCTCGGGGTGGGCAAAAAAAATATTCAACGGATGCCTAGCCCTTCTTTTTCACGGTATAGAGCCGAATGACGATAATCTTTCCAGAAGTTCAGCTGCCCCGACCGCTTTTCAGCGGCATATTCTCGCCTATAGTCTCCTTGCGCAGTCGCTGAGGCTATAGGCTCTCAAAGTTTCTCGCGAGCCCTCTGAGGCTGATTTCCTAAGACGCATCGTTGCGCTTTTCGTCATCGCGATGATTTGAACGGGAGAACCCTATCTCAGCGCACATCGATGGAGCAAACAGGTTCGCGCGGCCTTCGCATTGTTGTTTGATTTACGCCTCAAGCGTTTATTCCTCTGTGCATCATGGATCAGGCAACAAAGTTCTTGACTCCCTACAATATGAGTGATATTGGGTTTCTAATGAATATATAGTCATCATTGTATGTGGTCTCGGGGTACGGCTATGGACGGCACCGGATTGTCCGGCAGCGCGAGCAAGAGGACGTCCTCCACAAAACGCAGAAGCCCGTCAGCGGATAGAAAACGGCAGCTTATCATAGAATCCGCGGAGCGCATCTTTGCGGCTCGCGGTTTTCACGACACGACCATTGCTGACATCAGCCAGGATTCAGGCGTGCACGAGGCCTCGATCTTCCAATATTTCAAGACCAAGGAAAATCTCATCGTTACTATCCCTGAGCGGCACCTAAAGGAAACCCTGGAAGGCATCACCGAGCACCTTCAGGGGATGAAGGGTGCGGAGCCCAAGATCAGGAAGCTGCTGTGGCACCAACTGCGAGACCTCTCGGTCAACAAGAACTACACCTCAATTCTGTTGCGTGAACTACGGACCTTGCCCGCCTTCTACAAGTCGCCCGCGTATGAGATGATTCGCCAGTACAGCGCGTTTGCGGCGGAGGCAATTCGGGAGGGCATTCGAGACCAGGAGATCGATCCTGGGATAGAAGTGATTCTCGTATTGGAGATGATTTTTGGGGCTATCGACAGCATTGTTTTGCGATGGCTCTTTTTTGGGGAGCCTTATGACCCCAATGAGGCCGCCGACGCCTTATGTTCATTGATCAAAGCCGCGATTTGGAAGCGAGACCGGGTATTGGGCGGCGAGGAAGGCGATGAGCCGAGTCGGGGAGAGCTGAGGCGTCGTACGATCATTGAAGTGGCGTCGGAGGTATTTGGCAGGAAAGGGTATGGGGGCGCGACCATCTCGGAAATCGCAGGAAAGGCGGGGATCGCCGAGGCGTCTATTTATCAGTATTTCAAGAGCAAAGAGCAGTTGCTGCTGTCAGTGCTGGGGACCTGGTTCATAGAGTTGGCCGATGAATTGGGACGCGTCTTTTCTGGGGCGCTCAACCCGTGCGAGCGTTTGTTGTACCTCTTGAGGAGGTGGGCTCTCGATTTTCAGATTCGGGAATGGGAGACGCGGGTCCTGATTTTGGAATTGTATAGAAATCCCAAATTTTATGAGTCCCAAGAATATACAAACACCCAGCGCTTTTGGGAACTGATAAGAGCTACTGTCGAGGCTGGTCAGGAGAGCGGACACTTCCGCAAGGATTTCGAAATCGCCTATTATCTGCATCTCGTCCAAGGGGCCTTTGAACACGAAGCCCTCGCCCGTATGATGCTTTCCAAGAAACAACCGAGCGTCGCCAGGAATGAACAAATGATCAGTCTTCTTTTGAGGGCGATCAAAGCTTGAGGCCGCATGAGAGAGGATCCTTGCGAGGCCCCACAAAAGGCCCTCGCAAAGATCGATATGGCCGCGAGATCAGAGGGCTCGCATAAACGCGACCAGCGCCTTCTTTTCATCGGGCGTCAATTTTAGACCTTGTATCAAATTGAAGAACTCCACAGTGTCTTCCAGGGTCAGTAAACGACCGTCGTGGAGGTACGGGGGCGAGTCTTTGATTCCCCGCAACGTAAAGGTCTTGATAGGTCCGTCGGCGGCCGCCATTCTTCCATTGATCATCTTGGGTTTGTAGAATCGCTCGGCCTTGAGATTGTGCATGAGGTTGTCAGTATAGTACGGAGCGGGGTGGCATGCTGCGCACTTGGCCTTTCCGAAGAACACCTCCTGCCCTTTCAGCTCGAGGTCTGTGGCTTTCGCAGGATCGAGCTTGCCATAAATATCGAGCTTTGGCGCGGGTGGAAAATCCAGGATGGCTTGGAATTCTGCCATGAAGTGCACTTGACTGCCTCGTTCGAGGATATTGACCCCTTTCTTGGTGGCTATCACAGGATCGCCGTCAAAATAGGCGGCTCTCTGTTCGAATTCTGTGAAGTCCTCGATTGTCTTCAGCGCACGCTGTGATCCAAACAAGCGCTGTATGTTCACGCCTCTCAAGGAAGGGGTATCGAGACGGTGACGAAATTCCTGGGGTCGAATGTCCCCCACGAGGTGCGTCGCCCCGTTGGTGTGGCCGTTAGTATGGCAATCAAAACAGGTCACGCCTCGGGACGGCTTCTCGGACCGCCGATCCTCGGTCTGATTGAACTGCTGCTGCGGAAACGGCGTCACGAGCAGGCGCAGTCCTTCGAGCTGCTTGGGATTCAGTACGCCGTTGAAAAGCTCAAAATAGTTGTTAATGGTGACCACCTGTCCTTTGGACACGTCTCCGAGATCTGGACGCGTCGTCAAATAAATAGCCGGAGGAAATTCCGGTAGGAAGTGATCAGGCAAGTCATAGTCCAAATCGAAGCGCGTCAGGTCTCCCAATCCTTGCTTCTTGATCTCGTCGATGTGAAACCTAGGGAAGAGCATCCCCCCTTCTGGGTGATTCGGGTGCGGCAGGGGATAGAATCCCGCCGGCCAAAGGTCTTTCTCACGGATCTGATCAGGGCTAAGCGACGCGAGCTGTTCCCACGTCACGCCCGCAGGGAGTTTTACACGCACCCCCTCTTGAATCTTTTTGCCGCGGCTCATTGTACAATCGGTTGATGGACGATCGCTCAAATCGTACCTCTGCTACAACAGGTCCATTTGACGTTTCATGATCTCCGGTTTTGCGTCCTTCATCCGGTGCATCACCACATCAAACGGTTCGGTCAAGGCCACCGGCGCGTAACTCGTGGGCCTTTTCTGTTGATCGGCGGCGAACAACCCTGCTGCGACCATTCCGCAACTCAACGCCAGGGCTGCCGCGAGAAACCATTTTGTCCACGTCCTGTACATAATCTTTCGCCTCCTTTCATGAGACACTTTCTCCCAAGCATTCTTGGGAGACGCCCAGGGATCCTTCTCTTTTGAAACACCGGTCAAAATACCTACGCATCCATTAAAGGGCGCGTATGAATCCTCTCACCTCCTTTATCGAGATAATGGCCAATTGGGGCAGTCGGCAGCTTCTTCATTGGACTGCTTCTTATCTAGGAACAATCCTACTTTTCGTCATCGCCCTTGTCAAGCCAGGCGCGATGATCCTTGATGCCCCCTCCCGAAAATTAGCGCCAATTGCGATGGAGCGCGGCGCCCCGTTGTTGCCACCAACTCCCATGACGAGGGGGGTCACAATGGAAAATGAAAATACCGCTCTGACAAGAACTATGGCATTTTCAGTAAAAATAGGAATCCGTGACCTGTTTCCTCGATGCCGGATCGAGTCCGCCATGACATCGGGAGCACAGTGACGGTACTGATCTATTACCTCTTCACCGTCGGGGAGACCATGAAAATCGTCCTATTCACGTCGCTGTTCTCAGCCCGACTGAACTTTGGAGAAGTGCTATATCAAATCATGTCTCAACCGCGTTGCCTGCATGAGAGGACAGTCTCCTCAATTTGGCGCGATATTCGGACTATGGGAATCTTCATTGGAATCAGCTCCGCCTCCTTTAGCGCGCTTCATGTCGAGTATTCGGGCCTGTTCGAACGCGCGCGTCGCTTCGAGAAGTGCTATAATTCGTGGCCAAGGATCCAATGAGAGAGATCGGGGCTTGACGCCAGCATTCCCGCTCAAGGACGTTAAAATTTATGGATGCCACGCATGCAATGATCCATAGGGGCTACAGGCCAGGTTGCATAGGGACGATAGTCGCGTTACACGCCCGGTATTACAGCGAGGTTGCGGGCTTCGGCCTGAGATTCGAGGCCAAGGTCGCCAAGGAGCTTACCGAATTCTGCGAACGGTATAACGAGCGTCGGGATGGCCTTTGGCTTGTCTTGCGGGATGGCGAGATTCACGGTTCCATCGCGATAGACGGCGCCCATGTGGAGACCGAGGGAGCGCATCTTCGGTGGTTCATTACCGGCGAAGCCGTCCGGGGAAAGGGCCTCGGCAATGCCCTCATTTCTTCTGCAATGGACTTCTGCAAGACAAACAACTATAAACGAGTGTATCTCTGGACATTTGAAGGCCTTGCCGCGGCGAGGCATCTGTACGAAAAGTACGGGTTCCGGCTGGCGCTGCAACAACGCGGCGCGCAATGGGGAAAGGAAGTCACCGAGCAGCTTTTCGAACTTCGCTGGTAACTTTCCGAATTGTGCGGAGGGACGCGCCATGGGCCGGAAGAGCGCCTGACGCTCGCTGGCTGCGTGCGGCGCCGGTGAGATTCGCTCCGACAAACCTACCTGGGGCGCGGTGAGCTTCTCTCAGACCAGACTGCAAAAGGGACTTTGGCGAACCTACGGTCATGGCTGCGGCTTCGCAACGCGGGGCTCAAGAATACGCCTCCGTCAAAAATTCTACGTAAAGGGGATTGAGGGAGTCTAAAAACTCAAACATGAGATAGGGCGGCGCCGGCAAGTACTCCTTTTCATAGAGAAACGTTCTGAGGCCGGCAACCCATGTGTTGTCAAGGGCGTCCGGCCCCAAGACTTCGGGGACCAAATCTAATGATTCGTAGTCAAATTGGTTAATGAGATAACATACTTGTTTGCGCATAAAGACGTATGGAGTCTCCTCCGGTTGTATGTCCAAAGGGAATAATAAAAGCCTTCGTTCGACCATCATATTCAAGAAATCCCGAGATTGCTTCTCATCTAACTTCAATCTCCGGGAAACGAGGGAAATGAGGTCGGCTTCTTTTTTCTTGGAGGGAGGCTCAAGGGTATAATTCCAAATCTCTGGGACAACGCCGAAGATTTCATTCATTTTCTTTGTGTCGCCAGTTGGGTAGGGGGCCATTTCCAGGAGCGGCTGCGCAAACTCCATCATCACCTGAGAAGGGCCGAGGACAAGGAAGCCATCCGGCGGCTCGGGGACGAGATCGCCGACTATGCGCCGGGTTCTCTTTGCAGATTTTGCAGGTTTCTTAACGCCTGAGGTCTTATTCGGCGACCTTTTTGATATTGGTTTCTTCGCGGCGCCGGCCTTGGACGACTGATCTTTGTGACGCTCCCTTTGCATATATGCCCCTCTCTCATCTGCTGCGGCTCACTCGGCAACGCTGATTATCGCTGAGCCAGCAGATCTGATGGAACATTCCAGATTTCCTATGGCCATTGGTCCATAAGACGCGTGCTCATACAAGGAGGTCACAGCCGGCTGGTCGTGCGCGCCTCTCAAGGTTCTGGGCGGAGCGCATGAGCGCTCCGCCGCATCGGCTCACACTTCGAGCCACGAGTGGGAATAGAGAGAATGTCCGAGAAGGAGCTTCGTCGTTTTTACAAAATCGATTTCTCGTTTGCTCAAGCCGGTGGTATCGACGTCTTCGCCGTCCATGACCCGTCCCACGAGATTTTCGAGGTCCATGGCCTGATCATGAGCGATTTTGACGATCTCCTCATCGAAGCCGTCAAGGATGGCTGAGGTGATGCCGCACTTTTTCAGCATGCAGAGATAGACTTGGTTGAGGATATCGCGCAGCTCATCCGGAGATCCGTTGGACACGTTGGAAAGGCCGCATGTGGATTGGCAGCCGGGCGCCAATTCGGGAAGCCACTGCATGAATGTAGTGCATCCTTGGAGTTCCTGCTGCTGAGAGGACACCGGCACGACGATCGGATCGAACCAGATTTTTTCCAGCGGTATTCCGAACTCCGCGGCTTTGAGCATCATGCTGTCCAGGAGGACTGATCGTTCGTTTTCGTCTCGCGGGATCCCTTGGGGCCCCCACATGAGTCCCACCATTTCGCAGTCATACTTGGTGACGAGGGGCATCTGAAGATTCATGCGTTCTGGGGTTGCCATGATGGAGTTGATCACGGCAGGTCCTGTTTTCGGCTGATAGACTTGCAGACCCGCCTCCACCGCATCGTTGTTAGTGGTGTCCAAGAAGAGAGGGAGGTCTGTGACCTCCTGCACTGTTTTTACGAGCCATTGCATCATTTCCGGACCGCCTTTACGGGCGGGTCCCAAGTTGAGATCGAGGAGATCGGCTCCCTTCTGGGTGAGCTTTTCAGCCCATTCCTGAATAGGCTTGGGGTTTTTCTCGCGCATCGCGGTTCCGGTAACCTTGGACATAATGTTAATGTTTTCAGCCACGACCTTGATCATAGGCATAACCTCCTGTAGTGAAGCCTGTAAGGGCAAAGAGATGATAGATGAAGTATGTGTATGGTGTAGCACAGCCGCGGCGATTTACAAAGAGTTATGTGACCGCTTTGCGTGCCGAGTGCAATTTTTATGGATGTGGCGAAACGAGTCGTTTCTGCCACATCCTTTCTGTTGAGTCGTTTTGGCGCGTTATTGGAGGAAATTCTGTCTGAGATAGGCGGGGATATGAGCGCCTTCCCGAGGACCTATGGCAATTTGCCAGTCCGGCAGCTCTTCTTCCAAGTCGCCGCTGATGATTGCCGCGGCGCCGGGGATAATGAGCTTTTTCAGCTTTGATTTTTCCTCTATTCCGCACTTCTTGACAAAGGGCCCTATTGCGTCGCCCACAAACTTTCCTGCAGCCCAGGCGGTCAAGACCGATAGTCCGTCCGTATTGAGCACCAGCAGCCATGAAGGCACGCGACTGGCCTCGATTTCGCCGGACACGATAAAATACGTCAGGGAGAAGTTGCTGGTGATAAGGACGGGCGAATTCTCGTCGGGGTTGTTGATGGGATAGATACCCTGTTCCGTGGTCATCGGTCTCTGTGGATCAGTAAAGATATTAAGCCGTTGGAGCAGCAACGGGAAGAGCGTTTCGCCCTTGAGGTCGCTCAAGATAGCAATGCCCCCGTACTTGGCGATGAAGGTGCCGGCGGCTATCACTTCATCGACGGGGTTGTCCGCCATCTCGCAGGGGAAGACGATGGTGGGGAATCCGAGCGGGCGATAGAGCTTTTCCAGGGCTAATCTGCGGATCATGACTTGGTCGCGGAGCAGTTCCGCGATACCCTTTCTTCCCGAATCCAGGACGAGGTCTTTGTGGCCCTTCTCCATCAATTTTGCGCTGAGTTTTGCCACGTCGCCCACTTTATCGGCCTTGACGGCCAGAGGGCAATCGAATTCGGACGCCAGCGCGGAATATTCATCAAGATTTTTTTCCGTCGCCGCGTAGATCAGAGGCTTATTTTTGCCTACCTCTGCGAGCGCGGCTTTCATGCTGGCCGCGTTGTCGCTCATCAACACGAGCGCGGCTCCGGCGTCGTTTGCCGCCTTGGCTATTTGCGCGAAGCGGGCGGCGTCGCCGGCGTCCTTGACCGCAATGATTTCAGGCTTCAGCACGAGGCCGACGCGCTCATACCGCAGCGTCCGGAACGCTTCTATCTTTGCCTTGACTGAATCGTCCGACTCGGACGTCGCAATGACGCATCCCAAGGCGGTTGGATTGTTGAATGTTTTCTCATGGCGGTAGAGAACGGTCTCGCCGCCTGTTTTGACGGCGCTCTCGCCTACTCCGATCTGAACGGTTCGTATTGGCGGAGCAGACGCAGAAGCGAGTTTTTCCTTTGCTTCTTCGGATACATAAGGGCACTGGGCCAGCTCGGCTTTTCCCGCAGCGAGATTCATGGCGAACGCAAGACAAGTCGGGACCCCGCACTCCCCGCAATTCTTCTTCGGCATCATCTTGAATATCTGAATTCCAGAAAGCGCCATAGACTTGAAACCTCCCTTTTAGGCGATACCCTCACCGAATGGTGGAAGAATATCATAGAGCTTTTATATTGAAAAGGGGCCCCGAACCTTCAGGGGGCCCCTTGTGATTCGCATCTTACCTTTTTATCGATCGGCTGTGACTACCCGACTATGGGATCCATAGACAGCGCCGGGTGCTCCTTTTCCTGGAGGAACGGCAGTATCTCGTCTTCGGTCACTCCAACCGTCTCGTCGGCTATTCTGTCGGCAAGATTGGAAACGCCTCTCTCTTCCCCCAGTTTGTTGATTTTGTCCCGGAGCATTTCCTTCAAGGCCTTGGGGAGCCAAACCAGTCTGAAAATTCCTCCCTCGGCTGCGATGAATTTCTTCGAGACAATGTAGAGCTTGCTGTGACCGACAAAGCCTGGCGTGATGTTTCCTCCTCCTGCGCTGCCTGCCAGGGTGGTGAACTTCATCCCGCATGGCGTCATGCCTTTGTAGTCACGATCTACGCTCATCACGCCGTTGCAGACCGGCAGCACAGCGGCAATGCACTCGAAACAACCGCAGGACGTCATGGGGTCTTCCATGATGGAGTAGGCGTTGTACTTCATGACTTTCCCACGCGACGCCTTTTGGACGAACTCGTTCACGCCTTCCCATTGACCCAGACGCTCATCGATGACTTTGCCTTTCTCGATGGGTTGATTCGGGCCGGTGGGGTTGATTTCAAAGGATGCTTTGCAATCCAACCAGTTGTACGCCCCGCAGAGGCCGGTACGCTCCGGGGTCACGACGCAGACGTGAGAGGGCGCAAAACTCTGACACAGCGTGCAAGAGTAGAAGATGGGTTCATCCTCGTCGGTCATACCTTCCACTCGCGCATCCCTCATCTTGTAGGTCTCGCGCGCTTTGGCCAGCAATTCCTCGACCTTCTCCGGTTCAGTGAAAATTTTCACCTGCACCTTGTCCAGGACCGATCCAAAGTCTTGGTGGTATTTTGCATGGAGGATGGAGCCGATGTGTTTCAGGCTGAAGCCCTTTTCCACCGCTCCCTTGCCAACTCGCACCCACGCGATGTCCCGCTGTCCGATGTGCATGAGTCCTTGGGCATAGTTGATGAGGTGGTGGATTTGCCGTTCCAAAATCGGCTCAAAGTCGCTCTGCATCTTCCTGCCGGCGACTTCCACCAAAATGCCCAAAGGCACACGCGTGCCGGGCTGCATGTCCTTGATATCGGGACCAAAGAGTTCGATTCGCCCATCCTCTACTTCGTTCATGTCTTTCATGAGCGTCAGTTCGACCGCATGGGTCTTGCCGCCGCCAGCTTCCATGAAGATGTCTTCCCCGCGGATGCGCTCGCCCTCGAACGCGGGGCCGTAGGCAACGGGCACAGGCACCTCAGTCACGGTCACCTTGAGTCCCCTCACTTCAATGGCTTTGCTCACCATTTCTTTATGCGGGATGTTCGATACGACGTGTTCGTAGGTGCAGACGCCTGTCGGGAGTATTTGCGGAATGGGCGTATCTGCGATGGTGGGGAAGCCATAGTTGATGGCGCCTGCCGCAGCCGCATACCATTCGTCGGTCACGTCGCCCAGGGCCAACACAAAGGCAAAGACTCGGTCTTTGTTATAGATAAGGACTTTTCGGAAATCCCCAGGCTCGATGCCTCCAAAGCTCAAGGCCGCTCTGGTAGCAAACCCGACTGCAAACACTGCCGAGGAAATATCCGGCCCGAAGGGAACCAGTCGCGTCGACCATCCCACCTGCACCCCAGCATCGTGAAGCTGCTGCGCAAAGCTCGTGCCGTTATGGTTCGCCGCCATGAACACGTAGAGATTCTTTTTCTGGAGTTCGAGCGCCATTTCCGAGGCGATCTCCTTCGACGGCGCAGCGCCGACGACGGCAGCGAAACCGGGGGCCGTGCCGTCCACGAACTCGACGCCTCTCTTGCGCAATATGACGTCATCAGCCGCGCCGAGCCACATCTTGTCTTCTGTAGGGTCTTCAGCCGGGATATAAAAGTCTGGCTCTTCGAGGTACCGGATAGCTTCTATTATCTCGAAGTTGAATAGGGTCGCCATTCCCGCATCCAGGACCGGGCCAAGGTACGGCAGGTGGGTCTTTTCCCGCACCAAGGGTGGGATAAGCTGCTCGGACCTGTCCAGCACTACCCCGCAGTCCCCAAGGTTTTTCACGGGAAAACCCAGAATCCCGTAAATCACGGGCAGGTAATAGCCCGTGTTGGGAAAGGCCACCTCTTGTTTCTTTCCAAACTTCTTGACCGCCTGCTCATATTTCTTCCTGGTCTTTTCATAGATCTTGTGAGCGCCGGCTATAACATTGGCTGCTATAATTTTGGACACCTTATGTTCCTCCTTCTGACTTCTTGAAGCGGTAATTTACGATGAGATGTTGGGAGGGCTCGATTGCCCTCCCCTTTTCACAGCCGAAACTCACTCTTTATCCGGCTATTTCACGTCTCATGGCCATGTCGAAGAGTACACGCTCTCTCGCTTTATCGATGCCAAGGGCCTTTCTCTTCGCGTCGATGTGAGCGAGGCATCTCTTTGCCATTTCATAGGGATCCTTCTCCACAAAGTCCCATTTCCCGCCGTACACCTTCTCGATGTCCTTGAACAGGTAGTTGGTGCATACGTCTTCGTTGATGGTGGGGAATCCCACGCCAAACAGGACGTAGCAACCGGACGCCACGAAGTAATGCCCAATGGAGACTGCCTTCTCGCTCATCCACTCCGGCGCGACGCCGACTGCGGGCAAGTCTGAGATGTCGTCGCCGAGGCCTCCATCACGCACCACTGCAGTGGCTGCCATAAGGATTCTGGAGTTGTCCACGCATGACCCCATGTGGAGACACGGCGGGATGCCTACGGTCTCGCAGACCTCGGCCAGACCGTTGCCTGCCCACTTTTGCGCGGCTTCCGGCGTCAAGAGTCCGGCTTTGCCCAGGGCGATCGCGGAGCAGCCCGTGGTCAACACCAATACGTCGTTCTTGATGAGTTCCTTGGCGAGCTCGACGTGCAGGTAATCGTGCTTGATTCTTGCGTTCCCGCAACCCACGATGCCCGCGAGTCCTCTGATACGGCCGTTGATGATGTTATCGTTGAGGGGCCGATAGCTCGCTCGGAACATGCCGCCCAGCATGTAGTTGATGGTCTCGTGACTGAAGCCCACTACCATGTCCTGCTGCTCAGACGGGATCGAGACCTTGTTCTTGTCTCGATTGGGGAAGTTGTCGATGGCGTCCTTGACAATGGCCTTGGCCGTTTCCAACCCGTAGCGCTCATCATATGCATAGTGTTTGTATGCGCCCTGCATCTTAGCGATGGGGCTGGTGGTGACGATCTGGGTATGGAAGCACTTGGCCAATTCCGCCACGCCTTGCATGATGCACTGCACATCCACCACCATTGTCTCGAGCGCGCCTGTGATGATGGCCATTTCCTGTTGCAGATAGTTGCCTGCAATGGGGATACCGTGGCGCATGAGGATTTCGTTGGCGGTGCAGCAGATGCCGCCGAGGCTGATGCCGCCGGTGGCGCCTTTGCTCTTGGCGTACGCAATCATTTCTGGGTCTTGCACTGCCTGGACGATAATCTCGGACAGCGAGGGTTCATGCCCATGGACGATAATATTGACCGTGTCTTCGCGCATGCACCCGAGGTTGACCTTCCCGACGATAGGCACCGGCGTGCCATAGAGGACGTCGGAGAGATCGGTGGCGATCATGGACCCGCCCCATCCGTCTGCGATTGCACACTTGGTGGACAGGCGGATGATATGTTCCATTTCTTGGTTCACGCCCATGTGAGTCATGTGCATGACTTCGACCACTGGCCGGTCGATTCCGGGAGGAATGACCCCTTCGTTTCTCCATATTTCCTGGCGCTTGAGAGGCGCTCGCTTGATGTTCAGGATTTCGCCGTCTTGCTGGCCGTATTGCTGGAGGGCTTTTTCGCCGACCGCGATGGCGATATCCCTGATGTCCTTTCCTTCCGTGTCGATCTCATAGTCCATGGCTAAGGCCAGCAACTTGGGGATATCTTTGATCTGATAGTCGGGGAGTTCGCCCTTGGCGGCATGGAGGAAGGTGTGCGCCACGTGACGGCCGTGGTCGCTGTGGGCTGCAGCGCCACCGGCGACCATGCGGGCAAAGTTCCTGGCGGCTATGGTTTCCGGCGTTGCGCCGCACAGTCCGCACCTCTTCTTCCGCTCTTCGGGAGTTTCTGTCCTGCCCTTGGGCGGCAGCACTCGGCACGGTCCCATGTTGCAGATTCTGCAGCAGGTACCGCCTTTGCCGATGGGGCACGCGGTCATTACTCGCGATCGATGAAACGCTGTGGAATAGCCCTCGCGATCCGCTATCTTCAGCCCTTCGAGGGTTACTGGATCTATTGTGTGTTCGGTCCAATCCGCGGGCGGCAGCTCTTTTTTCTTCGGCGGAGGCGCCACGACGGCGGCAGCAGCGGGCTTCTCGGCGGCGACAGGAGGCGCGACGGCAGCCGCAGGCGCCGCGGGCGCTTGACCGGAAACGAGCGTTCCGAGCCCGGCTGCAAGATTCTTGATGGCTCTGAACACGCCCACCATTTCCTTAAGGCCTTGGATATCTTCTTTAGTAAGTTGTCCCATAAATTCTTCCTCTTCCTTTGATAGTGGCGCTTGCGCGGCAGCCGCTGGTTTTTCGATAGCGGGCGGCGCTGGTTTTGGCGTAGGAGGCGCTGCGGCCGCGACTGCAGGGGCTTCCTCTACAGCGGCAGGTGCCCGAGCAGGTTCTGGTTTCGGGGCGGGTTCGACTTTCTTCTCAACAGGCTTGGCCGGGGGTTCAGCCTTGGGAGGCGCGGCGGCTTTCGGCGCTGCGGGTTTTGCAGGCGCAGCTTTGGCTGGCTCAGGGGCTGCCGGCGCGGCGAGGCTCATATCCACCGCCATGGACTCCAGGTCTGTCTGGGCCATGATGTCGCTGATGTATTTTCTCACGTGCTCGAGGGTCTTTGGATGCCGTAAAATGAGAAGATCGGAACCGGCCTGCAAAGCGCTTATGGCTGTAATGGTCTCGAGGTTTATTGCACGAACGCCTGCTTCGCCGAGCTTGGGATCCTCCGCTGTGGGGAGCTTCGCCTCCTTGGTCTTCCACACTTCTTCTGCAATATTGTTAATAATGGGATATTGCAGTTTGTCGTCGTTTTGCGTCAGCGCGGCCTGTCGGATTCGTTCCATGATGGAATAACAGTATTCCATGCCGTACCCGACGGAGCCGGTGGTGGGGTCGATGAGTATTTTGTCGTTTGGAACGCCAAGGTTTTCCAGCAGGATGTTGAGTTGTTTGGCGAGATTGATGTCTATGGGGGTATTGGCCGCCACCACATGCTTGTATGCGATGGCTGCTGCCCCTAACTGCTTGTAGTTCCCTTCAGTGACGGGCCCCATAACGATGTTGAGGCCGGCGCACGCCTCGGCCACGGCCTTGAGGACTTCGGTGTTTTTCTCGTCGCTGGACACGCCCCAGACGATCAGCGGCACATTGATCGCTTCGCCGACCTTCTTGGCAAGAGTCGCTGCGTGCTCAGCAGAAAGGTTTTTGCCGTTCGGGTCGGTTCCGGTCAGCCAGAGACACACCGCGTCGGCCTTGTAATCATCCACGCATTTCTTGGCCCAGGCGACAGGATCGCCCAGCACATCTTTGAACGGGGCAAGCGCCTCGTCGGCCCATTCTTCGGGTTCAATATCGAGGACCTGGAGCGCTAGCCTCGGCGGATTGGGCATCTTTCCTTCAAACGAGTAAAAATTATAGCCGGTTTCCCCGCCAATGACGAATTCTGTTCCTGGTTTCCCTATTTTTATTTCCCGTATTCTTCCAGAATACTTGACAATCGGAAGTTCAGCCATTTGCCACCTTCTTCACATAAAGTTGATGATGTTCGCGTTGGTGATGTTCTTTGCCGCAGGAGCTTATCACGCAGGGTTTTTGCGCTTCTCGCTCCCAAACCAGTCTTTTGAATAAAAATACCTCTCCGCAGTTTTCAGGTACCTCATGACCGGCGTTTTCTCTTCGCCGATGTTGACGTAGGTGATGTTTTTTCGCCAGGGGTAGCGGTCTTCGTCCGAACCTGGGGCATATTGCGGCATCAGGATCTTCACTTTTTGACCGTCAAACCGTTCCTTTTCTTCATAGCGCTCTCCACTCATAGGGGGAACTCCTCTCTCCAGATGCGTTATTGGTTTTCAAGGCAAGATGAATGCCAGTACAATGTATCATCCCGTTAGGGGAATGCGATGGGTAAGCACTACTAATATGGAACAAGTTCTCGTTCACTGCAATATTTTTTTTATATTTTTGGGTAGATAGCACTTTTTTCTTATTCGTGCGCGACCCGCCCCACCCCGCGCCCGACAATCCCGCTCCTGATCACCATATCCCGCCGCCCTCATCGTCCCCGCCTCGTTCAAAGCCTTCTCGCGCTCCGCCTCCTTCCCTTTCAATCTCTTTGCATTCGCGTTTTCCACAGGCGGCCACACATATAAGTCGGCCTCATGTATTCAGCTTTCCGAGCAGCACTCGCGCGTCTGCATACGCCGCTCAAGCCACTGCATGACCCTCTTGCGCCATTATAAACATAGGGCAGCCCAGGCAGGGAGGCAACGGTTGCACCCGAAGGCGCGTTCCACTTCGAGCCCCGCCCGAGGAACACCGACGCAATCGCTGATTGTGGCAGCCAAAACAGAAAGACTTACGTCAGCTCGAACGAGGAGAGTCAGGCTCGAATGAAGCGAGAGGGAGCGATCGAGAAATCTTTTTTGTCTGCGGCCCAAGATTTCGCGCTTTGCTCGAAATGACAGGAAAGAACGCGCTCGCATCAATCGAGCAGAGAAGCCTCTGGCCAATTTTCGATTCGCTTCGAGAATCGCTGCGGTTCCTCGGAAGGCAGCCCCAACACCGGCGCCTCTCCACTCGACTCTGAACCGACGCGAAGGGCCCCGCGGAACCAATGTATGTGGGACTCGTCACTATAACGAACAACTGCGCCTAAAGTCTGACGCCAGGTCTTGGGCGTTGGGACAAGAAATACAGGCGGTTGAGGGCGTTGACCATGGCTTTGGCGGAGGCCACCAGAATATCTTCATGAGCGCCTTTCCCCACCGCGGAGTTGCCGTTTTCCTCTAGACGGATTGTGGCCTCGCCAAGGGCGTCAGTGCCGCCGGTGATGCTGCTTATGGAAAAACGCACCAATTTGGGACGGCGGCCGGTAAGCTTGAGAATCGCGTTGTACGTGGCGTCCACCGGGCCGTTTCCTAATTCCGCGCCGTGGCATTCCTTGCCTTCGATTTCCATCCTCACGGTTGCAGTGGGCACCACGTCCGAGCCGGACATGATGGTCACGGACAGCAGTTTATAGATATCGGAGGTCCGAAGCACTTCCTCTGCGACGATGGCCTCGATGTCCTCGTCGAAGATGGTTTTCTTCCTATCCGCAACATGTTTGAAGCGCTCAAACGTCTTGTCAACCTCTTCTTCGGTGAGGTCGTAGCCAAGGGCGCGAATCCTCTCCCGCAGGGCGTGTCGTCCTGAGTGTTTCCCCAGCACCAGGGACGACGTCGCCAGTCCCACCGACGCCGGATCGATGATCTCGTATGTAGTCCGTTCTTTGATGACCCCGTCTTGGTGTATCCCTGATTCATGGGCAAACGCGTTCGCGCCAACAATGGCCTTGTTTGGCTGTACAGGGATGCCGGTGATGGAGGTGACCAGCCTGCTCGTGTGCACGAGTTGTTCCGTCACAATCCCAGTGTAAAAATCAAAGGCGTCCTTTCTCGTCTTCAGCAGCATGGCGATTTCTTCGAGCGCGGCGTTCCCTGCCCGCTCTCCGATGCCGTTCACCGTACATTCCACCTGCCGCGCCCCTGCTTTTAACGCGGCCAACGAGTTGGCAACCGCGAGTCCCAGATCGTTGTGGCAATGAATCGAGAGCACCACCCGGTCGATATCTCTCACGTTTTCCTTGACGTAGCCGATGAGCGACGCGATTTCGTCAGGAAAGGAGTATCCGACGGTATCTGGCACGTTGATGGTAGTAGCGCCTTCTGCAATGGCGGTCTGAATGGCGCTGCACAGAAAATCCCGGTTGCTCCTTGTCGCGTCTTCGCACGAGAACTCGACCCAATCAGAGAGTGTTCTCGCGAGCTTTACTGCCTTCGCAATCCTCTCTAGTACTTGTTCACGGGACATGCGGAGCTTGTGCGCGAGATGGATGTCGCTGGTCGCGATGAAGGTATGGATCCCCGGTTTTGCCGCCTTTTCCACGGCGCGCCACGCGGTCTCGATATCTTCTGCAACGGCCCTGGCCAATCCGACGACCCTTGAGCGCCGTATCTCTTGCGCAATGCGCATGACGCCGGAACGGTCTCCCTCGGAACTGGCAGGGAACCCGGCCTCGATGATGTCCACGCCGAGCTTCTCTAATTGGCGGGCGAGCTGAAGCTTTTCCTGTTCATTCATGGTCGCGCCAGGGGACTGCTCGCCGTCCCTCAAGGTGGTATCAAAAATCAGAATTCTGTCTGGCATGAGGTCCTCCTTTTGTGTATTTGGCTAAAAAAATGCGATTCATGACGCTGTCATGAGAATCTCTTCGAAATTCCGGACGCGGCGGCAAGCGGCAACCTGCACACCTGGGGCGACGCACGAAGCCAGTACCGCGCGTGGCGTCCGCCGCAGAGAGGCGCGCCGGCGCCACAGGCCGCTCTGTTCTTGTCGTCTGATAAACAGCGGGGTAGAAATGTAATATTTATGGCATGTTCTGACCGGATTCGGCCGTTGCCGGCTGGGCGTCCTCACCTACACTCTCCTCGATCGCGCGCGTTTTGCTGAAACGGGTCTGTATCATTCCCTTAGCGGTCATGATAGGTCCTGAAACCACGTATGCAAGGCAAAGGAGAAACGGTACGATGAGGGGCGCAACGGCAATAAGCGCCAATATGAGGACGAAGCCTACGGTGGAAGCAAAAGGCTTTTCCCTGACCATGGTCAGGTCTTTGAAGGCATGAAATTTCACGGAACTCACCATAAGGAAAGACAAGACGAACATGGCGATGAGGATCGCGAGCCCCATGCCCGCTGGTTCAATGCCGACCTTATGGCAGAAGAGCACGGTAGTCGCAACCATAGCTGCTGCCGCGGGGATGGGTAGTCCGTTGAAGCGCTTGGGATCTATGTTCCCTGTTTGCACGTTGAAGCGGGCAAGGCGCAATGCGCCGCACGCCACAAAGACGAAAGCGCTGACCCATCCAATCTGAGCCATGGGCGCGAGAACCCAGTTGTACACGAGAATGGCCGGCGCGACGCCAAAAGATATCACGTCCGCAAGCGAATCGAGTTCTAGTCCAAAGCGCGTGGTGGTCTTGGTCAATCGAGCCACTTTTCCGTCAATACCGTCAAAGAAGCCAGCGCCCAGGATGAGCGCGCCGGCGAGCACGAACTCTCCCTTGATGGAGGCGACCATGGCATAAAAGGCGAGAAAAATACTGCTCAGGGTAAGGAGCGAAGGGAGGATGAAAATGCCTTTCTTCATCTTATCAATGCGCATCTTGTTTCGCGCCTGTCTGGCGTTAGCGTCATAGCCCTCTGCGTTGCGGCGTCTATTCTTGAAGAATCTTTTTTCTTTGTGGAGTTTCGTGGCCATGTCAATCCTCCTGGGGAACAGACGATTGGGGTGAAGGATGTCGCGCAATGACGGTGACGCCGCCCACCACTTTCATCCCCTGTGTGACAGAGACGGCGAGGTGAGACGGAATGTACAAGTCAACCCTCGATCCAAATCGTATGAGGCCGAATCGATCGCCTCTTTTCAACGAGTCGCCTTCGTAAATCCAGCACGCAATGCGCCGTGCGATCTTGCCTGCCACCTGAACGACTTCGACATCGCCAATGTCTGAGCCGATCACTACGGAGTTTCGCTCGTTTACCGATGACGCCTCTGATTTTCTGGCGTCAAGGAATCGTCCCGGTCGATGCTGTATCTTCTTGACCGTCCCCGTAACAGGGAAGCGATTTACGTGCACATTGAGAATGGACATGAACGTACTGATTCGGGTCAGCGGCAGATTGGGGAGATTGTCCGAGGCGGCGCCTCCTGCTATTTCAGCGATGACGCCGTCGGCCGGCGCCACGATGACGCCGTCTTGCTGAGGGGTATCCCGCTCCGGGTTGCGAAAAAAGCAGCCTGTCGCCGCGCCCAGTCCAAGGAAAAGGATGCTCGCCCATGGATGCGCCCACCACCATGCCGCGGCTGAGGCCAGAAAAATCGGTATCAGGAACGGATAGGCCTCCCTGGCGATATATTCATAATGGCCTGTTCGTGAGATCATCGAGAGACCTCTGCAGCTCTTCAGCTCTTTCTCGCCCTTGGGATGGCAACAGCGCCGGTTCTGATGAGTTCTTGAATCCCGAAAGGAGCGAGCAGATCGAGCAGCCCCTGTATTTTCGACTGGCTGCCTGTCACTTCCAGGGTAATATTATCGCGGCCCATGTCAATAACCTTGCCCCGAAACACCTCGTTAATGCGTAATATCTCCGTTCGACGGGCTGAAGGCGCTTTGACTCTGATGAGCGCCATCTCTCTTTCCACAAAGTCTCCCTCAGTCAGGTCCTGGACCTTGAGCACGTTGATGAGCTTTCGCAATTGTTTCAGGATTTGCTCGATCAACTGCTCGCTTCCCTGGGTGACGATGGTCATCCGAGAGAGCTTGCTGTCCATGGTGGGGGCGACGGCGAGCGAGTGAATGTTGAACGCCCTGCCGGAGAACATTCCGGCGACCCGGGCCAGGACGCCCGGCTTGTTCTCGACAAGGACTGAGATGACATGTCTTTCTTCCATGTTATACGAGTATCATGTTCGTGATGGCCGCGCCAGCCGGGACCATCGGATACACGCCTTCCTCTCTATCCACGTGGAAATCCATTATCACAGGGCCCTTGTGGGCCAGGGCCTTCGCAATCACATCCTCGACCTCGCGCTTTTCGGTTGCCCTCAACCCAAGCGCGCCGTAGGCGTCGGCCAGCTTGACAAAATCAGGCCCGCACATAATGTCGGTGTGGGCATAGACATTGTCGTAGAATCGCTCCTGCCATTGCCGCACCATTCCCAGGTATCCATTGTTGAGGATGGCTATTTTTACCGGAAGCTTGTACTGCATGACGGTGGCGAGTTCCTGGATGTTCATCTGGATTGAGCCATCCCCTGCGATGTCTATCACTGTCGCGTCAGGAAATGCCACTTGAGCCCCAATCGCGGCGGGAAACCCATACCCCATGGTGCCCAGCCCGCCTGAGGTCAGGAACGTCCTGGGACGATCGAAAAGGTAATATTGGGCGGCCCACATTTGGTTCTGCCCCACTTCGGTGCTAATGATCGCATTCCCCCCGGTCATCTCGTAGAGTTTTTCGATCACGTACTGCGGCTTGATTACCTCTGCGGTTCTATCGAATCGGAGGCGCTGCTCATTTCTCCACACCGTAAGCTGGGCGTGCCATTCCTTGAGCCTTTTCTCCTTGCGCTGTTGACGGCGATCGGCCGCAAGGATGTCAATGAGCTGACTGAGCGCCTCTTTTGCATCCGCTACAATAGGCACATCAACTCGGATGTTTTTCTGAATCGACGTGGGATCTATATCGATATGAATAATTTTCGCGTTGGGAGCGAAGTCTTCCACCTTGCCTGTGACTCTGTCGTCAAACCTCGCGCCGACCGCGAGCAGCAGGTCGGCCTGGCTCACGGCCATGTTCGCTCGATATGTACCATGCATGCCAAGCATGCCAAGACTCAGCGGATGCGTCCCAGGGAAGCCGCCGAGCCCCATGAGGGTCATGGTCACTGGCAGGCTCATCATTTCCGCCAGCCTGCGCAATTCCTCGTGCGCGCCCGCGGTGATCACCCCTCCACCGGCGTACACCACCGGCTTGTGGGAGCGCATCAACAGATCCGCAGCCCGTTTGAGGGAAGGAGTATGAGGTTTTACGACGGGTTTATATGTCGGAAGGGACACTTCCTTAGGATAGTGAAATTGCGTCTGAGATTGAGAGACGTTCTTTGGGAGATCGACCAGGACTGGCCCGGGCCGGCCTGACGTGGCAATGTAAAACGCTTCTTTTATGGTTTGCGTAAGTTCATCCACGGACGTCACAAGGTAGTTGTGTTTGGTGCAGGGTCTGGTGATCCCCACGATGTCGGCTTCCTGAAATGCATCATTTCCGATCAATGGCGTGGGCACTTGGCCGGTGAACACCACCACTGGGATAGAATCCATGAACGCCGTGGCAAGACCCGTGACGGTGTTTGTGCCGCCCGGACCCGACGTCACCAGGCATACGCCCGGTTTGCCGGTAGCCCTCGCGTAGCCGTCGGCGGCGTGAACAGCCGCTTGTTCATGCCGTACGAGTATGAACTTGAACGCATCGCGGAACCGCCGCACCATTGCATCGAAGATGTCGATCACGGCTCCGCCTGGATACCCAAATATGGCTTGTACGCCCTCCTCTTTGAGGGCCATGAGGAGCGCTTCAGCTCCTGTGCATTTTACGGCGTCTTTCAATGTTCCTCGTATGGTCTCAAGATATGCTGCAACAATCACTGGGGCGCAGCAGCCCGCAGCCTCGTGAGAATGCGTTCTATCTGATCCCGACCTTTCAATTTCTTTTTTTGGAGCGTTTTTCGTTCCAATTCTTCTGCTGGCGAGAGATACACTCGTTTATTGAACACTTCAAGTTGTTCCTCGTATTCGAGATGCTCCGTCCACAACCTTTTCAGCTCAGGGTCTTTATCCTGCCACTGCGCGATCAGATCAAGATCTCTCTTTTCCATCGGACAGCCCTTTTGTACGATTGTTGCTTACATTACCTTTAGATGAATAGCGCCTATGAGCCAATCTGTCAACAGACAGGGCGGTTGCGTCTCATCGAGATCACGGGGTCGTCTGACGGCAAAGAGGAATCTCCGAGGCGTCGATGCGCATTGACAATGAGCAGGGCGGTTTGCATTATACGAGGAAAGCAGGGTGCGCCTGAGATGAATCCAAGCCCGCTCGATGTTGGATATTCTCTCAGCGAGAAAATACGAGGCGCGTATCGCCGAGCCGCAGGTCAAGACGCAAGACTCACGGCGAGGCCTTCGATGCCAGGCTGTGTGGAATCCTGAGGGAATCGATATGAGGAGTGAACATGGATAAACGCTTTGTAAGACAAGCCGCCGCCGCAAGGGCGGTGAGGAGAGCCCAGACCAAGCAATTCGATAGCTTCAACGCCGTGGAATTGTATTGCCCAAAATGCAAAAGGGCCAATCCGGTCAGGGAAAGGCTGCTGCTTGTGCTACCGGAAGGCGACAAGTACGAATACCTCTGCGCCTATTGCGGGACAAGCGTTGGCGACCGCATTGTGCGAGGAGAGACCAAGCCCTTGGTCATTGTAGGCTGAGGACGCCTCTTCTGCCCAAAGGACCCCCAAGAAAAGGATTTCTAACGGCTCCCGAGGAACAACCCAAGGGCCACCAGGGGCGGGGTGGCGAGATTGACGATCACATTCATGGCAAGGGCGGGAATGAGTCCCGGGATATTGTCTGCCGCCTGCCGAGCGCGGCGGTACGCCATGCCCGCGACCACGGCCGTTCCCAGGGCGAGAAGACTCATGACAGGCAGCGCCCGGAACATGACCCCAACCACAATCGAGACATAGGCGAGCAACAGTAACACGCCGTAGATCAGGCTCGCGGCCTGAACCCCTCGCGTCATGGGAAAATGCCGCCGCCCAACCGTCCGATCAGCCTCGACGTCAGGAAATTGATTCAACAATAACAGGTCGCTCACCAAAAAGGTGGGGACCAACGAGGCGACAAACGCGGTCGCGCTGTACGAGCCCGTGAGGGCAAAATGGGTACCCATGACCATGAGAAGACCGAAACCGAGGCCAGGAGCGATGAGACACAGCGCCGGGTTCCGGGTCCACCATATCGTGTAGCTCACCACGAGGACAAGCCCTAACACGCCGAGGGGCAAGAGCAGCCAGCCTCGTAACCAGACAAAATAGATTCCTATCCCTGCAGCAAGAGCCAAGGTTGCGATCGAGAGCATCAAGGCAGCGCGCGCCATCTCCGGATGGGCAGGCAGCGTTCCGCTCCCGCCGCTGAACGGCGTCCGCGCGGTTTTGAAATCCAGACCGCTCTGGTAATCGAAGTATTCGTTGAAGGCGTTCACGCTCACGTGCGCGGACAAAGCCCCCAAAAGGACCAGGAATACTTGTGAGAGACTCACATGCCCTGTTTCCCAGTACGCCGTTCCAACACCCAGGGCGACGCACGCGGGAGTGAGAAGAAGGAACGGGGCCCGCGCCGGCCCGCAGAGCAAGGCGATCTTACTCATTTCCACCACTCCGAAGTATGCTCAAGCCACGATCATCGAGAACAGTATAAAAATCGCGACAGGTGAATTGCAAGGAATTTCCAGAGACGATTATGGCATGCGGCTTTCCGCGTCTTCGGAACCGTCCTTTGTTCGGGCGAGGCGTATGTTCCGGGCCATATACCACGACGCGGGCAGACCGAACAGCAACGCCCAACCGAAGCACAGCGTCCTGAAGAGAAAGGTTGCAGCCATGGACCTGGGCAGGTCCAGGTCAAACAAGAGCGGTATTTGGATGGCGACCGCGTCGAATATGCCGAGAGACCCAGGAGTAAATGGCGCCAAATTTGCCACGTTCCCGAGGCTGGAAGTGACGAGGACGCCCCAGAAAGATATGGGGCTATGGGTGGCTTGGTAGATGCGCCAGAATGCGCCGAGAAGACAGAGCACGATAAGGGCTGTGGAGAAGATCAGGGCTCGCATGAGAGGCTTATCCATGGTGATGAGACGCCAGCCCTGGGAAATGCGAAACAAGACCCCGAGGACGCCCTTGCACTGCCGCGGCGTTGGCGGCGGCGCACACACAAAGTACGCGGTCCCGAAGAATAAAATTCCGGACGCGGCCATGAGAACCGGCTGATAAAAGCCGTGAGCCGCGGCCAGATACGCGAGGGCTCCCAAAGCCAGCGCCGAATTGATCAGCCCCATGAGCAGGGCTGTACCCCCGTAAATAATGGCGAACGAAGCAAAATCAAAATGGCGCACTGCCTTGAGATAGACGGCCAATGCAGCGGAGCCCCCGCGCAGGGGTATGACGAGATTGCCGAGCATCATGGCCATGGTGAGAGCGAGTCGCTCCCCTAGGCTCAACTGAAGCCCCAATTTGACGAGAAAAAGTCCCAGTTGATAGCTGTTCAGCACGTAGCTGAGCAAGACGCACGCGGCCGCCACGGTCAAGTCCCCGTGGGACGCCGTTGCCAGAAAGGAAAAATCATCGCGGTGCGACCACACATACGCCACGCAGGCTGCAAGAAACGCAATGACAAATCCAATACTCAAGGCAGACCATAGCAGTTTACGCGTCCCTGTAGGCTGCGTTTGGGCTGAATTGTCCATGGAAAGAACCTCTATCACACAATGAGCATACTTGCCAAAGGGACGGCCGCCATTTGTGCGCATCACATAGATCAGGCGCTGACTATGGTTTCGCAGAGGGGCCGGAATACTCCTTCGTCATTGACGCGCCGCAACGCTGAGGCCGGCGATCCCCCAATGACGCGCCGATCTTCGCAACCGCTGCAAATCGAACGGGTCGATTTCGACAAAAATGGGTCACGCGCACTCATCCTGGGAATCTTGGGATGGACGGTCCATCCATGGCGGAGTCATCAGGTCGTTCATCTTTTTTATGTTGGCCCTCAACCAATTCTCGCTCGGAAATTTTCCTTTCATGATGTGGTTTTTCAATTCTTCGGCGAGCGGGTGCTTGGGAAACGTTTCGACAAAGCGTTGGTATGTATGGGAAAAATCGGCGAAGAGCGAGGCCATCTCCGTCTCCTGTCGTCGCGGACTCTTTCGATAGTCCTACGTAATATTAATTAGTTGAGACATTTAGCGGAAAGAAAGGTTCTGAAGATATTAAATATCATTATAGATATTAATGATAGATATTTGTTTTTATGTGTTATTGTAGGCGTCGCAGTTGCGCCATCATCGTGCCATGCGCCGTCCTCTCGCTGCATGTCATCCCTACGTACTCCCATGACAACGGGGTCGCAACGGGAGATGAAAAATACCGGTATGAAGGGAACTGTGGCATTTTCGGGTAAGAGTGGCAATCCATGACGAGTTTCCTGGGCGCCGGATCGAGCCCGGTATGACAGGTCACGCGCCGTGATGTTACTCAGTGATCATTTCTTGACGCTGAGGCAGATCATGAAAGTCATCATGTTCACGCCGGGGCGCGTGTCATTCAGACCGAAGCTTCGAGACACTGGATAAGTCCAAGAAGCTGTCATTTGAACTGAGGGAAAGTTCTTTGCTGAGCGCGATGGATTCTTGAGGCAATGCCCTCGGCCAAGTGATCTCTACGACGGGGCGCCGCACCCAATGCATATACCGCAAGCAGGGCATTCGGGAGGCAATGACAGGAGGCAAAAAAAGCCTGGGCGGCCAAATAAACCGCCCAGGCTGGAAGCGCCTTTTACGACACGCGGAATTTGTACACTTCGTTCGTTTTGGGATCAATCACATGCACTGCGCAGGCGAGGCACGGATCGAAGGAGTGAACTGTCCGCAGGATTTCTAGGGGTTTTTTGGGATCCGCGACGGGCGTCCCGATGAGAGCGTTTTCAACGGGGCCTTTCTGGCCTTTTCCGTCAGTGGGGCCAAGGTTCCACGTTGACGGTACGACTTGCTGGTAATTCTTGATCTTGCCTTTTTCGATATTTACCCAGTGGCCGAGCGAACCCCTTGCCACGTCATTCAGTCCCATGCCCATGCCATTGGTGCTTTCATCGAGTTTGTATGACGTGAAGGTCTTGGTATCTCCCTTCTTGAGGTTCTCGATGAGGTCCATAGTCCATTTCTCGGCGATTTTGGCGTTCACCAGGCATTTGATGGCGCGAGCGCCGATTCTGCCGATGGTGGAGAACAGGGCATCCGGTCCCACCTCGAGCTTCTTCAGGACTCCGTCAACCGTCTCTTTGATCTCCTTGTTTCCGCCGACGTACGAGACCAGGCATTGAGCGAGCGGGCCGACTTCCATGGCCTTGCCGTCGTATCTGGGGGCCTTTATCCAGGAATACTTTCCGTCCTTGGACTTGGTGTCGGGGATGGCACCCTTGAGCGCGTCGCCGGAAAGCGGTTTGGTGACTCCCACGGACGGATGAAGCGGTTCGCCGTTTTCGTACCACGAGTGCGTGACGTCTTCTGTGATCTTTTGGGGATCGAGTTTCACGAGCTGCAGCTTGCCGTCCATGATGATGCCCCGCGGGAAGTAGAAGCTATCCGGCTCTTTTTCACTCTCAGGGAAGTCGCCGTAGGCCAGGAAGTTCTTGTTCCCGCCGATCTTTGTCCAATCCTTGTAGAATTTGGCCACTGCCAGCACATCGGGGATATACACCTCTTCAATGAAGGCAATCTGGTCCTTCAGTTTGTAGAGGTATTCGGAAATCCTGTCCGCGTTGAGCTGTTCCAGAACCGTGACGCCACCCGGGAGATGCCCCTGCAAGTGGGGATTTTTTGCGCCCCAGATTGCGGTCATCTGGGCGGCCAGAACCTGCTGACGGAGGTTGTCGAGGTAGTGGCCGACCGCCATGAGGTTGGCCTCCGGCGGCAGCTTATACGCGGGATGTCCCCAATAGGCATTGGCAAACGGCCCTAGTTGGCCTGAATCCACAAACGCCTTGAGCTTGCCTTTGAGTTCCTCGTAATACTTCTTGGTCTGGGGGCGGCCGCTCACGCCCGCGGACAGGTCTGCCGTTTTTTTCGGATCCGCCTTGAGCGCGGAAACCACGTCCACCCAGTCCAGGGCGCACAGTTGATAGAAATGCACAGAATGATCGTGCATGTTCTGGGCCGCGTGGGTAAGGTTCCGCACGATGCGGGCGTTGGGCGGAATGGTGATTTTCAGCGCGTCTTCAACGGCCCTGACAGAAGCCAGTGAGTGAACCAGGGTGCAGACGCCGCATGATCTTTGGGTGATCAGGTGCGCGTCCCTCGGGTCTCTGCCCTGCAGGATAATTTCGATGCCCCTGAAGAGTGTTCCGCTGCTCCAGGCGTCTTTCACCTTGCCATTTTCTATTTCAACCTCGATACGAAGATGACCCTCGATTCTTGGAATGGGGTCAACGACGACTCTTGCCATGTCTTTGCTCCTTTTTTTGAAACTTTTTTAATAGCGTTTGTGCATGAGAGGCTCGTTTCCCCTGGGGTTACTTTTGGACATAGAAGGGACTCATTTCGTCCCAGAATTTTGGTTGGCTGCATCCGATGCAGGGGTGGCCTGCTCCAATGGGCCAGTTGGTTCCTTGATTCCATTTGATGATCGGGCAATTGTTGTATGTTTCTGGTCCCTTGCACCCCACTTTGTAGAGACACCAGCCTTTTCCCGCGCCTTCGTCCCCAAATTCTTTGACAAATTCTTCATTTTCGAAGTGTCCCCGACGCGGGCAGTTGTCATGGATGAGATACCCGTAGGCAAACAGTGGACGCCCGAGATCGTCGAGCGCGGGAAGCTTGCCCAGGAGCAAATAGTGCACGATAGTAGCCACCATGTTGTCGGCGTTGGGGGGACAGCCCTCGATGTTGACCGTCTTGATGCCGGTGACTGCGCCGACGCTCTTGGCCTCGGTGGGATTGGGTTTGGCCGCCTGCACGCCGCCTGAACACGCGCAGTTCCCCACGCAGATCGTCGCGGCCGCGTTGCCGCATACCTCCTTGGCGATTTCCATGAAGGTCTTGCCGTGGATTCTTCCGTATGCGCCGTTGTCCTTTGTGGGGATCGCGCCCTCTGCGATGCAGATGTACTTGCCTTTGTTGTCTTTCACGGTCTTGTCGAGGATTTCTTCGGCCTGGTCGCCGGCCGCAGCCATGATCGTCTCATGGTAGGCTAGGTCTATGGTATCCAGGATGATGTCAGCCGCCCACGGATAAGTGGTTCGGATGAACGACTCGGTGCATCCCGTGCATTCTGCAAAGTGCAGCCACACCACCGTGGGTCTTTTTTTCGCTACCGCATGGGCAATCCTCGGCGCCATTGACATGGGCAGACCGAGTATTGCAGCCATAAGCCCGCAGAACTTCATGAAATCCCGACGGGTGACGCCGCGAAGGGCCAGCCTTTCGGGAACGTCAAAGGATGTGTCCATTCTTAAACCTCCTCACTTTGTAGTAAATTGTTGTCGCCAATTCGTCCGAACACTTTGAGGGTGGTGGTTGACGCTCGACCATCAGTGGATTTCTCCACAGCGCCAGAACTGACTATTTCGGCTGCGCCGTGTGATTCTGCTCGTTTTCAGCAGCCCCTATGGCAGTAAGGAGCGCCGGACATATGTTGGGTTGCCGGGTTCCCTTGGGTCTGAGAATACGGGAAAGGAAGGGAGAAGGCAAGTGAAAAGTGTTGTTTTTTTAGCGTGTTATCCTTTCTCTGGCCGTGCCACACCTCCCCCTTCGCAACGGAAGGCGGAACACGACCTCTCTTTCCTGCTTATTCGCACCCAGTCCGCTCGCTGTGCTTCTATTTCTCTTCAACGTCGCCTCGGCCATTCGCGCCTAGGCGATCCATCGTTCCACCATCGGCGTGGACGGATTGAGAAAGCGAAAAACAGCTCCTTGAGAAATTGTGTCTTGTTATGGCAGTGCGCGGGCCCCTCCTTTCTCAACGCGCAGATGGACTTGATGGCGCCGTCTCAGTCACCCATACGGCTGCGATCTTATCAGCGCCATACTCTTGTATCAGAAGGCGCTTCGCCTTCTTGTAAGAGTATTGTGCGCGGCGCGGTTTTTGCCACGCGCTGTACGTATCCCCAAGTGACCATAAGATACGTGACGCCGCCAGCGCATTGCGTCCAGGGTGACTATCAAGGTAAAGCAACGCGTGTCGGTATGCCTCGGATGCCTTTCCGTAGTTGCCTTGCGCATGCGCGAGCTGGCCGGACGCGAAAATAGCCTTGACCAAGTCGCCTTTAACAACCGGCTGATACTTTGTCAGCGGCTCATACACGGCAATCGCTCGTTCATACAAAGCTTGCGCTTTGGGATACTCGCCGCGAGTCGCGTGAATGGATGCCAAGCCGACAAGTGAGCGCGCCGTGGCTGAGTCAATTTTTCGGCCTGGAGCGTCGAGCATTCTCGTCACTTCCTTGAAAAGCGCTTCCGCATCCGCCTGGCGGCCGTCTCTCAAATAGACCTCCGCCAAAGAACACGTGAAAGCGATCGAATTCGGATGTTCTTGGCCGTAAACACTGCGCGAGAGGGTCCTTCCACGTCTCAGGGCTCGTGCTGCGAGTTCCAAATTGTCTTGTTGAGCATTGAGGGCGCCCACGAGGGCTAAAGATTTTATCCTTCGCTTGTCATCGGTCATCCTTGATCCTGCGCAATATTGAAAGCTCCGTTGCGCGGATGCCATTGCATCGGGCGCCATGCCGTGCCCTTGGTATTGCTGCGCTTGGCCAATCATATTTCCCCAATTTGGGGGTGGCGAGGTATCGTTTCCGGCGACTGTTCCGTAAGGTAGAAGCACGGCGCTTACTATTAACACGAGCAATAACGGCTTCATGGCAACGTCCTTTCGCAAAACAGCATTTGATGACGGGGTGAGAACGCCATCGAAACACAGAGCAGCAAGATTAGTGCCAAGAAAACACGTCAGGTTGTTTTTCCAGCGGCTACCCAACCTGTTGATATATTGTGCTGTTTTGGCCGAGCTGTGGAACGCCGTCCCATGGATAATACCAGGAGGGGGAAAGTTTTCCCTGTGCACGGGAAATTTTTTCCGTGAGCTTTATTCGCGTCTTCGTGTCATTCTCAGTAAGGCTAAAAGCTGAGTAATGTCCTATTCGCCCTTTACCCTTCTTAAATACTTCAGGGCGTCTCTGGATATGCCGAGGAGTCGGGCGGCCTCTGCGAGGCTGCCGCCGGCCTCCTCAAGAGCCTTCGTGACGAGCTCCGCTTTTGCCGCATCCAAGGCTTCTTTCAAGGACTGACCGGGCAGTATTGTGACCACCGCCGTTAAGCTTTGATCATCTCCGTGATCCGATGCCAGACAGCCGCAGGCGAAAAAATGTAGGTCTTCTCGTTTGATGCACTGGCCGTCGCATGATGAAAGGGCCAGCTCGAGGCAGTGTTTCATTTGTCGGACGTTTCCAGGCCACGGATGATGGACCAATATGTGAAGCGCTTCTGGATCGATTCCCGGAGCATTCCCCATACCTTTTTTGCGGGCCAATTCTAGGCACAGCTCCGAAACCAATTCAGCAACGTCAGATCGCTCCCTCACTGGAGGAATTCGAATAGTAATTCCAGCAAGACGAAAATAAAGGTCTCCTCTAAACTGTTTCCTCTCCACTGCTTCCAGGAGATTGCCGTTGGTTGCTGATATGATTCTCGCCTGGGTCCTTCGGCGCGTTACGCCGCCGACCCTGAAATAGTGGCCGGAGTCTAGATACGAGAGTAATTTGGCTTGGCTCGCCCAGGGGATGTCCCCCACCTCGTTCAGGAGCAAAGTGCCGCCCGACGCGACCTCGATCAATCCAGGTTTCGGGTGGACTGCGCCTGTAAACGCCCCTTTTTCATGGCCAAAAAGCTCTGACTCGAAGAGCTGGTCCGGTACGGCGCTCACATTGATTGAAACAAAGGGACCTTTGCGCCAATTGGAGCCGGTGTGTATGATGTATGCGAGATAATCCTTCCCCACGCCCGTTTCCCCCTGGAGCAGAACGCTGACGTTCGTCCTCGATGCGAGGTGCACCTCCTGTTCAATATGGTGCATGTGCGTTCCCTCCATGGAGGACCATGCCACAGGAGCAGAGAAGGTATGGACTGAGTTCGTGGTGATTTACCGGCTCATCAAACTACACATCCTGTCGTCTCTCCATACGCAATTCACTTCTCGGGCCTGCTTCTTAATTGCCGTTTCTAACCCGTCATCACACTTTTGTACCATGCCACTAAGGCTACAGTAATGGATTAAAATGCGCAAGTCAAGGTTGCGATCCGCATCAGCCATAGCCGTATATTGTCTTATTTTGTCATTGACTGCCTCGCGGCCGCGATGGTTCGTTCGATGACGTCGTCCGTGTGGGCAACGCCCACGAACCACGCCTCGAAAGGCGAAGGCGCCAAATAGATGCCGTTATCCAGCATCCTTGCAAAGAATGATCGGAAGAGCTCTCGGTCGGCTTGAAGGGCGTCGTCGTATGAGTGTACAGGGCCGGGATGGAAGAATACAGAGAGCATGGAGCCGACTCTGTTGACAGTATGGGGTACGCCCTTTTCGGAAAACACGGCCTCCAGCCCATGCTGAAGGGCTGCGCTGGTTTTTTCCAGCATCGGGTACGGGTTGTCCCGCTGGAGAATCCGCAGCGTGGCGATGCCTGCGGTCACTGCCAAAGGGTTGCCTGACAGCGTCCCCGCTTGGTACACGCCGCCCACCGGCGCGAGGAATTCCATAATCTCTTTCGAGCCGCCGAACGCCGCGCAGGGGAGTCCGCCGCCGATGATCTTTCCCAAGCACGTGATATCGGGCTTGACCCCATATAACGCTTGCGCGCCGCCGAAGGCCACTCGAAAACCTGTCATGACTTCATCGAAGATGAGCAGCGCGCCGTCGCGGGTGCAGATCTCCCGCAGACCTTGGAGAAACCCTTCCTTGGGCGGTACCACGCCCATGTTTCCTGCCACGGGCTCCACTATGATGGCTGCAAGGCGGTTCGGATTTTCTTGGACATGCTTCTGGACGGCGTCCAGGTCATTGTAAGGGAGGACCACGGTCTGTTCCACGACGCTCGATGGCACTCCCATGGAATCGGGCACGGCAAACGTGGCTGCGCCGGAGCCCGCCTTTGCCAGGAGGCTGTCGCTGTGGCCGTGATAGCAGCCAGAGAATTTGATGATGCGGTCGCGCCCCGTGTAGCCGCGCGCCAAGCGGATGGCGCTCATGGTCGCCTCTGTACCTGAGCTGACCAGGCGGACCATTTCCATGGAGGGAACTGCTTGTGTGATTAACTCGGCCAGTTCCACCTCGCGGCGGGTGGGCGCGCCGAAGGAGGTTCCGAGAGCCATGGTCTCCCGAAGGGCGTCGAGGACCTCTGGATGGGCATGGCCAAGGATAAGCGGCCCCCATGACGCCACGTAGTCGATGAATTCATTGCCGTCCTCGTCAATAATCGTGCATCCTCGGCCTTGGACAATAAATCGGGGAGGCAGCCCCACTGACTTGAAGGCCCGTACCGGCGAGTTGACCCCGCCGGGTATCAGGGTCACAGCCTTGGCCAAGAGTTCCTCAGAGCGTTGATTGTTCTTCATCGATGTCTCCGCTTAAAATCCTTTTGGTTCCTTCGGCGGCGCGCAAGAGCGCAACGCTGCAAGCGTCATGATCCTTTGAGAGCGCAGGGATCCTCACGCGACGCGTTTTCGTCAAAGTAGGTCATGCTGATTTTCTTCAGCTCCCGGGAACTAAAGAGCACCTCGTATTCGTCCAGGCCGCTCGCGGCGGCCATCCTTTCCACGATTTCTCTGCACGCGGCTTCCGACTCGGCATGCACCATGGTAAAAAGCGTCCCGCCCAGACTGCCAAACCCAGGACGTTCGTAACAGTGAGTGACTTCGGGGAAGCTCGCCAGAAGCTTGCCTATGCGCTCGATGTCCTCGGGTGGGGCCTTCCAGACGACCATGCCGTTGAATCCTATGCCGGCCTCGATATGCCGAATCATGGCCCCTAGACGCCGTATGACGCCTTCCCTGAGCATGCGGGATATGCGCTGAATCACCTGGGATTCCGAGGTCTCGAGCGCCTCGGCGATGGCCGCATACGGCTCGGGCGTATCTCCCAAGTCGCCCTGGAGAATCACGAGGATTTTCTTGTCGAGTTCGTCTATGCTGGGGATAGACGGTTGGGATTCTTGTTTCATATATAACGTCAGTCCGGAGCCGCAGAGTATCTTTGCTGCGTGCATTACTGCGATGTTATACACGAGCCGAGGCAAATCATGAAGAGGGAAAATCGCGCGCCGTGTTTTGTTTTTCCAATGGGGATGGAAGCTGCGCCGTTCCTGAGGAGATTGGAAGTGTTGTCTCGAGAACGGAGGGGGAAATCGACGTACCGAAAAGCTTTCTTCGAGGGGGCTCACGTCCTGGTCGTACGATGCGGCATCGGTCCTTCTCGAGCAGCCTCGGCCATACGCAATCTCGATGAGCGACCGGCGTGGATAGTGGGCGTGGGTACCGCAGGCGCGCTCGAGGACTCCCTGCGCGTGGGGCAGATTGTCATTTCCGCTCGAATCGTGTGCGCGGAAGAATCTGCGCGGTCTTACCAGGCCGATCCAGTCGTCATGGACACACTGTGTAAGGGGTGTGAGCGGGCCCACGCCGCATATCGGGTGGGAACTATTGCGTCGTCAAGAACGCCGGTCTTTGACAGGCGCGGCCGACATGATCTGCGCCGCAAGACGGGCGCACTCGCGGTGGACATGGAGAGCTACTGGCTTGCGCAAGAAGCGGAGAGGTTTGGAATACCGTTTGCGGCGCTTCGAGTGATTTCGGACGACATCGCGGCGCCGCCTCTGCCGGAATACACCGATTGGCGGTCCCTTGCGCGGTCGCCTCTCGATCTGATCCGCCGGATCCCCCCTTACCTACGATGGCGGACATTTCTGAGAGACTTTAGGGCTGCAATCGAGGAGCTGCCTCCGGCGCTGGTGGAGGCGCTGCGGTGTTGGAACAGGTAGATTGCGCGAGCGGTTCCGGTGAGCTGCGGTTTGTCAATAGCCACAGCCGCTTGGGGCGCATGGCGCCGGCCCACACGGCGGGGGTGGACACGCTGGCGGAGGAGCGATCCTGAAGTCAGCAGGTTTGGGCGGCAGGAACTTGCACACGATAATGGAAGACGGGGGCGGTCCCACCATCTTGCGTGGATATTGACGCATTGGGAGACACGGGCCGCACATGGGCGGAGGCGGCGGCCCTCCCACCTGGGGAGGACATGGCGGGCTGTATGTCATGGGTTCCAATTCGCAAGGATGAGGCGGCGGCATGAAGGCATGCCCGCCGAGCGGCTGAAAAACCATACACGCCACAGCGGCGACGCCGACTACTAACATGAATCGAATGCGGTTACCCATGTCTCTTACGACCTGATACTTGTTGTCGTGCGGTATGTCGCACACAAGACAACTATGTCACTTGAGATTTACGTTCATGGTACAGGAAAACTCGGACATCGTCAAGTTGTTTGTGGAATCGAGAACGCCGGCCAACTCCACAAGCGTCTGCTGCTCCTTCATTGCCTCCAATGCGACCCCGACCTTGAAGGCCGATCCGTGACTTCCTCTTGTCTTCGCGCCATAATCGCTGCTGCTTTGCTGCCTGCCTGCTCCAGAGCAACCAAACAACTTATGGGGCAGTCGAATTTTTCCCGACCACCTCCATCCAGGGGGGCAAAGACTCCCCCGTCGCCTCCGAATAAAGTGTTTCTGGCGCAATGTCGATGTCACCAGGCCAGGCCAAGATTCCAAGATCTCGATTTATAAAGAAAGTGAGAAAGGCCTCGAGCTCTCTGAGCTTGGCAAAGACGCCGCCCTCATTTATGTATTTTTCAAAATCTACGACTCCGGTCTTTCCGTCTTCAAAAACGATTTCGAGCCGGTATTTACCTTTGTGTGTCGCTGAAACGACATCTGGCGCCATGGCGAGGGCCTCCTTAGCTCAGGGGTGGAATTCTTTCCAGTGGTTTGTTCTGGCACGCTAATTCCCAGTTTCTCTCAAGTTCTTGCCGATGCTGCGCGGCCCATTCAATGACCAATCCCAATGCCCGGGGAGGAATATTGCCTTCAAGCACGCTCAAATTGCGGATATCGATTACCGCCCAGTCCTTGCCGTACCGAGCATGAAAGTGTGGTGGATTGTGCTGGTGAAAAAACATGGCAATGATTATCCCGTAGAAACGGCTTATCTCAGGCATCTACCAACACCAGCGACGTATCTGTTACCGGCCCACATCCGTTCCCCATAGACACTGGAATACGGGAGAGGTTTCGTTCTGCCATCTGTGGCAGCAATAATAGGCAAGGGAAGCCCTCACCAGGTCATCCCCGACGTGATCGCGAATCCAGGCTCGTTCTGCCATGACGTGAGGGATCATTTTAGGCGCAAGCCCTTACCTCATGCGGCAAACCGAACGATTTCAACCTCAGATTTTCTTTGGACAGCATTTTCGGCTAACTGTAGGACATTCGCGGCGATGTCTGAATCCAAGTAGTACTCTCCACAATTATCGCAAATCTCTGCCGGTACTTCCTTGATGATCACGGACGTCGAGGCTCGCTGCAGGACCACCGTTGTCTTTCCCGAGCGTAGGACGCCGTGCTTGCAGATTACACACGTCATGAGGATCTCCGTATTCTAAAATCCGATTCCCACAGGTCAGGATCCGGGTCATACGCGGTTACAATATAATCTGTTTTGGAGTGTGGGTCTAGCGCCGCGACCACATGGATGGGTCGCTCGTCAACAAATCCCAGTATCAAACGACTGGGCAGAGGATCATCTTCCGGATAGACGGCGATCACTTCACCGGTATCCAGGACTCGCAGGACCTCGTCATGGGTAATGGATCGGTCGAACATTCTCCGTAAGGCATGACCCGTGAATAAAACTCTCCCTATCTTTTCCAGTTCGACCATTTTACCATGTCGGCCGTAAGTAGTTGTCTAAATTTATCCGTTCCTCGAGTAGCATCGTATTTCACGATCATCTTACCACAAACAGGCAGCGGGGTACAGCAGGGAGTTTTTCTTGATCAAGAACTGTAACTGTAATTTTATATCATAGAATTGAGTCGCTATCTTGTCGTCCTCGACGTGATCGGGGATCCAGGCTCGCTGTTACAAGGCCTGCGCGAGCAGTTTAGTCGCAAGCCCTTACGTCAACGTGGACCGCGGCAATGTCTGACGGCGTATGCACATGGAGACGCCGGCCCAACACCACAAGCGACTGCTGCTCCTTCATTGCCTCCAATGCGACCCCGACCTTGAAGGCCGATCCGCGACTTCCTCCTGGGTCTTCGCGCCATAATTGCTGCTCCTTTCTCCGTCCTTCATTTAGAGCAGCTTACCCACTTATGTCACTGTCCAATTTTCCAGAGCACTTATGAGTTTCAATCATTCAAGAGACGGAAAAACTCATCACGAGAAATTGCGAGGGTGTCTATGATGTTTCTTATTATTGACACTGGAATTTCGGACCGCTCCGGAATGACAACCGGTCTCTTCAGCCCAGGTCCTACGTACGATCGATGACTCCCCTTTTTTCGCGCAAACCGGAGTCCCTTTTTAAGCGCCACCTTCTCAAGTGCCCTCCAATGGAGAGGAACCAGGCGAGGCAAAATCAGAACTCGAGGGCAATGAGGGAACGTTCAGGCTGTCGGGTAAGCACCCACCTGTCTGCAACCGACTCGTAACCGCATTCCGCAAGTATGTCGTCCAGGGTCCCCATGTCTTGAGCAGTTTCGAGAAACAGCTCTACGGCCTCCACGAGCGCCTGCTGTGTTTCCGTCTTGGATCTGCCGCACGTCATAACGTTGAAAGGATTTGCCCGGCCCACATATTGACCGTTTTCTTCCCAGATTTCCGCTTCAAAAGTAAACTGCATAGTCACTCCATGAAACTGTTAATGACACCGCAATTATATCATAGGATTGAGTCGCTATCTTGTCATCCTCGACGTGATCGGGGATCTAGGCTCGCTTTTACAAGGCCAGCGCGAGCAGTTTAGTTGCAAGCCCTTACGTCAACGTGGACCGCGGCAATGTCTGACGGCGCATGCACATGGAGATTCCGGCCCAACGCCACAAGCGGGGGCATACGGGTCATTCAGGCACTCCTACCGACAATTGTTCAACATGCACCAGATGGGTATGTTGGGGCACTGGTTCTTGGTGTGCGAGTAATGATTCAAGATGCTGCTCTATGGCTTCCCGAATATTTTGTTTGGCTTCCTGTATGGTCTTTCCGTTGCTGAAACATCCGGGGATGGTAGGGCTGTATGCAAAGTACCCCGGATCGCCAAGCTCTTTTTCAATGATAGTCTGGAACGAGTAGAACTTCATGGGTCGGACTCCCGTTTTCAAGCGCCAGGCCGGTTTGAGACGGCAATCATTACTGGGAAACGCTGAATAGAACCCAGTCTTCTAAAGCTTCTCTCAGATTGCGACGGCATTTTTCCAGAGTTTCTCCGCTCGCCCACACCCCTTGCAGACTTGGAATGTGCCCGTAATATGGCTCCTGATCGTCCATGATTTCATAGTGGGCAGATTCGAGAGCGGCCTCTAAATACTCACTCAGCATGACCTACTCCTCTGCTAACTGATAAGCGACTCTTCGGGTTGCTGCCAGGCGAGTCATTGGCGCCTTCTCTGTATGTATGTATCGCGCCTCTGTTACGATATTTTGCTACAATTTACGGGGCCAGTCAACGCTGTCGCCCCCAACATCTTTCCACACTATAAGTAGGGATCGTCGGAAACAATCACATCGCCTGTCATTCCTTCTGCGGAAGATGCGGGATGGTCTCGTTGCCCATATCTTCGGGCAGGAGGACGCCGATGACGGAAAAACTGCGCTGCACGAGAG
>JBMFOE010000025.1:0-50256 GCA_049969795.1 Desulfomonilaceae bacterium
GACTTCCAACAGCAATTCATGGAAGCAATGCAGATCCCCCATATGAAAGATCAATTCCCCCACTTGGAAGGCCTCGTCGCCCCTGAAATCCTACACCAAAAATAATAACCTTATCAAGACCCCACGAGGTCTTCTAACTAAATGACTCATAAACCACAAAAAACAAGGAGGTGGCCGCGCCGAGCGCGGTCACCAGTAATTGGAGGCCATTGAATTGATGTGGATACCCAAGACATGAGGCTTTTGGGGACGAAATAAATATGACGTCAAAAAAAATTGTAGCCTTTTTTGGTTGCGCTTTAGACCCCGATGAACGCGATGAAGCCATTTTAGAGAAAAGGCTTTTATCAGAGGGAGATGCAACTACTGGCGCTCCTTACACTGAAATCATGACCTTGCTACGCCGTGAACTGAATTCCGAAGGCTGGATCGACATGGGGATTCTAGAAGTACCTCTCTGGTTGAGCCCTCTGCCGCCTGAGGATGCCAAAAAGGATATAAAGCTTGAGAACTTCGTCTCTTTTATCGACCAGAATGGGTGCTGGGATTTTGCGAAAGCAGTAGGCGATTTTGCGACAGGAGGTATTTTCCCCGATATCCCGTGCATGATTGGGATCGATCACTCTCTTTCCGGTGGACTTTTGGCTGCAGCTGTTTCTTACTACCACCCTGAGAGTATTTCTTTCATCGTGCTTGACAGTCATATCGACTCAATGCCTACGTGCGTCATGGCGGAAGCCGTAGAATACGACATACGGACAAACCCAAACTCTGTTCACAATCCGTTCGATCCTTTTTTGAAGAATCGGCCCGACTCATACAATGCCGGTTCATTTATTTTTTACTTACTGACCGAGAACATCATCGTTCCGGACAACCTTTTTCTCTTAGGTGTGAGCGATTATCCACCGCGAAGCGCTTTTCGGTTAAAAGACAAGAGAATCCAACGTTACGTGAGTTTTTATTCCTCCCTCAAAGAGGCTGGTGTCAATATTCTGACCAAGAAGGAATTGTTGCACGGGACTTCCTGTCTTCGCAGGGTTCTTGAACGAGTGAAAACCAAATACGTGCACATTTCCATAGACATGGATATCGGAGCGCGCAACGCGTTAACAGGCGTGCGGTTTCAAAACTATCGCGGAATAAGTGAGATTCAAATTTACAAGATCGCCAAATGTCTTCGTGAGTTGCTTGATCAAGGAAAACAGTTAGTCGGCCTGGACTTGATGGAGTTCAATCCACGTCGTGTGGCTCATGTACCATCCGGGGTGGAAGACAGCACCTATAGAATTGCTTGTAATCTGATCAAGGCCATTTTGTTTGAACAGTAAGGACTTACATTCGCTGCTTTTTCGGTAGGTTATCGGGGCGAATTCCATGAGATCTGCGGCGAAAGTGATTTGTTGAGCTCTAACATTTTTGTGCCTCGGCGTCGCAACTCACGCCCCATTGCGTTGGAGCCCGCTTCAACAAAATCGCGGACCCACAAATCCGTCTTGGGATCATCGGGATAGTCAAAGGCTTCCAGGGTACCTTGTCTTGACAGCCACTCGCCGATGAGATAGGTAGAACGAATAGCCTATATCGGTAATATCTATTGCCATGTCGAAACATAACGCGTCTGAACAGGAGTAAATCGATGAGTGCAGCTTATGAATCAATGTGGAAGGACCTCGGGCTTGATCTAGCCGCACACGACGTTTTGTTGCAAGTGCTGGGGAACGCCTACCGGGATATCTTCCTCAGTCAAAAAGATCGTCCTGCTGGGATGGACTATTTCAACTTTGTGATGGGCGAAGTTCACGGCCTCCGCATCAAAGAACTCTTGGAAGGCAAGAAAGAAGGCAAGAAGGTCATAGGCTCCTTTTGCGTGTTTGTGCCGGAGGAGATCGTCAGAGCAGCCGACGCTACCCTCGTCGGGCTCTGCACTGGCGCTGATTTTGCCACCGACGAAGTGGACAAGATATTACCCCGCAACACCTGTTCGTTGATCAAGTCCGCATTCGGATTCAAGCTCGGAAAGGTTTGTCCCTATATAGAATCTGCCGACATGATTGTGGGAGAAAACACGTGCGACGGCAAGAAGAAATCTTACGAGGTCCTCAACACGTTAGTCCCTAATCTCTACGTCATGGACCTGCCTCAGACGAAGTCTGCAGAAGGCAGGGCAGTGCTGAAGTCTGAATATTATCGCTTCAAAGAAGCCGTGGAGAATCTCTGCGGGGTGCGCATCGATGCGGCTATGCTGAAAAAAGGGATCGACATTGTCAACGCCAAACGCAAGGCCATCCATCGACTCTCACAGCTCAGAAAGGCCGACCCCGCGCCCATATCGGGATTAGACGCCCTGCTCATCAATCAGGTGTATTTTTACGACGACCCGACTCGTTTCACGGAGTCTGTCAATAAAATTTGTGATGAGCTCGAACAGCGAGTAAGGGAAAAGAAAGGCGTTTTTCCGCCAGGAACGCCGAGGATATTGCTCTCCGGTTGCCCGATGGCAGTGCCTAATTGGAAGCTTCCCTGGATCATCGAGACCTCCGGCGCAGTCATAGTCGGCGAAGAATCCTGCGTGGGCGAACGAGGAACTCGCAATCTCACCGACGACTCCGGACAAACGGTTGACGAACTGATGGATGCCATTGTCGAACGACACTTCCAGATTGACTGCGCGATTTTTACGCCAAACCCCGATCGACTCGATCATGTCAAGGAAATGTATCACGCGTATAACGCCCACGGGGTCATTCATTACGGCCTCCAGTTTTGTCAACCTTATCAAATCGAATCGTACAGCGTTGAGAAAGCTTTGGAAGGCGAACACATACCCACTCTGCGAGTGGACACTGATTACAGTATGGAAGATGTTGAACAGCTCAAAACTCGAGTGGAAGCATTCATCGAACGCCTTAAATAACGGCTACACGGGGTGGAACTTAAAACACTGGCTGTGAACGCATAAAGACGTACGCTTTTTCCAGAGAGCGGCGACAGCCCTCGATCAAGGTGAATCAGGTTGCAAGCAGCAGGCATAGACGTCGGGTCTCGCACAATAAAGCTGGTGGTGTTGGACGCGACAAGCGGCGACATTGTCTCTTATCGCCGGACAGAGACCACATTCAACCCTCACGAGCAATGCCAGCGCATCCTATCCCCGCGTCAATGGGACAAACTCGTGGCCACGGGATACGGAAGAAAGCTCGTGCAGGAGAACTTTGAAGCGGACGCCATCACGGAGATTCAGGCTCATGCCCTGGGCGCGCGAAAAATGTTTCCTCAATGCAAAGCAATCCTCGACATAGGCGGCCAGGATACGAAGGCCATAGCCCTGGATGAACGCGGCAAAGTACGGAAGTTCGAAATGAACGATCGATGCGCCGCGGGCACGGGCAAGTTTCTGGAATTTATGGCGACGAGTTTTCAAGTCCCGATTGAGCGTTTTGGCGACTTTGCGCTGTCGGGGAATTCAGGCCTCGCCATCAACAGCATGTGTACCGTGTTTGCCGAGGCCGAGGCTACCTCCCTGATGGCTCGGGGCCACAATCCGCAAGACATCGCCCTTGCCCTTCACCTGTCAGTCGTCAAGCGCTCAGTCTCGATGCTCAAAAGGGTCGCCACAGAGTCGCCGCTGGTTTTTTCCGGGGGAGTGGCCAGAAACCGCTGCGTCGCAGCCCTTGTCGAAAAAGAGTTGAATGCCACAATCCTGATTCCACCGGAACCGGACCTCATAGGCGCATTAGGGGCCGCGCTCTATTGTCGCCAGAGCCTGCTGAGCGGCGAGCCCCTTTAGCCATGAAAAACCTCTAGGCACAAGGCGCGGCAAGCCGGATGCACATTCCCTTACCGGTAATACCCATCGCGCATACGATGGACTGAACATATAACTCTTTCGCCGCCTCACCTCGACCCCGAAAGAAATACGCGTACGTGCATCAAGCCGAAGAGAGTCCCTCCTGATTTCGAAGCAGAGAGGGGCGCCGCGGAAGATGAAAATACACCGGCGAAATGGCAACAGGGTGTGCGCAGTCCGAGGAGAAATTGCGTTCCATCGATAATGGTATCAACGCGATAGAGCGCCATTGTGTCAGGGCTGACATATGTTGCTGATATCACAACTAAAATCATTGACACGAGGCTTTGTCCATTGTAATCTCACAATAGAGATTTTCTATGCATTTCATTTGGAAATGCCATTTGCTCTGCTGGCGCACATTCAAACCCCATCAACAAGGGAGGAATGCAATGGACTTAACACGACGGCAGTTTCTAATTCTTTCGGGAGCCGTAGGCGGGGCCGTAGCCTTGTCTCGCCTGGGGGTGGACCTTGATCCCGTGAAGGCCTTCGCTGACGAATCCAAGGCCACAAAGCTTAAGACGGCAAAACAGTTCACGACCATATGTCCCTACTGCGGCGTGGGATGCGGGATCATATGCTTCACGGATGAAAAGCAAAAAAAAATTATCAACACCGAAGGGGATCCCGACCATCCTATCAATGAAGGGGCGCTCTGCGCCAAAGGCGCAGCCCTTTATCAAACCTCCTCGAACAATTCTGCTCGAGCCAAGAAAGTCCTCTATCGGGCGCCTGGCAGCGACAAATGGGAGGAGAAGAGTTGGGACTGGGCGCTGTCTGAGATCGCAAAGCGGGTAAAAAGCACGCGCGATAAGTACTTTGTCGAGAAAAACGACAAAGGACAAGTGGTAAATCGGGTAGAAGCCATAGCCCATATCGGAAGCGCGGCTTTGGACAATGAAGAGTTATGGCCTCTTCAGGCGATGATGCGAGCGCTCGGCCTCGTCTTTATTGAACACCAGGCCAGAATTTGTCATAGCTCCACAGTACCCGCCCTTGCTGAGTCTTTCGGCAGAGGAGCGATGACCAATCATTGGATCGACATTCGGAACAGCGACTGCGTCCTGGCTATGGGTGCAAACCCTGCGGCAAATCATCCTATATCCATGAAGTGGGTACAAAAAGCCAAGGATCATGGGGCGAAACTCATTTCGGTGGACCCTCGCTTCACCCAAACGTCAAGCAAAGCCGATATATACGCGCCGATGCGATCCGGCACAGACATAGCCTTTCTCGGCGGCATGATCAAATATATCATTGATAACAAAAAATATTTTGCCGAATACGTGAAAGAATATACAAACGCCTCCTTCATCGTTGGCGATGACTATGATTTCAACGACGGGCTTTTTGCCGGCTACAACAAAGAAAAAAGACAATATGACAAATCCAAATGGGCGTTCAAGAAGGACGACAAAGGCAACATCCTGAGAGACGAGACGCTTCAGAATCCTCGATGTGTGTTCCAATTGCTGGCGAAACATTACTCGAGATACACGCCTGAAAAAGTTTCTGAAATCACGGGCACTCCGGTTGAAGACCTCCTCAAGGTATACGAGGCGTACTCAGCGACCGGCGTGAAGGACAAGGCTGGGACCATTATGTATGCCATGGGATGGACCCAGCATACCGTCGGAGTTCAAAACATTCGGACCATGGCCATCATTCAACTTCTTTTGGGAAATATTGGAATCGCTGGCGGCGGCGTGAACGCAATGCGCGGGGAATCCAACGTGCAGGGCTCCACGGACCATGGCCTCCTATTTCACATTCTCCCTGGATATCTCAGAACGCCACGATCGACTCAACAGACTCTCAAAGAATATAACGAACAATCGACGCCGAAGACGTCCGATCCCAGGTCCGTGAATTGGTGGTCTAATTTTCCAAAGTATTCAGCGAGCTATTTAAAGGCAATGTGGGGCGCCGCCGCAAAATCGGACAACGATTTTGGCTACGCCTGGCTTCCGAAGCTGGATCCGGATCAAGACTGTTCGTGGCTCAATTTGTTCGATGCCATGTACAATGGAAAAATAAAAGGATTTTTCGCGTGGGGACAGAATCCAGCCTGCAGCGGGGCGAACGCAAACAAGGTGCGACAAGCATTGGCGAAGCTTGACTGGCTGGTGAATGTCAACATATTTGAGAGCGAAACCGGGTCGTTCTGGAAGGGGCCTGGCATGGACCCCAAAAAGATTAATACGGAAGTTTTTATGCTGCCGTGCGCCTGTTCGGTGGAAAAAGAAGGGAGCATCACAAACAGCGGCAGGTGGGCTCAATGGCGGTATGCAGCGGCGCCGCCTCCGGGAGACGCGAAGCCAGACGGCGACATTCTTTTTGAACTCATGAAGAAAATTAAGGAACTGTACAAGAAGGGAGGAAAATTTCCAGAGCCGATCCTCAACCTTCAGTGGGATTTTGCAGACGCAAAAGGCCATTTTGACCCACACAAATCGGCCAAACTCATCAACGGCGTCTTCACAAAGGATACGGAGGTGCAAGGGAAGAAGTTCAAGAAGGGCGATCCTGTCCCCGGCTTTCCATTACTTCAGGCTGACGGCAGCACAGCCGCTGGAAATTGGCTCTACACAGGGAGCTATAACGCGGACGGAAACAACATGGCCCGCAGAAAGAAAGACGATCCCACCGGCCTCGGTTTGTACCCGCAGTGGTCATGGTCGTGGCCTCTTAACAGACGAATCTTGTACAACCGCGCGGCAGTTGATAAGGAAGGAAAGCCGTGGAATCCGAAGCGCGCCATACTGACGTGGGCAGATGGGAAGTGGGTAGGCGACATCCCTGACGGGCCAGCGCCGCCGCTCAGCGACTCGAAGAATGGGAAACTTCCGTTTATCATGACTGCTGAAGGATACGGCCGTTTATACGGTCCCGGCTTGAACGACGGACCGTTTCCCGAGCATTACGAACCTTTGGAATGCCCGCTGCCCAAGAACCCCCTGTCGTCCCAATACAACAACCCCGCGATCAAGGTGTTTGCCGGAAACATGGACAAACATCTCACGTGCGACCCACGATTTCCTTTTGTGGCGACCACATTTCGCCTTACGGAACATTGGCAGACGGGCATCATGACGAGGTGGCAGCCGTGGCTCATCGAGGCCCAGCCTCAGATGTTTGTAGAATTGAGCGAAGAACTCGCCAAGATGAGAGGCATCAAGAATGGCGATACTGTAAAGGTGTCGTCTGCCCGAGGCGAACTGTCTTGCGTCGCCATCGTCACCACACGTTTTCGGCCCCTCAAGTTGGGTGACACGGTCGTTCACCAGGTTGGCATGCCGTGGTGCTACGGCTGGGTTGTACCCAAGGACGGCGGCGAGAGCGCAAATCTGCTGACCCCGAATGTGGGCGACGCCAATACTATGATTCCGGAAACCAAGGCCTTCATGGTCAACGTAACCAAGGCATAGGGGAGGTGAGCTATGTCATCAGGCGTTTCAATACTAGTGGATACCTCCAAGTGCACTGCCTGTCGTGGATGTCAGGTCGCTTGCAAACAATGGAATGGTCTTCCAGGGACCCATACCAAGAACAACGGAAGTTATGAAAACCCCCAGGATCTCTCCTATGAGACCTTCAAGGTCCTGAGATACTCAGAGGGAGTAAATGGAGACGGCAAGCCTCATTGGTATTTCTTTTCGGAGCAATGCCGCCACTGCTTGTCGCCGGGGTGCATGGCTGCTGCCGAGAAAGACGAGATCATTCAGGACGAAAAAACAGGGGCCGTCCTCTTTACTCCTGCCACAAAGAATCTCGACTTCAAGGCGAGTCTCGAAGGCTGTCCATACAACATCCCAAGGCAAAATCCAAAAACCAAGCAAATGTTCAAATGCACGTTGTGTTTTGACCGAATCAGCAACGGCATGATTCCGGCCTGCGTCAAATCATGTCCGACAGGCGCCATGCAGTTTGGCGAGAGGGCGAAGATATTAGAGGCGTGCAAAAAGCGAGTGGACGAATTGAAGGCCAGTTTTCCCAAGGCAACGGCCATCAATCCGGACGACGTGAGGGTTATCTATATCGTAACAGACGATCCAAAGAAGTACTGGAAATACGCCGCAGGCAAGTAACTAGTTGCTTCGAAAGTGGGACAAATGCCTCTCCGAAAGGAGCGAGTATTTGTCCCACCGGACGCTGAACAATGATTCTGAAAGCAAAAACCTCAGTATGGCTTGAGAATGAACGGGGCGAAACCATAATGGACCCAGAGATCTATCAGATTCTCAAAGCCATATACCTCGTCGGCTCCATGAGCAAAGCCGCGGAGAAGGTGCGAAAGCAGTTTCGTCGTGTATGGGGCATCGTCAAGGAAACCGAGGCAGTTTACGGGAGGCCCCTTGTCGAAACGGGTCCCAATGGGTCGCGTTTGACCGAAGAAGGATACCGCCTTCTGGTGAAATACGAGGAACTTGCCAAGACTTGTAAACGGAGCGCAAACACCAAGTTCAGAAAAATCTTTCATTTTTGAATGACATTACTCGGGCAGTTTGTCCGAGCCCTCAGAGGCATTCTCGAAAATAACCCCGAATCGCGCTTTTGTCCCGCTCCATGTCATTTCCACGCAAGTGGGAATCCATTCTTCGTTTCTTGGATGTCGGTTCAAATCCGGCATGACATATCGAGGACCGCGACAGGGACTTTGAAAGTCATAATATTGATGTCGCCGCGCGCGTCATTCCGACACAACTTTCGAGAAGTCCTATAGAAGCCTCCCCGCAATCGGTTCACTTTAGTCCCACGCTGTTATAGACTTTCGAGACGCGAAATGGCAAATAAGGAAACACTTACAGAGTAGAAGGGAGGCGCACTATGAAAAAAGTGGCTGTCGTTGGATGCGGCGCGTATATGGAGAGCGGGTATGGGTGCCCAGGGGAATGGCGTTGTCTCAAGGCTGCGGCTACGGGAGAAGGAAAATTTGAGGAACCATCCACCGTGGTATCCTTTGTGGCATGCGAGTGCCCCGGCCGAACGGTCATCCCCACCCTCGGCATGGCGGCAAAGCTCTCAGAGATGAAACCGGATGTCGTGCATCTCAGTTCCTGCCTTGCGACGGCAAAACCGGCTTGTCCATACTTCAAGCCCGAAGAACTGGCAAGCATGATACAGGAAAAGACCGGCATAAAGGTCGTTCTCGGCACGCACGACTATCACTAGCGAAAGACGAATCGATAAAAGGCTTTTATCGCTGGGGAGGGCTACCTGTTTATGACGGAATTGGCGGTTTCGTCGAGGGCGCCCCAGATGACGTCCATCCAGTCGAGATGTTCCGGTTTCATTAAACAGGTTCTCAGGCAATGAACGGAATCGCTATCCCACTTAAGCTGAGGCCAATGGGTTTGGAGCATGCTCCTGGGGAAGCTGGCCACCGCAGTATGGAGGTTCCGCGCCGCCGCCTCATGGAATATCTGCTCGGAGAGGCGAGACGCTTCTGAGGATGTGGCGGCCGTGGGCGCCCATATCACGATGTCCAACTCCGGCGCGAGGGCGCTCATAAAGCGGTCGTCGCGCTGGAGTCGGGAGTACAACGCAAGGGCTGCAGCTCGGCATTTAGCCAATCCCTGGGCAAATTGTCCGCCTGGAACCATAGGGAGGAGCTTCTGGGTGGCCCACAGGGCGACTGCTGCGGCCCCCGGCCTCGAGCACTCGAGGCTTATCTCTCCCAAATGGAGTTCAGAGGAACTGAAATAGGTGTAGGGCGAGTCGTGTTTGTAAAACCTTCCCACGCCGGGGTCTCTGAAGAGGACGCAACCACAGCCATAGGGCTGAAGGCCATGTTTGTGGGGATCCACCACGAGAGAGTCCACCCTGTTCAAAAGATCAAAGTTTTCTCTCGTACGCTTTTCCAGGTTGTCAACCAACGTAAAATAGCCTCCATAGGCCGCGTCCGCGTGAATTCTGAAGCCGTAGCGCTCCTGAAGTTCGAGAATGTCGCTCAGCGGATCCACCGCCCCGGCCCCTGTGGTACCTATGGTCGCCACCACGGTACCCACATTTCCTTGGTCGAGCAACGACTTAAGGGCGTTCATGTCCATCTGCGCCGCAGAATTGCATGGCACGCTCTTGAAAGGGATCTGCAGCACTTTGCAGATTCTTTCATGGGTGTAGTGGGCCTGCTCTGAAGCGGCCACGAGCTTCTCGGGATGGAGGCAGCGGGAAACCCACAAGGCCTCGAGATTGGCCATAGTACCCCCGCTGCAGAGATGCCCCAGGTGTGTGTGCCAATGAAACATCGCGGCCAAGGCCGCGACCGCCTCTTTTTCCATGCTCGAACTGCATCGACCGCCGTCAAGGGCGTGGTTGTTGGGGTTGATCCACATCGAGAGCATGTAGGCGAGTCGGGCGATAGGATGAGGCGGCTTCAGCATTTGTCCGATGTAGAGAGGATGAAAGTACGGATAGTTATCTTGCATTCTATGGGCAACGTCTTGCAAAACCTGCTTGATGGCCTCTATATCCGTCGGTGGGTCAAAAATCGGCAGATTTTTGAAACCTTCTTCAAGCGTGGTCAGCGCCTCTGAAAGGAGCGGCAAGCTTCTTGTTTCTAACGACATCTTGTCCTTCCTGTGGTCCGGAGCACCCATGACAGAGAGGCTTCCCTTTCACCGTAGGTCGGCGAGATCTCCGGAGCCTCGCTGGATGGCAGCGATGTTGTTTCAAGGCCGACGAGTTTCTTGTGCAAGGTTTCTGAACCCGCTATACTGATTTCGTTGGATATCATCATGGAGGGCACGGTTATCATGTCGTCCCCAGACGTCCTAGAGGTCGTCGTCATTCTCATCGGTACAATTGTTTTGCTCGCGATACTCTTCGGCCCATCTCTTTACAGCTCGTATCAAAATTGGAGATTGGGCAAAGACAAATAACGGGGGTATTCGCATCCTCACGGCATTCCGGCAGCGTTCAAAAAGTCCTCAGCATGTATTCTAGGTCGCTTTCCCGATGAAAGGGGCCTCTCAGGAAATTGTCGAAGTCGTCCCAGGCGTTTTTCCTCTGCCAGGCTTTGTAAGTCTGCGGCGTAGCGCGCAAGCGATAGTGCAGGGGGGCTGGCAAGGGAGGCAACGGCCGCTGCACGACTCTTCGCGACGTCTCACGCTGGTTCTTGCCTTTGAATTGAAGCCTGTCCGGTCGGTTTTCGCCCGCGAAGCCAGGCGCGGCGTTCAACACGACAACCATGCATCCAACAGCGATCACACATCTCCAATACAAACTACGCTAGCTCCTTTTGGTGCGAGAGGGGGGACTCGAACCCCCATGGGTTGCCCCGCCGGATCCTAAGTCCGGTGCGTCTGCCAAATTCCGCCACTCTCGCGCCGCGGCTGAGAGTCAAGTTCCCTCACGGCGATGTATTATACTCTTTGATGACATGAAGCGTCCATGGTTATTTTGCGCGTGTCTCGCATTGGCGGCTTTCATTCCTGAGAAGCAACCACCTGCAAAGGTTGGCCTTCAGAGAGCACTTCCTTCCCTGCAACGACGACCCTGTCTCCTGGTTTGAGCCCCTCGATGACTTCTGCGAATTCTCGATTTTGCAATCCGACGCGGATTGTCGTAAGTCTGGCTTTCTGTTCTGGGTCCACAACCACCACTCTGTTGGGACTGTTACTGCGCAGTTCATCCAAGAGAGAGCGCAAGGGTATGCGCAATACGTCAGGCGTCACCGCATATACAATGCGAGCTCTTCCTACCATTCCCTGGAGGAGATTCATGTCTGGATTGGCGAGGTAAATACGAATCTCGAAAAGCCTCATGTCATTGGCCACCGGTTGAACGTAGCTCAGATTCCCGCTGTACTGCGCGCCAGGGTAAGAATCTGCGGTCAGGGTGCAGGTCAGACCCGTCTCTCTAATCTTTTTCAGGGGCAGTTTTCCGAGATCGACATCCGTGATAAAGGCCTCGAGGTATATCCGGTTGAATTCGCTAATTTGAAAAAGCTTGCCGCCAGGGGAAACCCAATCGCCCTTTTCTACATATCTTTTTGACACCACGCCGCTGATTGGCGCTTTCACTTTGGTTTTGGCCTGGTCTTCGAGCGCTTTGGCGAGCAGCGCCTTGTCCGCTTCCACCTGCGCCAAGGCAGTTTGGTATGCTGAAAGCTTTTGATCGTACTGAGTCTGACTGATGGAGCCGCTCTCGTGCAGCGCCTTGTTTTTCTCCCATTCTGCCTTGTGGAACGTCAGCAGGGCTTCGTCTCTCTGGAGGTTCGCCGCCGCCTCGCTTGCGGTTTGCCGAATCTTTGCCTCGTCGAAGGTGAGGAGGATATCTCCTACCTCCACGAATTGTCCATCGGCGACGTCTATGGACTCGATCTGCGCGGAAACTTCCGCGGCTACGGTGGTATTTGCCTGAAATTTGAACGTTCCGGAGATGTCGAGCGCCTGCTCCAAATCGCCCTTTTCGACCTCATAGGCGCCCACTTTGATGGGCGGGGGCGCCAATTTCAGATCTTTTTTCGACCCGCATCCCACGAGCAGGAAAATGACCAAGAAGATTGCGCTAATCCTGAGGATCATGTTGTCCTGTCAATCTCATCCAGCGTCAGCGGTTTGACCTTCCACCAACGATTCTTCAGATCGTCGAGAATCGTATATACAACCGGAATGAAGATAAGGGTGAAAAGAGTTGCTACGGAAAGACCTCCGACCACCGCGGTGGCGAGGCCATTGTAAATCTCCGCGCCAGCGCCTCGTTTGAGAGCCAACGGCAGCATGCCCAAGACCATGGCGATAGCCGTCATAAAGATGGGTCTCATTCTCCTTTGAGCCGCTAAAATAAGGGCTTGATCCCGCACGACGCCGTGGTGTTCAATCAGTTGCACTGCGTAGGTGATGAGCAATATAGCATTTTTCACGACCAGGCCCACCATCATGATGTATCCAAGCATGGTAAACGAATCCAAAGGAACATTGGTTGCCTTCACCAAAAAGTTGGCGCCGATGATGGACAGAGGAACGCTTAAAAGGATGGACAGAGGCCTGAGAAACGATTGAAATTGCATGACAAGAAGAAGATAGACGACCAGCACTGATACAGGGAACACAAACCGTATCGCTTCCACAAGCCTGTACAGTTCGTTCACCGCTCCAAAAGGGACCATGTCGTATCCCAACGGAAAGGGCACCTCTCTCCTGATGCGCGAGACGACTTCTTCGAAAACTTCGGAGAGGGGCCGATCCTGTATCGTCAATTGCACCCGGGCGCTGCGTTTGGCGTTGTAATGATTGATCTGCAGAGGGCCAAAGGTTGTCACGATGCTCGCGAGACTGTTAAGAGGCACATGCACCTTATTGTCTTGCGGCGACGTGAGGATGATATTGCCGACATCGGCCACGGACCGAAAGAGGTTTTCGTCCTCCTTCACCCTGATATAGAAAAATCTGCCTTCGACGTCGTATTGCGATACGGTTCTTTGTCCCCCAATAGCCGCTTCTACTGCATCCGCAACGTCTTTGACGTCAAAGCCATAGTGGGCCGCCCGCTCCTGATCTACCCGAATTTCCACTTGGGGTTTCCTGAGGTAGAGGTCTGTGTAACGAAATACGACGCCGCGGGTTTCAGCGCCAATCTGCATGATCTGTTTGACAATTCCATCGATGAGGTCGTAGCTCTTTCCCATGATCCGAACGTCAACCACATTGGAGCGAGAATATATGTTGCCGAAGAGCGGAAAGCGAACAGGATTGACAGACTTGAGGGGCAAGTCCCGCGAGGATCGGAACGCCTCTTGGGCAATCTGTTGGATCGAGACGCCGCTTTCTTCTTCAGGATCGCATACCAAATAGATAAGGTTGCGAAAGACCATACGATTGGGGGTGGAGACGACGTGACGCACCCCTTTGATGCGTTTCCATCGGTCCTCGAGGGTTGCCATGAGGCGGCTATTTTCGTCCAGGCTAAGGCCTTCGTAGGTCTCGATGTTGATTCGGAGTAGGTTGGCGCCGCCTGTGGGGAGATATCCCATACCCGGCAGAATCTTGTATGAGAAAAGGAATAAAACCAGCACTACTGCGATAAGCGCCAGCTTCTGTCGGAGCCCACCTAAAAAATAATGCAAAAGGTTTATCAACCCTTGGGACACTTTGCTGCCTAGTTTGTCGAGCAGGGTCAAAGGCGCCAGGATTTTTCTCCACATTGGAGACGGCTCCATGGGCTTCGTCATCCATCGGGACGCCAGCATTGGTACGACGGTAAAGGCATCGAAAAGGGAAAGGAAGATGGCGCAAGAAATGATGAACGCGACGGGGCCGAAAAGGGCGCCAATCTCTCCCCGGAGCATGAGGACAGGCATGAACACTGCCGCTGTCGTCAGAGTGCACATGAATGCCGCCATTCCTACTTCTCGGGCGCCTTCCACGCATGCCCGCACAATGGTTTTCCCTTCCTCGAAACGATGGCGATAGATATTCTCCAGTACCACGATCGCGTCATCGACAATCATGCCGATGGACAACGCGAGCCCCGCGAGAGAGAGCACATTGATGGAATAGCCCAGCAAATACATGCCGATGAACGTGCCGATAATCGACACTGGGATAGAGGTAGCCACGATAAAAATACTTCGCCAGTTCTTCAGAAAGAGAAACAGAACGAGCAGAACCAAGATAATGGCTTCGATGAGCGCATCCCGCACAATTCTCACAGAGTCGCGAATATATGCGCTTTGGTCATAGGTCTTACGAAAAGACGCGCCGAGCGGCCCGTATTCCTTCTGGAGTTTTTTAAGCTCCGCATCTATTTGATCGACCGTCTGGACGAGATTTGAGCCCACCTGATTGAATACGTTGAAGATGAGCCCCTCTGCGCCGTTGATGCGGCAGTATGAATCTGGCCTCTCGTATTTGTCTTCGACGCGAGCCACGTCGGAGAGATAGACAATGGGATCGCCCGGCTTCGAGATCCTGACTTTTCGAAACGCCTCCGCGTTGAGCAGCTCCCCGACTGTGCGCACAGACCATTCCCGGGTCCCTTCAACGAAATAGCTGGCGCTCTGGTTGAGGTTGGTTCGATCAATAAATCTTTTAAGGTCGGATACCGTCAGACCCCTTGCCTTCATCCTATCCGCGTCGAAGGTGATCACCATTTCACGATTTCGACCGCCGTCGTACTGACAATCACCCACGCCCTGTATTCGTCTTATCCGCGGGGCGATGTCTTTTTCCGCCCACGTCGTCATGGTCACGATGTCCGCTTTTCCAGTGAGGGAAAACTGATACACAGGCAAGCTGACTCGGTCGCTCGCTTTGAAAATTTGGGGTTTATCCACTTCTCTCGGCAGGTCCTTTACTCGATCGAGATTCCTCTGGATTTCCGCAGCGGCCAGGTCAAGGTTCGTGCCCGGTTTGTAAAAGACGATAATGAAGGATTGCCCGATCATCGAGTAACTTTGCGTGTAAAGCATGTTGGAGACGCCGCTGATGGCCTCCTCGAAACGGGTGGTGACTTCTCCCTCAACGTCCTCTGGGGCGGCCCCTGAGAACCGTGTAAATATGACCAATACCGGTTGCTCTGTCTCAGGTTTTAGTTCGATGCTCAAGAAATTCAGGCAGATATACCCGAACACCATCACCAGCAGGACGCGCACGATGACGGTGATGGGGTATCGGACTGAAGATTCTGCTATGTTCATGACGTCGTGTGACAGCCTTTCGGAGAGGCCGGCATATTCACCCCTTACGTTCCCCGGATGTGGCTCCAGCCGAGATCCCGGAAAGCTTCTCAGCCAAAGAAATACCCCATGGCAATCCACCCATCAACCGAAAAAGGCCGATTCCCGCTGAGAAACCGTCTCAAGACTGACTGGTTAAGGGAGAAAATCATACGCGAAGAGAATGGTCCGTGGCCCGGACATGCCAAGCAATTGGTCAGGTCGCGCCAAGAGAAGCACCAAGGACCGAGCCCCATTGTTTTTGAAGTCGCCGATCTTGAAATCGAGGATAGCGCCTTCCATGGGCGGGGTATTCCATTTCTTTTCCAAGAAAGCCCCTCCCCAGTGAAACCCTTGAATTTCACTCTTTCCTCCGGCTGTTTTGGCCAGCATAAGTTCTCCCTGCCCGCTCGGCGAGCTGTCCGATATGATAATCCTTCCGGGCCATATTATCTCTTTCACCCCGTCCGCGGTCTTCACTGTTACCTTGCGGTGAGGGCCATACTCATGGCCGTCTTGAACAGACAGAAGCTGGTTGTCTTGGTCAAACACGCGGAGCTTGAGGCGTTGATCGATGAGTACGCGTACGTGGGCATGCCCCTGGATGTCGCCGGCAGCGTAGCTCAGCAGCAGGGTTCCCTGCGGCAGCGTGACTTTCCCTTGTCGCTTTAACGCGCCGTCGCGCAAAGAAAAAGAGATCATTTCACCTGAGAACATGTCCCCAGCATCGGTTTGTTGGCCCAACAGGTTCATCACTTTGGGATTCTCTGGGGCCGGCACACAGCACAGGATCATGTTCGGGAACGTCTCAACCACGGTAAGGTTTCTGTTGAGGTACCGAAGCACCTCGGACTCAACGCCGTCGGGGAGCTGCGAACAGACAATAAGCTCTGGGACGCCGTCGCCATCGAGATCCTGGGCCTGGGCGCTCAAAAAAACGGCCGGCGACTTGGAAAATTGGGTGAGCGGCCTGAGAGCATTTTTCTCGAATCGTGCAATGGTGATGCCGCTGTCGCCCACCAAGACCAGTTCGTTGTGTCTGTCGCCGTCCAAGTCCCCAATAGCGAGCCCTGTGATACTTCCGGGGAGTTCAGGACTGCGCCAAGGGCCTTCTGTTTCCGCAACGCCGATGACGGTTCGAAAGCGCGGTTGGTGCACAGCTGGCATGCTTCCAGGCTCGCCCGCTTTGTAAAAGGGGATATTGGGCGCACCTTGTAAACGCTTCGTAATTCCGGCGAGTAGAAACTGCAGCACACTCGGCAAGGCGTGCACGTTTGGCACCTTGAGATCGACCCTCACCGCCATGCGCTCTTTCTTCGCATCCCACATGAGGCCTTTCATGTGGTAGAGAGAGTCAGAGGTCCCAATAGAGCCACAAATCACAAAGTCAGCCCCCGCGTTTTGGGCCACTTTTCTCAGACCTCGGTCGTCGTCCAGGCTCTGTTCAGCGCGGTCGGATTGCTGGTCGCCCTCCCATTCCACTACCTGGTATCTCCCTCCCATTGCCCGGATGGCTGAACGAAGTTCATCATTGATATGGTCCACGAAGGACTGAAGGCCAGGGTCGTCCGTTTCGGTGGTCAAGCGAAACGGCAGCAGCACAATCGTCTCTCGCTCGCCGGTTTGAGATTGAGCGGCAAGAAACCAGATAGCAAGCAGCGCGGCCAGAAAACCAAGGACGGCGAATACAGTGTTCTTGTTTTTTGCGTGGGGACCCATCGCGACTTGATACTGTTGGGGCTATGTCAAAAAAAAACCAACTGTCTTTTGCAGTTGGCGTAGGAGGAATATATTCTTTTGTTGCCAACAGGACAAGCAACTATTGTGCCAAAACGGCTCACCAAGGCCAAAAAATATTTGCCGTATGATATCGGAATGTTATGAGTTACCTGGTCAGGCCGCGAAATGCGCAGGTGCGACATTTTTTCTCCCTGGGCGTCAAAAAATTTGAACAACGACCACGACATCTCATAACCTATTGAGATCAATGAGCCTTTTCTCGTTCAATTTTCTGTCAGCGCGCGCCGAATTTTTGAACATGCCTATGCCACCCCGAAAAAGGCCCTCTTGATCACCTCAAAGTTCCTTCGCACGTTGTGTTGCCCCTGGATGACTGGCCCGTGGCCGGGTATCAGCAGTTCAATGGGCAGCCGGCTTATCTCCTCGATGCTCGACTGGAGTTGTTTTGCATTTCCGCCTGGCAGGTCTGTTCGCCCTATTGAGTTCAAGAAGACGAGGTCTCCGCAGATGAGCACCTTGTAGCGAGGCCAATATATGCAGATGCCCCCGGGACTATGCCCAGGAGTGAGAAAGATCTTGAACTCATGTTTTCCAAGAACAAGATCGCCGTTTTTGACGTAGAAATCCACGCGATATTCGGGGAATGGGAGTCCTTGTTTTTTGTACGCCTCGCGACCTGTCTCCTCGATGAACTTTTCTTCGAGGCGAGACAGAGCGATTTTCACGGATGAGTTTCTGAATGCGAGCGCGCCGCCAAAATGATCTGGATGGCCGTGCGTGCAGAGGACCACTTTGATCTTTGAGGGGTCAACGCCGTCTTCCCGCATTCGGGTAAACAGAGACTCCACGTGGTGATGCCATCCTGGGTCGATAAGCAACGGAACTTTGCCGTCTATAACGACAGAGTTGCAGTTCATGTCCTGGGCGTTGTTCCAGAGGTAGAGATAGAGTTGATCGCCTATTCGCATGCGAGCGCCCTACCTTTTGACGCATCCCTGGCAGACCATTACGCCGTCTTGCTCGACCATCTTCGATTCCATGACCTCTTCGCCGCACACCTGGCACGTTCGCGTCTCGACGATTTGGGCCATGGGAGGCAGGGCGTCCGATCTGTGCTGGATGTTGAAGAAATCCGCGGGGTTTGCCGTCACAAGGCCCCTGATTAGGCGCTCTTTATGGGCTTCCCATTGCGCCTTTTCTTCGTCTGTGGCAAGGCCGGCCTCAATTTTTTCCCTCAGCGCCTGTCGTTCCTTTCTTCCGGGGAGTTCCCCCCGGAGGGCCACGCGCAGGCTGCGGCCAGATCTTCTGTCCATAAAGGTATAAACTTGTTTGCCCCAGTCTCTAAAGATAAGGTTTCCCTTGCCAAAGGTGCAGCCGAGCATGACCTGGATGGCGTCAACCGCGCACGAATCGTTTTCTACAATGCAGACCAGTTCTTCGTCTTCGGCTCGTTCGGTCTTGAACTCATTCAGCCCGGCTTTGGCGGCGAGGTACCCGAGGGCCAAGCCAGGGCAGGAGTGGCCGTGAAAGCGCACACATTCTTCAAAGTCTTTCGGCAGGTCTGATGCGTGGATCGTCATCTCTGTCTCCTCATGTTCGATATTATTTCTGAAAAATGCTGAAGGATGCGCGCCGTCGCGCCCCAAATGGTATGTCCTTCCCACTGGTAGGATATAATTGGCACGGGCTGACTGTCCAGCATAATGGTGGATTCCCGACGCCATCCCGGATCGAGAAAGACTTCCAGCGGAACCCCGAGCAGTTCATCGATCTCTCGAGGACTCGCCCGAAAACGGTAGGGGTACGGGATAAAGCCAACAAAAGGAACCACCAGAAATCCGGTGGCGACGGTGTAAAAATCGTCCAACTCTCCCAGGATGCGGACATCCTCCGGGGACACCCCAATTTCCTCCCAGGTTTCTCTCAGAGCGCAGGACAGAAAATCGGGGTCCGAGTCGTCTAACTTTCCGCCAGGGAAAGAAATCTCCCCTTTGTGGTGTTCCACAAGTTCAGACCTTTTCGTCAGCAGAACCTTCACGTGTTCGTCTTGTCTGAACAGGGGCACGAGTACCGCCGCCTGAACCACCCCATTGGGGGAAAGTCTTTTCTTCGACCTCATCTGCAAGGCCCTTTGCAGACGATCTGCAAACTCGAAATCTTTTTCGTGTGGGATAGCCGCATTCATGGCGCGTTCTCGCGATTGTAGTGATAAGCAATCAATGGTCACACCATCGTCCTCTTTAACATGTACCGCAGCGCGTCCGTGGTCAACAGGCGCGTCATGCTGGGAGCCTGGATTGCCCATACCGTGTTCTCTGGAGCCGCCGGACACGACATGATGTAGCGCCCGTGACAAACATCGGCGTCGCTGTCGCAAGTCTCAAAGAGCCGCGCATTCGGCGTCGGCCTTTGCCCCGACTAACATTCGCCGAAATTGCGTCGTCGCTTCCAGGTCTTCGCAATGACGAGACGGCCATGGATGGGTCACTGCCAGTGAAGCGATGGAGGCGCTGGACAACTTTTGACAAAAAATAAAGGGCACCATTCTCTCAGCTCACGTCTTTCCCGGAGCGTAGCACATCGTCTGCCCAAGGGCGAGGGTCAGCTTTTCCTCACGGGGGATAATTTTCTCAATGGTTACGGATACGCGGTCGTAGGGATTGAGTTCGACGCCGACCGGAACCTTCAACGCCGCGTTAAACGCGAAATCACGGAGATACACCAGGTAGAATCGGGGAAAACGTTGCAGGACGATGGCTTCGAATGTCGATTCCTTTCGCTGAGACAGATACTTGAGGAGAAAATATCTCTGACGCTGCCTCTCCAAAATGGCTGCTCGATCGATACGAAAGTTTATTTCGGCGAGTATTTTTTGGATCTCCTCCTCGCTCAATATGTGTTGGGAAAGTCCCAAGGCACCCCGTATCTGTCTTTGGACCACGAGGTCTGTGTATCTCCTGAGCGGCGACGTGGCAGTGGTATAGGCGGGGAGACCGAGCGTCGTATGAGGAGCCGGCCTGGTCACAAAGTCTCCCCGCGCCAGGATTTTTTTGCAGCGATATGATTCGACAGGATCGTATTCGTCTTTGATCTCTATCTTCTCTGACGGCGGTCCCTGAGTTCTAAAAATAGCTGGCAGTCCTTTTTCCTGCAAAAACTTCGCAAAGAGGCTGTTGGCGAGGATCATGAATTCAGAGACGAGTATTTCCGAACACGCCTCTCGATCCCTCAAGTTCACCTCGATGGTCTTATCCGGGGCCACTCGGATATTTATTTCCGGATCCCTGAAGATGAGCGCGCCGTTGTCGAGCCGCTGTTTTCGTAGATGCGACGCCAGTTGGAACATGAGGTTTTCGGTGAAGCACTGATCCTGAATGCGCGCATCTACCTCTTCGTACGTCAGTCTTTCCTTGACTCTTATGAAACCAGCGGAGACCTTGAATTCCTGGAGCTGCCGCTGGGGGTTGAAGACGGCTATAATACTAATCACGGGCCGATCCTCGCCCGCGACAAGGCTGGCCGCGTGTTCCGATAAAACCGGCGGTATCATGGGAACCCTGAGGTCCGGGAAGTAGAGGGAAATGGCCCGTCGCCGAACCTCCTGGTCGAGAACAGAATCACACTCCACAAAGTGCGCTGCGTCTGTGATATGCACGCCCAAAATAATGTCGTCTCCCTCCACGCTCAAGGACAAAGCATCGTCGATATCCATGGTCGTAGGGGAGTCGATGGTCACGGCGTGGAGATGGGTGAGGTCAGCGCGGTTCTCCAGAAAGGGTTTGCTTGCACACCGGACCGCCTCTCCAATGATTTCAGACGGGAAGTCCAATGATATGTCACGGGAGCGCAACGGGACATTTTCATCCTCGTCCCAAACTCCAAGTTTGACGAGGACGGTAAAGGGATCCCAGTTGCCTGAAAGCCCTGCTTTGGAGAACAGTTCCTTGACCTCCTTCACTTCGGTCCAGTCTGCGCCTTTGAGGGCGGCTTCTTCGAGTAAGGGTATCAAACCAGGCGGCGCCGAGACCTCCTGAGCCATCTGATCCTCTTTCAGCAGCCCCAAAAAGTGGGCGCATGCCGCCTGAAACGCGGCGCGCTCTTCTTCTCTTTTCCTTTGTGAAAGGGCGCGATCCACTTGCTCCGGCGTCGCAACGTCAATCTTGCCGTCGTTCACCTTGAAAAATGTCTTGTCCTCGACTATCGCTCGCAACAGTGATGCTGTTCTGTCCAAGTCCGCTTCCCGGCCGAAACACAATTCCGACAGGTCGCGGATCTCGATTTCAGACGTCTCTGTGTGGACAATTTCCCACAATTCCCGGATGTTTATTTCTTTCTTTTGCTCTTCCCTCATGCGGGATAATTCCTTGAGGCGTCGCGTCTGATCGTCCCGGGAGCGAGCGGTCTGCAAAGCTGGGTCTTGTCCACGCGTCAGGACACGGGCGTGTGAGATTCTTATCTCTTTCCCATTCTCATTAATGATCTTGAGTTTTCTGTCTTCTACTTCCAGGACATAGGCGCATGAAATTTTCTTGTTATCGAAATAATCAATGACATCATGTGGCTGAACAATCATGTGTGGCGGCTTTCCATTCGCGTGCACGAGAATTACCCCGCATCATAGCATGTACAAAAATGATTGGCGAACTTTGGTTTGGCAAATGCTTTTTATGTATGCAATAAACGACGCGGTTATGTTAGATTGTGACGGAACAGGGGGAGGAAGGCCATGGAGAAAGGTTCGGTCGTGAAAGAGGCTTTGTGGGATATTTTTCGCCAGAGCAGCCAAGTGCGGGATGCGTTTCTTGCGAAGAACGCGGATATACTTTTAGAGGCGATCAAGACCATTGCAGCCGCAATGGGTCGAGGAAACAAACTCCTCATATTTGGCAACGGCGGCTCTGCTGCAGATTCGCAGCATTTGGCGGCTGAATTCGTCAACCGGTATCTTGTTGAACGGCCTCCGTTGCCGGCGCTGGCCTTGACCACCGATACCTCTATATTGACGGCCATTGGAAACGACTATCAGTTCCATGACATCTTCGAGAAGCAAATTAAGGCGCTCGGGAAAAAGGGCGACGTCGCTTTTGGCATCAGCACATCGGGGCGATCCCTGAACGTGATAAAAGGCTTGAAGGCCGCGCAATCCTTAGGCTTGACCACCATTGGGCTCGGAGGACCTGCGGACAGCCCGATGAAGGAGCACTGTCGCTTCTATTTAGCGACAGAGGGAGGCGCGACGCCTCGGATCCAAGAAACCCATGTGGTGGTGTATCACTGCATAGTCGAGATGGTGGATCGCATCTTGTTCGGGGCGCCGCCGACCCCCTAGGAATCGCGAGCCAACTCTTGGCGCCCGCGAACTATGCGAACCGGGGTCAGGGCCGCGTCTGCAGCGGTAGGCAACTGGAATCTGATTACAATGAGGTGGGAAGCTTGACCATGAGGAACCTGAAGGAAGAACTCAGACTTAGTTGGGAAGACCTGTGCTGGCTTGGGCCGCCGCAGGCATTCGTGGAAACGACAACAGCGGACATCCAGCCGCAGCACGAAATCATCGGCCAGGAACGGGCTGTCAAAGCGATCCAACTCGGCCTCGTCATCAAGAGCAAATGGTACAACATTTATGTCGCAGGGATCAATGGAACCGGTCGAACTGCCACGGTCAAGAAGCTCTTGGAGGAGCTCCACTCGGAAGGGCCAATTCCCAACGACCTGTGCTATGTGAACAATTTCAAAAATCCTGACCAGCCGAGGCTCCTCATACTCGAAGCCGGCAAAGGCGCGGCTTTCAAACAGCAGGTGACCGACTTGATTGGCTCTCTCCAAAAAAAGATCCCTGCAATCTTCGAGAGCGAGGAGTTCCAGTCGGCCCGCAACGAGATAGTGAGCCGCCACATGGGCGCGCAAAAGGCCCTGTTCAAGAATTTTGAGAATAAGGTGAGCTCGGAAAATTTCATGATGGTCCAGGTGCAAGTAGGGCCGTTCACAAGACCTGATCTTGCCCCAGTCATCGTTGGCAATCCTATGAAGATCGAACAACTCGAGGCCCTCGTCGAAGAGGGAAAATTCTCGGCCCAGGAGCTGGAGAGGCTCAAGTCCAAATACAAAGAGCTCTCTATGGAAATGGAGAAGATTTTCAAGGAAGCCCGAGACATTGACAAAACTATCCAGGAGGACCTGGAGAAACTCTCGCGGGAATGGGTCCAGCCCCTTTTACGAGACCTCACGGATGCCATTCGAGAACAACACAACAGCGACGCCGTGAATACGTATCTCGATGAACTTGAGGCCGATATCGTCAATCATCTCGACAGGTTTAAGCCGCGCATCGTACCGTCGCCAGGTTCAGGGGAAGCGCCTGGACCGCCGGTATTGCTCCCGCCTGATCCCAGCCAATTCACAGATTATGAAGTCAATGTGCTCATTGACAACTCCGATACAAAAAGCCCGCCAGTCGTGGTCGAGACTGCCCCCACGTTCAGAAACCTCTTCGGAACGATCGAACGGGTGATGGATCGTCATGGGATATGGTTTTCCGATTATCGTCACATCAGAGGGGGAAGTTTACTGAAGGCAAACGGCGGCTTTCTCATCTTGAACGCCTACGACGTGTTGACGGAGCCTGGGGTATGGCAGGGGCTCAAGAGGAGTCTGAGAAACGGCGTCATGGACATTCAATCCGATCCCTTCGGCTTTTTCTTTGCCTCCGCGCTGAAGCCCGAAAAAATTCCGATAAACCTTCGAGTCATCATGATCGGGGATCCGGACCTCTATGATCTCCTCCACTGGTATGACGAAGATTTCCGAAAGATATTCAAGGTCAAGGCAGATTTTGATTATCAGTTGCCCAACACTGAGGGCAACTTGCAAAAGCTCTTAGGATTTATATCCCGGGTCTGCAGCGACGAAAAGCTTCTCCCGTGCGACGATTCAGGCGTGCGCGCCATCGCCAAATTGGCTATCCGCTGGGGCGGCCGCAAAAACAAGATTTCCGCTCAATTCGAAAGACTGGCAGACTTGGTGCGGGAATCTGATCTCGAAGCGCGAAGGGCTGGCGCATCTGTGATCTCGTCTCAGCATGTCGAGCAAGCAAATCGGAACCGCATCGAACGCGTCAACATGATCGAGGACAAGATTCAGGAGCTCATAGAAGAAGGCACTCTCATGATCGACACGCAAGGGGCTCGCGTCGGTCAGATCAACGGCCTGAGCGTCTATGTCTTTCCCGAGTTTTCCTTTGGGCGACCTTCTCGCATCACGGTCAAAACCAGCATGGGCAAGTCCGGCATCATCAGCATAGAAAAAGAGGCCGAGCTCTCCGGCCATACCTACGACAAAGGCGTGCTCATCCTCGCCGGCTTCCTGCGGGATCGTTTCGCGCAGGACAAGCCCCTCAATCTCACGGCGAGCATCACATTCGAGCAGTCCTATTCAGGAGTCGATGGGGATTCGGCGTCGTCCACCGAGTTGTACGGACTTATGAGCTCCCTCTCCGGAGCCCCCATCGATCAAGGCATAGCCGTTACAGGGAGCGTGAATCAACACGGAGAAATTCAACCCATTGGGGGCGTGAACCAGAAGATAGAGGGCTTCTTCAAGGTCTGCAAGGCAAAGGGACTGACCGGCAGCCAAGGGGTCATCATTCCCAGAAGAAACATTGGCGACTTGATGCTCGACCAAGAGGTGGTTGACGCCGTAAAACGAGGAGAATTCCATATCTGGGCCGTTGATCACGTTGATCAAGGCATCGAGCTGCTCACAGGAGTGCCCGCAGGTGAACCGGATGAAAATGGAGAATACCCCGAAGGCACCATAAATTACCTGGTCAACTTGCGCCTGGACGAGCTGTCCCGCGGTATGAAGGAATATGAGTCGGCTGAAGGTCGCGAGGAGGAAGAAGGCAAGAAGGACGAAGAGCAAGGAGGAGGCGCTGAACCGGCCCCATAACAACTGCCTGTCCGCCGTATTGTTGCGAAACTTAACGTGCGCGGAGCCGCAATTTTTTGATAATTATTCTCATTAAGCGCGAAACCTTTTATCGCCACGGGCATCAAAATCATTGAAGACTTTTAGATGCTGAGCGGAGGTGCTTAATGAGCGAGGCAATCGAGACGGACGGTCTCAAAATATATATGTCGCAAATTGAGCGCTACCCTGTGTTGAGCAGGGAGGAAGAAAACGAATTAGCAAGACGTTATCGTGAGCAGGGAGACAAGAAGGCGTGCGATGTGCTCGTCACCGCTAATTTAAGGTTTGTCATAAAGGTCGCCCTTGGTTATCGCAATTACGGCATCAGGCTGATGGATCTTATACAAGAGGGCAACATCGGTTTGATTAAGGCTGTGGAAAGGTTCGATCCGGACAAGGGGTATCGACTCATCTCTTACGCCATTTGGTGGATAAAGGCATACATCCAGAATTATATTATCCGGTCATGGTCCCTCGTGAAGATGGGCACCACGCAGGCCCAGCGTAAGCTTTTTTACCGCATCTCAGACCTCCCTGAGTTCAAGAACGTAGATGACCATTATGAGAATGTCACGAAACTGGCCGAAAAGATCAACGTGACCCAGGATGAGGTCATCGATATGGCGGCCCGTCTGAAGGCGCACGATTTCTCTCTGGATGACTTGATCAGCGATACCTCTCGAGAGTCTTTTGCAGACACCTTGCGAGACGAATCCCCGGATCAAGAAACTACTCTCGGGGAATTGCAGGAAAAGATGGACCTCAAGCTGTGGGCGGAAAACGCCATAAAGACCCTGAATGCACGTGAACAATACATTGTTGAGCAGAGGCTTCTCAGCGATTCGCCCCTCACGCTCAAGGAGCTAGGTAAGCGTTTCGGCATAACCCGGGAACGGGCAAGGCAGATCGAGCGGGCTGCCTTGAAGAAGTTGAAGGGCAACTATTTGAAATCGAACTTGGCCGCCTGAGACCATGAATGTGGTCTGCCTGCCGCTGTGATTTGCCTCGGGCCTCTTAACGAAACTGGGGTTCTCGAGGCGGTTCGTACACGTCGCGGCCTTGAGGTTGGAAAGGACTAGGTTTACCCTCGGGCGTCACGAATCGGGCGTCAGTGAGTGCCGCGCACGATGCAGTCGAGCAGAGAATTACGACGAGGATAAACTTCCTTAAAAAGGACATGCTGGTGTGTTCGACCGGGACGACTGCGCTGTAAGCAGTCCATCCCGGCCATACCTATTGAGAGATACGCGCATCGATGTCACATCAATGGTTTCGGCAACCGCAGCGACCCAGAAGCGGAACCTACTTCTTCTTCACAGAATCCTTCAACGCCTTTGCAGCCGAAAATTTAGGAGCGGTGGTCGCCGGAATCTTGAGCGGCTTGCCTGTCCTCGGATTCACGCCTTTCCGCGCCTTCCTCTTTACGACGCTGAACGTGCCAAGGTCGCTGATGCGGATCTTGTCTCCGGCCTTCAGTACATCGTGGATAACCTTGACCAGAGCGTCCAGGGCCAGGGCTGCTGATTTCTTGGATATAGCTGTATCCTCGGCGATGCGGGCAACCAAGTCAGCCTTTGTCATCTCCACGCCTCCTTTCCCCAATCCCGTTTGGGAACACGAGTGATTACATGAGCCCCCCGCCCCAACTTTTACAGATCAATAGTGAACGTGTCAAGAAAGAATAGCGCTGAAAAGGCTTTTTTAGATGCTTTTTGCGTTTTTTTTCAAAAAAAAGCCTTTTCGATTGCCTTATTTTCGAGCAAAGAGCCTCCATGCGCGCTGATTTGACGACCGCGTTGCTATTATTGATCGCGCACCCTGAACGCCAGGTCAACCACCGTAAGCCGGTTGCAACGTCCAATCGTATGGATCCGCTGAGCCCCGCCAAAATCGGACGGCAGTATTCGCGCGACTTCTCTTTCAGAAAATTCATGAACAGTCAGGCGCTCAATTTCATTGATCGATATCGCATGCCCATATGCCCGCAAACAGTCTTGGGCCGGCCTCAAAAGCTTCCCGTGCGAGGCCGCAATGCCCCCGGCAGGACGGCTGTTGCGGGCATCTGATTTTACGGGGTTTTTCGGGTGCGCGCGCCATGGGCCGAGGGGCGTGTCTGCGTAAAAGATGTGCAGTTCCATAAAATTGTCATCGTTCAGCTCCTCGTACGGCATGGCGGCGGTAAAAAGCCACCAGATCCCGTCCACGCACGCCAGAGTTGAATCAACCGCGGTGATATGGTCCAGAAGAACCTTGTGAAAAGACCACTCAAAGGGGAAGCTCTCCGCCTTGTACAACTCGACTGTCTTGTTGGCCGCGGTCTCCGGCGCCATGTAATAATCTCCCTCCCATTCGAATACAAAGGGGTAGGATAGATGATACGGACGTTCCAGCACCTTCACGGGCGGCGTCCAAGCGCCCCGAGCATCTACCTGAATCACCGACAAATGCCCCTTTCCTGATTCGTACGGCAATTCCTCAATAAAAATGAAATAATTATCTCCATATCTCACGGGCAGAGGGTCCGCCCAAAAAAAACCATCTGGCGGCGCAAGTCGTGAAAATGAGGCGCCATCGAGCGCGCCGAAATGCTCTTGGTCATCGAACCGATAAGCAATCTGCCATTCATCAAAGCGTCTATCACGGCGGAGCATGCGCGTGCAGGCGCGGCGAATTTTTTTCAGCAGCACGCCAGCCATTTGTTTATTCCGGGGGAACTGCGGAGCCACCTGGAGGGGCGCATCAAGAGTTCTGGGGGGCTCAGGCTCGATAAGCGCAGTCGGCCCGATGGCATGGAGGCGTTGGATCAGTCTGTAGAGCCACGCGGATGCGGTCCAGAGTTTCACATCTCGGACCCCCCGAATAGCCCAAAGCCCGTCTCTGACGTAGGTCGGCAAGAAAGAGCGGCAAAGCGTTTGCGGTCGAGACGCTGGGGCGAGTATTCGCTTGATTTCCATCTTGAGGATCGGATAGTCGCCGACGAACTCCCACGTTCCAGCTTCACTATCCGTGACGTACGGATCCCTGGAGTCTTCCACATACCACGTCCCCTGAGCGGCAATATTCGGGGCGCCAAGATTCACAGGCGCATTGCCGCAACAGAGGACGATGTCCAGGTTGCGTCCCTGGAATAAAGGTAAATCCTCGGCAACCACTTCGAGACGCCCGTGAATCATCGCCAAGCGGATCACAACACGAGGAGCGTCCATGCAGAGATGAGAGATGGACGTCGGTATGGACGACGTCTCCTGCGTGCGCTTGAGAAATCCCGAGAGGAAACCATAGAGCCGGTAAAGGGCAAAGCGCCATAGGCGAACAAAGCCGGAAATTCCCCCGACTGAATTGCGTGTACGCTTCGAACCAGGCCCTGTTGGTATAGCGGCCAGGCTTATCTGCGCCCGCCGTTCCTTGACGAGTTTTTCGAGGGCCTTTGCAAGCCAGCGCGGTACAGAATTATCCGGACAAAGGATGCAAATTCTTAGCGGCGCCTTCTCCATGCATGGGCCTTTGAGCGCTCATTGAAAAGCGAGCGTGAGTTTGTTACCTTTGATTCACACGTTGGAAAAAGACGAAAGTCGCCGCGCCTCAGCGGCCGTAACGTCGCACGCGTACACGACGCCCAAGACGCAACATTGCAAGACAAAGTGTACTCACGAACCGCAACGGAAATCAACCGCAATTTTCGTCAACGCGCTTCTCGGCCTCGTTGGCAATGCATGCTGCGGCGCCCGCACTTCTCCAAACTTTTGGCATCAGCAAGGGGAACAGGAATATGGATTGGTACAGGCTTGGAATTGAAGAATTATTTGCCGAAGTCCAGACAAACGAGAAAGGACTTTACGACGACCAAGCAGCCGAGAGACTCCGCCGGGACGGCCCGAACAAACTGCCTGAAGAAGCCGCCATTTCAAAACTCGCCATCTTCCTTCATCAGTTCAAGAGCCCCTTGATATACATGCTGCTCGTCGCCGCGGTGGTCACTGCTCTTTTTCAGGAATTCAAAGACACCATCGTCATACTGGCTGTCATCGGCCTCAATGCCATAATCGGTTTTTTGCAGGAATACAGAGCTGAACAAAATATTCGCGCGCTTAAAACCATAATGGTACCTCGGGCAACAGCGCTGAGGAACGGTCTGCAGACAGAAATTCCCAGCGAACAACTTGTTCGGGGAGACATCGTGCTCTTAGAATCAGGCGATCGTGTACCGGCTGACCTACGCGTGATAGACGCCATAGAGTTGAAAATAGACGAATCTATCCTCACCGGCGAGTCGCTGCCTGTGGAAAAAGAGTGCGAGGCCATTCAAAAAGAAAATTTAATCCCTGGGGACCAAAAAAATATGGCCTTCATGGGAACCATGGTAGTTGCAGGGAGGGCGAAGGGCGTCGTGGTCGAAACAGGCCCCCGGACAGTACTCGGCGCGATAGCTCGACATGTTCAAGAGGCGGGAGTCACTCAAGCGCCTCTGCAGGTGAAGTTCAACAAGTTCGCCAATGGCATTGCAGTGATCGTGGTCTTGGCCGCAGTCGCGCTTGTGATCCTGGGGCTATGGACGGGCGAGGGGCTCAAAGAGCTGTTCATGACAGCGGTCGCGGCAGCCGTGGCGGCGATTCCGGAGGGGTTGCCTGTGGTCGTCACCATCGCGCTGGCCATCAGCGTCGCACGTATGGCGCGGCAGAACGCCATCATTAGAAAGCTACCCGCCGTGGAAACGCTCGGCAGCACCACGGTCATATGCACCGACAAAACCGGCACCTTGACCAAAAACGAGATGACCGTGAAGCTGATCTATGACGGTGTTCACGTGTACGAAGTCACCGGCGCGGGGTACGATCCAAAGGGGGAAATTTTTGCCGAATGGCTCCCCGCTCAGCCGCCGGAACAGCGCGCGCTGCAGGACGTGCTGAGGATCGGTTTGCTTTGCAATGAATCCCAGCTTGTGGAAAAGGATGGTCGATTTGTCGTTCAGGGCGACCCCACAGAAGGCGCCCTCATCGTGTCGGCGCTCAAGGCCGGCCTTGACGTGGCAGAGGAAAAGAGACGTTATCCTCAGCTTTCAATGATCCCATTTGAATCTGAAAGGGGATACATGGCCACTCTGCATGAACACGGCGGCAAAAAACTCATTTTTGTCAAAGGCGCTCCTGAAAAAGTTATCAACATGTGTACACGATGCATGGCAGGAGAGGGCGAACTCAAACGAAAGATCCTCGATGTGTCTGAAAATTTTGCCAAAGACGGTCTTCGTGTACTGGCCATGGCGTTCAAGGAGACGTCTCCTGATGCCAACGAAATTAGGTATTCAGACGTGGAGACGGATCTTATCGTGGCTGGCTTGCAAGGCATGATCGATCCCCCGAGGCCGGAAGCTGCAGAGGCAATAGAAGGATGCAAAAAGGCAGGAATACGTGTTGTGATGATCACCGGAGACCATGCAGTCACGGCGCTAGCCGTTGCCAATACGTTGGGAGTGGCGACCCGCCACGATAAAGTGATGACCGGTCAAGACTTGCAGGTCATGAAAGATGACGATCTCTTCTCGATCGTCAAGGAAGTCTCCGTGTACGCCAGGGTAGCCCCTGAGCACAAATTGAGGGTCGTACAGCAGTTGATGAAGCACGGAGAGATAGTCGCCGTGACGGGCGACGGCGTGAATGACGCCCCTGCGCTCAAGACTGCCCATATAGGCGTGGCCATGGGCAAATCAGGCACCGATGTCGCCAAAGAAGCCTCCGACATGGTCGTGACGGACGACAACTTTGCCAGCATCTTCTCCGCAGTCAAAGAGGGGCGCATCGTTTTTGACAATATTCGGAAAGTGACCTTCTTTCTGATACCGACGGGCGTTGCGTCAATTCTCTCGATAATTGGGACTGTGCTGGCAGGCCTGCCAATCCCCTACGTGCCGGCCCAGCTTTTGTGGATCAATCTCGTGACAAACGGCTTGCAAGACGTCGCGCTCGCCTTCGAGGCCGCAGAAGAGGACATACAGGAAAGACCTCCTCGAGATCCGAAAGAGGGCATCATGTCGAAACTCCTCGTTGAGCGCACTATCTTAGTGGGGCTCGTGATAGCCGCGGGCGTCGTCTATAATTTCTGGGAGTCTCTCAATTCCGGAGCGTCCTTGGAAAAGGCGAGGACAATCGCCGTCACTACCATGGTTTTCTTTCAGTTTTTCCAGGCGTGGAATAGTCGCTCAGAATTTCAGTCAGTGTTCAAAGTGAGCCTGACGAGCAACCCCTTTCTCCTTTTTGCGCTCCTGGCGGCGTTCCTCGCTCAGATAGCCTTTCTTTACGTGCCCAGTCTGCAGTGGATGTTCAGGACCGAGCCCCTTTCTGTGTTTGACTGGATAAGGGTGATGGGCGTTGCTGTCACGGTGATCCTCGTGGTTGAGATCGAGAAATGGATGAGACGGAAGACCGCATGATCAGAGCTGTGTAGCGGTTCTCGGACACTCACGTATTCAATGAAACGCCCGTCTCCTCGTCTCGTCGGAAGAGGGAAGCCAGGGCAATGAATCCTCCATCGTCGATTTTACGGCGGACGAAAGCGCAGCGGACGCGGATTGTGGCGAGGCTCTGCCCGCGGCGCCTTATAGCCATTCCCGAAAATAATCGAGAATTGCGGTGTTGTCCGTCTGCATGTCATTCCCACACAAGTGGGAATCCATTTTTCGCTTCCTGGATGCCGGATCGAGTCCGATACGACAGATCACGCGCTGCGAACTTACTCATTGATCGTCTCTCAACCGTGACGGTGACTTTGAAAGTCATCATGTTCGCGCTGCAGCGCTCCCAATTCCGACAGAAATTTCGAGAAGTAATATAACCGCGGGGCGCGCCAGCGCGTACACACGACGCCGTTGTCACGGACCGAAGTCACCTCTGAACCGCAGTTAAAAGCTCGTTTCCACAGGCCTGCGCGCGGCTGTGGCTGCGCGCCGCCTGTACTCTGCGCAACGCCATGTCCGCATATTCTTCATTGATCTCGTACCCGATAAAATGTCTCCCCGTCTTCCTCGCAGCCACCGCGGACGTACCGCTCCCCATAAACGGGTCCAAAATGACGTCTCCCTCAAAGGTATAAAGGCGTATAAGTCGCTCCACGAGCGCCACGGGGAAAGGCGCCGGATGCCCGACTCGCCGGGCAGACTCGGGCGGAATGTGCCACACACTCGTCGTCGCGGCAATGAATTCGTCTCTGCTGATGGTCGAACGCCCTTTTTCCGGACGGTCGAACCGACCTTTGGAAAAAATGAGTATATATTCATGAAGATCCCGCAGCGTCGGATTGCTCGCCGACATCCATGATCCCCATGCGCAAGAACCAGATGCCCCTTTACCCTTGACCCAGATGATCTCCCCCCGCATGAGGAAGCCGATGGATTCTGCCAGCGTGCACAGGTAAGAGTTCAGAGGGATGTACGGCTTTCTGCCCAGGTTGGCCACGTTAATGGCTGCCCTGCCGCCCGGGAGAAGCACCCTGAACGTCTCCGACAGGACGCGCTTCAGAAAATCCAGGTACTCCTTGAGGCTCAGATCGGCATCGTAGTCCTTCCCCACATTGTAAGGCGGCGATGTCACCATCAATGAGACGGATGAATCCGGCACCTCGGGCATGGTCTCTGACGAGTGAACGAAAATCTGATCCACACATTCTCGCGGAACGGAGTTGACAGTGCCATGCGTTCCTGAATCCAGCGGCATACGGCATAGCTTCCGCAAATAAAACCCGCTGGCGTCGTGATTCTCCCGCTTGCCTACGCCGAAACTCTTTGTGACAGTCCTCCTCGACACGTTGACTCCCAACAGACCCAGTGGATTGTTTTAGGCCGCCCAGCGACGACGGGAGTCGATTACCATGGGAGAAAAATGAGGTCAATTAAAAAGCAACAATTTCAATCTATAAAAATCAATATCTCTATAGAATGCTAGGTAAATCTATTTTCTATCATAGAAAAATAAAATATCTTACTGATATATCGTCAGTATTATCGTCAGTAAAGACGCCGCAGCGCCACCGGCCTCAAATTCCCCACGTTCGTTGAAATCATTACCGCGTCATGATAACCTGACCTATCCACTTCCCACATGTCACGGAGGAGGCATGACCGGTTCCGCTTTGCGCGAAGCTTTTCTTGCGTACTTTGAAGAGAACTCTCACACCAGAGTCCCCAGTTCCTCTCTTGTGCCCGCGGGCGACCCTTCTCTCCTTTTCACCAATGCTGGCATGGTGCAGTTCAAGAGGGTATTCATGGGTGAAGAGACGAGGCCGTATTCTCGGGCTGCATCTGCCCAGAAGTGTCTGCGGGTGAGCGGGAAGCACAACGACCTGGAAAACGTAGGCTTCACGGCGAGACACCACACGTTTTTCGAGATGCTCGGCAATTTCTCCTTCGGAGACTACTTCAAAGAGCAAGCGATCGCATTGAGTTGGGAGTTCCTGACAAAGCGCATCGGACTGCCTGCCAAGCAGCTTTATGTGACGGTGTATAAAGATGACGATGAAGCTGAGGAACTCTGGCGTCGCATTCTTGGGCCGGGCGGGAATCCTATCACGAAGCTCGGGGATAAGGACAATTTTTGGAGTATGGGAGATTCGGGGCCCTGCGGCCCGTGTTCCGAAATCCACATCGATCAAGGGGACTCGTTTGGCTGCGGCTCGCCGGATTGCGGACCAGGGTGCGACTGTGATCGATTTTTGGAACTGTGGAATCTCGTGTTTATGCAGTTTTATAAAGACGAACACGGCGGCATGACGCCGTTGCCTCGACCTTCCATTGATACGGGGTTGGGGTTGGAGCGCCTGGCGGCCGTTGTACAGGGTGTCAGGAGCAATTGGGATTCAGATCTGTTCAGACCTATCATTCGTCACATCGAAGATTTGTCCGGATGCCAATGCGCGGGCCAAACTCCCCAGAGCGTGGCCATCCGGGTGATTGCGGACCACAGTCGCGCCGCGGCCTTTCTCATCGCAGACGGGGTATTGCCGTCTAATGAGGGACGGGGTTATGTGCTGCGCCGCATACTGAGACGGGCTTTGAGGTATGGCAAGACAATCGGGCTTGAAAGACCGTTCCTTTACACCTGCGCCGGAGTGGTGGTCAAAACCATGGCCGACGCCTACGAGGAACTGCTCAGCCACCGTGCGCTGATTGAAAAAATTGTGCAAAGCGAGGAGGAACGCTTCATCGAGACGTTGTCTCGGGGGCTCGCGCTTTTCGAGGAACTGAGAGAAGAGCTGCATCGCAAAAATGCGCAAGTAGTTCCTGGGGATGTCGTCTTTAAGCTCTACGATACCTATGGGTTTCCTCCTGACGTGACCGAGGATCTTGCCCGTGAATCAGGTCTGGCGGTGGATCGTCAAGGTTTCGAGACGGAAATGGCTCGACAGAAAGCCATGGCCCGCAAAACATGGGAAGGCATGCACGAGGCGGACGCCTCCCAATGGATCAACTGGTTGGCCCATGGCGCGGCCACGAAATTCACGGGGTATTCGACCATGGATGACCACGGCGCGGTCCTGGCCATGAAGCAAGACGAGCGGTTTGTGGACGAAGTCCACGAAGGCGCCGAGGTAGAGCTCGTGCTCGACAAAACGCCCTTCTATGGAGAATCAGGTGGGCAGGTAGGCGATCACGGATACATAGAGGGACCAAATGGCAGAATTGAAGTAAGAGACGCCATAAAACCTGTGCTCGATCTGACAGTTCATAAGGGCGTCGTCGCGAACGGCGTGATAAGAGTAGGCGACCGGGTACGCGCCGTCGTTGCGTCAGAATTGCGACGAGCGACCATGGCAAATCACTCCGCCACCCACCTGCTCCAATGGGCTCTGCGTGAGGTGCTTGGGCCTCATGTGAGCCAGAGCGGCTCTCTCGTGGACTCGCAGAGATTGCGTTTCGACTTCACTCACTTCTCCCCCATAAGCCACGAAGACTTAATCAAGATAGAGGATATGATCAACGCCAAGATTTGGGAGGATGCCGAGATCTCCACGCGCATCATGCCGCTGGCAGAGGCAAGGGCAGAAGGCGCGATCGCCCTTTTCGGCGAGAAATACGGCGACACAGTGCGCCTGGTCACCATCGGCAATTTCAGCAAAGAACTGTGCGGCGGCACCCACGCCGCAAGGACCGGTCAGATTGGACTCTTCAAGATCTTGAGCGAGAGCGGCGTAGCGGCCGGCGTCAGGCGTATTGAAGCAGTTACTGGAAGGCAGGCGCTCGCGTACCTGCGGTCCCTTGAAGACGAACTCAAGGCAATGGCCGCGCGGCTGCGAGGGTCACTAGGGGAGCTTGTTCCAAAGCTGGACAAGCTTATGGAGGAGCGCAAAAAGCTCGAACGGGAACTCGAGACCCTCAAGGGGAAGTTGACGCAAAAGGCGGCCGGAGACATATTAGAAGGTGTGCGGGAGAAGAACGGGATCAAGTTTTTGGCGCGCGTCGTGTCGGATGTAAAGAGTCCCAAGGAACTCAGGGACTTTGCAGACAAGGTGAGAGACAGGATCGGTTCCGGCATCGCTCTATTGGGGGGCGTGGCAAATGGGAAGGCCATGATTGTGGCCATGGTGACCAAAGATTTAACCGATCGATACCACGCAGGACGACTGGTCAACAAGGCCGCGACCCTTGTGGGCGGCTCAGGCGGCGGCAGGCCCGATATGGCCCAAGCAGGCGGGCCAGACGCTTCCCGACTGCCTGAAGCGTTGGATTCCGTGTTCGAAGCCCTGGACGAAGCCTCCCGCTAGGGCCCGTCAGGCCAACGAAGCGGCCCCGGCGCCATCGAAATCGCCCCAGAAAGAGGTGAAGGTCATGGATATCAACGAAAGCAACGAAGTGTACGGCAGAATCACCCGCGTCATCAACGAACTGCGCATGGCAAGGCAGTCAGTGACGATCTTCAAAGTCGTCGAGCTCACAGGCATCGATCAGTTTGTCGTATTTCAATACTTCTATGAAAAAGGTCTCCTCAAGGGGAAATAATTGTCAATGCTTTCGCGAGGGACACGCAATGGGAACTGCGCCTGAAATATCTCATGAACTGACGAAAGATCGGCGTCGCCGAACTCTCGCGCGTTGCCGCCCCTTGTCCTGAGATTCGGTCAAGGTTATAACAAAACCAATCGGGGTGTAGCGCAGCCTGGTTAGCGCGCGTGCCTTGGGAGCACGAGGTCGCCGGTTCAAATCCGGCCACCCCGACCACCGAAAAAGAGCCGATGACAACCGGAAGCTGCAGCGCCACAGCAGCGACCGACCGCAAAACATTTTACAGACCACGCCAGCTCACGAGACAGATACCGATTCTCAAGACCAATCACGAATTGGATGAAATGGCCGTCATCCCGAGCGCCTTACCCAGCATCATTTCGAGCGTAGCGAGAAATCTTAGCCCTAACGCCTTGATTTTTCAGTCGACGTCTTGCTTCGGTCGATCCTCGCTTCTCCGCAATGACCAAAGTTGACTTGTGCTGGCTGTCGCCGCGATTCTCGAAAGCAGTCACGAACTGCACGATGCGCGCCGCGTTCCGACGGAAACTTCGCGAATCGGCGTATATACCATTTCTCGAAATTTCTGTCGGAATGATGTCCGCCGCGGGGTGAATATGACAACTTTCAAAGTCTATGTCCGGGCCTCTGACATGTCATGCCGGACTCGATCCGGCATCCAGGAAACTGACCATGGATTCCCACTTGCGTGGGAATGACATGCACTGGGACAACAGCGCATTTCGCGATTATTTTCGGGAATGGCGTATATTCATGGAAACTCATTCACTCGTGCGGCCCCGCGCTTTCGTGCACGCTGTCGAATTCGCAGTTTTTTGGAGAGGAACGATGGGACGATCCCTGGCGCTGAAAATAACCGCATGCATATTGGTCTTCATTGGGTTCTGCGTTGCCCAGCTCGCCGTCGCTGCACCTCAAGAGCTTGTGATCCTCTTCATGAATGATCCCCACGCCCATTACGAACCGTACGAGATCAAAGGACTTGCCGGCTTGTCCGGGGGCTTTGCCAAAGCCCAGACCGTCTTGAGGCAGCAACGCAGCTTGGCGAGGCGCCAAGGGAAGCACTCCATCGCCCTGATGGCGGGCGATCTTCTCATGGGAACGCCCTTTTCCACATACTTCAAGGGAGAACTCGGCGCACGGCTATTGAACGAAATGCGCTTCGCCGCGATGGCGGTTGGAAATCACGAATTTGATTATGGCGTGACCAATTTGATGGAGAGCATCAAAGGGAATCTCGCCATGCCGTTGTTGAGCGCGAACATCGTAAACCGCAACGGCGGCTACCCGTTTCAACGTACGGCTGTCCTCCAACTCCCTGGTTTTGACTCGAAGATCGTTCTCATTGGCCTCACCACGGATCAGACGCCAATTACCACGCTTCCGTCACACGTTGCAGGTCTAAAGTTTGAAGACCCAATTGCGACGGCCTGCGCTCTCCTCAAGGACGCCGACCCGAACGACCTTGTCATCGCGCTCACTCATCTTGGAGTTGACCAGGACAAGAAACTCGCATTGGCCTGCCCTGTCATAGACGTTATTGTGGGAGGCCACTCACACACGGCTCTGTTTCAGCCGCTTGTGGAAAATGGAGTCATTATTTGCCAGGCCGGCGCGTACGCGGAATATGTCGGAAAATTGACCATCGCTGTTGATCACGGCAAGGTCACGCGATGTCACGGAGAATTAATACGCCTCACCGCGGATATCCCCGACGACGAGACGATCAGCTCTATCATCAAGACCTATCGAGAGAAACTAGACAAGTCGCTCAAAAGGGTCATCGGCAAGACAGAAGTTTTTCTCGAAGGCGGCAGATCCGCAGTCCGGTCCGACAGACCCACCAACCTCGGCCAGCTTATCGCCTATATAATGATGACAAACACAGGTTCGGAGGCCGCGCTGATCAATGGCGGCGCCATACGAGCGAGCATCCCGCCAGGCGAGATTACCAAAGAGATGGTGGATACGGCTTTCCCTTTTTCCAACACGGTCGCCCGGGTAGATCTCACTGGCGATGACCTGGCGCACATAATACGACAAAGCTATGCATTGCCGCCGAACAGCGGGGGGAAACTTCAATTCTACGGAATAGAATTGGTCGCGACCCCGACCGGACCCGCCATCAGCAAGATTGGTCGCAGGCCGTTCAACCCGCAGGCCGAGTACACCGTGGCAGTCACTGACTTCCTCGCGCAGGGCGGGGACGGATACTTCATCTTGCGGGACGACAGGAAAAATGTCGTGAATTCAGGTCTGCTCGTCAACGATCTGCTCACTGAATTCATCGAGACCCGCAAGGTCATAAGCCAGGATGTACTGGACGGAATACTGCGCGCTGAGAGCAATTGAGGCGCCGCTTCGTCATTGGCCCGCGTCTGACCCTTTACCTCGGTGTTGGCGCAGCTCCTGCTTTTTGCGGCGAACCTCACCTATTCTTTCTTTGATCGTCTGTTCAAAGCCGCGGTCAGTGGGCTGATAAAAGCGCTTTCCGCGAAGAGGCTCTGGCAGGTGTTCCTGATCGACCAAGGCGTCCTGAAAATCGTGCGCATACTGATAGCCCTTTCCGTATCCCATGGACTTCATGAGTTTGGTCGGCGCATTCCTCAGATGCAATGGGACCTGCAGGTGGCCCGTGCGCTGTATTTCCTCTTTCACGAGGATGTACGCTTTTTCCAGCGCATTGGATTTTGGCGCGGCGGCGAGGAACACGACGATCTGGGCGAGCGCCAACGCGCATTCCGGCATCCCGACGAATCGGCATGCTTGGTACGCGGCCACTGCCTGCTCGAGCGCCTGGGGCGAAGCCAATCCCACGTCCTCGCTGGCAAATCGGACAAGCCTCCTCGCAATGAAAAGCGGGTCCTCGCCTCCCTCCAGCATCCGCCCAAGCCAGTAAAGCCCCGCATCCGGGTCGCTATCCCTCAAGGACTTGTGCAAGGCGCTGATGAGATTGTAATGGTGCTCGCCCGTTTTGTCGTACATGAGGGAGGTTTTTTGTGCGGCTTCCAAGACATGGTCCCGAGTCATCATCCGAGGGGCGGCAAGCGAAGCTTCTCGGGATGCGAGTTCGAGGATATTCAAGGCGCATCGCGCGTCGCCCCGGCACAAGTGGGCTATGAGTTCCAGCACATCGTCGGGGCAAGTTATGCCAAGTCCGCCGAGCCCTCGGACTGGGTCTGCAAGGGCTCTTTCGAGTATCGCTTGGATTTCCCGATGCGTTAATGGCTCGAGGGTAAACACCCGCAGTCGGCTGAGAAGGGCCGAATTGATCTCGAAGCTGGGATTTTCTGTGGTGGCGCCTATCAAGGTCAATGTCCCATCTTCTACATGCGGGAGCAGATAATCCTGTTGGGAACGATTGAACCGATGGATCTCATCCAAGAATAGGATGGTGGCGGCGTGCTTGTACTTTCGGTCGTCCCGGGCCGACCGCGCCAGCTCCTTTATTTCTTTGACCCCCGCAGACACCGCGGACATAGGGACAAATCTGCACCGACACGTCGTTGCGATGATTTTGGCGAGCGTGCTCTTGCCTGTGCCGGGCGGACCCCAAAACAGCATGGAAAACACTTTTCCTTCTTGAATCGCTTTTCGCAGGATTTTGCCTTCGCCGAGGATTGCCTCTTGTCCAAAAAATTCGCTCAGGTCGCGAGGCCTCATGCGATCGGCCAGCGGCCGGTTCGACCCATTTTCTAAGTCCGCAGCATCAAAAAGGTCCATCGACGCATCCTATTCGCGGGCGACGCAAAAAATCAGCAACTCCGTCTTCAACGCCCATTAATCTACTACAAATTGGCGCCGATGCAACGGCCTCTTGGCGGCCTTCGTCTGCGGCCAGGCCGTTAGTACTAGCTTTTTCTTCGCGTTCGTGGTACTGAAGAAACAAGGCTCCTAGCGGCGCGCAGTTTGAGGGTATAATGCAGAGCATAGGGCTTGTACTGAAGCGGGGCGAAGCTCAGGCTCTTACACTTGGAAAAGAAATAAGCGACTTTCTCACGCAGTCTGGTCGAACCGTTCTGGTGGAGGACACGTGCAAAGACCTGGCCGCAGATTGGAACGTCACCTTCACGCGAGACATTGCTGATGAGGCAGACCTCCTCGTGGTTCTTGGCGGCGACGGCACGATTTTAAGGGCTGCGGCGCTCATGAACGACAAACCTACGCCTGTATTGGGAGTCAACTTGGGAAGAGTAGGGTTCATGGCAGATGTGTCGCCACACGAAGCCCTGCAAGAACTCCAGCGAGCGTTGGCAGGCGCAGCCCTGTTTGCAGAGCGGATGCTTTTGGAAGTGACTCCCGAAGGGGGCAAGACCGCTCGGGTGCTCAACGACGTCGTCATTCATTGGAGTGGCATCGCCCGTCTCATCGATATAGGGATAAAGATAGGACAAGCTCGGGAAATAGAATTGCGCGCAGACGGATTGATCGTCTCCACGCCCACAGGTTCAAGCGCGTACTCCTACGCGGCTAACGGGCCGCTGATCCATCCAGACATCCAAGGCATTCTGCTCACGCCCATCTGCCCGTATGCGGGGCTCAAACGGCCGCTGGTCGTCCCGCCGGATTTGCCCATCGAGCTATCCTTGAAAAAAGGCGAGCAATTTTCCATGACCCTGGACGGCCACACGACTATTGGCCTGGCAGTCGGCTCCTGGGTCAAGATCGTCAAGGCCCGGATTCCATTCGTCCTCGCGCAGAGCCGAGGCCATGATTACATCGACGTATTGAGAGAGAAACTCAACTTGGTGTAACCGCCTGCTCGACCAGCGATCCGCCCGGGTCTCGCCGCTCAGAATGCCTATGCGTCTCGCCAAGAACATGCGTCGCCCCAAATATGCTATAACATGCCTGGCGCGGGAAACAGCCCCTCAACAATGGCTGCGGGAGTTGCCACAGATCGGACTATGCTAAGATTGCTCAAAATATCCAACCTCGCAATCGTAGATGAGATAGAAGTAGAATTCCGAGAGGGTTTTAATGTCCTGACAGGCGAAACCGGCGCAGGCAAGTCAATCCTTATCGGCGCGCTGGATTTGGCGCTTGGAGGTCGCATTCCCACGGACGTCGTGCGAACTGGCGAAACCGAAGCTCGTATAGAGACCCTCTTCGAGGTTCCTCCGGGCATCCCGCTCCCAGAGGCCCTTGACCTCGATTCCTCACGCGGGGGCGAATTGGTGCTGGCGCGGCGAATCAGCGACACAGGCAAGTCCAAGTGTTTCATCAACGGGAACTTGGTCGCGCCGTCCCTCTTAAAACAGGTCGGTTGGCGACTTGTGAGCATCTTTGGGCAGCATGAACACCACGTTCTCATGAATCCAGACGAACATCTCGAGATCGTGGATCGTTACGGCGCCCTGTGGGACAGACGACTAGAGGTTGGCGGGGCCTATGCGGACTGGAAAACAGCCGAGAAACAGCTTGCCGCCCTCAAACAGGCCCTCGAGTCGCTCAAGGAACAGGCCGAAGAAAGATCAGCGATCATTAAAGAACTCGCCGACGCGCAGATCAAGGTCCACGAAGATGAAACCTTGGCCAGGGAGAAAGAAAAACTCTCCAAGGCCGTGCAGATAAGGGAAAAATCCTACGAAGCCTACCACAGTCTCTACGGGCGCTCCGGCAGCATCCTCGCAGAACTATCCGAAATACGCAAAATGCTCGACTTCCTCGCCTCTGCAGACCCGGACCTCGCGCCCCTCCGTGAGAGCCTCAGCGACGCCATATACAGAATCGAAGACGTCGCCTTTGAACTGCGGTCAACGGCAGAAAATGCAACCAGCGACCCGCTCCGCCTCGAACTGATCGAGGAGCGACTGAACCTTTTGCGGCGGCTGCAAAAAAAACACAAGCGCGACCTCGCCGGGCTTCTCGAGCTCAAAGACGCGCTCGAACAGGAATCCGAACACATCGAGCAAATGGCCGCAGAGGTCAAAAAAGCAGAAAAGGCCTTGGAGGTTGCGCGGCAGAGGTATTTCGACCTTGCCTCTCGTTTGTCAGCCGCCCGCAAAGATACGGCAGAAGCGCTGAGCCGCGCGGTGGAAAAGGAGCTCAGCGAACTCGCCATGCCCCACGCGAAGTTCAAGGTTGCTTTCAAAGCCGCGGAAGCAGCGAAACCCTCCGCTGTTGGCGTCGATGCTGCCGAGTTTCATCTCTCGGCTAATCCGGGCGAGCAGTTTAGACCATTGGCGCGCATAGCCTCAGGCGGGGAACTCTCCCGCATCATGCTGGCCTTGAAGGCCCTTGAAGTGGATCGAAAGGGCGCTCCGACGGTGATTTTTGACGAGGTGGACGCGGGCATTGGCGGCTTCACCGCCCTTGCCGTGGGTACCCGGCTCGCACGCGTCGCAAAAAAACAGCAGGTGCTCTGCGTGACGCACCTGCACCAAATAGCCGCGCTCGCGGACTACCATATCTCCGTGAAAAAATCGCTCCACAAAGGCAGAACCTCGCTGGCCGCGGCGGCCCTCGATCACCAAGGACGCATCGACGAACTGGCCCGAATGATCGGCGCATCGCCAGACTCGCCGGACGTGCGCAGCCACATCCTGGCCCTGATGAAACGCCCCCAATGAGGAGACTTTCTTGATACGTAAAGCAAACCTTCGAGACATCAAAACCATCCACCGAATCATCACAGATCAGGCTCAATACGGCCACATTCTGCCCCGAGCAATGAGCGAACTCTACGCCCAAGTGCGCGATTTCAGCGTCGCGGTGGAAAAAGACGGGCTGGGCGACGTTCTGGGCTGCGGCGCCCTCCACGTGGTATGGGAAGACCTCGCAGAAATCCGCTCCCTTGCGGTGCGATCCGCTTTTCAGCGACAAGGCATCGGCGGACGACTGGTTGCGCATCTACTTGACGAATCCAGAGAACTGGGTATTGAAAGGGTATTCGTGCTCACGTATCGTGTGAGCTTTTTTCAAAGCTTGGGTTTTGAAATAATGGATAAGAGCTTGCTTCCTCATAAGATTTGGGCTGACTGTATAAGATGCACGAAATTCCCAGAGTGCGACGAAATAGCGCTCGTAAAAACACTTTGATCATCCGGAGGTAGCGTATTGACGCGCAACCGACTTGCTTCGCCACGCCCAACCCCTACCGCATTGATCGGGCTCCTCGTCCTCGTCCTGCTTGCCACGGGTCTTATCGCAAGCTGTGGAGCGATCAACCCTGGAAAATGGAAGGGCATTGAAAAAACGGCCCGGGACGAAAAATACTATCTCGTCAAAGACGTGTTCTTGACTGCAGGCTCCGCATTCACCAGCAAAGAAATATTTGACCACAACATGAACGAAAGCATCAACTTGTTCTTCACGCCAACAAACGAGAAAAACCATTACGTCACCGAAAGCGTGTGGATTGATCCATCGGACGTCGAGTATCGAACTATTCGCATGACTCACGACGTCCAAGAAGAGAGCAAAAAAGATATGGAGAGAAAAAAAGGCGGCACCCCTCGGGTGCACACCATTTCCACCAAGGAACTATACGATCACAAACCGGGTCTGTGGAAGGTCGCGCTCTACATAGACGGAGAGCTGGCAAGAAGGCTCACCTTCACGGTGCGTTGATGGACTGCCCAACGTGGGACGTCGATGACGACGCAAGGGCTTCGCTGGGCGCTGAGAGCCGCAGAAGATATAGACTGCGCCGCCCTGGTATGTTCTCTTGCTGAACGAACCAGGCCATCTTATACCGGTTCTCAGAATGAATGACGAATTCGACGAAGCGTCCCCATTTCGAGGGCTTTACTGTCTGTCATTTACCTGAACATGCCGTGGCGCCTGTCAGAATGGCATTTTCGTCTGCCGTTGCCACTCCTTTGTCATGGGAGTTCGAGCGAAGCGAGATATGGGACCCCGAGCGCGGCGCGCCGAATCAAGACAGAGCGCTCGATTGCATATAGCCATTCTCGATGATGATCGCACAATGCGCTGTTGCCTTCTGCATGTCATTCCCACGCAAGTGGGAATCCATGCTTCATTTTCTGGGCGCCGGGTCGAGTCTGACATGATTGATTGCGTCTTCGCCGAACGGCAAACTTTGAACGTCATCGTTCTGTCATGGCGGCGCGCCCCATTCCAACAGAAATTTCGGGAAGTGATATAACGTCTCAACCCTTGATTATCTGGCGGTTTCTTGATAACAGCAGAATCAGTAAAAAATATTCGGAGGGTCAGTGAATATCTTAAATAAAAAAGTGAGGCTCTCTCTGTCGTTAGCTTTGGCGACGATCTTTCTTCCCTTATCAGCCTCCTTTGGGGACCGGCTCTATGCCCCTCCATACCTCTGGGATCGCCATATTGCCGAAAAAACCGACCCTGTTGACATCGCCAATACGCATCTCGGGATCCCCTATCGCGACGACGGCGCCATTGACGACCGTGGCTTTTTTACGACCTTTTCCGATCCCACCAAATTCTTTGACACGCCCGGCCTCAACTGCAGCGGGTTGGTCCTGTCCATCTCGCGCTTCTTGTTCAACAAGAACTGGACGCTGCAAGAAGCTACTCGGGATCGTCAGGGCAACAGCGGCCCCACCTCTCCCCTCGGCAAGGACTGGGACTTTGGATGGGACTTGATCTTCAACATAACGGACGTCACCACCCGGCGAGTGATGATGCCCGATGACAGTCCGGTGAACCTGGATACCGCGGACGGAAGGTCCTTGAGAGGCTTTGACCTGCACGATACCGCGGCATGGCAGACCCTCATGAGGCGATTTGTCCCGGGCCGCGTGTACCTCGGGAGCATCAGTCGGATTGCCCCTGAACAAAACAACAGGTTGCTTCACTACCACGTCGTGATCATCATCCCGGACAAGAGCGGCGGCGTGTACTTGTACCATGCAACCAGACGGAGCAATGTGCATCGAATCAATATCGCGACGCCGCAGGGACTCCAAAGGTTTCTCGGCCAATTCAGAGGCAATCGTCACGATACCAAGAAAATACTCCTGGTAGAAGCGGTCCTCCCTGAAATCGTGGTAGGCGAAGAAACGCCGCCACAAGGCCCGCCGGCCAGCTCGACCAAAGGGGCCGACCAACCACAACCGCCGTCTTCTGCTCAGACGCCTCTGCCGCCGCCCGGCAGCCCACCGTCGCCCAGCGCGCCTGCCCCAAGAAAAGACCAAGGCGGCGCCGCCCCAACTAGCCCGCCGGAAGGCCAGGTTGCGACGCCCCCGTCAATGCCCCCCGTTGCGACCCAGAAGCCTGAATCGCAACTCGTGATCAACCACTTGTCTGGGAAGGTCTTCCGCTCCATACCTGGGTTGGTCACGCACGTGCCTGCCTTTGCAGACGAGTCCAAGACGTCCCTGCGATTCTGGTTTCAAAACCGAGCGGCTCAGGCCAGAAACATCGAGATCTATCTCAAGACCCCCGCTGGCGACCTGCAATATCGGGGAACCATCCCTGCCAATAACGACGACTTCCGGGTAATTTTCCCCAAGGATTTTGGAGCGGCCGCCGCGCAGCCCTTGAGGCAAGGAGAGTACTTGGTGGAATACAGGATCGATGGACAGCAATGGTGCGGCGACCTCTTCGAAGTGGCCCTCCCGCGCGAGGCGCAGCCGAAAATAATCAACGTCAAATTCCCCGCTCAGGTCCCGGCAGGGAAAACCTTCACGGTCTATGTAGAGGCAAAGAATCTTGGCGCTGAATCCGACTATGGCGGCATCACCGTGTCGTCTCCCAACCCTGCCGCCTTGAAAATCATAGGGGCGAAGCAGGGAAAAGTGTACGGTCCGGGCAGTACAGTGCTGTCAGTCACGAGCGATCGCATCCGGACAAAGGTTCCCATGGCCGAACGCTGGATCGAGTTGTGGGGAGAAGGCAAAAGCTACGAGATGGAAGTTCAGGTGCAGGCGCTTAAACCCGGCGTCTATCCGTTGTTTGTCCGATGCGCCTTGCGCGGAGTCAACGTCAAAAGCAGCGTGATACTCATGGACCCCAGTACCAGCGACACTGTTGATCAACAAGGCTTTCCTGTTTATGTTTATGATGTGACGGTGAAGTAGCCGCCGCCGATCGCTGTACAACGATAGGTCGTTGAGGAGTAAGGTGTGCATGTTGAGAGAGCCAAACACAAAAGAAGACGAGAAACGATTGACAAGAATCACGAACCAGAGGCTTTTTTCGCGGGTAGTGTCTGAAAAATCTGTAAGCCGCCTGGCATTTATATTGGGCGCTGCATTGATCTGCCTCATGGTGGACGCGTCTTGGCTCATGGCGAAGGTCGAGGAGCCGTGGTCCGAGATCGAAGCCAGGACAAAGTTTCTCCGGACCAAACACTATATCGAGGTGGTGAGAGTCCATTCTGACGTGTACAAAAGCGCCAAGGCCAAAGGCGGTCAAGACGTCCCGGGGCCGTTTCCCGTCCATGTCATCCTCCCTGATGACTACGAAAAAGACATCCACCGACGCTACGGCGTCCTATACCTCCTCGGCGGAAAATCCGGCTGGGACAATGGCCCAGAATTGGGCGGCGCGACGTACTGGTCTGTATGGTGCAAGACGCCCCTCACCATGGACAACCTCAAGTCAGGTCGCCTGACGCCCGTAAACTTTCAGGAGAACATTAATGAGCAGGAACTCAGGATGTTCAACAAATGGCTGCAAGAAGACCCCTACGAAGACCTTATCGTGGTGTCGCTATGGAATCCGGGCGGCGGCGATACAAGCCAGTATGAAAAATATCTGATAGGCGAGGTCATCCCCTTCATCGACGCCCATTACAGAACCATTCCGGACAGAAGGTTCCGCGGCATAGACGGGGCGTGCGCAGGAGCCGCCCAAGCCATCATGATTTCGGCTCGGCATCCCGAGGTCTTCGCATACGCCGGCGGTCAGCAGACCGACCTTGGCAGCTATCCCATGACGCCGGACGTCTGGCTGCGTAACGTGAATCGCATCAAAAAAGCCGGCGGCATCGCCTACAATATCAACACAAATGTGCGGGACGGCTGCAATTCATACAGCAATCGCGGGCGTCTCTACGAACTCGTTCAAAATATGAAGGCCGCGGGGTTCCCGGTTGAAGTTCACGTATTCGAGAGCTGCGGTCATGGGTACTGCGCCTATCGATACCCCAACGGCCACCAGGCGCTCTATTGGTTTTCCAAACAGTTCAAGAGAAATGCCCAGATGCTTGGCATCAATAAGGATCTCCCTGCGCCAACGACGGCAGCCGCGCAGGCAGCCAGCCGAGATTCGGCGCGTCCCCAGCCGACCTCCGCAAAGGATCGCCAAGGACCCGCTGAGCAGTCTCTTCCAGGTTTGTGGTAAGCATGCCAAAGACTGCACGCACTGCCGCTGTATGGACGGCCCTTATTCTGCTCTCAGTATGTCTCGCGTCGTGCGAGAAGCAGGGGACTAAGGGCGCTGCTCAGAACGGGCGTGATAAAGTTCGCGAGAACGGCGTTGTCAGACTCGAAGGCTCTCGACCCGCCGCGTCGCCTGCGCATACTCCGCCTGCTCGAGACGAAAAAACCAGCCCGGAACAGGCCCAAGCAGAGAAGCCCCAAGATTCCCTAAAAAAGCTGCGCATAGAAAAGATCTCCGGCTACAAAGTACCCGCCGAGTATTTCATATTGTCATCCAAGCGATTCCTCGACGCGGTCGCTGCAGTGACGCTGCCAGCCGATTATTTTTCAAAGGTGGACAAGACATATCCCATGGTGATCGTGTTTGGCGGGGCAGGGGAGTCCATCCGACCTCCGAGGAGCGGCGCGCTCGCCTGGATGCATTACTACAAGATGGATGACGCCATCCAATCTCTTCAACGGAGCAAACTCGAAGCGGCGGATTTTCAAGGTTTGGTCACGCCTAGCGAGCTTGCCCATTTCAATCGGGAACTCCAGCAGCATCCATACCGGGGGATGATCGTCGTATGCCCCTATTCGCCGCCCCTTTCGTTGGGGAGGGCCATGGATCACCCTGACTATGAGGCCCATCTTATACAAGAGCTGCTGCCAGCGCTCATCGATCATTACAGAGTTTCTCCCGGCAAGATCGGCATTGACGGTGTCTCCAACGGAGGGGCTCGCTCCATGTATTACGGATTCAAATATCCGCATCTGTTCGCGGCCATAGGTTCTGTACAAGGCTCCTTTGGCCCCTTCATGGACCTCTACGAGGAACTCATTCAGAAGCATGCCGATGTCCTGAAAAAAAAGGCGATCCAGCTCATCACCAGCGACCGCGATTCCATGCGATTATCGGTACAGCACATGCACGAACTGCTGAAGCGGTACAATATACCCCACCGGTATCTCCAGATGACCGGGCCCCACGATTATGTGTTTAATCAAGGCCCTGGTTCCCTCGGTCTTCTGGTCTTTCACGACGCCACGCTCCATGGCGGCAGCCCGGACAAAAGCGCCCCTTAAGAAATCGGGACGTCGCGTGCCAGGTGTTGCCCCCCGTCGAGGTTCCACGTGCCATTCTCCGAAGCCCGCTCAATCTTGCAGCACGCGCATCAGGACAATGTATTTACCGCCGCAGTTGCGTCGGTATGGGTCGAGGACCGCTTCGTCTTCCAGGAAGCCGTGGGCTCTTTAGGGGGCCCCGGTACGCCGCACGCGACGCCCCGCGCCTTTTTCGATCTCGCGTCCGTGACAAAGGTTGTCGCGACGACTATGGCATGGCTGCTCATGGCGTCAGACGATCTCAGCGTCCTGGATGCGCCGCTGTCTCGGTGGCTGCCGTCCGCGGGGGAAGACAAGCGCGCAATCACGCCGAGGCATCTGCTGGCTCACGCCTCCGGCCTGCCGGCCTGGCGACCCTACTATCTCTTGAGGCTTCCCGAACGCCCGAAGGATTTCGTGGTTGCCAAGATCCTCTCCGAGCCCCTTGAATATCCTATTGGCGAGCGAACCCTCTACTCAGACCTGGGATTTATCCTGCTGGGGTACATCCTGGAAGCCGCATTTGAACAGGATTTCGCAACCTTGTGCCAGAACCGTCTCTTCAAACCCCTGGGACTCGAACACGACCTCATGTTCAATCCGAACCCCGCGCATGTCCCCACGGCATGGACGCGATTCGACGAGCCCCTCGGCGGACTGGTAAACGACCTCAACTGCAGAGCCTTGCGAGGCGTCGCAGGCCACGCCGGACTCTTCGGAACCGCAGACGGGGTGACTCGCATGTGCCGCGCATTCATGCAGAGCCTTGTATCGCCGCACGGGTTCTTTGCCCAGGAAGCTGCCCGGATATTTGCCCAGCGAGCCGCAATCGCGGCCGGCTCGACGCGCGCCCTCGGTTTCGATACGCCAGCCGAGGTCGATTCTTCCAGCGGCCGCTATTTTTCTCCATTTAGTCTCGGACACACAGGATTCACCGGCGTCTCCGTCTGGATGGAGCTGGAAAGGCAAATCGTGATTGTCCTTCTGACCAATCGCGTCATCATGGGCGAGGCGGATCAGCGCATAAAGCGCCTCAGACCGATGTTCCACGACGCAGTCATGGCGGAGCTTCTGCGTTTCTAGCGATGCTCGAAATTGTCGGCGAACGACGGCTCTACGGCTTTTTAGGCATTGCGAGGCGCCGCCGACGAAACTGGAGCTCTTCTTGAAGGTTTGGTCGGAATGAGGTTTGGGTTATCGAATTCGCATGTTCCTTGAAAATCGCTGTGGCCTACGGAGAGAAGGACCTTTGTCATTTTACCTGAAAATGCCACAGTTCTTCAGAACGGTATTTTCATCATCCGTTGCGGCCGCCCTGTCATGAGGGTTCGACGGAGCGAGGCCCAAGGGAAGCGAGAGGGAGCGACTGAGAAATCTTCTTCCTCTGCGGGCCAAGATGTCTCGCTGCGCTCGAAATGACAGAGAGCGAAGCGCCTAGAGCGACCGCCGCCTCGTCCAATCGATTGGCGGCGATGACGTTTCATGTCGTATCGCATCACCTGCACCTCGCGACAATGCGCTCGGCGGCGGATTCCATTTCCGATTCGGTCAGATGCGCCGCGGTTTGTCCTGTGGTAGGGGCGACGCATGCGTCGCCCCTACAATGTCGGGATTTTCACGG
>JBMFOE010000026.1:0-34720 GCA_049969795.1 Desulfomonilaceae bacterium
GGAGCAAAAAGCGCATCGCGAGGAATCCCAAAAAACCGACCACTATAACTATTCCTGTTCGCGTGACGACGCGTCTGTTCAGGACCGCGCGCCCCGCTTGCCGCGGCGCAAAAAACGGCAACGCAAAGATGAGCAGGCTCGCATTTTCATAGGTAAGAACCGACAACAGGTACAAGGCCACGGCCAGCGCAATCCGCCATGATGAGCCGTTAATCCCGGTTTGCGCGCTGAGCGCGGCAGCCCAGAAAAAGACCATTGCAAGCCGTGAGTTGTCCGTATGCATAACAAACACGAGCGGGGAAGTCAGGGGCAAGAAAAAACTGAAGAGAGCCGCCCATATTGCGAGCCTCGGCTGCTGAGGGTAGAGGCGGAGCAGGCACAGGGCAAAAAGGCTTGAGGCGAGCGCATTCAGCGCGAGGGACGCGAAGAGGTAGGGAGGTCTGTGCATGCCGAAGAGTTCAAAGAGGCTTATCCAGTATAAGCCCTCTATCGGTCTCAGCGCCGCCCGGGCGTAGGCTGCAACGGATTGAGGAAAGGCATGCCAGTACGGGAAGCTCAGCACCCACCAGTCGTCTCCCTGAAAGCCGATATCGCCAGCAACGACAGTCAAGACGCAGGACGCGGCCAGCAGGATCACGGCAACACGCGCAATGGGATGACGAGAGAACGCCATCAGGGGCGATTCTTGCCTCGGGGCGTCTGCCAGTGATTGCGTGCTTGTCGCTGACATTAAGAATGCTGCCTCAACGACGACATACGTTAAGGGATCGCGCAAGGCCTTGCATCAGAGACGTGCCGCGACATCAGTAGCGCAACAGCGACCTGTTGTTGCCATTCGCGACAAGCTCCTTGATCCGCTGATAGACCTCGGCAAAAGGTTCGCCGCTCGCCCGAAAATAATGGACCCCGTGATCTCGGTGAGTCCTCTGAAGGCCTCCCACCATGGTGAGGAGTTCCACATGCACCATGGCTTCTAGTCCTGCAAGAAAGTTGAACTTGTGAGGATCGACATAGGTATCGAAATAGTTCGGCATGGATGCGATATCCCATACGCAGCGCGGAGATCGGCATGTTTCGTACGTGGCCCTCAGCCGCATTTCGTGATGCCTTTTCAGGAAAGCCACCCGCTCGTGAAGGTCCCAAATGATGTCGCCATGCGCGGGGAGTACGCATGCAATGTCCTTAAAGGTCTCCAGTTTATCCAAGGTTTGGAGATAGACGAGTAGGTCATCCGGATGCGGGGTGATGGGATATAATAACACGTCGCCGCACAAGAGGATTTTCTTGCGCCCGGGCTTGCCGACGATGACGCCTATGCTGCCGGGTGAATGCCCGGGCAAATGGACCAATTCAATATCTTGAAGCGCCTCCCCGTTAAGAACCGGCGGACCATCTTTCACCACAGGCTCGGCGACCTTCGGGGTTATGCCCATGGAACCGAGATCGAATCCCCTTATGGTCTGAGCGGTGAACAGTTTAGGGTTGGACTGGGACCTCGGCATACCCGTCGCTTTCATCTGCTGCTGGCGAGAGACCCATGTGGCCAGCATGGCCCACGGATTGCAAATGTCCGGCGTGTCGAGCACATGCGCACATACTTGGGCGCCACTCCGTCGCACAATCTCGTTGGTCATGAAGAAATGGTCCGGATGCCCATGGGATATGAAGATCATGCGTATGTCTGAAGGAGAAAAACCGGCAATGTGTATGCCCGTGAGCAATTCTTTGGCGCTGTGATCCGGGTCCAAGCGCTCTATTTCGGGCGGGATTGGTTGATTCCGCCAATAATAGAAAAGCCCTTTTGCCATATTTGTCGGGATGCCTGGATCGACCAGCATCGCTGCGTCATTGGCCAAGAGATACGAATGGACAGGGCCAGGGCCTACTTCATCTGGGCAAAACGTGGTGATCCGGGCCAGACGCATGTCTGTCCCCTTGAGTCGAATTTCCAATACCTGTCCGCTTCCCACGGGCGACGCAGCTCGTCGTTCTTCGATAGCAACTATGTTCTCATTCATTCCTTCGCAGCCTATGCGTTATAATGCGATTTTACGCGTGCCTGCGTTTTTCTCGCAAGCGTCTTGTCGTTATAGCAGTTCCGGCAGAAAAACGCGAATTTCACAGAGGCGTCCCTGAAGGATTGACGTGAAGCCGTGATCGCGTCCTCGTATTAGGAGCGTCACAATGAAGAAGAAAACATTGATGAGGCGTTGCGAGCGCAGCGAAACAACCAGGCGACGCGTTTTGAAAAAAGCTGTCAAAGTTAGGCGGCCACGCAAATCAACGTCGAGGAACCGCTCATTCCATTGCCGCTGATTGTGAGAACCGTTTTTTCACGATAAAGCGGCAAAAATTTCTTGCCAAGATATGTTTTTGTGGTAAACAGAGGCTACATCTTATCACCATACCGCATATGCGAACTGAGAGAAGCCTGGCGGCTTCACAATGTCCTGTCGTCGGGCTTTTCGTTTGTACAGGATTCGCCGGAACGTTGACATGAGGGCGTATTACGCAGATACTGTCGCGCACTGTTTGCTTCTTTTGGGGACCTCTTGAATGAAAAATATCATCGTGAGCGGCGGCGCGGGTTTTATTGGGAGCCATTTGATCGAAGCGCTCCTCGATCAGGGCCACAACGTAATCTGCCTCGACAATTTATTTACCGGCAGCAAGAAAAACATCCTGCCTTTCTTGTCGAACCCCCGCTTTGAATTCATCAGACATGACGTGGTCGCGCCGATACTTTTGGAAGCGGATCAGATCTACCATTTGGCCTGCCCGGCGTCCCCCGTCCACTATCAGAGCAACCCCATAAAAACATTGAAAACGTCGGTGCTCGGGACCCTCAATATGCTTGGGATCGCCAAGCGCGTACGAGCCCGAATACTGTTGGCCTCGACATCCGAAGTCTATGGAGACCCGAAGATTCATCCTCAGCCTGAATCGTATTTCGGGAACGTGAATCCTGTGGGGCCGCGTGCGTGCTACGATGAGGGCAAACGTGCGGCAGAAACCCTCGTCATCGGGTACCGCGATTTCAACCATGTCAATGTGGCCATTGCGCGGATATTCAACACCTACGGGCCTAGGATGCTGCCTAACGACGGTCGAGTCGTCAGCAATTTCATCTGCCAGGCGCTCAAAGGGGAAAACTTGACCGTGTATGGGGATGGCAGCCAGACGCGGTCTTTTTGCTACGTCTCTGACATGGTAGCGGGCTTGATTAAGCTCATGGAGAGCGACGCGTCCGGCCCGGTGAATCTGGGGAATCCCAATGAAGTGACCATCTTGGACCTGGCCCAGAAGGTGCTCCAGATGATACCGGATACCGGCTCTGAAATCGTATTCAAGGACTTGCCCCAGGACGACCCCACTCGACGAAAACCGGATATCACCTTGGCAAAAACGCTTCTTGGGTGGCGGCCGTCAGTTCAGTTGGCAGACGGTTTGGATGCGACCGTTCGTTATTTTCGCGCGGAGCTGCGAGGGTCGCATGACTGACGCGTTGGGGAAGACCGGTTCCAACAACAAACGAATTGCGTTGGCCATCGCCGGGTGCGTTTTGGGGGGCGTGTTCCTGTACCTTACGTTTCGGGATATCCCGCTCGATGATCTCAAGCATGGCATCGGCGAAATGAAGCTCGTCTATCTGATACCTGCCACGATCCTCGTGCTCATGACCCAGATGGTGAGAGCCCTGCGATTTGGCGTAATTCTCGGGCCATTTTGTCATCTCCGGCTGAAATCGTTGTGGGACCTCATGAACATCTGGGCGGGCGCGAATATGGTTATTCCCGCGAGGCTGGCCGAGCTCGTTCGGCCGTATTTGTTGGTCCGAAACGGGGCATCATTCTCCAGCAGCCTGGGCGCCGTGATGGTGGAAAGGTTCTTTGACTTGACCGGGCTCTTGGCGCTGCTTGGCGTGGTCTTATGGCGCAGCCCTCACTTGTCTTCATCCTATGCCATGTTCGGCAAAATCCTGCTGGCCGTGCTCGTATGTTGCTATGGCGTCGTGATCCTCATTCTCACCCGCAGGGAGGCCGCTCTCACACTCATCGATAAGGTGTTTTCCGTGTTGCCCCATAGGATTTCCTCGCTGCTCTCCCGGGTTGTCGCGCATCTCATCGAGGGCATGGGCATCATGACGAGCTTCCCTCAAGTTGTCCTTATCCTACTCTACTCTATTGCCTTGTGGGTGCTCTTTTCGTCGGTCACCTTTATGTTCCTCTTGGCGTTTTCCATCGACGCGCCGTTTCTGGTCGCGGTAACCATTCAGGTGTTGATGGCGCTTGGCGTGGCCTTGCCTACCGCGCCTGGCTTTATTGGCACGTTTCACGCCGTGGGTCGGTACGCCCTGGCGCTGTTCAGCGTCAACGCGGTTGTCGCGGTATCTTTTGCCACGATGTACCACCTTTTTTCAGTGCTCATCAACGTCCTCCTCGCCCTGCTTTCCTATGCCACGGGCTCGTACAAATTCGATCATTCCATATTCAGAATGCCCGCCGAAACACATACCGCAGCTCCTGAAGGATAGTTTCAAGTGCGCGACTGGTCTTCTCTCGACAAAAAATATTTGTGGCATCCGTTCACCCAAATGGAGGAATGGCTTCAATCCGACGTCTTGGTAATCGACTCCGCAGATGGAAATTACCTTATTGACATCCATGGGAGGCGCTATCTTGACGGCGTTTCTTCGCTTTGGGTCAATGTCCATGGGCATCGCAAAGGGAAAATCGACGAGGCGATTCGCCGGCAGCTCGACAAAGTCGCTCATTCCACCTTGTTGGGGTTGGCGTCCACGCCATCCATAGAATTGGCCGAGAAGCTGGTTCGGATAACCCCCCGGAATCTGACCAAGATATTTTATTCTGATTCGGGTTCCACCGCGGTGGAAGTCGGGTTGAAGATAGCGTTCCAGTATTGGCGGAACCTTGGATACGAGGACAAGAGCCTTTTCATAACATTGTCGGATGCGTATCACGGCGATACCATCGGATCGGTAAGCCTTGGCGGCATCGACCTCTTTCATTCCATCTTTCATCCCCTTCTCTTTCACACGCTATCCATTCCGACGCCGTTTCCCTATCGCTATCCAGACCTGACGCCTGACCAATGCAAAGAGATGTCCCTGGAACGCCTCGAGCGTCTCATTCATGAGCAGGGCAATCGCATAGCCGCGATGGTCATGGAGCCGCTTGTCCAGGGCGCCGCGGGTATGATCGTCCATCCGAGCGGCTTTCTGCGGGAGGTTTCAGACATCTGTCGGCGCAACGATATTCTCCTGGTCTGCGACGAAGTGGCCACGGGTTTCGGAAGGACGGGAAGGATGTTCGCGGTGGAGCATGAAGGCGTCGAGCCCGATATACTGTGCCTGGCAAAAGGATTGTCCGGCGGATATTTGCCGCTCGCTGCCACGCTCGTGTCAGAAGAGATTTTCAACGCCTTCCTCGGCAGGTACACCGAGTACAAGACCTTTTTCCATGGCCATAGCTATACCGGCAACGCCTTGGCGTGCGCCGCGGGGAGCGCGTCCCTCGATATCTTCGAGGAAGAAAAGGTCTTGGAGGCCGCGCAGCACAAGATTCAGCTCCTCCACGAAGAACTTGAGGCGCAGATAGCTCCGTTGCCGTGGGTGGGCGACCTCAGGCAATGCGGCTTCATGGTGGGAATCGAACTCGCGGCCGATCGCAGCGCCAGGAAAGCATTCCCGGTTGAGCTGCGCATGGCCGCGCGCGTCACCCAGGATATTCGCAAGGCAGGCGTGATCCTGCGTCCCTTGGGAGACGTCGTTGTCCTCATGCCGCCGTTGTCTCTCACCACGGATGAAATACGCTATCTCGTATCTGCAACGGCTCAGTCCATACAAAACGTCTGCGCCGCATCTTGAAGGCCAAGCAAGGGTCTTGTCATGGGTAGAAAAGGGCTTTTCATCACAGGGACGGACACGGGAGTCGGCAAAACCTTGGTCGCCGCTGGATTGACGCGGCTTGCCAGGAAAATGGGACTCAACGCTGTGGCCGTCAAACCAGTGGAAACAGGCTGTCCGGTAAGAAATGGGGAACTCTTTCCAGAAGACGGGCGCCTGCTTTGGGAAGCCAGCGAGCGCGCACTAACGCTCGACGAATGCGCGCCTTTCCGATTTGCGTTTCCTGCCGCGCCGTTTCGTGCAGCAGCGGTTGTTGGATCGCGCCTCTTTCCGAAGGAAATTTGCGATCATATCTATGAAATCGAGAAACACGCGGATTTTACCATTGTCGAGGGCGCGGGCGGCCTCATGGTTCCCATTCACGAGAAGCGCCTTATGATCGATTTGATGGAGGACTTGGGATTTCCCGTGTTGTTAGTCGCTCGCAGCAAGTTAGGTACGCTCAATCATACCATGCTGAGCGTTGAGGCGTTGCAGCGACGAGGGCTGCCAATCGAGGGCATCGTGATCTCGTTCTCCGAACCACAGAGCGGCCCAGAGGAAGAGTTTGTGGTGGGCGACATGAGGCGACTCATCCCAGACGTCCCAGTGTATGCCATCCCCTATTCGCTTCAGGACGACAGGACTGACCCTGACACGTTGGCCGCACGCTTGGAGAACGCCATCCCACGGGACACTCTCCGCAACTGGTTCAGATTCACAGACTGACGGTTTGTCGGCTTGGAAGCGCCTAGAAGGACCGGCGCCTCGCCGAATTCGCGATATATTCTTGGCGCCGACAATCCAACCAAACTGGAAATACCTTTTCTTGGTTCGCCATCCCGTCTTGTAACCAAACGATCCGCGCCGCTCGGGATCGAATAGATCTCCTGAAAGAGCTTGCTGAAAAGCCCTTGTCTCGAGGCCGTCCACGCATTAGCGTTATCGTATTACGTAAGTCTCTCGACGCGTGCGGCCTGCTGATTCAAAGACTTGCAAGACCGAGGAAAGGGATCCCATGAACGGACCAAAGGACAGAGGACCTGAGCACAAAGACCCTTCGCGAAAGCCTAATCGACTGATACGCGAAAAGAGCCCTTATCTGCTGCAACACGCCTACAATCCCGTGGATTGGTATCCGTGGGGAGAGGAAGCCTTTGAGACGGCTCGGCGCCTTGACAGGCCGGTCTTCCTCTCCATCGGATATTCCACGTGCCATTGGTGCCATGTCATGGAGAAAGAATCCTTCGAAGACCCAGAGGTTGCGGCGTCCATGAACGACACATTCGTGGCGATCAAGGTGGATAGGGAAGAACGGCCAGACATCGACCACCTCTATATGACGGTGTGCCAGATGATGACCGGTGGAGGCGGCTGGCCGCTCAATGTGGTCTTGACGCCGGACAAGAAACCGTTCTTTGCGGGCACTTATTTCCCCAAATATACTCTATACGGCCGCATCGGCATGCTCGACCTGAGCCGCAGAATCAAGGAATTGTGGACCCGTGAACGTCACACCATCATGGGGTCGGCCGAAAAAGTCGTCTCGGCTCTCCATCAAATTCCAAATGAAACGCCAGGGGATCTGCTCGACGACGCCACGCTCGCACGCGCGTATCGTGAGCTCGAGCAGCGATATGATGAACGTTTTGGAGGGTTTGGGACTGCTCCTAAATTTCCCACGCCTCACAACCTCTTGTTCTTGTTCCGGTATTGGTACAGGACCAGGACGCAGAAGGCGCTCGAAATGGCGCTCGAGACCCTCAAGCGCATTTCCCTAGGCGGCATCCACGACCATATAGGGTTTGGCTTCCATCGCTACTCCACGGATGATCACTGGCTGGTCCCACATTTTGAGAAGATGCTTTACGACCAGGCTCTGCTCGCCATTGCCTTTGTCGAGGCGTATCAAATCACTCATGACGCGGAATACAAGGCGACCGCGGAGAAGATCCTCCAATACGTCCTGCGGGATATGACCGCGGCCGAAGGCGCTTTTTATTCCGCTGAGGACGCAGACAGCGAAGGCGAGGAAGGGAAGTTCTACACGTGGTCTTGGGATGAAATCGAGCAACGCCTCGACCCTGAAGAATTTCGAATTGTGCAACGGATTTTCAACATCACTCGAGAAGGCAACTACCGAGAAGAGGCGTCCGGCGAACTCGTCGGCAGAAACATCCTTCACATGACCGAGCCCATAGAAACGACCGCCCGCGGCATGGGCCTGCCCGTCGAGACGGTGCAGCAGATCGTGGAAAATGCTCGCCAGAAACTTTTCTTGGTCCGCAGTCGGCGCATCAGGCCGCATAAGGATGACAAAATCCTCGCGGACTGGAACGGCCTGATGATTGCGGCCCTGGCCAAGGCCGCGATCGCCTGTGGCAACGAACAGTATGCGATCGCGGCGGCCAGGGCGGCCGATTTCATCCTTAAGACCATGCGCGGACACAACGGTCGGTTGCTCCACAGATACAGAGATAACCACGCAGGCGTCGCGGCCGGCATCGACGACTACGCTTTTCTCATTTGGGGGCTCATCAATCTTTACGAGGCCGTGTTCGAGGAGCGGTACCTGCGCGGCGCCGTGGAACTGACCGCCGAGATGATGGCGCTTTTTTGGGACGAATCTGCAGGCGGCTTCTACCTCACCGCCAATGACAGCGAAAAGCTGCTCATTCGCGCCAAAGACATTTATGACGGCGCGACGCCCTCTGGGAACTCAGCGGCGCTCCTCTGCCTGAAAAAGTTAGCGGCCATGACCGCGTCAACCCACCTGGCCGACATGGCTCTTCGGCTTGAAAAGGCGTTTGCGGGCAACGTCCGGAAGTTGCCGTCGGCTTACACCTTCTTCCTGTGCGCAGTCGAACAGAATTTTTCCGCGCCCCAGGAGATTGTTCTCGTCGGCAAGAAGGGCGATCCTACCCTCGTCCGCATGATCCGAGAGCTGGGCCAGGCCTTTCTGCCGCACAAGGTGGTCATCTTCAAACCAGCAGACCGACAAAGCAGCGAGCTTGAAAGGTTGGCCCCCTATGTCCAGCCGCTCCAATGCATCGACGGGAAGACCACCGCCTATGTGTGTAAAAACTACCAGTGTTCGCTTCCTACCACGGATGCAGACCGTATGATGGAACAGGTCCTAGGCTCGATGACGCAATAAAAGAGAAAGAATCCGTGAAAATTTTTCCCGTTTTCGATATGATGCGGCGGAGAAGTTTTCAGGGAGGATAATCTTATATGATGCAATCGGAAAACGGGATTGACGTCTTAGCAGTAAACACTATTCGCATGCTTGCCGCGGACGCGGTGCAGCAAGCCAAATCAGGGCATCCCGGCATGCCGTTGGGCGCGGCGCCCATGGCGTACGTGTTATGGACGCGCTTCATGCGGTTCAATCCCGGCAATCCTCGATGGTTCAATAGAGATCGTTTCATTTTATCGGCGGGGCATGGGTCCGCGCTCCTCTACGCCATGCTGCACCTGCTGGGCTATGATATAAGTCTCGATGACCTCAAGCAGTTTCGCCAATGGGGCAGCAAAACGCCAGGTCATCCCGAATACAATATCGACGTCGGCGTCGAGTGCACCACTGGCCCATTGGGGCAGGGCTTTGCCATGGGCGTCGGCATGGCGATTGCCGAGCGTTTTCTCGCCGCCCGGTACAATCGACCCGACTATCCCGTCATCGATCACTACATCTATGCAATCGTGTCCGACGGAGACCTTATGGAGGGCATATCATCCGAAGCAGCGTCCCTGGCTGGCCACCTCGGTCTGGGTAAGTTGATCTATCTCTACGACGACAACCGCATCTCCATAGAAGGCAGCACCTCGTTGGCCTTTACCGAAGACGTGGGGAAGCGTTTCGAGGCCTATGGATGGCATGTCCTCGCAGTAGCAGACGGGAATGACATGGGGAGTATCGAAGACGCCATACGTCGGGCCAAATCTGAGTCAGACAGGCCGTCGCTCATCATGGTCCACACCCATATCGGGTTTGGCAGCCCCAAACAAGACAGCGCATCTGCCCACGGGGAGCCTTTGGGAGAAGAGGCGCTCGCGGCGACCAAAGCCCATTTCGGCTGGCCGCAGGACCAGCGGTTCTACGTCCCAGATGCCGTCCGGCGTCATTTTCAAGACGTGCGGGAAAAGGCGGGTCGCAGCGAGCCTGAATGGTTGCACCTCTTTGATGAATACAAAAAAGCCCATCCGGAAGCGGCTGACGAGCTTCAAATGGCCATAAACCGCGTATTGCCGTCGGACTGGGCCTCGGCCATCCCGAAATTCGAGAGCACGGACGCCCCTATCGCCACGAGGTCTGCGTCAGGCAAAGTACTTAACGCAATCGCTCACAAGTTGCCCACGCTCATTGGCGGTTCAGCCGACCTGGCCCCTTCCAACAAGACCCTGATCAGCGGGAGTCAGGATCAGGAGCGAGACACGCCTGCCGGAAGAAACATACGGTTTGGGGTGCGCGAGCATGCCATGGCCGCGCTGCTCAATGGGCTGGCGCTCCATGGCGGAGTCATCCCGTATGGCGGCACGTTCCTCATTTTTTCCGATTACATGAAACCGGCCTTGCGTTTGGCCGCCCTCCAGAAACTCCATGTGATTTACGTCTTTACCCACGATAGCCTCGCGGTGGGAGAAGACGGCCCAACTCACCAGCCTGTGGAACAACTGGCCGCGTTGAGGGCGATCCCCAATTTCACGGTGATACGACCGGCGGACGCGAATGAAACGGCTGCCGCATGGAAGGTCGCCATAGAGGCTAATGGGCCAGTCGCGTTGATACTCACCAGGCAGAACCTCCCGGTGTTGCCAGAAACCTGCGGCGGCGCTGCAGACCAGCTCTCTCGAGGAGCGTATGTCATGGCTGGCGGAAGCGGCCGGACGGACGTGGTATTGATCGCCACAGGCTCTGAAGTGGCGCTCGCATTGGAAGCTCGAAAAATCCTCGAGGAATCGCACGGCGTCAACGCGACGGTGGTCTCCATGCCGAGCTGGGAGTTGTTTCAAAGGCAGCCGGACGAGTACAAGGAAGCGACGCTGCCTCGAAGCGTGGGGGCAAGGCTTTCCATCGAGGCCGCTGCGTCAATGGGCTGGTGCGTCTGGACCGGCTGCCGGGGGGACCACGTGTCCGTAGATGGTTTTGGGGCCTCAGCGCCAGGCGGAGAAGTGATGGCTCGATACGGCTTCAATGCGGCCAATATCGTGCAGAGGGCTTTGGATGTGTTGAAAAAAGATGCGGCAGAGAAAACCCAGTGAAAGGCTTAGATCCTCGAGAGGGTTGGTATGGTCGAACCACACGCAGTCATCTACACGGAAACACTGAAGGCGCGGCCCATGTTTACCGCGTCATGGTCAGTCATGTCGGTCACGTTGGTTTTGGTTTCGGCGCTGTTTGTCGTGCACAACGACGCGTTAGGCGCCCTGATCATTTTGCTTCTTGCGATACCTCTGTTTATTTGGCCCGCGGTCAAGTATGTTCGCGACAGGATTATCGTGGAAATCGCGTCAGATGGGTGTATGTGGAGACCACCTTTCCTCGGACATACAAGTTGAAGCTTTTCGGATGGGACCAAGTCAACTCATGCCTCGTGAAATACGGCGCGAGATATTGGCCGCTTGGTTTTCTGAAAAAGCGCAGCCCGGAGGACTGGGAATATGCCCGGTACATTGGGTATTGCGTTCGGCCTGAGTTCTTTTTGCGTGTGGTAGCGTACAAGCCGCTGTTTGGGGACAAAGAAGTGGTGTTTGACGTCACCGTGCATGGAGCGCCTAATAAGGTCATTCTCAATACACGGAGTCTTTCTGAATTTGTCAGCGCGGTGGAGCAAGCAGCCAGCGCGTATCTCAAGAGAGATTTCAAGGTCAAGATGGAGAAAAAAACCAGCTTCTGGCAAACGTTTTTGGATTCCCCACCGACCTCAGGGCCCATAGTGGACCGTGAGTTGTGAATTGCGGACATTGGGGCGTGGGTCCCGCGAGGCGCACGGGTCCCGCGGGGCATTGGCGTGGCCTCAATAGTACAAAAATGTCGCGAGATCCATTTTTGTCTACATATTGGTAGGAAAAGATGTGCGGCGTAATCCGCTGCCGTCATGGACGGTGCCTTATTATCTCGTGATACCAAATAATTAGCTCTTCCTCCCTCGCATAGCTCTCGTGGCACTAAAATTGCTCCACAGAGCCTATACAATGTGAATACAGAAATCGCTCGACCGCATCTTCCGAGAAGCACGGGGAACCGGCCTTCGGGGACGGTCTCGGCGTGGGTATGCTCGGCCGAGGCGCTGCCGCCCACAAAATTATGCGGCAGGAAGGGCAATCCCGGCCACGCGGCGGGCGTTCTGTGTTCAACGTCCAATGTGTTTCAATGGGAGGAATGGATGACTATGAACCGATCCAAACGAATAGTAGGAGTCATGGTCTGCGTCTGCGTTATGGCCTTTATCGAAACGCCTGCGTTCCCGTGGGAGTTTCAGATGACAGGCGCCATGAATTGGACCTATGAATTTTACAATGAACGCGGCGCACGAGGATTCTTTGGGCCTTACAATGTAGATAACGGCGCAGGGACCACTACGGGCAATCTCAACTTTTGGTGGAATGGGCCTAGGCTTGCGCCCAACCTTGTCACGGGCCAGGATGCCAGCAAGTCCTATTTTTGGGTGACCTTGGACCCGTTGATGAATATCAACCAAGCGCTCCGGCTCCAGGCGCGAATTCGCCTTGGGCAATGGAATGTCCCCCAAGCAAGTTACTATTACACCCAGGACGCGCTCGGCACAGACAACGCGTTTAGCGAGGCTCAGATGACCATGTTTTGGGCTGTAGCCTCGCTGCCATGGGGAACCCTCTGCATTGGGAAGCGTCCTTGGAAATTCGGCAATGGGCTCCAGTACGATGGGTCGGATGGACTTTCCACAGAGTCTTTGGTCTTAAACATGCCGTATGGTCCTTTTGATATAGGCGTGGCGTTTTATCCTCATCGACCTGCTCGTCGTGGTCAGACCATCGCCATAGACCCTTACGACCTGGTAGCCCAACCATATTACAATCACGCCGATAAGAGCGGGGTTATTCTGAATGATGTCGCAGCATATGTGGTCTATGGAAGCGGCCCTCTCCAGGCAGGAATTCTAGCCTCTTACGGCGCCTATCACATGGGGCCTGAGGGCCAATTGCGCAATGGCGCGCCGCAAGCCCCTGCGCTGGCTCAAGATTCCCACTACTTCCATGGTACGGTTTTTGAGAAGTACAAGAATGGGAGAGTTTTCTTCAATGCTGAGGCGTCCTGGCTGTATTGGACTGACAAGCTCATGGGCGCAAATGCGGCGGCGCTCGCGCCGACCGCACGATATACGGAGCAATGGCGCTACATGGTGGAAGCAGGCGCTCTGGTCGGCCCAGCCAAGGTATCCTTGCTGAACGCGTGGACTCCTGGTCCAGACCGACGGAATAGCGCGTTATTCAGCAGACAGTCCGCGGCCTTCGTGTGGCATCCTACTTTTGATACTTTGCTTGGCAATTTCGATGTATTCAGGCCTTATAGCTTTATCTTGAGCTACAATTATGGGGCGGGCCTGAATGCGTATAACCTGTCCTTTGACGGATACATGAGGGACGCGTGGGTGTTGGCAACGCGTCTGGACTATGCCGTTGCAGCCAATCTCAACGTGTATGGGACTTTTCTATGGGCCGAAAGGACTTCCAAGGGATACGGTTGGGCGTGCATCGCGCCCAACGACAATAACTTGCCGCCTCAGTTCACCGCTCTTCCCAACGATGGGAACATCCAGTTCTCGATCAATGGCGCTGCAGGTTCGCCCAACATTCCTGATACTGCGTTGGGCTGGGAGGTGAACCTCGGATTCGATTGGCAGTTGCTCGAAGGATACACGGTAGGGTTCCTCGTGGGATATTGGCAGCCCGGGAAATGGTTCAGCTATGCCTGCGTGGATAGGTCGGCGCCGAACTGGAATGCGCCGGCTGCCGGCAACTTCTGGGGTACGCGGCCTGACAAGATCATAGACCCGGTGATCGCCGGCCAAGTCGCAATCAATTTCAGCTTCTGAGAAACGCTATAGAGAGCGGCTCCTGACGGAGGAATGCATCATGAAAAAAAAAGCGATTACAGCCTTATTGACCGCGTTGGTAGGCGCCTTATTGGTCGCAGCGTTTACAGACCTTGTCAGTTTTCAGATCGGCCAGGTCTCCGATGTCCAGGGACATTTTCTGTCTTCGACTGCGCCGCCGGAGGCGTCGTGGGGCTCGACAGCGCAGTTTTCATCTCGTCAAATTTATCAGCTGTGCGCGGTGGACAACGATGACGCTGAGTCCCAAGCGGACGGCGACGACTCTGGAGAAAAGGACGAAACGAGCGCTGATGAAGACTTAGGCATCGATCGCACCTGGAGCGTGGTACAGTTCGCTAAGACGTTCACCCCCCGTTCCCTGCGCCAGTTTTCCACGTGAGCCGTGGAATTCTTCCACGGCTTCCAGGCTTGATCGATGCCACCCGAGATTGCGTCGTCGCCCTGGGCTCCTCGCAATGACAAAATGGTTATGGACACGTCATTGCGAGCGAGCCCAGCAATCTCGGGACAAATTCAGAGACTCCCTCTATTTTCGAGAATGGCTCTTATCCAATCGGAGACCTCTTCGCGACAGGAATTTCGGGAATTGGGGCCCTCTTCTCCAAACACGGCAGCAAAGGCGATCCGGATGCGCCCGTGTCGGCTTTTTGCGGCCAGCCCTTCCCACTGATTCAAGGGGTTTCGCCCTACTTCACGGAAACCACTGGGCACGGCGCATTGAGGATAAGGTGACGCGCCGTGGAACCGAAGAGCATCTTCCCTACTTGGGAGACCTTCCTCACCCCGACGAAGATCTGATCAATTTCGTGTTCTTTTGCGAATTCCACCAGGTCCTCGCCGGGCGTCCTGCCGTGGACCAACAGACGAGTCTCTACATCAACGCCGCTTTCGGTGAGCAGCTTTTTCGCGTAGTCAAGTCCATCCTCGGCCTGTTCGATGTCCCGGGAGGTCGTTTCCTTGTCGCCAAAGAGAGACGTGACAACAAAGACCTTTGCGTTCAGCGCCAGGGCATGCTGTTTCGCCAGCTTCAGCGCCTCGTTTGCCTGAGGCGATCCATCGTAAGCAACGAGAAATTTCATGGCATGGACTCCTTACATTTCCCTGGAAGAGGCGGGGGATCATACCGCCAAATATCGCTTCACCACCGCCTCATTTGCCCATATATCCTGCAGCGCGCCCTGGTGTACGACGGCGCCCTTCTCGAGGATGTACCCATAGTCGCACACGTGGCGACAAAATTTAAGGTTTTGATCCGCAAGCAAGATGGTGATTCCATGCTTCCGGATCTCTCTTATGGTTTCCATGAGCTTCCGGACGACGAGCGGCGCCAATCCTTCGGACGGTTCATCCAGGAGTATAAGGCTGGGATTCATCATGAGGGCTCGTCCGAGGCTGAGCATCTTTTTTTCGCCGCCAGAGAAGCTCAGGCCTTTTTGATTCCTTCTATCCGCCAACACGGGGAACAGCGCTTCGACCTTTTCACGAGTCCAGTAGCCGGGTCGCTTGCAGACCCGCCGCGCCAGCTCGAGATTTTCTTCACACGTGAGATCAGGGAATATGCGCAGATCGTCCGGCATGTATCCCACGCCTTCTTTGGCTATTTGGTAGGGCGGCAACCCGGAGATTTTTTTGCCTTGGAAGATGATGCTGCCGCTTCTCGGCGGCGTCAACCCTATAATAGATCGCAGGGTTGTGGTCTTGCCCGCGCCGTTGCGGCCGAGCAGCGCGACGGCCTGGCCTTGTTCGACCTGGAGGGACACGTCTTGGAGGATGTGCGACGTCCCGTAAAAGGTGTTTATCTTTTGCAGCTCGAGCATGATCAAACCACCTCCTCGCCGAGGTACACTTCCCGCACCTTCTCGTTTGCCTGCACCTCTTCCGGCGTGCCGTCTCCAATAATGCCGCCGCGATGAAGTACGATGACTCGCTCGGACAGTGAGAAGACCACGTCCATGTCGTGCTCGACAATCACAAACGTCACTGCCCCGCGACGGGCTAGTTCCCTAATATTCTGGAGCATTCTCGTGCGCTCCACGGGATTCATGCCCGCGGTGGGTTCGTCGAGAAAAAGCAGGGTTGGTTTCGCGGCCAGGGCGATGCCAACTTCCAGGAGCCTCCTGTCTCCGTGGGACAAGGCTGCAGCAGGGGTATGGCTGTATTCAAGCAGACCTATCTGCTCGAGAATTCTGCCTACTTCCTCTCTGATGAACCCATCTTTTTGCACCGAGGTGAACACCTTCTTGGATTTTTTGTGCACGGCAAGAATGGGGATCGCGATGTTCTCAAACAAGGAGAGGTTGGTAAAGACGTTGGCCACCTGAAACGATCGACAGAGTCCCAGGCGCACCCTGCGATCGATGGGCTCGCGGGTGATGTTGTGGCCTCGAAATATGATCTCGCCGGAATCAGGCGGAATAAAGCCGGTGATCATGTTGATGAGGGTCGATTTGCCGGCGCCGTTGGCCCCGATGATGGACGCCAGCACGCCCGACGAAAAGGTGATATTCAGGTCCTTCGCGGTAACGACGTTGCCGAAGGCTTTGTTCAAATCTTTGATCTCGAGCAGCGGCGCTTCCATGTTCAGCTTCCTCCCGGGCTCCCTGTTGGCATTGGACTCTCGTGCAGCGACGCGGGCCTATTTGATATACCTGCTGAGGTACTGCTGGCTCGCGCCCACTATTCCGCCCCGGAACCCCAGAATGATTGCCAGCAAGATCAGCCCGAACCACAGCATCCAGTTGTGGGTAAATCGCTCGATGATCTCCCGAAGCGCGACAAAGACGACGCTGCCCACGAATGGTCCGCTGAAGGTCTGTATTCCGCCCATCAGGCTTACCAACACCGGATCAGCGGAATGACTCCAATGCGCGGCGAAAGGCGTGACGTTGCTTTCCAAGAGGATGCTCAGCGAGCCGGCCAATCCGGCAAACACCCCTGAAATGACAAACGCGGCTAGCCTGTATCGCTTGACGGGCAATCCCGCAAACTGACTCCGGACACTGTTCTCCCGTATGCCGGCCAGCACGAGGCCGAAGGGCGACTGATATATCCTTTGGATCAGGGCAAACGACAGGACAAAGAATACCAGCACCATAAAGAAGTACTGGGAATCCTTGGCAATGGGGATTGAAAAAAATCCCAACGAAATGGAACTCCTCATGATTCCGGATATGCCGTCATCGCCGCCGGTAATGTCTCTGAGATTCCATAACAGCGAAAAGACCATCATCCCAAAGGCGAGGGTGAGCATGGCGAAATAAATCTCTGTATGGCGGACGCAAAAGAATCCTATGATGAGCGCGAGCATCGCTGCGGAGACGACCCCTATGGCGATGGCCAACAGGGGATGAGGACTGAGATGAATCGAGCACAACGCCACGCCGTAGGCCCCTGCCGCATAGAAGGCCGCATGGCCGAACGAAAGCAAACCGGTTCTTCCGAAGATGATATTATATCCCATGGCAAAAATAGAAAGGATCATGACCCGCATAGTGAGATAAAGGAGAAAACGGCTCGCGAAACATCCGATTGCGATGAGCGCAAGCAAGAGTACGATCGCGGCGATATAGTTCCATTGACGTTTCATCGGTCAGCACCTGCAAAAAAACCTTGGGGACGCCAGAGCAGGACTGCGCCCATGAGGATAAAGGTGAGGAACATGTCGAGGGTAGGGATAAATCGCGTGCCAAACGAGTTCAACAGCCCGATAAAGAGCGCGCCGAAAAACGCCCCTTTCAAACTTCCCAACCCGCCGATGACGACAACCACGAAGGCGTTGATGATAATGCTCTCGCCCATACCAGTGGTCAGCAATCCGACATAAGGGACGGCGAGGGCGCCGCCGAGGGCGGACAACCACGCGCCAAACATGAACACGGCCGTGAACAGGGCCGGAACGCGAACGCCGATAGCCTCAGCCATTTCCCGATCCGACGTGGACGCGCGAATGATGCGGCCCCACCACGTCTTTTCCAGTATTCCCCATAGGCCTAGGGCGACCAGGGGACCGATGGCCATGATGAAGAGGTTGTACACTGGGAAGTTTCGTCCCGCGATTTGCACCGACCCGGAAAGACCGGCAACGGATGGAGAGCCAATGGAACCCGCGCCCCATATAAGTTTCACCAGTTCGTCAAAGATCAGAACAATGGCGAAGGTGAGGAGGAGTTGGTAGGCGATTTCCAGGTCATACACCTGACGCAAGAGGTACCGTTCAATAAAGAAGCCAACCACGCAGACCCCGAGGGGCCCCACAATCACGCCCAGCCAAAAATCCACCCCCATATATCGAAGGCACGTGTAGCACAGGTAGGCGCCCAGCATGTAAAAGCTTCCATGCGCGAAGTTGAGCACCTTGAGCACCCCAAAGATCAAGGTGAGACCGCTGGCGACCAGCCATATAAACATCCCCGCAGATAGGCCGGCAAGACACACATGAACAAGGGACTCGAACATTTCGCAGTTCTCCATTTTGTCGGATGACTCGTCAAAATCCGATCAGGTACATGCCACAAAACAGCGTGCGCATCTCTGAAAAGGCGCTCGCCAATCGCGGACGAGCGCCTCGACTCGATTTCGTCAAGACTTGAAGGGCGGCTTACACGCATCCCCCTCGAAGGGAGGCCTGTTGAAGCACTCCTTGGCCGGCACGACGATTTGCTTGCCCATGATCTTGAAGGGATAATTGGGACTTGCGACAGTCAGTCCCCAGGGAACGTCATACATCGCCTGATGATCTTCCTTTCGGAAGACGCGTTTGCCGGCGGGTGAGTCGAGCTCCATGCCCTCCAGGGCCTGAATGACTTGCGCGGTATCTTTGGAGCCGCTGGCCTCGATCGCCTTCTTGAAGGCGTACATGGTGGAATAGGCAGCCTCGGAAACATACGCGGGGTAGTGATTCCAGCGTTTCTTGAAGTTTGCCACCCATTCCTTGTTCTTGGCGTTATCAGGATAGAGGAAGAAATAGCGGCCTGATATCCAGATGTTGTCAGGCATTTCTGGTCCGAGGCCTTCGAGCACGTCCATGGCCGCGCCCACCGGCAGCAACACATGCTTGATATTGTCGAACAAGCCCGCCTCTTTGGCCTGTTTGATCATTGTAATGAGCTCCCCTGCCCATACGACCGAATAAAGACCTTCCGGCTTTGCGTCCATGATGGTGTTGATATGGGGCCTAAAGTCGGTCGTACCAAAAGGCGCCCAGGATTCGGCCACGAATTTTACGCCCGGTTTCAGCTTGGAGAGGGTGTCCTGGAACATTTTCCATGTGGTGAAGCCATATTCGTACTTTGGGTTGATAGTAGCCCATGTACCGGCGGGAAGGTCTTTTGCCACGAATGCGGCTGCATTGCCGTCCTGGTAGGTGGGGGTGACCATACGAAAGACCTGTTTGATGCCCTTCTTGAAGACCTCGTCCTCAGTCAGTTTTTCGGTGGCGGCGTGCGTGACCATGAGCACGCGGTCCAGTTGTCCCACTACCGGCGCCACGGCAAGGGCTTGACCGGAAGAATCAATGCCAGCCAGAAGGTCTGCGCCCCAACTATCCACAAAGTATCGAATGTTTTGAATCGCTGCAGGGGCTGCAAGAGTAGAGTCTCGGATCTCTAACTCGAGTTTGTTGCCCGCGATGCCTCCCGCCGCATTGATCTCTTCCATGGCCATGAGCGCGCCCATCTTGTGGAATTCGCCATACCCGGCCAACGTGCCGGAGAGCACCGCCTGGTACCCCACCTTGATGGGCCCTTTGATCTTCGGAGATGCGGCCCACAGACCGACGGGCTTCATGACCCCCGGTCCAAGCGCAGCCGCCGCTGCAGTCACCAGCCCCATCTTGAAAAAATCTCTTCTCTTGATTCCACCGTTGTCCATCTTGGTCCTCCTCTCACTGGGATGTGACTTTTTTGGTTTATGGCGTTTTCGTGAAAGAGAACGCCGCCTTCCGACCTTTCCTGACCTTCGCCATCTTCATCGAGGAACCCATACCCCGCTCCGAGACAGGATGGTTCCCTCAAGAACACACGCCGCTACCAGATTGTCCAACCGCCATCCACGAAGATGGTCTGACCTGTCACGAAGTCAGACGCGTTTGACGCGAGAAAGATTACCACGCCCGCGAGTTCGTCCGGCTGCCCCCACCTGCCCATGGGTGTCCGTTCGATGATAAAGTTGTACCGTTCCGGATCGTTTCTCAGCGGCGCGACAAGGGGCGTTTCGAAGTATGTGGGACCTATCGCGTTGACCTGGATGTTTTGCTTTGCCCATTCCAACGCCATGACCTTGGTCATCTGGATGATGCCGCCTTTGCTGGAGGCGTACGCGACCTGGGAGGGGAGCGCGACCGCGCCAAGGATCGACGCCATGTTGATGATTTTGCCTCGGCCCTTGGCGAGCATGTGCGGGGCAACCGCCTGGGTCATGAGGAGATACCCTTTGAGATTGGTATTTATGACGAAATCCCACTCTTCTGGCGTGATTTCCAGGACGGGCTTGCGAACATTGACCCCCGCGTTGTTGACCAATATATCGACGCCGCCCAGCGATTGAACGGTATCCTGAACCGCGGCGTCGATCTCATCCTTCTTGAGTATATCCATCACCCAATACTGGGCGCGTCCACCAACCCCTTCAATGGCGCTTTTTACCTCGGTCAATCCGGGGACATCTCTTCCGTACAGGGCAAGGGTCGCGCCGGCCTTTGCCAGGGCTATTGCCATGGCCCGGCCAAGTCCCTTTGACGCGCCGGTGACCAAGGCCACCCGCCCTGACAAATCAAAAAGCTCACCAATCATGCAGCGCCTCCGCCTTTACCTTCAAACATATTGAAAATTATGCTCCCTTCTGAAAAGAGGGCCTCATTTTTCCCGAAGAGCCCTCCTGAGGAACTTCCCTGTGAGGGTTTTCGGTATTTCAGGGACAAATTCCACCTGTCGAGGATATTTGTAGGCGGCCATGCGGGCCTTGCAGAACGATATAATCTCTTCTGGGGCAACACGGCCTTCAAAGCCTGGTTTAAGGGATACGAATGCCTTGACTGTTTCTCCTCGGTATTCATCGGGCACGCCCACGACTGCAGCCTCTTTCACAGCCGGATGCTGGTATATGACATCTTCCACGTCCCTGGGCCAGACTTTGAAGCCGGAGACGTTGATCAAATCCTTCTTGCGATCCACCACATAAAACCAGCCATCCTCATCCATTTTGCCGACGTCGCCGGTGTACAGCCACCCGTCTATAATAGTCTTTTGTGTGTCTTCGGGTCGTTGCCAATACCCAGGCACCACCATGGGGCCTCGGTTGACGATCTCGCCTACCTCGCCCGGTTTGAGTTCTCGACTCGGGTCCTCCAAATCGCAAATCTTGGAGATGGAATTGGGCACCGGCACTCCTACCGACAAGGCGCCGCTTTCCGCATCCACCGGCGCCTTCTTTCCCAGGGGCGTGATGTGAGATGGCGACGTGGTCTCTGTCATGCCGTAAACGTTATGCACATAGGAGCCGGTCAGTTCCATAAACTGATCGACAAGCGCGGCAGAGACGGGCGCTCCGCCGCTGTACGGTTTCACAAAACTAGACAAATCTCTGGTATGGATGTCAGGGGCGTTCATCCACGCGATGTACACCGTGATCGCTGCCACGGTCATAGTCACTCGCCAGCGCTCTATGAGACGCAGCGTTTCGCGCGGGTCAAATCGATAGGCGAGTACAACCGGGATGCCGGCCAGCGCAGCAATGCCGGCGTGGGCTACTTCGCCCGTCACATGGAAGAGAGGGGCCACCCCCAGGACCACATCGTTGTCGTCGATGCGCATCATCGCTTGATAGACGCGGGAGCTGAAGGCCACGTTGCCGTGCGTGTTCATGGCGCCCTTCGGCCATCCCGTGGTGCCGGACGTGTACGTGAAATAGGCTGCTGATTCCGGCGCGCATTCGGCGAGATCGACCCGTTTGTTTTTGTATTCTTCCAGGATAGTGCGGAAATCCAGACACCTTGGAATCTTCGTCCTCTCGCAGTGCGCGAGGATTTCGGGAACAGGATCGCTGGCGTCGAGAAAATCCAAAGCCGATGTGGTGATAGTTGCCTGAATCTTTGTCTCCTTGAGGAACGAAAGATCCAAGTTCTTTGCAATCTCATCCAGGACGACGAAGAGTTTTGCCCCTGAATCAGAGGCGAAGTATGTCAGCTCCTTTTCCTTGTACATCGGGTTGACCGGCGTGACGATTGCACCGAGTTTCCACGCTGCATAGACGGTGATCAGGAATTGCGGGACATTTTGGAGGTCCACGAGGACGCGATCGCCGGATTGGAGTCCCATGTTGGCAAACGCGGCGGCCAGGCTGTCAGACCAATGGTCGAGCGCCCCATAGGTAATAGAGGTATCAAAGTAGTAGATCGCTGGCTGATCCGGCTTGGACGCGGCTGTACAGAGAAAATCTCCTATTGCCGTGGCGGAACCGATCTCGAGATCGCCAGGCGCCCAATGGGGATACGACTTCAACCAGGGACGGCTTTCATAGAGCGACGCCATTCATTCACCCTCCATCAACGCGGCGCATCGTCCACGACGCCGGCAAGTTTTTTGGCCATCTTCTTCTTCATGTCCAACTTGCCGAGGCGACCATACATCACCTTCTGCGTCTGAGGCGATCCCGCGCCGTGCATGGATTCCACCAACGCTGTTCCACCCGTCATGTTTTCGATCAAACGCAAAATCCGCAACCGGTTTTCGGTGGACACGCCCGGCACGCCGGCAAGATATTTTTCAATGTATTTCCCTACTTCCTCGTTTCGAAGATCCGCCTCGAAAGGCATGGTGGCCAAGATGCCGCCGGCCACATCGTGAGCAAGACGGCCTATCTCGTACACGTGTCGGGTGACGTTTTGTTTGGTGCAATTTGCCAACAGTGGATCGGGATAAAAGGCTCCGCTGGGAGTCTTCTGTCCCATGGCGGAACACGATATGGAACCCGCGTACATTGTTTCCGTGAGGTGCATCATTTCCGCTAACTTGTCTTTGACATGCGAGGCGCCTGCCGAGCCTTGCATCTCCGCGGCCAGGGCTGCAGCTCCGATGACCACGTCAGACACCCCTCCTTTGCAGCCGCCGTAGTTTTGCCTGTGCAGCGTCGCAAAACGCTCGACCAAAATTCCTGAGAAATCGTATTCGCCGCACATGAACACCCTGTCCCACGGCACGAACACGTTGTCAAAGATGATGAGCGTCTCTCCGCCCACAAGCCCATAGTCCGGGTTACCCGCGTCGATGCGTCCTCCAAATTTGCGCTCGTCGTTGGTTTGTCTTCCGAATATCTGGATGACGCCGGGGGCGTTCAGGGGCAGCGCGCAGCACAGGGCGTAATCTTTGTCTGCCTCTCTCATGGCCTGGGTGGGCATGATCAGGATTTCATGGCTGTTGGCGGCGCCGGTCTGATGGGCCTTGCTCCCCCTGATTATGACGCCGTCCTGTCGTTTTTCCACGACATGAGTGAATAAGTCAGGGTCTGCCTGCTGACTCGGCGGTTTGGAACGGTCGCCTTTGGTGTCGGTCATACCGCCCACGACCATTTTATTCGTATCCTGAATCATCTTTAAGTATTCAATAAATCGTTGGTGGTAGTTGGTCCCGTATTTCTCATCGATGTCATAAGTCGTCATGTATGTGGCGTTGAGTGCGTCCCATCCTACGCAGCGCTGGAAGCAACTGCCCGTCTCGTGGGCTATAGCCCGCAGCAGCTGCACCTTTTTGATCAGGTCTTCGACGGACTGATGGATGTGAGTGAATCTGCTGATGCGCTGACCCGTAAGATGACTCACGGCCGTGGCTAAATCCTCGAACTCCGGGGCCAAGGCCATCTCATACGTCTTCGCCGCCGCGTTGATATGAGGGATGAAGGCAGGATGCGTGGTAATATCAGTGACCCGCTCGCCGTTATAATACACGACATGCCCCTGCTCTTTCAGACTCCGGATATAATCTTCTTTTGTCCTAATCTTCATGGGTCCGTCCTTTCCGTAGAATGTGTTCCACCACAATCTCGGGCGATAAGTCGTTGTCTGTGATCACCACCGAGGCGCGAACGTCTTGCAGTTCGGCCGCCGGGCATGCTTTCGGGCACCCGCAAATCACCAGCGTCGCATCGCCGCCATTCTCATAGGGACCTATCCAACTGATGCGTTTCCCAGCCGCTTGCTTTATCTGTTCCAGGTATTCGACCCGATCATACGTCGGATCGCAACCTCCGCAAAACTTGACTGCCGCCTTCATGATTTTCGAGCATTCACCGGGGGAGACCAGCGCTGGAATCGAGGAGGCGACATCACCAACTCGGGGGATGATTCACCCACAGAACCTGTGTTTCTCTATCGGCATTGTTTCGGAAGCGGTGACTCCGCGTTGAATGAAAGTAGAAGCAGTCTCCTTCCCTCAACAGATATTTCACGCCGTCCACGGTGAGTTCCAGCGAACCTTTGAGCACCAGGCCAAACTCTTCGCCCGGGTGGGAATAGTCGCCTTCTGAACCGCCTTTTGGCGCAATGGTGACGAGGCGGGCGTCCATCTTCTTATCCGGGGCCTGAAGCACGAGAATTTCAATCAGAAGTTTGGACCCCGGGAAGGCTGCCTTTGCCCTTCTCTCTTTGCGGACAATGATATCGCCGTCCGCGGGTTCGCCAAACAGATTCACGATTGTCTTGCCAAGGGCGTCAACGATTTTTTTGAGACGCGAGACAGAAGGGTCGAGCCGTTCATTTTCCACCATGGAGAGATAGGAAGGGGCGCAGCCGACTCTCTCTGCCAATTGCTTCAGAGACAGTCCCTGCTGTTTTCGCAAAGCCCTCAGCTTCGACCCGAGCGATTCCATGGCGGACATCCTGGCATTCAGTATTTGAGAAAATATACCCCATGAGTTTGAAACATGTCAACGAGAATATCGCAAAAGGTTTCTTTTGGCGGCGTTCCCCATGACGCCCTTGGGTAAGCCTTATTCAGGATTCTGTACGGCCATCCTATTGGGTCCTGCATATTGAACCAGCGCCGCGGCGTCAACGCCGTATGTCCTGCATCGTGAACCACGCCGGCGCTTCACCCCCCGCAATGCGTCACACGATTGCGACCCCAATAGCTGTCCTGCAAAGGCAGTCTTCGTAATCTATCTTCTTGAGGCTTCCGAAAAAGATTTCTTTGACGTGTTCGACGTTGTTCTTCATGGTCTCTGCGATCATTTCCCAGGTGACTGGGGTTTCCGAATGATGCCAGGAGTCGTAGTCGGTGCTCATGGCGACCACCGCGTAGCACATGCCCGCCTCTCTGGCCAGAACGGCCTCTGGGACAACCGACATGTTGATGACGTCGCCTCCCAGCAGGCGGAACATGCGGCTTTCCGCACGGGTGGAGAAACGGGGACCCTCGATGGTCACCAATGTTCCTGTCGCGTGATGGACGACGCCTTTGTCCCGAGCGGTCTCGATGAGGATGTCTCGGAGGCGGTTGCAAAAGGGATCGGCGACTCCGATGTGCACCACTTGATCGCCTTCGTGGAACGTGCTTTTTCTCTGTTTGGTAAAGTCTATGAACTGATCCGGAAATACCAAGTGTCCCGGCTCGATCTCTTCTCTGAGCGAGCCGCATGCCGTCGTGGCGACGATATGCGTGACCCCTTCGTCTTTCAGCGCCCAGACGTTGGCCCGGTAGTTCACTGCAGAAGGCCTTATTCTGTGCCCTTTCCCGTGCCTCAGCAACAAGACGACGTCAACGCCTCTCGCCTTGCCCAAAATGAGGTCGTCAGAGAGCGGTCCGAACGGGGTCCCTTTTTTCACGATCCTGACGTCCGTCAGAAAATCGGGGTCATCGAATCCTGAGCCGCCAATCATGCCTATTTTAATCACGGGAGCATCCTCGATGTTTTGAGCGTTCGTGCGCCTTCGGTCGCGATTGTAGGTTCAGGGGACGCGACGTGTCAAGGATTCCCTTAGAGCGGCCGCGTCGATCCGTGCTCCTTTTCCAAAAACGCGCGGTGGACAAAGGCGCGCTTCAAGGCGCTGCAAAGCGTCTAGATTCAGTCATTTTGCCGAGGAAGACGAATTTTGCCGCTATTTTCGCCCTGAAGCTGTCGAGATGCTGAATTCCAGCTTGACATTTCGCAGTGTTATCAAATAGATTTCATGTTAACAGGGAGTATGGTTTTTCTCGCACTGATTTGGTGGGAGGCTTGTTCTGCCCATTCACGATTGGAGTCGTTTTGTTGTAATCGCTGTCGTGGGGATTGCCTTGTGCCTCTCGCAGCAGGTTCTCGCTCGGGAAACCGGAGATGCTGAATGTATTTTTCTTGGCGTGAAGAGCGGAGATCGAGTAGGCAAGACGTCTGTCGGCCCTGACGGAACCCCGGATGCGGTCTTTTCACTCAGCCTGCAGGCGCGAGGCGGCGGCGCCCGGATTAGTGAGATACAAATTACAGCGTCTGACCCTCCAGGCGCATGGTCAACGTCTGCGCAGACGCCGGGATATGGGTTCATTGGGGTAGCTTCGTCCAAAACCCCGTCCGTCCTTCTTAACAAAAAGGGGGCTCAGCTCGCGCTCAATCCTCGTGCAACGCCGAATCTTCTGCTCTTCGTAAATGACGACGGGCATTTTTCAAGGAAAGAGCGGCGTTACCAATTGCGTCTTGTGTACGCGGACGGCGCGCGTTCTACCGTTCCCGTGAAGAACGAGGCAGGGCTCGCCTCGGGCCAGCCCGTGAGAGACGCCCTGTTTTCCGTCCGCATGTCCGCGACGCTCAAGGGCATAAGCAATTACGATGCCGTCAATCCGACCAAAAAGATCGGAGGCGACGATAAAGGCGATGGCCTGTTTGTATTGACGGTGGATGCCAAGCAACGCGAAATCACCGCCATCGAGATCCGGAACGTAGATGGTATGGAGGCGGTGTGGGATACTTTGCCGGGTACAACTCATGGAGCTATCGGCGTCGCGCTTACTTCGGACCCGGTCAGGCTCCTGAACAATCGAGATAGCTCTGTCAGAATCCCTGTGCAGGACCACGTAGAATTAAATCTGTATGTGGCTGACAATGGGAGCATCGCGAAGGGCAACACCAACTTTAGGGTCACGGTGTCTTTCGCAGACGGCGAAATCGCCTGGTGTCCGGTTCAGCGGCAAGAGCGAACCAAGCAGGAGACCACAGCCGCTGCAGAAGAAGCCGGCGCGTCTAAAGTGAACTTTTTGGCCACGTGGCTTGGATACGCGTCCACGGACGCGGTGGGCAAGTATCCCGAGATCAAACCAGACGGCGTGGCCGATGCGCTCTTTGGTCTGGACATCGAAATATCGCCGAGAACCTACATTACTGGCATAGAGATCAACAGCCTCGACGGGTCGGTAGGCCATTGGGCGACTGGCGGCATCGATCCAAAGGCCTGGGGCCTTGGAGTCGCGTACCAGACGGCTCCCACTGCGCTCCTTAACAAACCGGACGGGTCCATCCGTATTGCCGTGGACAAGCGCGTGCAGTTTTATTTGTATGCCGCGGACCCGGGAGACCTCGCCACTACCACCGCGACGCTGCGCGTTATCGTCCATCTCGCGGATGGAACCTCATATCAGCAGTTCATCACTCGCTCTCCCTCGACTACGTCCACCGTCGCGCCCCTTGGCGAGGAATCCCTCAAGGCGCGTGGCATCATCACGTGCGAGTTCAGGGGCTTCATCGCAGACCTTGTGAACACGTCCACCAAACCCGGAAAAGATGGCTATTTGGACGGCACATTCATCATGAAACTCCAAGTCGCGAACAAGACGCTCACGAAAGTGGAGATAAAAAGCGACGATGGGATTGTGAGATGGTCCAGCGATCCTAAACCGCCAGCCATGTTCCTCGGCGTGTCCCTTTATCCAAAGATATTCAAATTGGTAAATGAAAAAGGCGGCAGCCTCCATATACCGGTTCCGGGAAGGCTGACAGTCTATCTGTATGCCGCAGACAACGGCCTTCTCTCTGATCCCAAAAGCCGGCTGCAAGTCACGGCAACGTTTTCTGACAAGACCACTCTCTCTGCCCCGGTGATCAAATAACACTTGTTTCGGAGGATTTCGGGATGAAAGGGATGGCGCTGGAAGCGACTCGCCCCATAGAAGAACGACCGCTGGCGATGGTTGATGTCGAAACGCCAACGCCGGGCGAGGGCGAGGTTCTAATTCAAGTAGCGGCCTGCGGCGTATGCCATACAGACCTCCACACAGTAGAAGGGGATTTGCATTTGCCGATGCTTCCTCTTATCCCCGGACATCAGGTGGTGGGGAGGGTTGTTCGGACTGGCGCTGAGACGAGCCGACACGCTATCGGCGACAGAGTGGGAGTCACATGGTTTTTCTCGAGCTGCGGGTCATGCAGGTTTTGTCTTGAGGGGCGGCAGAATCTCTGCGAACACGCCCAATTTACCGGGTTGCATCGGAACGGCGGCTATGCGGAGTACATGGTTGTCCCGGAAGGCTCAGCTTTCCCCGTACCCGATTCGTTTTCTGACGCGGAAGCGACTCCGCTGTTGTGCGGCGGCGTCATCGGATACCGCGCGTTGCGGCTCAGCGGGGTCAAGCCTGGCCAGCGGTTGGGTCTATATGGTTTCGGGAATTCCGCGCATGTTGTCATACAGATCGCGATCGCCATGGGATGCAACGTCGCCGTCTTTACCCGAAGCCGCAACCATCAGGAGCTTGCCAGAGAACTAGGGGCTTATTGGGTAGGTGCGGCTGGCGAGGCGCCGCCAGCTCCATTGGACGCGTCCATAATCTTTGCGCCGGCTGGCGAACTGGTACCGACGGCCTTGAAAGATCTCGCCAAAGGAGGAACCGTCGCGCTCGCAGGAATCACCATGACCCGAATTCCTGGGTTCGACTACGACCTCATTTACGGAGAACGGATGCTGCGCAGCGTGGCCAATACCACGCCTGAGGACGCAGAGGAGCTCCTGAAACAGGCAGAAGCGGCGCACGTGAAGACGGTAGTGGAGACCTTTCCATTGGATATGGCCAATGAAGTGCTCCTCATGATGAAGGAAAGCAGGCTCAGAGCTGGGGCCGCGCTTGTGATGGAGTAACGCTAAGACGCGTCGCTCAAGTGAATGACGAGAGAGACCGACGTCGCTCGGAGCCACGCACCGATAGTCTTTGTGTCATTGCGAGGGGGCAAAGGCAAAGACGCAATTGCCGCTCACCTCGATCGAGGAAACAGACCGCTGTCCAATTGCCAGGCCACTCCGCGAACCGCTGCGAGACGAAAGTCATTTCGGGCCGAGGGCCTTTTTGTCATTTACCTGAAAATGCCTTAGTTCTTGTCAGAACGGTATTTTCATGTCCCGATGCGACCCCCTTGTCATGGGAGTTCGGGCGCTTCCCAGCTCTTTCTCATTTTGAGCGTTTTCCGTTTGTCATTTCGAGCGCAGCGAGAAATCTTGACCCGCAAGCGAATATTTCTCGGTCGCAAGGCTCTTTCGAAATGACATACCCGCGGCCGCTCACTTCGTTCGAGCCTCCGCTCCCTTCGAAATAACAGGGGTCCTGCTCTCCGTAGGCCGCAGAGATTTTCAAAAGAACATGCGAACTTGACGAGCCCGCCTCGAGCCGGCACCCAGGAAATTCGTCATGGATTCCCACTTTCGTGGGAATGACATGCCGCGGGACAACAGCGCATTTCGCGATTATTTTCGTGCCTGGCGTGCAAGCGGCAGTATTTCAGTCAGAAGACGGCGCCAAGAGGTCTTGCAGCGTCTCCGTACACCACGTCCAAATCTTTGAAGCGAGGTCAAATTGGCCGGTGAGAATCATCTTGATGGTGTAAAAGACTGACAGGACCTCCATATCTTGACGGTCGCCAGACCAGAGAAATGTTCCCCAACCGATCTGGGCCATGGCGTACACGCCCAGCGCGATTTGCCCCAAAGCTAAATAGCCGAGCGCGACTTGTCCCACTGCGCCAAAACCCGCCGCAAGCTGGCCAAGGGCGAAAAGCCCGCACACCGCCTGACCACAAGAGAAAATGACGCCCACGCCGAATTGCCCAATGGCCACCGCGCCTATTGCCACCTGTCCCACGGCGACGACGCCGCGGGCGACGCGTATCTTTCCCTTTTCATCTCTCCCAAAGGCAATACACACGAGGGGAAGGCCAAACAAAGTGCGCTGGGTTTTCCACTCGAATCCTCGTCTCATGGTTGCGTCTTTTTCTCGTCAGGGGGCGTGCGGCGATTATTGCGTCGTCTGTGATCGCGCCGGGATGTTCTCGGAACGCTTCACAGGGCGCTGCCACATGTGTGCGAGTGATCTTGGTGCCTGAGGACGGACTCGAACCGTCACGGGGACAAGCCCCAAGGGATTTTAAGTCCCTTGTGTCTACCCATTCCACCACTCAGGCCGGAAGGGACGACGTCGCTTTGCGCCACAGTATAGCAGTTTTGTCCTCGCTTTCAACTGCTGCCCTTGATTTCTCCGTCAATGGTGGTGAGGCCGACAGTGGCCGCCTGCCATGATATAGACCACGGGTTTGTCCGAAGGGTTCGCAAGAAAGAAGGATTGGTCTTCCTTGACGTGCGTGGCATGACCGCGACGTAAGATAAAATCCCCTTTTTCGCTATGAATCTCGAGGTCGCCGTCAACCGCGCAGAGGATTTCCTCATGGCCATCCCCGGGCTTGACGAGCCTTTGGCCTTCGCCCGGCTGCATGATCCCGTAAATCATGTAACAGGCATGGGTATAGAGGTCTTTCATGCCCAGGACATATTCCCCCCCTTGGGTTGCCGCAAGCGCGGCGACGTCAAATGTTCTCAACATGAATGTTCTCCTTTGCGCGGTGTCTTCTCGTGCAGTCGTGGCCAACCTTTCCCGCGCAAGTTCGGAATATGACGCGCCATAGACCGAGAGTAATCTTCTTTGCCTTGCACGCACTGGGCAAGCTTGTAAATGCGTCAAAGGGATGTGTCAAGCGCAGAGGCCCCAATCGGCGTCATTTTCGCTCCTTCAGACGCACGCATCCGCCGCCGACATGTCGCCTAGAATCTGCGCTTGACATGCACGGAGCGCAAGCTTAGTATTGGGTTTCACATATTCTGAGTCGCCGCTGATAGAGCGTCTGCGCGCGGGAGGAGCGCGTAGCCCACACAACAGTCGGCGCGGCGCCGGACAACATGGCAACGCCAAAATAGAGAATATCTCCAGCGGAGGCTTCTAACGGGCGACGAGCCTGACGGTTGACACTAAGGTCGCCAGCCGCGGATGACGGACGCCAGCATGGAAAGCCATATCTAATTAGCAAAGGATCGAACATGAAATTCAGCTATTACCCCGGATGTACTCTGAAAGGTTCAGCGCAGGAACTCGACGAATCTTTCCGCAGCGTGTGCAACAGTCTAGGGGTGACTCTCACCGAGATACCTGACTGGACGTGTTGCGGCGCTTCGTCAGCCCACATGGTGGACGCGTTTCTCGAAGCCGCCCTGCCGGCGCGCGACTTGCTCACGGCAGAACGCATGGGCAACGATGTCGTAGCTCCCTGCGCAGGCTGCCACGTCCGCATGAAGGCCGCCTCGAAAAAGATCTTGCAGGACAAATCCTTGAGCGACCGCTTCCCGTTCAAAGGGGACATAAAAGTCATGTCAGGGATGGATATGCTCGATCTCACGGAGTTAAGGCTCCGTCTCAAGGAAAGAATCGAAAAGCCATTGGAGGGATTGCGGGTGGTCCCCTACTATGGCTGTTTGGCGGTACGGCCTGTGGATGTCGTGGAGCCTGAGGATCCGGAAAATCCCAAGCAGATGGATCGGATTCTGGAGCTTCTGGGGGTAGAGCTCGTCAATTGGCCGTATAAAACAGACTGCTGCGGAGGCTCCTTGGCGCTCACCAGGACGGACTTGGTCCTCAAACTTTCCGGGAAGCTCTTGGACATGGCTATGGCGGTAAAGGCCGACGCGATTGTCACCCTGTGCCCCATGTGTCAGGCCAACCTGGATACGCGGCAGGCAGATTTGTCAAAGCAGTCCGGAAAAGTGTACCGGGTTCCTATAATCTTTCTCACAGAACTTATGGGTCTCGCCATGAGAGATCAGCGCGCGCCTTCGTGGTTCGACAAGCACATGGTCTCGCCGAAAGAAGTACTGGCGAGCAAGGGACTTCTTTAGATCATTCGACGCCGTTTCGTTGGGTTGAAATAGAGAATCGCGGGCGCCACGGCGCATCGATCAGGCGAGAAGGCAACCCGAGGGGCATGTGAGAAACACTTTGAAATATGGAGTTTAACAGTGCCTGGACCAGGTATAGGGGCAATAATGACGGTTGGAGGCGGGATTGGAGGCGTACAGGCTTCGTTGGATCTCGCTGAATCAGGTTTTAGGGTGTATCTCGTCGAGGAAAAGCCGTGCATCGGCGGCGTCATGGCGCAACTGGACAAGACCTTTCCCACAAATGACTGTTCAGCTTGCATATTCTCGCCAAAGCTGCAGACGCTCGCGCAGAATCCGAACATTGAAATTATCGCCTATAGTACGATTGAGGCCATAGAAGGAACAGCGGGCAATTTTACCGTGACAGTTCGGAAGAAGGCGCGGTACGTTGACCCCGCGAAGTGTACGTCGTGCGGCGCCTGTGCAGAAAAATGCCCCACCAAAGTGCCCAACGAGTATAACTATGGCCACGACATGCGCAAGGCGATCTATAAGGATTACGCGCAGGGCATCCCCTCGGTGTACACCATAGACCCCGCGCATTGCAGAATTTTCCAGGGCAAAAAATGTGGAGTGTGCAAGAAAGTGTGCCCGGCAGGCGCCGTGGATTACGAGCAGGAGGATGAAATCGTCCAATATCGAGTGGGGTCGGTGATCCTCGCCCCAGGGTATGAGCTCTTTAATACTCAATTGATTTCAGAATTTGGACACGGCCGCATGCCGAACGTGGTCACGAACTTGGAGATGGAACGTATCCTCAGCGCTTCTGGGCCCTTTGAAGGCGTGGTGCAAAGACCCTCGGATGGAAGACATCCCCGCAAAATTGCGTGGATACAATGCGTCGCGTCCCGGGACAGAAGGAAGGGAATGCCGCACTGCAGTTCAGTGTGCTGCATGGCGTCCATTAAAGAGGCCGTGATCGCTAAAGAACACGACGCAGCGATCGAGCCCACCATTTTTTACATGGACATTCGCGCTTACGGAAAGGATTTTGACAAATATTACGAAAAGGCCAAGAACGAGAGCGGCGTTCGTTTCATTCGTTCAATGGTAAGTCGAGTGGTTGAAGATCCGCTCACCAATGACTTGGAGATCACTTATCTCACTGAAGACAATCGCATCGTCACTGAAAAGTTCGATATGGTGGTGCTGGCGGTTGGGATCAAACCCTCGGAAAAGACGCTCAGGACGGCTGAAAAACTGGGCGTTCGTCTGGAGGAGAACAATTTTTGCCTGACTGATACGTTTTCTCCTGTGGCTACCTCGCGGGAGGGAATTTTCGTGGCAGGGGCGTTTCAAGCCCCCAAGGATATTCCACAAACCGTGATGGAGGCGTCAGCCGCGGCAGGAGTTGCCATGCGAATGCTCTCGGAGAGCCGGAACACTCTGATAACAAAAAAGGAGCTCCCGCCGGAAAAAGACGTCTCAGGACAAGCGCCTCGCATAGGCGTGTTTGTGTGCAGATGCGGCATCAATATCGCCTCGACGGTGAATGTGACGGAGGTGACTGAGCGGGTGCGGGAATTGCCCGGAGTGGTATATGCGACAGAGAATTTGTTTACCTGCTCGCAAGACGCGCAGATTATCATAAAAAATGCGATTAAAGAACACGACCTCAACAGAGTGATCGTTGCATCGTGCACGCCGAGGACTCACCTCCCCTTGTTTCAAGAGACGGCGCGCGAAGCCGGCTTGAACAAGTACCTGGTGGAAATGGCCAATATACGTGAGCACTGTTCCTGGGTTCACATGCAGGAAAAGGAACAAGCAACCAAGAAAGCCGTGGATTTAATTCGAATGGCAACAGCTCGGTCGGCCGATTTGGAGCAGGTGCAAGACCAGCGGCTGCCGATGAACCAGGATGCGTTGGTCATCGGCGGCGGCGTCGCAGGCATGACCGCGGCCATCAATATTGCTGATCAAGGCTTTCATGTCCATCTCCTCGAATCTACAGACAAATTGGGCGGCAACGCGTGGCGCCTCCATGAGACCATCAAAGGGGAGCCGGTAAAACCATTTCTCGAAAACCTCATAAGGTCTGTCGAGACCCACGACCGCATCAAGGTATATTACGGAGCCGAAATCCAGGACGTCCAGGGATTCATTGGCAATTTCGCGTCAACAATCTCCGCAACGAGCGCAGACCAACCCTTTGTCATCGAGCATGGCGTCGCGGTCATCGCGATAGGCGCGTCTGAATGGAAGCCCAATGTGTACGGATATGGGCATGACCATCGAATTAGAACGCAACTAGAGTTTACCGAGGCCCTTCGTGCAAAAGACCCGAGTGTGCTCGAGGCCCAAGTGACGGTGTTCATTCAATGCGTCGGCTCACGGTGCGATGAGCGGCCCTGGTGCAGTAAGGTATGTTGCAATCATACAGTGCAGGATGCTATTGCCATAAAGGAGGCGAATCCACATGGGAACGTTTTCGTTTTTTATCGCGACATCAGAACATATGGATTAAACGAGCCCTATTATGAAAAGGCGAGGCGTTTGGGGGTGATTTTCGCTCGG
>JBMFOE010000026.1:34817-50064 GCA_049969795.1 Desulfomonilaceae bacterium
CGGCCATCACTCCCAGCGACAAGAATAAAGATATCGCTCGACTGTTCAAAGTTTCGACCAACGAAGATGGATATTTCTTGGAAGCGCATATGAAACTTCGACCGGTGGACTTTGCCACTGACGGGGTTTTTTTGGCTGGCTTGGCCCACTATCCCAAACCTTTGGATGAGACTATTGCCCAGGCGGAAGCTGCGGGTGCTCACGCTGCGCAGGTGCTCGCTAGGGGTTACATAGACGCCCCCGGTATGGTGTCTGTGGTGGATGCATTTTTGTGCCGCGGCTGCGGCCGTTGCGTGGAGGTATGCCCATTCCACGTGCCCGAGCTCAAGGAAGTGGCGCCCGGCGTTATGAAATCTGAGATCAATCCTGCCCTGTGCAAGGGATGCGGGGCATGCGCAGTGGCTTGCCCCACGGGCGCGGCCCAAGTCCGACATTTCAAGGACGAACAGATAGGAGACATGATAGAAGTTGCCATAGCTTCCTAAAGCCATGGAACATCGCGTGCAAAGCTGATTGTGTTAGGTTTGGAAGATTTACGCATTTGAATTTGATTCGATCCGGAGATGCCATGAATGAAGAATTCAATCCCAAGATCATAGCATTTGCCTGTAACTGGTGTTCTTACGCAGGGGCAGATTTGGCGGGTGTGGGCCGCATGCAGTATCCGCCGAGCATCAGGCTGATTCGCCTCATGTGTTCGGGCATGTTGACGCCGTCATACATACTCAAGGCCTTCGAAAGAGGAGCGGACGGCGTCCTGGTTACCGGTTGACACCTTGGCGAGTGTCATTACCTGGAAGGTAATGAGAAAGCGGTAAAGGTTATCGAGAAGACTCGCAAGATAATGAAGCTCCTCGGCATAGAAGACGGGCGGTTAAGGAGAGAATGGATTTCTGCGTCTGAGGGTTCCAAGTTTGCTCAAACGGTGCGAGAGTTCACAGAGGAGATCAAGAAGCTTGGCCCCAATCCTCTCCTGAAGAAAGAGAACGCGGCATGACTCTACAAGAGATTGTGAATTGTACCCAAGCCTACTACTGTCTTGACTGCGGGATTTGCACTGGGAGCTGTCCCGTGTCTCGTGTGACGCAAGATTTTTCCCCGCGACTCATGGTGGAAAAGGTATTGATGGATCAGGAGGAAAATCCACTCGAGGACATCAACATATGGTCGTGTTTGTCATGCGGCCAATGCAGCAGGCGGTGCCCTTCTCGCATCGATTATCCTGAATTCGTGCGCATGGTGAGGGAAGAGGCGGTGCGTCAGGGCATAGGCGGCACGCCGGCGCACAGGGGGCTGTTTCAGGCGATCATGCGTCTTCAGACCTTGGACGTCAGGCAAAACAAGACAGAATGGGCCAGAGAGGCTGGTCAGATTGCGGAATCCGGGGACACTTATTTTTTTGTGGGTTGTTCGCCGTTCTTTGATGTTGAGTTTCGAGACGATTGGAACCTGGATGTCATGGCCGGCCCCAAGGGGGCTTTGCGTCTCCTCAACGCGGCAGGCGTCACGCCGGTGATTCACGACGACGAACGGTGCTGCGGGCATGACCTCCTATGGAACGGCGACAAAGAGCATTTTGCGCACTTGGCGGAGCGAAACGTGCGGCTCATTCGAGACCTCGGATGCAAAAGGGTGGTGTTCCACTGCCCAGAAGGGTACGTGACTTTCAAGAAATACTATCCTGAGGTAGTCGGAGAACTTGGCTTCGAAATCGTGCATTTCTATGAATTGCTGGCCGATTACTTGCGCGAAGGGAGATTGTCTCTGTCCGCGGCAGGGGGCGGTGTGGTGACGTATCACGATCCTTGTCGGCTGGGACGTCAAGCAGGGATCTATGATCCGCCCCGTCACCTCATAAACGCCATACCAGGCATAGAGCTTCGTGAAATGGAGCATAATCGAGAAAATGGTCTGTGCTGCGGAACGAGCGCGTGGATGAACTGTTCGTCTTGTTCCAAAGAGATTCAGAAGACTAGACTGATGGAGGCGGTTGCCGCCGGCGCAGGGCGAGTCGTTACGGCGTGTCCCAAGTGTCGGGTGCATCTCAATTGCGCGCTGCGTGATATGGAGCTGGATTTACGGATTACCGACATTAACGAGTTGTTGGCTCAGGCGTTGACTGCGTGAACACACGATGTTGCACGCGAACCCTATTGGGAGAAAGACTATCAAAGGCGCCCGATAGGGCTGCGATCAGTTATCATTAAAGGGCGGTGACACATGGCGTCACGAGAAGTGTTGATCATCGGCGGGGGCATCGCGGGGATGCAGGCGGCCCTTGACCTGGGAGAGATGGGAATCCAGGTGCATCTTGTGGAAAAAAACCCCAGCATCGGGGGAAAGATGGCGCAACTGGATAAGACCTTTCCCACGAACGATTGCACAATATGAATTCTCTCGCCTAAGCTGCTGGATGTCGGTCGGCATCCGAAGATTAATCTGTTGGCTTATAGCGAGATAGTTGACTTCTCCGGACACGTTGGAGATTTCCGGGTGAAGGTGCGACAAAAGGCGCGGTACGTGGATCCTTCTCGTTGCACAGCGTGCGGCGCGTGCGCGGAGAAATGTCCCACCAAGGTACCCAACGAATTCAATTTTGGGCTCGATATGCGCAAGGCGATTTACAAGGACTACGCGCAGGGAATTCCTTCGGTGTACACCATAGACCCGCAGCACTGCAAAGTGCTCACGGGCGGAAAATGCGGCGTATGCGCAAAGGTCTGCCAAGCAAAGGCCATTAACTACGAACAGAAGGACTCGGAAGTGGAACTGAATGTGGCGTCAGTGATCGTGTCCACAGGATATGAGTTGTTCGACGCCACTCAGATCTCGGAATATGGGTACGGCAGATTGCCCAACGTGATAAGCTCACTGGAGATGGAACGTCTCCTGAGCGCGGGCGGTCCGACCAAGGGGCATTTGACGAGACCTTCGGTCATACACGGGGAGGCCAGACTCAAGGAATTGCAGAAGTTGATCAAAAAGGCAGAAAAGGCCGAGAACGCTGACGAGTTGGCTGCCTTGAAAAAGGAACAAGAGTGGTTAGAGGACCATGTGCAACGGTATCATACGGCTAAAAAACTCGGCTTTATCCAATGTGTAGGGTCTCGAGACTTTCGTTTCCACAAGTATTGTTCGAGTTACTGCTGCATGCATTCCATCAAGGAAGCCATCATCGCGAGAGAACACGAGCCGGAGACAGAGTCGTACCTGTTTTATATGGACCTGAGAACCGTGGGCAAAGGCTTTGAAGAATACAAAGTACGTGGGGCGAAGGTATCTGGATTGCGCTACATTCGCGGTCGAGTTGCGGAGATTCTCCAAGACAAGGATTTGAATCCTGTTGTGTATTATGAAGACACAGAACTGAGAAAGGTCGTCAGCCTCACCTTGGATATGGTGATTCTTGCCAATGCATGCTCTGCGCCCAAAGGGATTGTCAACCTTGCGAGCATGCTGGGGCTCGAACTCGACGAAAATCACTTTGTGAAGACCCATCCGAATAGACCCTTGGATACCAGCGTCCCTGGTATATTTACGTGCGGATGCGCCCAAGGGCCTTTGGACATTCCTGAGTCTGTGGCGCAGGCAAGCAGCGCTGCTGCGAAAGCCGCCGAGGTAGTGATGACCGGCGGCAGGGCGGTGGCCGTCTAATGGAGCGACAATCTTGAAAGATAGAGGAACATCAGAGGTTCGTGTAGGCGTGTTTATCTGCGATTGCGGATCGAATATCGCAGGTTACTTGAACATGAAAGAGCTGGTGGAATACGCCAAGACCCTTCCCAACGTGGCCTTTGTGCAAGAAAACCTTTACACCTGCTCGGAAGGCGGGATCAACGAGATCAAACAGGCGATACCACGGGAAAAACTCACCCGGGTGGTGGTCGCTTCCTGCACCCCTCGCACTCACGAACCCTTGTTCATGAGCGCCTGTGAGGAGGCGGGGTTGAATCCTTATCTTTTCGAGATGGCCAACATAAGGGATCAGTGTTCTTGGGTGCACATGGGGGCGAGGGAGCAAGCTACCGAAAGGGCGAAGGCCCAAATAGGAATGGCGGTGGCAAAAGCGGCCAGGCTGAGGGAGCTGAGCAAGATCAAGCTTGGTTTGACCCACCGAGCCGTTATTGTCGGCGGCGGAGTCTCCGGAATGTCAGCCGCAATGGCGCTTGGAAACATGGGCTACGAAGTCGATTTGATCGAAAAGACAGATCGGCTTGGCGGACTGCTCAATGAACTCAACCTCATTTTACCCGCGCACGAACCGCCGCAACACCTCATAACCGATCTCACAGGGAGGCTGCAGGCCAACCCAAAGATCAACATTCACTTGAATGCAACGCTGAAAGCTGTCGAAGGGTACGTCGGCAACTATGTCACGACCATCGCAGAAAATGGCGGCGAAACAAAGATCAAGACGGGCGTCATCGTCGTTGCCATAGGAGCCAGAGTGCTGATCCCGGAAGGACTGTACGGATATGACGGGAAATCGGTCATCACCCATTTGGAACTCGAACGCATGCTGGGCCAAGGGGCCATATCAGCGCGCAATGTGGTGATGATCCAGTGCGTCGGATCTCGATGCGACGAACGGACTTACTGCTCGAGAATCTGTTGCATGACTTCCGTCAAAAATGCGGTGCTCCTCAAGGAGGCGGATCCATCGGTCAACGTTACCATACTGTATCGAGACATTCAGATGTATGGCGTCGAGAACGAGGAACTCTTTCGCAAATCCAAAGAGATGGGGGTCCGCTACGTCACCTATGATCCGGCGAGGCCGCCTATGGTTTCAGACGGCGTGGTGCGGGTGTACCACCTTCGCATGGGCAAAGAAATCGCCCTGCCATCTGACCTGACGGTGCTGTCAACGCCTTTGGTGGCAAATGAAGACGCTTGGGAACTCTCCGGTTTGCTCAAAGTGCCGGTCAACGAGAACGGTTTCTTCCTGGAGGGCCACGTAAAGCTCAAACCATTGGATTTCGCGACGGATGGGGTTTATCTCTGCGGCAACGCCCGGTTTCCTTCTACCATACGGGAGGCCATTGCCCAAGGGCTTGGGGTTGCGGCCAGAGCCGCGGGCGTGCTTTCCAAGGAGGCCCTTTACACCAGCGGCATCGTGGCGGACATCAATCCGGAGACCTGCTGCGGCTGTTTAGGATGCGTTCAGGTGTGCCCTTACGGTGCGATCAACTATTTCGAGGACAGGGGAATATGTCAAGTCAACAAGGTGCTTTGCAAGGGTTGCGGCGGCTGCGCCGCGACATGTCCTTCAGGCAGCGCTCGACTTGATGGATTTTCCAGCGAACAGATTTATGCCCAGATCGAACAGGCTCTCGCTGGTTGAATTGCGCGATTTCATCGGGTGTTTGCTTCACGACCGTATGATGCATGATCCCGATGGCGGCTGAAACCTTTTGCTTTAAGGAAACGACATGGCTGCTGAACAATTTGAACCCACGATAATAGGTTTTTTATGCAATTGGTGCGCCTACGCCGGGGCTGACCTCGCGGGCGTGAGCCGGCTGCAGTATCCTCCGAACATGAGGACTATCCGAACCTTGTGCTCCGCGACCGTTGGTCCTCACCAGATATTGAAAGCCTTTCAAAAAGGGGCTGACGGCGTCTTTGTGGGCGGCTGACACATCGGGGATTGTCATTACCTGTATGGTAATTACATGACGGTGAAGCGGGTGGCATTCATGAAGAAGCTGCTCGAGTTTTCAGGGATAGACAGCGAGAGGCTCTGTCTGAAATGGGTCTCTTCTGCAGAAGGTCCGCGTTTTGCGCAGGTGGTAACCGAGTTCGTGGAAAAGATCAAGAAGCTCGGCCCTTCCCCCCTCGCTCGGCAAAGAGATCAGCTCGAGACCTCGGCGGGAGTTGACAACGGGTAGCATAGCTGCGGCCGTGAGGTCGTTCAAGACATGGATGGATAGATGATTGACCTGGTGAAAAATCACGTGAAGACGCTCTTCGACGAAGGGAAAATCAAAGGTTTTCTCGCGCTTCGAAGCTGCGAAGGTAATATAGTCCCGCATCTGTATCACAGTTCGGAAGAATTAAACGATGGTTTCAGCATAGGAGACGGCGAGGGAGCTGGGGATTCTCGGTACCCCTTGGCTTCCATAATGATGAGCATCCTCGCTGAAGACCCCGACGCCGGGTACGGTATGTTGGTCCGGGGATGCGATGACCGCGCGTTGAACGAGCTTTTGCGGTGGAACCAAATCAAGTCCCCTCAACGATTGATTCGGGTTGGCATCGCGTGCCCTTCGGAACTAGCCGTGTCCCACGAGTGTCGCAGGCCGTTTCCGGGTGAATATATCGCGGGCGAGAAAGCCGACCCCGCCTCGTATTTGTCAGTTCAAGAGATTCAAGCTAAAGACCTCCCCAGTCGCCTCGAGTACTGGCTCAAGGAATTCGATCGCTGCATCAAGTGTTATGGCTGCAGAAACGTATGCCCCGTGTGTTTTTGCAACGTCTGCACGTTGGAGCAAGACGCCTTGATCCACACGGGTGAACTGCCTCCAGAAAATCCTATGTTTCATCTCACCCGGGCCGTGCACATGGCAGGTCGCTGCATCGATTGCAACCTCTGCACCGAGGTTTGCCCGGCAGAGATCCCGCTCAGAACCCTGTATAAGGGCGTGGCCAAGATCATCGAGGAAGAATTCGGATATGTCACTGGCCTGGAAGGCGAGGTAAAATCGCCGCTGAACTTCCTAGGACCTGAACCCGGGCATACGTCGGCCAATGACTGAGCTTCGCAACGGGGATTTTTTCTTTGACATCTTCTTTCTCTCATTGTAGCAAGATGCAATAGACTGCAAGTCGCCGCTTAATTACTGCCACATCCTACTGCCATGTCGGAGCGTCACGTTTGATGACAGCATTGCGTCATCAGCGTCGCTCCGCGTAAAGAACGCGTATAAAACAACGTCCGCGCTGAGGCGCGGCAAGGAGTGTGTGTTGCTCGGTCTAGGGAACACTTTTTTGGTGTTGATAGATGTGCAGGAAAAGCTGACGGCCGCAATGTACAATGCCGCCGATCTTGCCGAGAATGTCGTACGTTTCGTGAAGGGCCTGCAAGCGTTGGATACGCCGATCCTCTATACTGAACAAAATCCCCAGGGGCTGGGGCCGACCATTCCTGCATTGCGCGACGTATTAGGCGGGCAAAGTCCCGTCACCAAGCTGAGTTTTAGTTGCTGCGGGAATGAGGCGTTCCTTGAACAGTTGCGCAGCTTGGAGCGCCGGCAAGCCTTGGTGTGCGGCATCGAATGCCATGTCTGTGTGTATCAAACCGTCGCTGATCTGGTGGACATGGGCTACGAGGTCCAGGTGGTATCTGACTGCGTATCCTCCAGAACCTTATACAACAAGGAAATTGGCCTTCAGAGATGTAGAGAAGTGGGGGCCGCTCTCACGAGCGTCGAAACAGCGTTGTTCGAATTGCTCAAGAAGGCGGAAGGCCCTGCGTTCAAGAAAATCCTCGCCCTTGTAAAATAGGCGTTTCACGGGGGCGAGGCAGGTGGCGGCGCTGAAGGGCGCCTCAATACGGTTGGAACACGACGACACGATTTCTAACCTCGAGAAAGGAGTGAGGCAATGAGATATCGCAGCAAGTACGTTTTTCTTGCGATGGTATTGGTAGCGCTTTTATTCGGGGCGGTCGCGACGCTCATGGCTCAGAAACCCATCATCATCGGAGCGCCCCTCGCGACGGCTTTTCTTTATGGGTGGGATGCGGAGAGAGGCATCAAGCTCGCCGTGGATGAGATAAACGCCGCCGGCGGCGTCAAGGTTGGCGACGAAAAGAGACCGTTCCAGGTGGAGGTCATCGACACCCGCGATTTAGAACCAGGGGTCCCTGTGAGCGAGGCGCTGTTGGCTCTGGAAAAGCTGATTCTCGAGAAGAAGGCCGACTTTATCATCGGCGGGCCGGTGAGATCAGAGGCTGCGTTGGCGGCCATGCCCCTTCTCTCCAAGCACAAGAAGATATCGATTCTTACTACCGGCTCCCTGACGCCCAAGTACAACGACATGATAGCCCAGAACCCGGACAAGTTTAAGTACTGCTTCAGGATTTCCGGAGAGGCGAAGTGGATGGTAATGGGCGAGCTGGTACCATGCCTCGAGGAGATCGGCAAGAATTTTGGGCTTAACAAGCTGGTCATCATGGTGCAGGACGTGGCCCATGCAAGGGCTGGCGGCGAACTCCTGGCCAAGATCATGGCCAAAAAAGGTTGGAACGTCCTGGGTGACCCCATGGTGTTTCCCACTGGAACCACCGATTTTTCCATGGGGCTCCTCGACGCCAAGAAAAAAGAAGCTCAAGTTATCATCATCTGGATGGACATGCCCGAATCTGCGATACTTCTCAAACAGTGGCATGACATGAAGGTACCGGCGTTGCCCTTCGGGGTCATCATCGCGGCGGCGGAGCAGCCCGGATTCTGGAAGGCTACGGAGGGCAAAGGCGAATATTGCCTCGCAAACGTGGTAAACGCGGGAAACGTCCCGAGCGAAGCGACGCCGTGGACGATGAAATTTTATGACGCCTATACCAAGAAATACGGCGTTGAACCGGAAGGATACGGTACCTCTTCCAGCTATATGGCGGTCTATGCCCTCAAAGACGCCATCGAGCGGGCCGGCACGATTGACTCGGACAAGGTCGTCGACGCGTTAAAAACCATCGATATGCAGGGGGTGTACGGGAGGATACGGTTCGATCCCAAAACGCACCAGGTTATTCCGAGTCTGGATCCGGCCGAAGGAGCGGTGGGGTCAGTATTCCAGTGGCAGGATGGCAAGCGAGTGGTGGTTTTTCCGCCAAAAATAGCCACAGGCAAAATTCTGCTGCCGCCGTGGATGAAAAAATAGAGGAGTTGGAACGCCTACCGCGGCGAATCGGCCTGCGGGCTCCGGTTCCAGGCTGTTCGTCGCGTTCTCGAGAGGCGCGTGAAACGAGGCGGGAGCTGGTCGCGGACTCGGCCCGAACCAAGGCGCTGGCATTGTCCGAGCCCCCCCATGGACAGGGAGTTCGGACGGCGCGTGAGTTTCCCTGTCGTTTCCACGGAGCATGGCCATTTTGCTGGAAGTTGTACGTGAATTGACGTTGCGCGGCGGCCTTTAGGCGCGTGGAGCGAAGAGAGAACTCTGGCGTTTCACGGCGAGACAAGTCGCGCAACGCCACAACCCATTCGGATAGGCATGGACATAGAGCCATTCTCGAAAATGATCGGGAATCGCGGCGTTGACCCGCTGCATGTCATTCCCACGTAAGTGGGAATCCATGAGGAGTTTCCTGGGTGCCGGATCGAGTCGGGGATGACAAATTTGGCGCCGTGACGCAGACTTTGAAAGTCATTCTATTCACGCCGCTGCCCGCCCTATTCCGACAGAAGTTTCGAGAAGGAGTATAGTCCTTTCCGTATCCGAAATAATTCGGTAGCTCGGCGTCACGATGGATATCATTATCTATGGGATTATCAATAGCGTTACGTTGGCCTTGATGGCGTTGGGATTCACGCTTGTTTATGGCGTGAGTCGTTTGCCGAACTTTGCTCATGGCGCGCTCTATGTCTTGACCGGCTATATCACGTGGCTTTTGATGAACAGGCTTGGACTCGCCTATCCGGTCGCAATTATAGGCGGACTGGCGATTTCCGCCTTGTTTGGGGCGGCCATGTACCAACTCGTGCTGATTCGCGTCAGAGGAATGCCGATCTCTGAAATTATCGCATCCTACGCCATTGGGTTGGCAATCCTCGAGGGATTGCGCTGGGGCGGGTTAAAGGGCGCAACGTTCACTCTCCCGCCGTTCATTGCGGGGAGCGTGGACTTGGCAGGGGTCTCTGTAGATTTTCAGCGATTATTGGTGGTCGCTATCGGACTACTCCTTTTCGGGTGCCTCTGGTTGTTCGTCAACTATACCTCCCTTGGGCTTGCGCTGAAAGGTATGGCGCAGGATGAGCGGGCGGCCATGACGCTTGGCATAGATTCGGATGTCATGGCAGTCGTTGCCATGGCCATAGGCTCAGCCCTGGCCGGCGTCGCGGGGGTAGTACTGCTTCCCTTAGGCAATATCGTGGTGGAAGCCGGCTATTACGTTCTCATCATGGCGGTGGCTGTATGCATTATCGGCGGATTGGGGAGCTGGACTGGAGCGATACTCGCGGCGTTCATCATCGGTTTTGCCCAAATTTTGACGGTGGTGTACCTTGGTACGAATTTTCAGGTAGTCGTTGCCCTTGTGGCAATAATAGCGACGCTGATTCTACGTCCCAGCGGCCTGTTCGGAAAGCAAAAAGAGCTTGAGGAGCGCGTGTAGATGGGCTCAGACAAAAAAGACCGCCGCAAGGAGCGACTGGACAGAGGCATCAAAGTTCGCACTGACGGCGTGTATGCGATTTCATCCTGGCTGGAAATCAGCTATTTGGTGATACCGAGGTTTATTTTCATCGTTGGGTTCCTTCTGCTGCCAATCATACTCATACCTTTTCCCTATTGGCAGAAAGTGGTTTCCATAATCTGCATCTACGCGTTGCTGGCAATTGGATTCGATTTTCTTGCAAATTACGTGGGTCTTGTTTCCCTGGGAGGAGGTTTCTACATCGGAGTTGGGGCATACCTTGCCGCTTTGCTCAATACTCAGTACGGCCTCCCATTGGTGGTGACGATTCCGGCGGCGACTGTCTTAGGAGCGATCTTATGCACTGCGCTCTTTCTGCCATGTCTTCCTTTACGGGGCGTCTATTTTGCCATTGTGAGCCTCATGTACCCTCTCCTTGCGGCTCGAATCATCGAGGCGCTGGACATCTTTGGTGGGACAGACGGGCTCCTGGGCGTGGATGGTTTCTCCTCGAGGTGGGTGGAGAGGTATCTGTTGGTGATAAGCGTTTTGGTGATCGTCTTTGGCTTGCGCCGGCTTGTGACTGAAGATCTAGGGCTCGTGTTTCGCGGGGTCAAAGACAACGACCAGGCCGTGAAGGCCTCTGGCATCAATATCACCACGTATAAGGCGTTGGGCGTTCTCATTGCCTCCGGGCTTGGATGTTTGGGAGGGGCATGCTTGGCGCACATTTACATGTGGGCTGGTATTTCTCAGTTTGCGTTGGATTTTTCTATCATACCCATCGCAGCCACTGTCGTCGGCGGAGGGGCCAGCTTGATTGGGCCGGTAATCGGCTGTTTGATTTTGGTGCCGATATCCGAGATGTTGCGCGACTTTGGCACCCTGAGAATCGCAGTGTACGCCATCATCCTCACCGCCTTTATCGTCTATAAGAGCGAAGGGCTGATGAACTATGCAACCAGGAAGTACGAGCAGTTCGAGCGATGGGTCGAAATATAAGAATTCGTTGGCATGTAGGACTTCGCGAAAGTTCTGTCGGGATGACACGCGCCGAGACGTATATATGATGACTATCCAAGTCTGCCTCAAGGTGAAGACGGAATCAAACAGTACCGTCGCGGCGCCTCATGTGTCATGCCGGACTCGACCCGGCGCCCAGGAAACCGACCATGAATTCCCACTTTTACCTGAAAATGCCTTGGTTCTCTTCAGAACGGTATTTTCATCACCCGTTGCGACCCGCTTGTCATGGGAGTTCGTGGGAATGTCGGAGCACGGGGCGCTGTCGCAATTCGGGATTATTTTCGAGGGTGGGTGAGACTCACCGTCCATCGCAAAAAGTATCGAGCATGCAACAGGAAGGCGACGCGCCAAGACGGCGAGAGGCGCAGACGCAATATTGGGAGCTGACTCTTGACACAGGAAGCGAACAAAAGTGAGCCATTGTTGGCCGTGCGGGATATCACCAAGAGTTTTGGCGGGGTCACGGCGCTGTCGAATGTGAGCCTGGACGTGTACCCGGGCGAGGTATTCGGCATCATTGGTCCAAACGGCTCAGGCAAGACCACATTGGTGAATACCATTACCGGTTTTGTTAAGTCGGACAAAGGCAAGGTGCTCTTCAAATCCCGGGATGTGACCAACTGGGAACCCCACAAGATTGCAGATATAGGCCTTACCAGGACGTTTCAGGTTATGAGGCCCTACTATTCTTTGCCGGCATTTAAAAATCTCATTGTACCGCTTTTCTCGCCGCGGGCTCGCCGCACGGGCGGATGGCGCGGGGGCGGCAAGATGGGAAGCCGGGACACTGTCGCAGTGGATATACTTGAAGAGATCGGTTTTGAAAGAGACTCTTATGTCCCGTACAAAACTGCGTCATCTCTTCCCACCGGTTATTTGAAGCGCCTGGAACTCGCGAGATGTCTCGCATTGCGGCCGGAACTCATCATATGCGACGAGGTGTTTTCAGGGCTGAGTATGAGCGAGATGGCCAGTATGGTACCCTTGCTGGAGAAGCTTCAGATGGAAGGCATCACCTTGGTCATGATCGAGCACAGACTCCGAGAGCTCTTCCGCCTTGCAACCAGAGTGATGGTCTTGAATTTCGGCTGCAAAATCGCTGAGGGATCGCCAGAGCAAGTCATGGACAATCCGGAAGTCAAGGAGGCGTATTTCGGCTCGGAGGAAGTGTACAGTTATGTTTGAGGTTACCGGATTAATGGTTTTTTATGAAAATATGCTGGCGCTGAACAACGTGAGTTTGACCTGCGGTCAGAACCAGATCATCGGCGTGTTTGGCGCCAATAGCGCCGGCAAATCCACACTCATGTACACCCTATCCGGCATTATGGAGGACATCAGGCGAAAGGAAGAAATGGCAGGGGGCGAGCGCATTACGATCAGGGGCGAGATTCGTTTCAACGGGAAAGACATCACCGCCTTAAAGCCCTCGGTGAGGGCGCGGGAGGGGATTATTCTCTGTCCGGAGAGGCGTCGTATTTTTCCAGAGAGTACCGTATTGGAGAACCTCAAGATTGGAGCCTACTTGGCAACGTCTCGACAGGCCAAGGAAACCCTCGACTACGTCTTCACTATCTTTTCCCCGTTGAAGAGGCTTGTCAAAAGACTCGGCGGCTTCCTGAGCGGGGGGGAGCAGCAGATGCTCGCCATCGGGAGGGCGTTGATGGCACAACCAAAGCTGCTTCTCCTCGACGAACCGCTGCTCGGGCTGAGCCCCTCGATCCAGTACTTGCTGGCAAAATCTATCAAGGACATACGAGATCAACGAGGGATGTCCATCATCGTGGCTGAGCAGTATGCGCGACCCATCATGCCGATAATCGATTTTGGATACATCCTGGAAAACGGCGCCGCCGTGGTCGAGGGGACAAAACACGAGCTCATGGACAACCCTGACGTCAAAACAGCTTATTTTGGGACCTGATCATGAACACAGCCAGTGGACAAGAATATACGTTTACTCGTTTCGATCACGCGTGCAAGCAGTATGAGAAAAACACCGCCATAATCTTTCTAGGGGACAGATTCTCGTTTGGCGAGTTGCACGATCTCGTGGAGAGGTTTGCCGGCGGGTTGACGGACCTGGGGATCAAGAAGGGCGATCGCATTGTTCTGTATCTGTCGAATTGCGTCCAGTTGGTGGTAGGATTTCTCGCGGCTCAAAAGATCGGCGCGGTAGTCGTGCTCGTGTCGCCCATCTACACGTCCCACGAAATCCAATATATGATCAATGATTGCGAAGCAAAAGCTGTGGTTTGTCACGACACGAATTTTGGCTACGTCGAAGAGATACGACCAAAAACAAGCTTGCAGCATGTAATCGTGACGAACCTGCTTGACATGGTTTCGCTGCCCAAGCGTTTCTTGGCCAGACTGCTGGACAAGGCGCCCCACGGCAACGTCCGATTGGGAACCGGGGTCCATAGGTTTAAGTCCATTCTACAATCCCATACAAAGCCGCCCGCGATCGAGCTGGACCCGATTAAAGACCTTTCGTACATCCTTTACACTGGCGGCACCACTGGGTTTCCCAAAGGGGTCCCTGGGAACCATTGGGGCCATACCTCGTACGTCAATGATATTACGGATGACGTGTTCAAAGGTCACGTGAAGCACGGCGAGGATACGTACATTGCGATAAATCCCCTGTTTCATATCATGGCGCTGGGACTTTTCATGGCCATCGGCCTCAACATCGGCAACACGACGGTTCTGATGCCGGTCCCTCAGGTGGATTCCATACTCATGGCGATACAAAGATATCGCGTGCGCTGGATGCTCGGAGTCCCCGCGTTGTATCGAATGATTCTCGAGAACGACAGGCAAGATACGTACGACTTGAGTTCTTTGCGGTATTGCTATTGCGGGGGAGACGTCCTGCCGAGGGAGGTGTTGTTCCGGTGGAAGGAGCGAGTCGGCGTCCCTATCTATCAGGTGTATGGGTCCACAGAGGCGGGCCATATTACGTATAGCAGGCCGGACAAGGGCGAACCCTCTCCCATGTCCATAGGCGTACCGTTGCCGAGCAGACGCACGATCATCGTCGATCCCGATACCCTTGAACCTGTCCCTGCTGGCGAAGTAGGCGAGCTGCTCGTTACTTCCGACCATTCCATGAAAGAATACCTGAACAAACCCGACGAAACGGCTCGGTCTTTTGTCGCCATAGGGAATGAAATATTTTACCGCACAGGGGACTATGTCACACAAGGCTCGAACGGCGAGATCATCTACGTCGAACGATCTGCCGACATCCTGAAACACAAGGCGTACAGAGTTTCAGCGTCTGAAGTGGAGGCCGTACTCCAAGATCATCCCGTGGTGGTTGGCGCGTGCGTCGTAGGAGTTCCTGATCCGAAGGTGGGCGAACGCATAAAAGCCATTGTGGTATTGAAAGATGACGCGAAAGGGGTTGGCGCCGCGGAGTTGATCAATTGGTGTTCTCAACACCTGGCATCTTACAAGGTGCCCTCGTACATCGAGTTCCGCGACATGCTCCCCAAGTCAAAAGTCGGAAAATTGTTGCGTCGTGAGATTCGAGACGAAGAGCGCCGGAAGATGACGAAGGGCAAACACGATTAAGAAGCGCCCGCGCCGTCTATCACGAATGATGACCTTGCTGCGCGTGGACGGCGCGAGCAAAACCAAAAAAGATCGAGAAACCTCCGTGAATTTGCCGCCTCGCTGCTCGGCGAGAGTGAAATGTCGAGAATTGGTCTGAGAGGCTACGATGATACAAAGGCTCCAATCCATGTCGAACGGCCGCCCCTTTTTCTCTTTTTCGCAACTTCATAGAGCCATTCTCGAAAATAATCGCGAAATGCGCTGTTATCTCACTGCGTGTCATTCCCACGCAAGTGGGAATCC
>JBMFOE010000027.1:0-46625 GCA_049969795.1 Desulfomonilaceae bacterium
GGTTACGCACGCCGATCCTGTCCCATCGAGAGACAATGTTATTTGTACCTCGGTCTCTGTGGTTCTCCTTGTTATTTGGGCTGTTCTCATTCGCGTCATCGCCTTTTGGTTGGCAGCGGTCTGCGGTTAAAGCATGTCGTCCTTTTCTCGATGGATGTCGGCCCCAACTTGTGCAAGTTTTTCCACTATCTTGTCGTATCCACGATCGAGATGGTACACGCGGTGTATCTCGGTGGTTCCCTCGGCGGCCAAACCTGCAAGCACCAGCGACGCGCTCGCCCGTAGATCCGTCGCCTGCACGTGGGCCCCTGAAAGCTTCTTGACCCCTTGAATACGCGCCTTCTTCCCCGAGACGCGTATGCTCGCGCCCATGCGCACTAACTCCTGCACATGCATGAAACGATTTTCAAACACATTCTCGATGATTTCGCAGCTTGAATCGCCGAGAGCCATGAGGGCCATGTACTGGGCTTGGAAATCCGTGGCAAAGCCGGGATACGGATTGGTCGCCACATCCGAACTCTTGATGCGGCCGTTCGACATGACTCTCGCTGATGACGCGCTGGTTTCGATCACGAGACCTGCTTCATCGAGCTTATCGAGGAGCGCCATGATGTGTTCAGGCACGCATCCCTCAGCCGTTATGTCGCCGCCTGTTATCGCGCCCGCCAGAAGATAGGTCCCGGCCTCGATGCGGTCGGGCATCACTTCGTGCACAATCCCTGAAAGTCGATCTCGTCCTTCAATGACAATGGTAGGAGTCCCCGCGCCCTCGACGCTGCCGCCCATTCTGTTTATCACATGAGCCAATTCGGTGATCTCTGGCTCGACCGCGCAATTGCGCAGCACAGTAGTTCCTTGAGCCAGGCTTGCCGCCATAATGAGGTTTTCCGTACCCGTAACCGTGATCAAGTCAAAGGTAAAATCAGTCCCTTTCAGCCTCGGCGCCCGGGCAACCACATAGCCGTTTTTCAGCTCAATCGAAGCGCCCATGGCCTCGAGGCCCTTGAGGTGCTGATCAATGGGCCTTGCGCCGATGGCGCATCCCCCTGGCAAACTCACATCCGCCCTGCCCTCCCGCGCCATCAACGGACCGAGCACCATGACAGAAGCCCTCATCGTCTTGACCAGTTCATACGGCGCCGTGTGATCCATGATGTCCCGGGCCTTGATGCGCAGGGTCCCAGCGGTAAAATCGTCGAGCTGAACCCCAAGCTGCAGCAAAAGCTGCTTTGTGGTTCGTATGTCCCGGAGCATAGGCACCCTGTGGAAAATCATCTCATCCCTTGTCAAAAGCGATGCGCACATCAAGGGGAGCATAGCGTTCTTCGAGCCGCTAATGGGAACCACGCCGCGCAGGGGACGCCCGCCGGTTATTACGATCTTGTCCATACCCCTCGTTTCTATGCGGTGCAGCCTATTGTTTCAACATTTTTTTGCGAGAAGTCGGCTGCCGTAGTAAGAGCCTACGCCGTCGCGACCATAGGCTCCAGTGGCTCTATATCATCTTGACCCGCGCAGCGCAATGCTCCCCCGGAACGCAAGGATCAGCGCCGGAATCAAGGCCGTAGATAACGATTTTGAGGGGCTTAAATGGACATCAGTTCGATGAGGTCTTCCCGCGTAAAATATTTGAGCACGCCTTTGTCGTCGTGGCGGACAATGGAGTTCATCAGCTCTTTCTTCTTGGAGATGATCTTGTCGATTTTTTCCTCCAGCGTGTTTTCGGTGACGAGCTTGAAGACCTGGACCCCGCGTTTTTGTCCGATGCGATGCACCCTGTCCGTGGCCTGATCTTCCCGGGCTGAATTCCACCAGCGGTCGTAGTGTATCACCACCGACGCGCCCGTGAGGTCGATGCCCAGGCCGGAGGCGCGGAGCGACGCCGAAAATACCATGCACCGAGGATCAGTGTTGAATCGGGAGACGGCCTCCGCCCTTCTACGGGTATGACCCTTGATAGTGGCAAACGCAATATCGTTGTCCGTCAAATATGACTCGATCAACTCGAGCATCTTCACATATTGGCTGAATACGACGACTTTTTGACCAGAACCAAGGCTTTCTTCCAAAAGCTCGACGAATAAATCCCACTTGCCCGACGAGTATTTGCGGTAGTCCTTGCGCTCGCCTTCCAGAAGCGCGGGATGGTCGCATACCTGCTTCAAATAATTGAGCAAGGCAAAGATATGCATGTATGGGACCTTCTCGTCTGGGTCTTTGAGCTTCTGCACCAGCTCTTGGCCTTGATTGGTGACCAAGTCTTTGTAGAACCGCAGTTGATCGGCGCTCAAGCAGCAGCGTCGGATGTCTTCGATCTTTGCCGGCAGCTCTTTGAGCACTTGCTCCTTCTTTCGTCTCAGGACGAATGGGCTGATGAGCCTGGCCAATTTCTCACGGGCAAACGCGCCATCGTCCCCTGCGTCGATGGGAGTACGAAAGAACTGGTCGAATTGCGAATCCGAGAGCAAATAACCGGGGAGGATGATGTCAAAAAGGGCTTTGAGGTCGCTGACGCTGTTTTCTATGGGGGTTCCTGTCAAGCCCAGTGTGCATGACGCTTCCAAAGCCTTCACCGCAGCGTACGTCTTGGTGGCCTTGTTTTTCACGGCCTGGATCTCGTCCAGCACAAGCAGCTCGAATCGGAAATCTGCGAGTATTTCTATATCTCGCAGCGCTATGCCGTAGGAGGTGATAATAAGAGTATGCTCCTGGAATGCTTCATGAAAAACTCGGTCTGTCCCGTGATAGACGTACGGATTCAGCAAGGGGCAATACTCATTGACCTTGTCCTTCCAGTGACTTAACACCGATGTAGGGCAGATTACGAGAAATTTTGGCTGTGGGCTGGCGTCTTTCTTGCGACGCAGGATGCCAGTCATCAGGGCCATGACCTGGTGGGTCTTTCCGAGCCCCATATCGTCGCAGAGCAGACCTGAGAAGCCATTTTCATACAAGAACCAAAGCCACCCGTACCCCGTCTTTTGGTAACCCCGCAGCGACCCTTTCATGTCCGAGAGAGCCGGAGGCCTCTTGGGAGGTTTTAATCTCTCGAGCGAGGTAAACCATTCTTTGAGTTTCGCTGTCGAGAATTTCTTCTCTAATCTCTCATGGAGCGCGACAAATCTGAGATACTCCCTTCGTCCCAACACAAGCGTGTTGTTCGCGGACACCGCGTCCTCATCCAAGGCGTCCACCCACGAAAACTCGGCAGAGCCGGCGTCCACCCATTTGTCGCCGCGAATGAGAAACTTCTTGCCGCTTTTCTTTGCCTCGTAAATATCTCGAAGCGTCAGGCTAAAGTCGCCGAAGTCATAGGTAATATTGAGCGTAATGCCATCCTGCGTGACGGATTTATGATCCGCGGTTACCACATGGTACTTTTCTACGGTTTTGCGCTGCAGCAACGCGTCATCTACCAGGATCCCGGGCTCGTTGCGCAAAAGGTCCCCGTGCTGTTCGAGAAATGGCGTGATCTGATCCGGAGGCACTCGAATAATTTTTTGCGGAGAAAAATACTCCGCTGGCAGCCCGCTGGTACCGGGGACTTCGATCCGGAAAAAACCCCATTGAGGGAAATAGTAGTACGAGCCGTAGAGTTGATGCTCGAGGTCTATCCTGCACAAATATTGTTCGTCGGCCTCCGCATTCGGATCGGGATTCTCCACGATTGGAGTGATGCAGAGGCTTGAATCTTCCTCGAGATCGATCCTGTAGCCGGTTTTCAGTGATCGAGGCTGAAGCGGAAGTTCTTCGCCTATGACGCCTTTTTTCTCGCCTAATTCAATGATAGGGCCGATTGCCGTTCTGGGAGGGACAAATCGCAGAATGGTCGACCCCTCCTCGTCGAACCCTTCTACGATGAGCCCCTCCTTGTGTTCCAAAAACTTGAAGTGAAAATTTTGGCTCTGCCGCCCCGATACGAGAAAAGCCACCTTGGCAATGCGGTGCCACATGCTGTCCTCATACTGTTGGCGGTGCGATTTCATGCCCTTGCGGTTAATTTCCTCTTCACTTGTCGTATAACCCCATGGTCTGCGCCGCTGAGACGGAACATGAGCGTCCTTGAGCTTCCTGCCGTACATTGCCTTGAACACCGCAGGATCGATATCTCTATTGATAACCTCGAAGAAATCGAAGAGATATTCATCCACGAGGCAAGCCCCTGGCATGAACGCAAGTACTTCTTTCCCGCTCTTATCCATGAATACGATTCGCAGTCCCTCGTCCCCGTGGTTCACTTGCGCGCGAAAACCCAGGATGGAATCGCCGTAATTCTTGTACCCGAACCAACTGATTTCGTACCAGAAGCTGTCCTGAAAATCGTCGCACAGGCTCCTCAGCTTGCCGGTCACGGGATCAGGCCTCAAAATATAGCGCACCAGCGAGACGATGTGATGGCAGTAGGTCCGTGTGGAGGATCGAAAACAGCCGCACGTCGCCCTCGACAGCAGCTTCGTCATTGGATCCAAAATGAGATGTACATAGACAGGCTTGCCTGTAGAATCTGTGACGAGCGCAAAATACGCCTCACGCCCAAAGTTTATATGCGAAATTCGCGAAGATTCGGCAATCTGCAGTCCTTTCGCCAATATTTCGTTCTTGAATTGATTCGTGATCTCGGAAGGCAAATTGGAAGATTCTGTTGTCGTGGAAGAATTCTTGTTGAAATGTATGACTTTTCCAAACACTTAAATCTCCTTGGCCTAAGCGGGGACCCGAGGATACACGGGGGCTCGATACCACAACATGTTTATGTTGTCAATATAAAAATTAATTTTATATATTTCGTACAATTGCCAATGACTACAAAATTTATCGGTTTAATAATCCTTGAGGTACAACTTCAGCGCCTAAAAATTTGTGCTCGCGAAAGATACAAATTCACAAGATTTCTGTCGGACCGGCGGCTCATCACAGAGTTTGTGAGCGATTTTTACCATCATGGCCGCGCCAGGACCTTCATCCATTCACATGTATTGAGCATGCAGCGTTTTGCTGATAATATCCGTCGGACTGGTAGGGAAAGCGCTCTCGCATCGTATATATACTGATTCTCGAAATTCCTGTCGGAATGAGGTTCGGGTTGTCGAATACGCAAGTTCTTTTGAAAACTGCTGCGGCCTACGAAGGGAAGAACCTGTGTCATTTCGAAGGAGCGAGGCTCGAGCGAAGCGAGAGGGAGCAACTGAGAAATCTTCTTTGTCTACGGGCCAAGATTTCTCGCTTCGCTCGAAATGACAGCCGCCTTTCGAATTCGCGATTAATTCTGAGAAGCGCTGTATGAGGAATTAAGAATGACTCGTGGTTCTCAAACATGGCGTGGGGTTGAAGTTCATGTTCTTGGGTCTGAGGCGCGCACCGTATGAAGACGCGTATCCTGGTCTCAGTCCTTATCGCTGTATGCGCGGGGCTCGCTGCAGCCGCGTGGTTCGCGTGGAATGGTCGCAACAATGCCAGCGGTCTCGTGTTTGTGAGCGGCAATATCGAGGCAACGGAGGTCGATCTTTCGTTCCGGATTGCGGGTCAGATAAAGACCAGACCCGTCGATGAAGGGGATCGAGTCACCGAAGGGCAAGTGGTGGCGACCCTCGACACCGATACGCTGGAGGCGTTGCGAGGCGCGGCCAAGGCAGAACTCGACGCGGCTCAGGCCAATCTGGATCAATTGGAAGAAGGGTACCGCAAAGAAGAAATCGATATGGCGCGCGCTCAATTCAAGGCTGCCGAGAGCAAACTGAAGAACGCCAAAGACGAATATGACCGATACCTGCCTCTTTATAAACAAGGCGCGATTTCGCCTTCGACCTTCGATCTTCGTGAGACTGCGTTGAAGGTCGCGACTGAGGAATACAACAATGCCCGCCATGCTCTGTTGAAACTTGAGGCAGGGCCTCGAGAACAGGAAATACGGGCGGCGCGCAGCCGGCTGGAGAGGGCAAAGTGGGAGCTCAATCGCATTGAACTAGACCTGGACCATTCCATCCTCAAGAGTCCCATCACGGGGGTAGTGTTGGTGAAGGCCGGCGAGGTCGGGGAAGTGGTTCTTCCTGGGGCGACGGTCTTGACCGTGGCCGCCATCGATGAAGTGTGGCTGAGGGGATATGTGAGTGAACGGGACCTGGGCAAGGTGAAACTCGGTCAGAAGGCCCATATCACCACAGACGCATTCCCGAACAAAATATACGAGGGCTCCGTGACCTATATCTCTTCAAGAGCGGAATTCACCCCTAAAAATGTGCAAACAAAAGAGGAACGGGTCAAGCAGGTTTATCGCGTGAAAATTACCATCCCAAATCCGAGCCAGGAGCTGAAGATCGGCATGCCCGCCGAGGGGTACATTTTGACCGACGAGGCGTCCCCCGCGGCGCAAGACCACTCGAAGCCGTCCGACAAGCAGCGATGATTTCTTCCGATGATACGCCTGTGGTGTCCGCCGCTCATCTCACCAAAAAATTCGGGCAGCGAGACGCGGTCAACGATTTGACCTTCAATGTCGCTCGAGGGGAGCTTTTTGGGCTGGTCGGTCCGGACGGCGCGGGAAAGACTACCACCATACGCATGCTCGCGGGAATCTTAGAACCCACCGATGGAGACGCATGGATCGACGGGATTTCGGTTCGTGATCAGCCCGAGGCGATCAAGGAACACATCGCCTACATGCCTCAAAGATTTGGACTTTATCAAGATTTGACCGTCATGGAAAATCTCGTCTTCTATGCAGACCTCTTCGGCGTACCCAAAAAGGACCGGGCGCCTCGCATCGATCAGCTCCTTGGCTTCAGTCGATTGACCCCGTTCAAAACGCGGCTCGCCGGGGCCTTGTCCGGCGGTATGAAACAGAAGCTGGGACTCGCGTGCGCGCTTATCCACTCCCCGCGGCTGCTCCTCTTGGATGAACCCACGAACGGCGTAGATCCTGTTTCGAGACGAGACTTCTGGAAAATCCTCTACGAACTGCTCAAACAAGGCATTTCTATCCTTGTGTCCACCGCGTACTTGGACGAGGCGGAGAGGACCGCCCGTGTAGCCCTTTTGCACCAGGGCCGAATAATCAGGCTGGGGACGCCGGAGCAACTCAAACAGCTCGTGAAGGGGTACATGGTTGAAATCGTGTCGGAAAACGTCCGGGAGGTCAAACAACTCGTGTCCGTCATGGCTGGGGTAATTGACGTCAATGTTTTTGGCGACGCGCTGCACGTGCGTTTCCAATCCCAAAAAGATGCGGACCAAACCCGAGAAGCGCTCCGGGCAAAGGGCGCAGACATCGTTTCCATGAAGAGCATTTCACCTGCGATCGAGGACGTCTTTCTGTCCTTGATTCCCCGCAACGGCGACGCAGCATCGCCGAGAGAGCCGATGCCACGCGATGAAACCGGCAACGAGCTATGAAGACCGCATTAAAGCCCTTTCCGGGCGCGACGCAAAGGACTTGGCTGTCGTGGTCAAGGATTTGACGCGATCCTTCGGCGACTTCATCGCAGTGGATCACGTGAGCTTTGAAGTCGCCCGGGGCGAAATATTCGGGTTTCTTGGGCCTAATGGAGCGGGTAAGACGACCACCATCAAGATCCTATGCGGATTGTTGTCGCCTTCGTCGGGGGAAGGCTACGTAGCTGGTTGGAGCGTCGCGGCCAATCCCGAAGAGATCAAGAAACATATAGGATACATGTCTCAGAAATTTTCCCTCTATGAAGACCTGACCGTCAGAGAAAACATCGATTTCTTTGGCGGCATATACGGCTTAACAGGAGTGAAAAAAGCCGAGAGGGAGCGCTGGGTCATGGAGATGGCTGGACTCGCGGACAAGGCGACTATGCTCACAAGCGAACTACCGTTGGGATGGAAACAAAGGCTGGCGCTGGGTTGCGCCGTGATACACGAGCCGCCCGTGTTGTTCCTCGACGAACCGACCTCCGGCGTCGATCCCCTTTCCCGACGCAGTTTTTGGGAGCTCATCCATTCCATGGCAAGCCGAGGCGTGACTATCTTTGTCAGCACCCACTATATGGAAGAGGCGGAGTACTGCAACCGGCTGGCCCTCATGAGTAGGGGAAGAATCATTGCATTGGGAACTCCCGCGGAATTGAAGAAAAAGTGGATGCCCGCAAAGGTGCTGAGCCTCAAATGCGACAGAATTATGGAGGCCTCAGAACTCCTGAAAAACAAGGATGTGTTTTCGGAAACAGCCGTGTTCGGCAATCTTCTTCATATTGTGACCTACAACCCGAAGCAGGCAAAAGCGGAGGCCTACAAGCTGCTAGAGGCGGCGGGCATATCCGTGGCGAGTTTAGAGGAAATCACGCCTAGCTTGGAGGACGTCTTCGTGACTTTGACCAGCGCGGACGGCGACTGATGGATTGGTCTCCCAAACACATGGTGTGGTGCACAGGCGCGTCATGAACGTCAAACGAACCTTGGCCATGGCCCAAAAAGAAGCGCGGCAGATTATCAGGGACCGGCGAGCCCTTTACTTGGCTCTCGGCATCCCAGCCATGCTGATGGTCTTGTTCGGATACGCCCTCTCCCTCGACGTGGACAACATCCCGCTCGGCGTGTGGGACCAGGACAACAGCCAGCACTCACGAGAATTTCTCAGTAGGTTGACGAGTTCCGGATATTTTCGCGTCGCGTTTCGGACCGAATCCTATCCAGACATTGTACGCGCCATCGACAAGAATCAAATTAATATAGGTTTGATTATTCCCTACGATTTCAGCCGCAATCTCAAGCACGGCCGGACATCGAAGATACAGGCGTTGGTGGATGGGTCGGATTCGACGCGCGCTGGCATTGCAATGGGATACTTGGAATCGATTGCGGCTCTTTTTGAAGATGATTTCCGGCGTTCCGCGCTCACACGACAAGCGGTTGCAGACAGGATAGCCATGCCAGTGGATCCGCGCATCAGACTCATGTACAATCCAGAGCTCAAAAGCAGAAACAATATTATCCCAGGGCTCATTGCAATTATCATGATGGTCATCGCCGCGCTTCTCACGTCCCTGACCATTGTTCGGGAAAGGGAAACAGGAACCCTGGAACAGCTCATTTCAACGCCGATCAAGTCCAACGAACTCATTATCGGCAAGCTCATCCCCTACTTCACGCTCGCATACGTGGATTTGGTCATGGTCTATCTCATGGGGCAATACGTGTTCCGGGTGCCGTTCAGGGGGAGTCTATTCCTCATGTTTTTTGCTTCGAGTCTCTTTCTCGTGGGCGCCATGTCCCTCGGTTTTTTTATCTCGGTGATCGCGCGAAACCAGTTTTTTGCGACGCAGTTGGCTCTCTTGGGCACCTTTCTGCCGGCCTTCATTTTGTCAGGCTTTGTCTTTCCCATCGGCAACATGCCCAAGCTGCTCCAAGCCGTCACTTATCTCGTTCCTGCAAGACATCTTGTCATCATACTTCGCGGCATCTATTTGAAGGGCGCGGGCGTGGAAATTCTGGCCATCCCGATAGTAATCCTCGCTCTTTTTGGCATCCTCGTGGCGTTCGCCGCCACACGGCGCTTGGGAAAACGAATCGCGTGAGGCAGCATGAGCTTTTCCTACTTTAATACTCCACCCATAAGGAAGAATTCGCAATCTTCGCTCGCTCAAAGCGCAAGACGGATAGGGCATCTCGTCAAGAAAGAGTTCATCCACATCGTACGCAACAGACAGAATTTCAGGCTCTTGATCATAGCCCCCATCGTCCAACTGATATTATTCGGGTACGCATGCCGTCTGGATGTGCAGGACGTAAAAATGGTGGTGGTCGATCAGGACAAGAGCGTTCTTAGCCGGCAGCTTTTGGACGCGTTTTCCCGATCGGGCTACTTTGTCATAGTGGACCTTCTCCAATCCTATGACGACGTGGATTTCTTTCTGAGAAAAGGATTGGCGTCGTTGGCGCTTCTCATACCGCCTGACTTTGAGCGAAAGATACAAGCAAACTCCACTGCTGATTTGGGAATCATGATCGACGGCGTGGACACCATCACCGCGGGAACCGTTTCACAGTACGCCCAGTCCATTCTGACGCGATTCATCGGCGATATCACAAAATCCCATACCAATCGCATGCAAGGGCTGCTCTACGAATCAACGAATCCAAAGCTCATTGTCCCTGAGGTGGCTGATGTGTCACGCGCCTGGTTTAACCCCAACCTTGTCTCGAAAGACTATTTTGTCCCCGGCGTGGTGGTTTTGATATTGTTGTCTCTTTCGATCATAGTGACCTCCGCTGTCATCGTACGGGAGAAGGAGATTGGGACCATCGAGCAGCTTATGGTCGCGCCCATAAGCCGCCTTGAATTGATACTGGGAAAGACCATTCCTTGTTTTTGCATCGAAATAGCGACGCTCGCCGTGATCATACCCCTTGCATTCCTGATCTTCGATATACCCTTCAGAGGATCTCTCCCCTTTTTTCTGGCTACTGCGCTGCTCTTCCTATTTACCTCTTCCGGCATCGGCATGATGATATCGGTGTTTTGCAATACACAGCAGCAGGCGATCCTCACCTCCTTCATGTTTCTCCAGCCGTCGGTGCTGTTGTCGGGATATGCGTTCCCAATAGAGAATATGCCTCAGATCGTACAATATATTACCTACTTGAATCCGCTGAGGTATTTCATCACCATTGTGAGAGGGGTATTCTTGAAAGGGGTCGGTCTTGACGTGCTATGGCCGCAAGTCATCCCCATTGTGGCCATTGGACTCGTCTCCATCGCCTTGGCGTCGGGGCTTTTCAAAAGAAGGGTTGATTGATGGCCGTATGTGGTCAGATGCCGAGGTACGCCTCTTTGATATGATCGTTGTGAAGGAACTCTTGCCCCGTGCCAGAGAGAGTGATGCGGCCGTTTTCGAGGACATACGCTCTATCGCACATGCTAAGCGTGTGCTTGACGTTCTGCTCGACCAGAAGGACCGTCACCCCTTGTTGCTTCACCAACTTGACGATGTTGAACACCTCGGTCACGAGGATAGGGGCCAGGCCCAACGATGGCTCGTCGAACATGATAAGCTTCGGCAGCGACATGAGACCGCGACCGATGGCGAGCATCTGTTGCTCTCCACCCGAGAGGGTGCCGGCAGGCTGTTTGCGCCGCTCGTAGAGCCGAGGAAAAATGTCGTACACCCATTCCATGGTGTGACGCCGTTTGGCCTTCGCCTCCTTTGTAAAGGAACCTGTAATCAGGTTTTCTTCCACCGTCATTTCAGGGAAAAGCCGTCGCCCTTCCGGGACATGCGCTATGCCATAATCGATGATCTTGTACGGGGGCGCCTTATCGATCCTGGCGCCAAGGAATGTGATGCTGCCCCTTGTCGGCGTGAGAAGAGAAGATATGGTCTTGATGGTAGTAGATTTCCCCGCGCCGTTCGCGCCCAAAAGCACCACGATCTCGCCCTGCTTGACCTCGAGAGACACATCCCACAAGACTTGGATGTCTCCGTAAAAAACATCTATATGCTCAACTTTGAGCATCGTACTCCTCCCCCAAATAGGCAGTGATCACCTCGTGGTTTGCGGCAACTTCTTCCGGCGAGCCTTCTGCAATCACCATACCGTGGTTGATGGCGAGTATGCGATGGGAAATAGTCATGATCACCTTCATGATATGTTCGACGATGATGATCGTCACTCCCTTGTCTCGAATCGCTTTGATGAGTCTGATCGCTTCGTCCAACTCAGAGGGATTGAGCCCAGCGGCTGTTTCATCCAGAAGCAGCAATTTCGGGTTCGTGGCCAGCGCACGCGCAATTTCCAGTCGCTTCCGGGACGCAATGGGCAGGCTTCGCGCAAGCTTGTCTTTGTGCGGCGTCAAGCCGCAAAACTCAATGACTTCTTCCGCGTGGGCGACGGCTTTTTTCCTCTCATAGGTGTGCAGAAATGCTGAGCAGATGACATTGTCCAAGACCGTCATCCGCTTGAGGGGTTTCACCACCTGAAATGTCCTGCCTATGCCTCGTTTACAGATCTGGTGCGTCTTGAGCCCCGATATCTTCTCCCCGTCAAAGTATATCTCTCCACGCGTAAGAGGAAAGTACGCATTGATGCAGTTGAAGATCGTGGTCTTCCCGGAACCGTTTGGCCCAATAAGACCGTATATTTCGCCTTCGTTGACCTGAAAACTCACGTCGTTCACCGCAGCCAAGCCGCCGAAAAATTTCGTGATACCTCTCGCCTCGAAGAACGCCATTCAGCACCTCAGATCGCGCTTCGCTGCCAAAAAATGAGCTTCTTTTTTACCACGTTCCAGTCCCCCACGATTCCATTGGGCAAGTACAGAATAACGAGGATGACGAGCACGCCAAAACTCAAAACATGCGCCTCGCTCACATACTTGGTGACGGTTGCCACAAACGGCCAGCCCGTGGTCTTTCCGAGGTAAGGAAGCAGGCCAAACCCCGCAGTGCGAAATATTTCTTGGACGGCAACCATAATAAATGCGCCCACCGCCGGCCCATACACCGTACCTACGCCGCCCACTATCCCCACCAAAATAGCCATGATCGATATGTCGTGGAGGGAAAAAACCACCTTCGGATCTATAAAGCCCATATACACGGTGTACAGCGCTCCCGCCAGCCCTATGAGAAGAGACGACAAACACAGCGAGAGCATTTTGAAAAAGAGCGTATTGATCCCCATGCTTTCCGCTGCATCCTGATCTTCTCGTATCGACACAAAGTAGTATCCCCACCGCGACTGCATCACGAAATGGACTAAAACGAGAGAACCGACGGCAAGAGCGAGCGCCACAAAATAATAGGGAATCTTGGACACGAATGTCTGCATAATCAAAATCCCGACCATACCCTCTGTCAAAGACTCCCACACCGTGGCCAGATTTCGGAGAATTTCATTGAGCGCGAGGGTGGCAAGGGCGAAATACGGGCCCCTCAATCGAAAGCAAATCCACCCAAATGGGAATGCAAGCAACACCGAGACCAGCGCGCCGAGAGGCAATCCCCACCACGCAGAGATATCGAGTTTGTGCGCCAGCAATGCCGCAGTATATGCCCCTATACCAAAGAAGCAGGCCGCGCCAAAAAGCACTTGCCCCGTATAACCTGAGATCAAGTTCCATCCCGATCCTATGGCGATCCACATAAGCACCAGGATCATCAAATGCTGATAGTAGGGATGCTTGACCACAAAGGGTAAGATTATGAAAATCGCAATAAGGAGAAGCGGCGCAAAAGATTTTCTCATCTGCTCTTATACCTTGGTCAAGCTCTTGATGCCGCCCGGGAGGAACAACAGCACCAGGAGGAAAATGATCAGTCCCACCATCTCCTCAAATTCCATGCCCACATACGTAGAGCTGAATGCCTCTGCCAATCCAAGGGTGAGCCCCCCGAAGATTGCGCCAACAGTGGAGCCCAAGCCGCCGAGAATGGTGATGACAAAGGCGCGCCTGGTAAACGGCCCTCCAATGTCAGGAAACAGATAATAAATCGGCAGCAACAGGGTCCCAGCCGCAGCCACCAGCGCGGAACCGATCCCCATGGTGATTACTTTGATCCGCTCCGCATTGACGCCCATCAATTGAGCCGCTTCTGCGTCCTGAGCCACTGCGCGAATGGACCTCCCCAAATCGGTCTTCAACAGAAACCAAAACAATAGGAGGGTCAGCGCACAGGCAAAGACAAACGCAATGCTCAAGGCGACTGAAAATGATATCCCGCCTATAAAAACTGCGGCCGATGAATATGAGGTCTTCACGGAAAGATAGTTGGAGGTGAAGATGAACCGGATTACCTCCGTGAGGACCATGCCGATTCCCACGGTCATGAGCACCTGGTTCTCCGGCAGTATGCTTTCGACCCTGATGAGCGGATTGAGGAGGAATTTTTGTATGAGGATGCCCAGGAGGAACAAGCTCGGCATGCTAACAACAAGAGCGATATACGGATCGATTCCGAGATAGTGGAAGAGTACGTAGGTGAGGTACATGGCCACCATCATGATTTGGCCATGAGCGAGGTTTATGATCCCCATCACCCCCATGATGAGAGTCATGCCCAAACCGATCAGGGCATAGAGTCCCCCCTTCAAAATTCCCGCTACAAGCGTCTGAAGGAACACTTCCATTGGTAACGCTCGTCAGAAAAGTTCTGGCAATACTATCGCCCGCTCTTTGCTTGCGTCCCTATCTCTTTGACCACTCCGGCACAGGGTACACATAGGGCTTCGTCGCGACGTTCCGCGGCCACACTGTCTCCAGGACGCCGTGTTGCCATTGCACAAGATACGTGGGCAACTGATTCTGCTGTTTCTTCTTGCCGTACGCCACAAATTTTACCGGTCCAAACACAGTCATCATGTCCGTAGTCGCCAACGCATTACGCACGCCGTCCCTCGTGAGGGGATTGGCGCGTTTGAGCGCGTCTGCAATCACGTAGATTGAGGAATATGCCTGCGCGCCGTGATATTCAGTCGGTGTGTGAAATCGTTCCTTGTATTTGTCAAAGTATTCTTTGGCTCCTGGATATGGGAGATTAGGCGTCCACAAATCCGCGGAAAACACGTACTCCGCGGCGTCGCCGGCGTTTGCCGCAAACTCTGGCAGCGTAAAGCCAGCCGCGCCTCCCACGAAAAGTTTGGGGTTGAAATTCAGTTCCTTGGACTGCCTCATGAGCAGCGCTGCGTCCATTACGTACGAGATCATATAGACGAAGTCAGGCTTGGCTGCCTTTACCTTGATGAGCAGCGGCTTGAAATCCACGGCGCCCGCTTCGTAGCCCTCTTTCATAATCACCTTGATGCCCATGGCCTCGCACTGTTGGGCAAACTCTTTGGAACCGGACTGGCCAAAGAGCGTATTCTCGTGGAGTATGGCCGCGGTCTGCGGTTTCACAACCTCCGAAAGAAAGGAAGTCAGCGCTTTGGGATACTCGCTGACGGGCGGCCCAATGCGGAACACATAGTCCCAGCCTTGTTCCGTAATTTTGTCCGCCGATCCTGTGGTAACCAAAAAAGGCGTCTTGCGCTGTTGAGCCACCGCGCAGACTGCATAGGTGACGGAAGACGAGTACCCGCCTGTCACTGCGATGACATTGTCTTGAGATATAAGCTTTTCAACGGCCGATCTTCCAACATCTGGCTTGCCTGTGTCATCCTCGATAATCAATTCGATTGGCTGGCCGTTGATACCACCCGCCTTGTTTATCTCTTCCAGCCCCATGAGAAAGGAATTTTTTTCGATTTCTCCAAACTTGGCTTGCTCACCGGTCAAAGGAAGAACCACCCCTACTTTAATGGGACCGGTCTGAGCCCATACGGGACCAACGGAGATCGCGCATAAGGCCATCATTGCCGAGAGTACGACGCAGATCTTTTTCATCGGAGGCTCCTCTCTTGCTGTTACGGTTTAATAACTAAGCGTTATTATTTTTTCACCTGTGAAACTTAAGCCCACGCATCCTCACCTGTCAACAAAAATCCTCGGCCATTGTGGGGTTTTGTTCTTTGACTTGTGACAAGAGGCGCCCGTGAGTTAATCTGCGATGAGCGTCGTAAAACGAAAAGACCCTGTCAATTTACCGTTCCTCTGGACTCGGAGAGTGTATGATGCATTTCAAAATCGTTTTGGCTAGCCTGTTATTTTCATTCATGGCGTTTCAGAGCGCCAGCGGCCAGTCCCTAGAATTGGAAAACCGCCTGTCTCAATGCATCGCCATGTTCACTGATATGATGACCGCGCCCGACTCTGCCGTCCCAAAAGACCTTCTTAAACGAAGTCGCGCCGTCATCTTGTTCCCCTCCGTCATAAAAGCCGGCATGGGCGTGGGCGGCCAGTACGGCAAGGGCGTCGTCATGCGACGAGACCCACAAGACGGCGGTTGGAGTCCGCCGGTCTTTCTCACGCTCTATGGAGGGAGTTTTGGCTGGCAATTCGGCGTTCAGTCGGTGGATCTTCTACTCTTGGTCCTCAATGACGTAAGTTTGAAAAACCTTTTCCGAGACAAGTTTACCATCGGCGCGGACGCGTCAATAGCAGCCGGCCCTATCGGGAGAGACGCTTCTGCCCAGACGGATTTCCAGCTCAATGCGGCTATCCTGTCGTATTCGAGAGCCAAAGGGCTCTATATAGGCATCTCGGTAAAGGGCGCCGTACTCGAGCCTGACTGGGAAGCCAATGAACTATACTACGGGTCCGACCTTTCTATTGTGGATATCTTTTTCAAAAAAGTGGGCCAGGTCTCCCCGAAAGGCGAGGCTCTCATGCGCCTTCTCCAGAAGTATTCGTCTTAATCTCGGCGTGACGGGGACGGCGAGTTCCTCGATGACAGGCCTCCATACTCTTTCATTGACACGGTCTGGCGTGGATGCTAAGAAGAAAAGACGCCTACCGAATCGCAACATACATGCTGGTTGTTCCAGCGGCAACACCCTTGGAAGGGATAACTAAAGCGAACAGATTGGGATCACAGGGCATTTCTTGGGTCGCAAGGATGCCGGCAATGCGCTCTCAACGGTAAACTCGCGGCGTCAATGGCATCGCCATGATCGACTCGGATAAGCCATAGGGGATAGTACCATGGACATGAAAAGAGACTACTACGAGGATATACAGCTCTGTAAGTCCACCACCGTCCTCGTGGGAACCCTTTTCCTGTTGCTTGGCATCGCGGCTGCGCCCTTTTTTGTGGGCGACTACGCTCTTTACCTCATAAACCTCATGGCTATCCACGCGATCGTGGCCATTGGGTTGAATATCCTTGTGGGGTACACTGGTCAGATATCGCTTGGCCACGCAGGGTTTTTCGCCATCGGGGCATATTCGTGCGTCTTGCTCATGGCAAAGGCGGGCATACCATTCATTGTTGCGCTGCCGGCGGCAGGGTTCATCGCGGCCTTTTTCGGCCTGTTGTTGGGACTGCCTTCTCTGCGGTTGGAAGGACCGTATCTTGCCATTGCCACCCTGGCCTTCGGAATGGCCGTGACTCAGGTAATAAGTCATTGGGATTACGCGGGAGGCCACATGGGCATCGAAGCCCCGAAGATGTCCATCGGTCCCTTTCTCATACAAACCGGCTCACAGCAGTATGCGGTAATCATGACCGCGACCGTGGTCCTTACCGTCGCCGCGATCAAACTCATGAAAACGCGAGTAGGGCGAGCATTCGTCGCGATCCGAGACAGTGAATTCGCGGCGGAAGCCGTTGGCATCAACATCAGCTTGTTCAAGACGCTTTCTTTTGCAGTCAGCGCCTTCTATACAGGGATAGGCGGCGCATTGATGGCCTTTGCCCTGGAACACGTCAGCGCCGGCACGTTCAACCTTGTGCTCTCCATCACCTTTCTTGCCATGGTCATTGTAGGCGGACTCGGTTCGGTGATGGGTTCCATCCTCGGGGCAATGCTCCTCACCTATCTACAAATAAAGCTCCAGGTTGTTCAGGAGGCCCCGATTATTGGGCCTGCCCTGTTGTCGTTATCCAACAAGTACTTCACCCCAGAGGGGCTCGCGAATATTCAGAGCATCGTCTTTGGGCTCATTATGATAGCCATCGTCATCTTCGAGCCGCTGGGAATGAATGGCATTTATTTGAGGTTCAAGAGATATTGGAAGATGTGGCCTTTTTAGACCCGTGGCCCTAGCCTTGTGAGGAACTACTGGACGTTGCTGTGGAGTAAGGTACGATGAATTTCTTTTTCGATCTCATCATCGGAGGACTTTCCATAGGAGCCTGTTACGCCTTGGTTGCGCTGGCGATGGTGATTATATACAAGACGTCAGAGGTGCCTAACTTCGCCCAAGGCGAGATGGCCATGGTATCAACCTTTGTGGCTTATACCCTCATCTCGGGCTACGGCGTCAATTTTTGGACTGCAGCGGCATCGACTATTCTATTTGCCTTCCTGCTCGGCGTCGTGCTGGAAGTCGCGTTTCTGCGGCCAGCAAAGGACCCCACGGTCCTCGGACTCATCGTCATTACATTAGGCGCAGAAATGATCCTCTACGGCATCGCGGGATGGAAATGGGGCGCGAATCAGAATCCCTTCCCGGTACCTTTTTCCGAGTATTCAGGCTACAGTCCTTTCGGCGTCACCATCACGGAAATCAACTTATGGACTTTTGTGATCAGCCTCGCGGTGATGCTGCTTCTGTTTCTGTTTTTCAGGTTCACAAAGCTCGGCACGGCCATGAAAGCGGTGCAGCAAAATCAGTTCGCAGCCAAGGCCATGGGAATTCCAACCCGCAGGATCCTTTCGCTCACGTGGGGCCTGAGCTCGGCCACGGGCGCAGTAGCCGGTATGCTCATCGCTCCCATAGCAACCCTTGACCCCAACATGATGCTCGACCCCATGCTCAAGGGATTTGCAGGCGCTGTACTCGGCGGCATGACAAGTCTGCCGGGGGCCGCCTTTGGCGGTTACATCCTTGGGATTATCGAGAATTTCTTCGGCGGGTATATCTCGCTCTCTTTCAAGTCTGTCGTGGCGTTTCTCGTTATCGTCTTGATTCTTTGCGTAAAACCCTCGGGCCTTTTCGTACGGCACTTCGAAAGGAAAGTCTGATCGAGATGGCGTTCCGCTCGTCTCCCATTGCCGCTTGCGGCGTCTGGGCCGTCATGCTTTACTGGTCAATCAGCCTCGCGACTGTTCCCATACTGTTGACTCGTTCAAGCGTGGCCTGCGCCGACGACAAAGCCGATCTTCTGGAAACTGTCCATGCCTACTTTCGAGCGGAGAAAGAAGGAGACATCCAGAAAGTATGGGAGTTGTTGGCGCCATCTTCCGAGTTCAAAAAGGCCTATTCGTATCCCTTTTATCAAGAAATGACGCGCAGAAATCCTGGAATGCTCAAAGACTATAAGATTGACGGCGTCTTGGAAATCCGTGACAATGACGACGCGGCTGCGCTCCCGAATGTCCAAAAGATTGCGTTGGTGCAAGTGACTGTCACGCTGGCAGGAGTAGGCGCCAAGAACTTGACCCAGGTGAGGGTTTTTACCTTCCTCAAGGAAGCCGGAAGATGGTTCAAAGGATGATGTCCGAACCCAGTCTTTGGGGTTCATAAGGCGGGCGAGAACATGCAACTGTCTTGAACAGTTGAATTGCATTCTCTCCACAGGCTGCCAAAGGCTGTTCTGAAACGTCGTTAAGCATAAGGAGGTCGTAAAAAATGAAAGGCGAGAAAAAATCGTGGCTGTTGTTGTGTGTGAGCATTTTTGTTCTCTTTGCCTTCGCGGGATTGGCAAACTGCGCAGACAAGGTCCGGGGCGTCACCGACGCAGAGGTGGTCATTGGTCAGTGGGGTCCTCAGACTGGTCCCGCGGCGTTATGGGGCGCTGTGGGCAGGGGTACCGCGGTCTTCTTCGAACTTATTAACGAGCAGGGGGGGATAGCTGGCCGCAAGTTAAAATACGTGCTGCGCGATGACGCATATCAACCGGCCAAAACCAAAGCCATCGCAAAGGAATTCGTAGAAAACATCGGCGTTTTCGGCGTCGTGGGCGGGGTCGGTACGGCGTCTGGCATGGCTGTTCGGGATTACCTTATGGAGAACAAGGTACCGTGGGTCGGGCCCGCCACCGGCACGATTCATTGGACAAAGCCTCTCCAACGATACCTCTTCGGCGTTTATCCCCTGTATAAAGATGAGGCCTATCTTCTCACCAAGTATGCAGTCGAACAAATGGGCCTCAAAAAAATAGGCTTTTTCTATCAAAACGACGACTATGGAAAAGAAGGCCTGGAAGGCGCGAAGGAATATCTTGATCAGAAGGGGATGCAGTTCGTGAGCGCAGTGCCTGTCGAGGTGACAGACACAGACCTTAAAACCCATGCCCTGAAGCTGAAAGAGAGCGGCGCAGAAGCCGTTATCATGTGGATCTTGCCCAAGCACGCGGCCATCATGCTTCAGACCGCAAAAGCCGCTGGGTTCCAGCCTCAATGGATCGCCACTTCCACCCTTTCCGACGCTCCTATGATGTTCAATATCACAAAAGGCTTGTGGAAGGACGTTGTCTTTGCCAACTTGTTAAACTGGGATAGTCCACTCGTGGCAAAGTACATGGAGGCTCAGAAAAAATACGCGCCAAAAGAACAAAACACGGGCATTTTCTTCCTGGCAGGTTTTTTCTTTGCTGAACCCATGGTGGAAGGACTACGAAGAGCCGGCAAAGACCTCAATCCAGATTCTTTTGTGAAGGCCATGGAGAGCATCAGAAACTGGAACGATTGGCTCGGACACGATTGCACATTTACCCCTGAAGATCACCAGGGCAACAAGTCCATTTACGTCGGCAAATGCGGGGAAGGCGGGAAAACAATCCGAATGACGGATTGGTTGACCAGGCGCTAAATAGCAAAAGACGCCGCTTCCAGCGATTTCCACCGGATGCGGCGTCTCGCTTCTGCTTCATTATCGAGGTCATTCTAAGCAATTATGAGTATTCTCTCCATAGAAGACCTGAGCATCTCCTTCGGCGGGCTCGCCGCGCTCAATGGCGTGTCAATGGACGTCCCCGAGAAAACGATATTTTCGATAATCGGCCCCAATGGAGCGGGTAAGACGACCATTTTCAATTGCATCACCGGTATATACAAACCCTCACGAGGACGTATCGTGTTCGACGGAAAGGATATGGTCGGCCTCAAACCGTATCAGGCCGCCAAATGTGGAATAGCCCGCACCTTTCAAAACATCGAGTTGTTTACGCACCTCACGACCATGGATAACTTGCTGCTAGGTCGTCACATTCACATGAGGACAGGCATATTTTCCGGCGCGTTTTTCTTGGGCAGGAGATCGAGAGTAGCCAGGGAGGAATGTGAACACCGGGAGAGAGTTGAACGCATCATTGAATTTTTGGAGTTGGAGGCTTCCCGAGACATCCCCGTGGGAGCCCTGCCGTATGGCATAAGAAAGCTAGTGGAACTCGGGCGAGCATTGGCCCTCGAGCCAAAATTGCTCCTCCTCGACGAACCCACCGCGGGCATGAATCAGGAAGAAAAGCAGGACATGATGTTTTGGATTCGAGACATCAGGGATGATTTTCAGATCACCATCCTCATGGTGGAGCATGACATGAACCTGGTCATGGATGTCTCGGACGAGGTCATGGCATTGAACTTCGGCGTAAAATTGGTCCAGGGACCGCCTTCAGTGGTGCAGCGCCACCCAGAGGTGCTGGAAGCCTACCTTGGAAAGGATTGATTCGGCGACGAGATGTCGCTGCATCTTTTGGAACGGCGATTCGCATGCTGCTTGAAACCAAAAACATTGAAATCTACTACGGAAAAATCATGGTGGTACGCGGCCTGTCCCTCGCGGTAGAAAAAGGAGAGATAAGGGCCATACTCGGCGCAAACGGCGCCGGAAAGAGTACCACGTTGAAGACCATCATGGGCTACCTCGATGACCAGCCCGAAAAAGGGACCATCTGGTTCAAAGGGCGTCGCATCGACGGCATGAAGACCGAGCGCATCGTGCCCATGGGCATCGCGTATGTACCCGAAGGTCGCGAAGTGTTCCCAGAGCTTACCCTCAAAGAAAATCTGCTGATGGGCGCATACACCCGGTCGGACGGCCGCATACGAGAAGACATGGACCGGGTTTTCACTTATTTCCCGATTCTCAAAGATCGGCTCAAACAACAGGCAGGGACTCTTTCTGGAGGCGAACAACAAATGCTCGCCATTGGCAGGGCGCTCATGTCCAATCCTGAGCTGATGATCCTAGATGAACCCTCTTTGGGCCTTTCGCCGATCTTGGTGACCGAAATCTTCGACATCATCAAGACCATCAACCAGGCAGGTACCACCATACTGCTTGTGGAACAAAATGCAAAAAAGGCGCTCAGCGTGTGCCACCATGCCTTCATCATGGAAACCGGCAGGATTGTCCTCGAGGGCAGTCCCGAAAAACTCATGCAAAACGAGGATGTGCAGGAGTTTTACCTCGGCATGAAAAAGGAAACGTCCGTCAAGGGATATCAGCGGTACAAGCGGAAAAAGCGATGGCGTTGAGCGCGCAAAATGTTGGTGGAATGACATTATGACAGAGTACGACAACCTGACCATACCGCAAATGTTTGTAAAACGCGCGACCCAGCGCCCCGACAAAGTAGCTTTGCGGCGCAAGTATCTGGGGATTTGGAGAGACATTACGTGGGGCGAGTACCTGGAGATTACTCGCCATACGTGCCTGGGGCTCGTAGCGCTCGGCCTCGACAAAGGAGATAGGGTCGCGGTCATTGGCGAGAATCGCCCTGAATGGCTCTTCGCAGACATGGGAACCATGTGCGCTGGAGGGGTCACCGTTGGGATTTACACCACCAGCTCAGCCGAACAGTGCGAATATGTCGTTGGTCATTCCCAGGCAAAGATCTTCATAGCCGAAGACGAAGAACAGGTTGACAAGGCCTTGTTTTTCAGGGAAAGGACGCCTGACCTCGAAAAGATCGTCGTTATCGATACGAAAGGATTGAGACACTTCTCAGATCCTATGGTGATGACGTTCGACGAACTATTGGCCATGGGGAAAAAGCTCGATCGAGAAAAACCGTCGTTGTTCCAGGAGTTGCTTGACGCGACCGACCCGCAAAGTATGGCGCTCATCATCTACACCTCGGGAACCACTGGCCCCCCGAAAGGAGCCATGCTTTCACACGCCAACATCATTTGGACGACGCGGTCCATTGGACAGGCCCTCGACATCCGCGATTCCGATGAACTGCTTTCTTTCCTGCCGCTGAGTCACATAGCGGAACGCATGTTCAGCGTGTTTCTTCCACTCCGTTTCGGCTACACCGTAAGTTTCACGGAAAGTCCCGACACGGTCATGGCAAATTTCCGGGAAATATCCCCCACCGTCGTGTTTGCCGTGCCGAGAATATGGGAAAAATATTATTCAGGCATTCGCATCAGAATAGCCAACGCCACATGGTTCAAGAGAGTCATGTATGGCCTGGCAACTAAAATCAGCTCGCTATACGCAGCAAAGAAATTTTCTGGCAAAAATGTGTCGATCTGGCTGAAAACGCTGCGCGCCTTGGCCAATCTGGTTGTGCTTTACAAGCTGCGAGAGAGGTTGGGTTTTGAGCGCGTCCGCTTGGCCGTATCCGGAGCTGCCCCTATCTCGCCGGACGTGATCAAATATTTCCATGGCATTGGCATACCGCTGCGTGAAGTATATGGTCAAACCGAGGGCTCCGGCCCCACCTGCATCCATCAAGGAGACAACATCGAGCTTGGGAATGTCGGACCGCCCCTGCCCGGCGTGGAAGTCAAGATCGCGGACGACGGCGAGATACTAGTTCGCGGCGGAAACGTATTCTTGGGGTACTACCGGAATCCAGAAGCCACCGCAGAGACCCTCGAGGGCGGTTGGCTCCATTCAGGGGACGTGGGCGTATTGGATGACAGAGGATACCTCAAGATCACCGACCGCAAGAAGGACCTGATCATCACTGCTGGCGGAAAGAATATCGCGCCTCAAAACATTGAAAATCAGCTCAAATTCAGCCCGTATATCAATGACGCCATCGTGATAGGCGATCGGCTCAAGTTCCTCTCGGCCCTCATCGTGATAGACGAAGAAAATGTCATACAGTACGCTCAGGATCACAAAATATCATTCACCACCTATGAGAGCCTTACAAAGGCGCCTGAAATCATAGACCTCATCGACGCTGAGGTCCAAGAAGTCAACAAAACCCTTTCTCACGTCGAGACGATCAAGAAATTCACCATCGTACCCAAGAAGCTTTACGAGGAAGACGGGGAAGTCACCCCCACGATGAAGGTCAAGCGAAAGTATGTAAACGAAAAATTTGCCGACCTCATCAAGGCCATGTACCAGAATTGAGAAGGGAGCTTATACAACTTCTCGAAACTTCCGTCGGAATGAGACGCGCCGCGTCGTGAATATGATGACTTTCAAAGTCTGCGTCACGGCGCCTGATTTGTCATGCCGGACTCGATCCGGCGTCCAGGAAACTCGTCATGGATTCCCACTTCCGTGGGCATGACATGCAGCGGCTCAACAGCGCAATTCGCGATCATTTTCGAGAACGGCTACATGGCTCGGGCTTGCATCCATTCTGGAACGCTCCTGGAGAAGGGTAAGGAATCTCGAGATAAATTTCGAGAAAAACAACAGCCCCTCGGGTGACAATGTCGCCCCGGCCTTGAACCATGAGAAACCAACCCAGCCCCAGAGAATTGGTGCAGCGTCAGCGCTGAAACCTTAATCCGGCGGATCCCCTCGCCCGCCGGGGTAAAAAATCCTTGCGCTGCAAGCTCCTTGCAGCAATACTTGTTATTGTCAACAGGAGGTTCGTCGATATGGAGAGCAAACAACGTACAAGAACCGAGTACGACGCCATAGGCGCCATAGAGGTGCCGTCCGACCGATACTGGGGCGCCCAAACGCAGCGTTCGCTTCGTTATTTCAATATCGGAAACGATGTGATGCCGCGTGAGGTTATCGAGGCCTTTGGGATTATCAAGAAGGCCGCGGCCTTGACCAACATGGAACTGGGCAAGCTTTCCCGAGACAAGGGAGAGCTCATTGTCAAGGTGTGTGAAGAGATCATATCAGGTCAACTCGCAGACCACTTTCCCCTTCGTGTATGGCAAACGGGCAGCGGCACTCAAACCAACATGAATGTGAACGAGGTCATTGCAAACCGCGCCATAGAGCTGGCAGGAGGCGTGTTGGGAACCAAGGATCCCATACATCCCAATGACCACGTGAACATGTCCCAGTCGTCCAACGACACGTTCCCCACAGCCATGTATGTCGCGGCCGCGCTGAAAATAACCCAGCACCTGCTCCCTGCCCTTCGAGGCCTGCGGAACGCCTTGAATGAAAAGGCTTTCGAGTTCAAGGACATCGTAAAGATTGGTCGCACCCATCTTCAGGACGCGGTGCCTATGACCTTGGGTCAGGAATTCTCCGGGTACGTCGCGCAGCTCGATGCGTGCATGGGAGCAATCGAGCAGTCGCTTGGCGGCTTGTACCAATTGGCGATCGGGGGCACGGCCGTTGGGACGGGCCTGAACGCGCCGAAGGAATTCGGGGATCGAGTTGCCGCCCACATTGCCGCCATGACAGGCTTGCCTTTTGTCTCGGCTGAAAACAAATTTGCCGCTTTGGCGGCTCACGACGCCCTGGTTTTCACAAGCGGCGCGTTGAAGACATTGGCGTGCTCTCTCATGAAGATTGCAAATGACATTAGGCTGCTGGGGTCCGGGCCGCGCTGCGGCATCGGAGAATTGATCCTGCCTGCCAATGAACCAGGCTCCTCGATCATGCCCGGCAAGGTCAACCCTACTCAATGCGAGGCCATGACTATGGTAGCAGTCCAAGTGATGGGACTTGATGCTGCGATCACTTTTGCCGGCAGTCAGGGCCATTTTGAACTGAATGTGTTCAAGCCGTTGATGATATTCGATCTGTTGCAGTCTGTCACCCTGCTCGGCGATACGTGCAACTCGTTTGCCGAGCATTTGGTAAAAGGCTTGAAGGCCAACAGAAAACGCATCGACGCCCTGGTCAGAGAATCTCTTATGTTGGTGACTGCCCTGACGCCTGTCATTGGGTACGACAAAGCGGCAAAAGCCGCGCACAAGGCTCATGAAGAAGACGTGACCCTCAAGGAGGCGTGTCTCTCTTTAGGCTACTTGACTGAGGCTGATTTCGAGGCGGCCATGCAGCCTCATAAGATGGCGCGGCCCCATGAGCACTGATATCACGGATTCGACATCTTTGGGCGGCCTCCCGTGGCCGTCGAAAGTCATGGGAATGGTTCCCCTGGCGAGGAAGTGCGGCCAGCGCCGAAGGATCGCGGCGCGCAGTACCGCCCGTGCAAAGAGGCGCTGCGCGCCGCCGGCAGCTGCGATTCCCGCTCGAAATGCGAGGTAGGGCATTATGGATGACAGCGATTCCGCGAGCCGTGTGGCTCATCTCGAGTCCCAAATTGATGCACTCCACAAACGCATTCGGCAATTGGAGCATGGAGCCTCTTCTCCCGACGCGTCGCTTGTCGAAAACCAGAGGATTCGAGATCTTGAATCCGCGCGCATCAGGCTGAGAGAGGAACTGAGAGAACGTGTGGCTATGACCGAGGAGGTCATGCAGCTCCATGCGGAGCTCGAGAAGTTGTACCAGAGTCAAGCCGCAGAATTGCGATCCTCTGAAGACCGGTACAGGTCTCTCGTGGAAAACTCCTCTGAGGGGATATACCGCAGCTCTTGGGATGGCAAATTCATTGAAGCGAACAACGCAATGGCCTATATCTTGGGCTACGATTCCGTGAACGATCTCCTTGAAAACCTCACCGATCTCGCAACGCAATTGTATGTAAACCCTGATGATAGGAAAAGACTCCTCAACATGCTCCTTGCCCACGGTCGGGTAAACAACTTCGAGGTCATGTGTCGCAAGAAAGACGGTTCCCACATTTGGATATCTCTCAACTCGAGGCTCGTCAGGGACGTTGACGGCGCTGTCTTGCACATCGAAGGCATTTTCCAGGATATTAGCGCACGCAAGGAGGCTGAACAAAAACTATCAGACGCCCTTGAATTTGTTCAAAACATCCTCGCCACGTCGCCCGCGGGTATCGTCACCTATTCATCGGAGGGCGCTTTTGTCTCGGCAAATGAAGCCGCCGAGCATATTCTGTCGAAGATAAGAGATTTCGACTTAAGAGGGAATTTTCGAGAGTCGGATTTTTGGAAAAGAAGCGGTCTATTCTCCGAGGCGTTGCGCGTATTGGCGCAAAGATGTTCAGGAAGAACCGAGATCCGAATCGCTGACGTCTCAGGAGGTGATTTATGGCTCGATTGTCGCCTGGCCTCGTTTCAGACGGGCAACGGTCTCCACCTCCTTCTCATGGTGCACGACATCACGGACCAGAAGAGGACGGAACGCGCTTTAGCAGAGGCTGTTTCTCAATTCGAGGGGCTTCTTCAGGCGGCGACCCAAGTTTCTATTATCGCGACTGACGTAAACGGCATCATACGCGTCTTCAACACCGGCTCAGAGCGAATGTTGGGCTATTCAGCAGAAGAGTTGGTAGGGAAAGAGACGCCCAAGCGATTTCACCTCGACTCGGAACTTAAGGAACATGCTGCTTATCTGAGCCAACTGTACGGCAAACCTATCACTGAATTGCAGTCCTTGTCATACAGGGCAAAAAAAGGCGGGTACGAAGAGAAGGAATGGACTTACGTGACAAAAGACGGCAGACATCTCACGGTGCATTTAGCCGTCACTGCCGTCAAGAATAAGGCTGGAGACATTACGGGATTTCTCGGAGTCGCTCAGAACATCACTGAACGCAAAAAGGCTGAAGAAGAGCTGCGTAAAGCCAATCGGTTTGAAAAGCGCCTACTGGAAACGGCTCTCACGGCAATCTTCCTCGTAAACGTTGATCGCGTCATCACGGACGTCAACGACGAATTTTGTCGCATCACCGGCTTTACGAGAGAGGAGTTGATCGGACAGCCTTGCATGGTATTCGCGGACCAGCCCTGCAAAGACAAATGCGGTTTGTTCAATGGACTGCCCGGCCAGGACGGTGTATGGCGTAAGCAGTGCACCGTGAAGTCAAGAGACGGTAGGACGCTCACAGTCCTCAAGAACGCTACAATCATGAAAGACGATCACGGCAAGATCATTGGCGGTATGGAATCTTTCGTTGACGTCACGGAACTCATAGAGGCGAGGATAGCCGCAGAAAATGCCAGCAGGGCGAAAAGCGAATTCCTGGCGAACATGAGCCACGAGATTCGAACCCCCATGAATGGCATCATGGGCATGACAGAATTGGCCCTCAATACAGAACTGACTGAAGAACAGCACGAGTATTTAAGCGCAGTAAAATCTTCGGCTGAATCATTGCTCAGTCTTATCAACGACATTTTGGACTTTTCCAAAATAGAGGCGGGCAAGCTAGAAATCGTTCCTATCAATTTTGCCCTCCGGTACTGCATTGACACTACCTTGAAAAGCCTCGCAGTAACCGCCCAGAACAAAGGCCTGGAACTCGCCTGTCATATCCCTCTGGACGTACCTGACGCCCTTGTCGGCGACCCGGGCAGACTCCGCCAAGTCCTGATCAACCTCGTGGGAAACGCCATTAAATTCACGTCTATCGGAGAAGTGGTGGTGCGAGTCGCGTTGCTGGAAGCTCAAGAAGATGAGGCGCTTCTGGAGTTTTCGGTGAGCGACACAGGGATCGGTATCCCGCCTGAGAAACAGCGCAAGATCTTCGAGGCCTTTGAACAAGTGGATGGTTCGACTACTCGTTTTTATGGGGGTACGGGATTAGGCTTGGCCATTGCCTCCAAGCTCGTTGAACTCATGGGCGGCTCTATTGGCGTGGAAAGCGCTCCTGGCAAGGGCAGTACGTTTCGATTTACCGCGCGATTCGGCATCCAGAAAGAAAAAGAGGACCTGACCAGGGCAATTGATGTACCAGAATTGAAGGGTTTGCGGGCCCTCGTGGTGGATGACAACGCCACGAACAGGACCATTCTTGTGGAAATGCTTGCCGCGTGGGGCCTTAAGACAGCCGAAGTAGAAAGCGGCCGGGCTGCCCTCGCGGCTCTCAAACAAGCGCAGCAGGAACATAATCCTTTCTCCTTCGCCCTTATAGACTACATGATGCCTGAGATGGACGGATTCCAGTTGGCCTCCATCATTCGAGAAGACCCCTCATTGACAGACCTGATTATCCTGATGCTCACCTCGGTGGGTGAGCGTGGACATGCCAAAAAATGCAAGGATTCCGGGATAGCCGCATATCTTGTCAAGCCCGTCAACAGACAGGAACTTTTCGACGCCTTGACCATGACTCTCGGCAAAACAGACGCGCCCCGGGCCAAACGAACCCTCCTGACGAGACATTCAATTCGGGAAAGCCGAAAACGCCTCTCGATTCTCCTGGCAGAGGACAATCCCATCAATCGAAAGCTTGCGGTGAAGATGTTGGAAAATATGGGCCATACGGTAAAAACAGCGTACAACGGTCGGGAAGCGGTTGAAGCCTTCGAATCCCAGCATTTTGACCTCATCCTTATGGACATTCAAATGCCCGATATGGATGGCATTCAAGCCACAAGTATCATAAGAGAAAAGGAAAAAGCTCTCGGGATAAGGATCCCTATTATTGCAATGACTGCTCATGCCTTGGCCGGCGATCGTGAACGGTTTCTCGCAGCGGGCATGGATGGCTATGTCTCCAAGCCAATCACCGCGAAGGAACTGTACGAGGCCGTGGAACGAACGGGAAGGGATTTGGGAAAGATAATGAAACCCGTCTGATTCCCTCGGCATGCCGAAGTCGGAAAGCCATACGAAGTTTTGGCGACTGGAGCGATTGCCCAAATGCCTGTCCGGTAGGAGCATGCGCCGCACGTTATAGCCATTCGGCGCTTTGCGTAGCGACCCTATGCTCTTCAAGCACCTCCAATCTCATTTGAGTAACAATAGCCGGGACTGAAGTCGTCTGTTCAGGTTCAGCCGCTTTCATCCGGCGCACGCAACGATATCGCCCTATTGTCTCTGGCATGCCTGGCGTACAGGGTGGTGAACAATATTCCGAATATAATTAGACCAAATTCTAAAGCTTGGTACCACATCCCATCGCTTTGGGACCAACAAATTTTGACAATATTGATGAAAAAATTCCCCAAAAAGATGAGTTCCCACACGCAGGTAACCGTATACGAACTCCGAATAAAGTCGGGCGAATCCCAGAGCTCTTTCGGTACATGGTCTCGGGCGTAGTCTTCCGTGAAGGGACGCCCAAAGACGATAGACAGCGCCGTGGCTACAAACAGGGTTCCGCTGGCGAGAATTCCTAAGTGCCGGATTACCCACTCGTTCTTTAACCATGCAACCGAGACCAAAGCGAAGGCGAAGAACCCGACGCCCGCCCATAGGATCGCGCCTCGGTGTAGTCTGGTAATGCCCATCACGCCAACCAGGAGAGCGGCAGCGAGTATTCCGATTTGCAGACTCAAGATTGAATGCCCCATGGAAATAACCCAAAAGGCAATCCAAGGGGAAAAGGCTAACGTCAATTTTAGAGCATCCATTGGCTTCTTTCTCTGGCGACCGTTACCCTCACAAGACATGCCGCCGCGTCCAGTCGGCCACGCTACACAATGATTTTGGATAGCACAGAACTATACGAGATCGCCAGAGATTTGTGAGCCTCATCCTGCAAGCCTTGCCGCCGTATATTGAATTAATTCGAGTTTTATAGTATAATAAACGTGTTAACTGTAACAGGCTGAAATTATATGTACTGATATTGGCGCGGCCGTGCGCCTACAACGCCAAAGTCAATGTCTTTGGCGGCGGCGCCGTACGCCAAGTGCTCATGCGGTAATGGAGTGAGATGTCTCCGAAGCAATATCAAAACTGCTTTGTTGTCTTCCGCGTTGATGACCGACTGTTGGGGGTTCCCCTCGATTACGTGCAGCGGGTAGTGAGAGCCGCTGAGGTGGCGCCCCTTCCCAAAAGCCCTCCTTGGGTGTTAGGCGTACTAAATGTCCAGGGAACAATCGTGTGTATCCTGGACACAAGGAGGCTCCTGGGTTCGGCTCCTCGAGATATCGAATTATCGGACCAGTTCCTGATCCTCGCCCTCAATGCCAAACAAATCGGGCTGCTTGCTGACGAAGTCATCGGGGTGAGGCAGTACGAGTCTTCTCGCGTCGCAGAGAGTGAAGATTTGGTCGTCGAATCGCCCCTCATACGGAGCATCGCCTTCGGAGAGGATCATGTCGCCTTTATTCTTGATACCTCGCTCATTGCTTCACTGCAGGAGAGGCTGCCGGGCATGGGATCGGGAAAAGCCATGGGATTTGAACAGTGGCCATGAGCTCGGACGGTTTTGAGAGTCAATTGAGGGAACTCGGGAAAATCATCTCGGCGACGATGGGCATTGATTTTGCCGATCGCAAGCTGCCTGATCTGCGTCGCGGTATAGAAAGGGCTGCCAAAGAACTCGGACATGGGAACTGGGTGTCATGCTTGCATTGGCTGCTCCAAACTCCCATGACCAAAGACACCGTACAGGCTCTGGCGGCTCATCTGACCATTGGAGAAACCTATTTCTTCAGAGACGAAAAGCTCTTTAAGGCCATCGAACAGCGCATCTTTCCAGACATCATCCGGGACGCCCTCAAGACCGCCAAAGTCATCCGAATCTGGTGCGCCGGGTGTTCAACAGGCGAAGAACCGTATTCTCTGGCGATTCTCCTGCACACGGCGTTGCGTGACCTCTCGACCTGGAACGTGACCATCTTGGGCACCGACATCAACACGAATGCGCTTCGACGCGCCAAGGAAGGCGTCTATACAGAATGGTCGTTCCGAGGCGCCCCCGATTGGTTGAAATCCCGCTATTTCGTCAAGCAAAGAGACGGGCGCTATCGGTTGATCGATGAAGTCAGGAACCTCGTCACTTTTGCCTATCACAATCTTGTCGAGGACCCCTTCCCGACGCTCATCAACAACACCAACGCGATGCACGTCATTTTGTGTCGCAACGTCCTCATGTATTTCAATCCAGAAGTTCGACGTCGGGTGGTTCAGCATTTTCAGGCCTGCCTGGTCGATCGAGGATGGCTGATTGCCAGTCCCGCAGAAACCGCTTTGATAAATCATCCGTTCCTCAAGAGGGTGACGCTTTTTGGAACCATAGCGCACCAAAAGGTGTGCGCCGCGGGCAGCTATACAGAATACAACGTATTGCCAGATCCCGAGTCTCTCGTGCAACCTTTCTGGATGGGGCCGGCTCTAGAAGCGAAAAAGGGCGCTGATACTGCGCCTGATGTGGCTCGGTCCCATGAGGCGCAAGATGCGTCGAAAAGTGAGACCATTTTGCCGACGCCCGCCGAGACGAGAAAAGCTCTCAGCTTCGAGGAAGCTCAAAGGTTGTACCAGGACGGTCGTTATGAGGAATTGATCAAGCAAGTCGCTTCCATCGGAAGTTTCGGAGCTGGGAGGCAATCGGCCGACGCGCGAGTGTTCGCGCTCGCATCTCGAGCCCTGGCCAACGCCGGCAGGCTCGAAGAAGCCCAACATTGGTGCCGGGAAGCCATTAACAGTGACAAGACCAACCCTTCGCTGCGTTTTCTTTTGGCGACGATCCTTCAAGAGCTGGGAGCGTTTGACGAAGCCATCAAAACGCTCAAGACCGCGATCTATCTCGATCAGGATTTCGTCCCGGCTCATTTCGCCTTGGCAAATCTCGAGATGCGACGCGGCAATGTGAACATAAGCCGTAAGCATTTCAAGAACGTTTTGAAGCTGTTGGAAAAATTCGAGGATGATGCGCCCATAGCGGAATCGGAAGGGATGACCGTGGGAAGAATGAGAGAAATCGTCCGCTCGATTGCCGATGAATCGTAGCCATTCGAGCAAGAGCTTGCAGAGAGGCCACCGACCGACAGATGGATGAAGAAAAGAAAAAAGCCCTCAGAGAGCGGGCGCGAGAGCTTGCTAAGGAGCCTTCACATGAAGGCTTCCTAGAAGAAGGCGAGTTGTATCTCGAGTTCAGGGTTGGCTCGGAACGTTATGCCATAGAAGCGGCGTGTGTCAGGGAAGTGTACCCATTGAAGCGCATCACGCCGGTTCCGTGTACCCCGAGCTTCGTGTTGGGTATCGTCAACCTGAGAGGTCAAATTGTCTCTGTCATGGATATACGGGAAATCCTCGGCTTTCGAGATTCATCGATCTCGGATGCGGCAAAGGTCGTGGTGTTGTTTACCCAGGACCTAGAAGCGGCAATCGTGGTCGATGAGGTCCTGGGCATAAAAACCGTTGCGTCCAAAGATGTCACCGACGACCTCTCTTTGACGCAGACAGAAGGGATCGAATACATCAGCGGCGTCACGCGAGACAGGACTGTACTGCTCGACGTCAAGAGACTTCTCGCCGCGGATAGAATAATCGTGAATGAGGCCGTCAGCTAGGCCCTCGTTCTTATAGAGGCGCATCTCCCATAGGAGTAGTTCCATGGTCACGTTGGCTCCAAAAAGTATGCTTGCAAAGCTGGTTGTGTTGCTCGTCCTGATATCGCTCGTGCCTACGATTGTGATAGGAATCCTCGCCTTTGAAACGAGTCGAAAGTCATTGGAAGAAGCTACGCTCGAGAAGCTTTCTCTCGTCACCGAGCTAAAAAGAGCAGAGATAGTAAGGTATTTTGAGGCGTTGAGGGGAATCGCCCTGTTTCTCGCGCAGGCTGGGCCTGTTGTTGCCGCATTCGAATCCTCAAGCGCCCCAGCGCAGCCGGCGCCAAAAACCGATAAACAAGCGCTCACCGCTCAGAACGCCGAGCACTCGGAGTTGAACAAGCTTCTGAGCGACTTTACGACGCACTTCTCTCCCGCGGGTCGTTCCATCGATGACGTGTTGCTGATCAATGCCAACACAGGAGAGATTGTGTCGAGTGTTAGGCCTCAGGATCAACGGCGCCCCAATGTATTGAAAGCCCCTGCGAATGAAGGCGGTCTCAGTCGCTTGGTCGCAAAAGTTGTGCAGACATCCAAACCCGCGTTAGTGGATTTTAGTCATTGCGCCTTGACCAGCTCTGTCTTGGCGTTTGTAGGCGCGCCGATCGTGAACTCGCAAGGCGCGGTGATAGGCGTGGTCGCGTTGGCCATAAGCCCCAAAAGAATTGATGATATTATGGCTCAGACGGAGCGCATGACAAAAGGCACTTCTTTTTACCTCGTGGGCAGGGACCTGCTCATGCGCTCCCAGCTCCCAGGCGAAACAACTCCGACTATTTTGAAGAAGAAGATGGATTTCGAGGCGACTCGAGCGGCTTTAAGGCATGAATCAGGAACAGGCATCATGCCGGACGAAAAAGGCGAGTTGTCTCTCATCTCCTACAGCCATGTGGGTCTGAACGAAAACCCCTTGCTCGGAGCCGACTTTGATTGGACGATCGTGGGAGATGCAGAAGCTGCTGACGTATTGGCGTCGGTCACACAGTTGCGTCATCGAATCATACTCATCGGAGGTCTCCTCGCCATCGTCGCGATCTTGGTAGCGTACTTTTCCGCGCGCGCTATCTCGAATCCGTTGATGGGTGGAGTCAATGTCTTGGCCTCCGCGGCTACTCAAATCTCCGCAACCGTGTCCCAACTTGCCTCGAGCAGCGCTCAGACCCTTTCCGCTGTGAACCAGACGACCGCTACGCTGGAAGAGCTTCGTCAATCAGGACAACTCTCCAGTGAAAAGGCGAGAGCGGTGTCTGAGGATTCTCGAAAATCCCTCCAAGTCGCACACGCAGGGAAACAGGCCACGGACGACATTATACGCGGCATGGACCTCATCAAATCTCAGATGCAAACCATCGGGGACACGGTCATCAAATTGAGCGAACAGAGCCGCTCCATAGAAGACATCATAGACGCGGTGAAGGACCTGGCGGATCAATCGAATCTTTTGGCCGTCAATGCATCGATAGAAGCCGCGCGCGCTGGCGAACAGGGCAAAGGATTTGCGGTGGTGGCTGACGAGATCAAGAGTTTTGCCGATCAATCCAAAAAGGCGACCGTGCAGGTTCGGACGATCCTCGAGGATATTCGGAACTCCATCAGCAGCGTCGTCATGGCCACAGAAAAAGGGGGCAAGGCCGTCGAATCTGGCGTCAGTCAGTCAGAAGAAGCTGGCCATGCCATCCAAGCAGTGACCACAAGCGTCCAAGAAGCTTCACAGGCGTTGACCGTGATCGTCGCCTCCGCCGAGCAGCAGGCGGTGGGAATCGATCAGGTCGCTTCTGCCATGGACAGCATAGACCAAGCAATGAGGCAGAATGTGGACGGCACAAGACAGTTGGAATCAGCCGCTCAGAATCTCAAGGATCTCGGACAAAAGCTAGCCGATCTCGTGCAAGGCCGATGAAACGCAATATGACCGGAAACGACCCAAGAATGTTCGACCACAGGGACTGTGTGCATTCTCTTGCCGCCGTTAGAACGGAGGAGCTTTTCCCATGTTAAACGTCATTTCTCGGAGTCTCTTTGCAAAACTCCTCAGCCTGTTTCTGCTCGCCTCTCTCTTGCCGTGTATTTTGCTCGGTTCTCTTGTCTTTTACACGAGCCGTTCCGCACTGAAAAAAGCTGTGTTTAGCGAGCTGAATGCGGAACGCAGCCTGAAAGAGAAGCAGCTTGTCTCCTTTTTCCTGCGAGCTGCGGAGGACGCGGTTTATTTGTCGCACGACAAGACATTGTCGGAATACATGGACATGGTTTCCAAATCCACCAAGGCCTCCGCGTCAAAAAAGGACCAGGCGCAGAGCGGAGCAAAAGAAGACATCCAGCAATTGCAGTCTGTGGTCGAAGATCGCCTCAAGGAATTCATCGATCATTATGGCGCAGACGAATACGGGTACGATGACATTGCCCTGATCAACGCGCAAACAGGGGAGGTGCTATTCACTGTGAAAAACAGAAAAGACAACCTCGCGAATCTCTCGCAGCCTCCTCTCAAGGACAGCGGTCTCGCCAAGGTCTATAGCCTTGTCCTGCGCTCCGGAAAACACGCAATGGTGGATTACACATTATATCCCCCTGCCGATAAGCCCATCGGATTCGTGGGCGCTCCCATAGTCAATCAAAAGGGCGAGGTCAAAGGGGTCTTGGCGCTTTATCTCGACGTCCGTCGCATGAACTCCATCATGTTGCCGGCGAGCGCCATGGGCCGAACCTGCCAAAGCTATCTCGTAGGCCAAGACCACCTGATGCGCTCCCAGGATAGATTTGCTGCAACTCCGTCTGTCCTCGTCAAACGCATCGACATCCCCGCAGTGCAGAGGGCTTTGGAACACAAGTCAGGCACAGACATCATGCCTGATCAGAACGGCGTCGAATCCCTCATATCCTATTCCCACTTGGGGCTGAACGAGAATAAGACCCTCAACGCGGATTTCGATTGGGTGATCCTCACCGACGTGGATTTGAGCGAAGCTTTCGAATCCATCAGCGATTTGTGGTATCGCATCATCATCATTACCGTATGCATCGGAATTCTTGCCTTCGCAGCAGCATTTCGCATGGCCAAGAGCATCTCTGAACCGATATCCAGGCTTTCCCACGATGCATCGAAAGTCAGCGAAGGCAACCTCAACATCGAAGTGTCGGTTGCTCCCCGAAAAGACGAAATCGGCAATCTTGTGAAGTCGTTTCATGACATGGTGAACAAGCTGCGAGATCAAACAAGACAGATACTCGAGGGGGTGTCCGTATTGGCTTCCGCCTCGACCCAGATATCATCCACTGTGTCGCAGGTAGCCGCAAGCAGCTCTGAAACTTCCTCAGCCGTAACCGAAACCACGACTACGCTCGAAGAGCTTCGGCAGACCGGCAGACTCGCCAGCGACAAGGCCAAAAACATCGCCGAGGAAGCCAAAAAGTCCGTGGAAACAGCTCAGACAGGGAAAAAAGCCACTGATGAAGTCATCGAGGGCATGAACTTGATCGAGGCGCAGATGGAGTCCATTGGCGAGACGGTGATTCGCCTGAGCGAGCAAAGTCAGTCCATTGAAGAGATCATTTCCGCAGTGAAGGACTTGGCAGAACAGTCTAATCTCCTGGCGGTCAATGCTGCCATAGAGGCGGCAAGAGCCGGCGAACAGGGAAAAGGATTTGCCGTCGTCGCGGAAGAGATCAAGAGCCTCGCAGACCAATCCAAGAGGTCCACTGACCAGATCAAGACAATACTCGACGATATACGAAACTCCATCAGCGGCGTCGTCATGGCCACTGAGAGAGGCAGCAAGGCCGTAGCCCAAGGGACTCAACAATCCATGCATGCAGGCAAGGCCATCGAAACGGTCGCCGCCAGCGTCCGAGACGCTTCTCAGTCGCTCACCGTGATCGTGGCGTCGAGTGAACAACAGTCTGTGGGCATTGACCAGGTGGCCCTTGCTATGGACAACATAGACCGGGCCATGCAGCAAAATGTCGAGTCAACAAGACAATTGGAAGCCTCCGCTCGAGACCTTCAAGACCTCGGCCAAAAGCTCAAGATAATGGTGGAACGATACAAGGTATGATCCAGGGCAGCGTCTGATGGACAGGAAAGAAAAGGAATTTCTCAAAAAGCTCCGCGCTACCTTCAAGATAGAGGCCGAGGAGCACCTCGCCGCGATGTCGAGTGAACTTATTTCACTCGAGAATTCAGGCGACCCTGCGCAGCTCCCCGCATCCATCGAAACTGTTTATCGTGCAGCCCACAGTCTCAAGGGCGCTGCAAGGGCCGTTGGGTTAAGAGACGTCGAGTCCGTCTGCCAGTCTTTGGAAAGCGTTGTCTCGTCCATCAAAAAACGGGAGCTCGCGCCATCTCAAATGTTTTTCGATGTCGCCCTCAAAACAGTGGACGTTTTGAACCAACTGATCAACGAACAGGAAAGTGCGCCAGTTGGGGACACTTTGAGAGAGCTTGAGGCCCTCCTGCAGAACCGTGTGGAACCTGGGGAAACGAAACCGGAACGGCCTGTTGAACTTGGCCCGACGCCGCCAGCCAGCGAGCCCCCTAAAATGGTAGAGCCGGTTGCAGAAGAGCCCGTCGAACCTGTTCAGCCTCCCGAGCCCACAGTCGAAAAACCCCAGCGCGAAGAGGAAGACCCCAAGCAGGCGCCGGGAGCCGTGCAGAGACGCCTTCCCCAGAGCGATACCATAAGAATTTCTACCTCGCGCTTGGATGCTCTCCTCTATCAAGTCGAAGAGATGGTCTCAATCAAAATCGCGGCGGCGGAAAGACTTGCCGGACTGCGGGGCCTGGCCGCGCTTCTGGACGGGTGGGAGAAGACCTGGAAGCGCCTACGTTCGGATTTGAGAAGATTTCTAGAGGTCTCACAGGAAGGAAAGACCTCGGAAAAGGGATCAGACGCTGAGACGTTGCGCCTTCTCGACTACCTCGTAAAGCATGAAACCTTCCTCAAGGACGCGGTTGTCAGGACGAACCGTTTGTCCAAAAACGCTGAGAATGAATCTCGCTCTATTGGCGGCATGATAGATGAACTCATGGACGACATGAAGACTCTGTTGATGATGCCGTTCGCGACCCTCCTGGAACCCTTTCCCAAATTGGTGCGAGATATTTCTCACGACCAGGGCAAAGAGGTGGCTCTTATCGTGGAAGGTCAGGAAGTCGAGATAGACCGCCGCATCCTCGAAGAAATGAAAGACCCTCTCATTCATCTCGTGAGAAACTCTCTGGATCACGGAATAGAGAAGCCCGATGTACGAGTTCGCCACCGCAAGCCCCCCCAGGGGACGCTGCGGATCCAGGTTTCCCAACAAAGCTCCAACAAGATAGAGATACTAGTCTCCGACGACGGCGCGGGCATCGACGTCGAGAAGGTTAAGAAAGCCGCTGTTTCTCGGCAGGTTGTCTCCGAAAAAGAGTTGGAAGGGCTCACGAACCAGGAAGCGCTCGGACTCATATTTCGGTCTGACGTGTCCACGAGCGACATCATCACCGACTTGTCCGGACGCGGACTCGGGCTGGCAATCGTTCAAGAAAAGGTGGACAAGCTGGGGGGTCATGTCTCAGTCGAGTCAACTCCTCTGGAAGGCGCCTCGTTCAGGATCGTCTTGCCGGTTACTCTGGCGACGTTTCGAGGCATCCTGGCCGAGTGCAATCAGCGGTTGTTCGTGATACCCACCTCGAGCGTTCAGCGGGTCGTTCGCATAAAGAAAGACTCGGTTCGGAAGGTGGAAAACCGGGACACCGTCGTCATAAGGGACCGCGTCTTGCTGTTCGTCTGGCTGGCAGAGGTGCTCAATATATCAGATGGCAAGGATCACGACGATGACTTCATTTCCGCGGTGGTCTTGAACGCAGGACAAAGGTCAGTGGCATTCGGGATCGACAGAATTGTGAGCGAGCAGGAGGTCATCGTCAAGGGGCTGGGCAAACAGCTCCTAAGGGTGAGGAATGTGGCTGGCGCCACCGTATTGTCTTCTGGCGAGGTCGTACCCATCCTTAATGTATCGGATCTGGTCAAATCGGCCTTGAGTCATCGCGCGGTTCCTGCCGGCGTCCCATCTAAAAAAGCCGCCGCGCAAAAAAAGCGCTCGCGCATCCTCGTGGCTGAAGATTCAATAACCTCCCGCACCCTTTTGAGGAACATACTCGAGTCTGCGGGTTATGACGTTGAAACTGTGGTGGACGGCTGGGAAGCTTGGCAAGTCTTGCGGTCGCGGAATTTTGACCTCCTCGTATCCGATGTACAGATGCCCAAAATGGATGGCTTCCAACTGACCGAAAAAATTCGAGGCGATAAAAAGCTGGCGGAACTGCCGGTTGTTCTAGTAACCTCTTTGGAGTCCCCAGAAGACAGAGAACGGGGCATAGACGTAGGCGCGAGCGCCTATATCGTCAAAAGCACTTTCGATCAAAGCAACCTTTTGGAAGTGGTGGGCCGATTGGTCTAAAGGCCGGAGTGGCAGATGATTAAAGTACTTATCGTGGACGACTCGGCAGTGGTTCGGGAGGTGCTCCGGCACATTTTTGGTTCCGACCCCGATCTCGAGGTCGTCGGCGCGGTAACAAACGGCGTGGAAGCAGTTGATTTCGTTTCCAAAATCCGGCCTGACGTGATCACCATGGACATAGACATGCCAAAAATGGGCGGATTCGAAGCCACACGAAAAATCATGGAGACTAACCCTGTACCGATAATCATTTTGACCGCGAGCTGGGACCCCCACGATGTCAACAAAACGTGGAAGGCGATGGAGGCGGGGGCCGTACATGCCCTTGAAAAACCTCTGTTTGTCGGGGACATCGATCACAGTCCTGAGGTCAAAAATCTGATCCAGACGGTGAAGCTGATGTCCGAGGTGAAGGTGGTAAGGCGGTGGCCTAAAAGGCCTGACGTGTTGCCAAGAAGACCAGTCGCTGAAAATCATGACAGCATTGGCGGTCGGGACATCGAGATCGTTGCCATAGGCGCGTCCACTGGCGGTCCCCCAGCCGTGAAAACGATACTTTCACCGCTCCCAGAGGCGTTTCCCGTGCCCATAGTGCTCGTCCAACATATCGCTCCAAATTTTTCAAAAAGTTTCGTAGAATGGCTTGACCAGGCAAGCCCCCTGAAGGTCAAATTAGCGTTTCATGGAGAGCGAATGCTGCCCGGCCATGTCTATGTAAGTCCCGACCAATGCCAGATGAGGGTTGAACGGTCTGGGAGGATTTCTTTGACCCACGATGAGCCGGAAAACGGTTTGCGGCCGTCGGTATCGTACCTGTTTCGCTCGGTGGCTCAGGTGTACGGCAGCAAGGCGTTGGGAATCCTGTTGACAGGTATGGGACGAGATGGCGCGGAAGAATTGTTGTTCATGAAAAACGTCGGCGCGACGACTATTGCCCAGGATAAAGAAAGCTCTGTGGTCCATGGGATGCCCGGAGAAGCCATCAAACTCGGCGGCGCCTCGTTGATACTCCCGCCGGAAAAGATTGCCGATATGCTCACTTCCTTTGCTCATCGGAGACAACTCGCATGACCTCTCAGCTTTCACCCCAAAACCTAGACCCGTTGCAGGATGAGCAGGAAATACTGATCGTCGAGGACAGCCCGACCCAGGCCGCGAGACTCCAATTTATTTTAGAAGAACACGGCTTTAAGGTCTCCTGGACCGCCAACGGCAAAGCCGCGCTCGAATATTTGCAAAAAAACCATCCCACTCTGGTCGTCAGCGATGTCGTGATGCCGGAGATGGACGGATACGAATTGTGCTCCAAGATCAAGCAGGACGAGAAACTCAAGGACATCCCCGTCATACTGCTCACGGCCCTCTCAGACCCAAGCGACATCATAAAGGGGTTGGAAAGCGGCGCAGACAATTTCATCACCAAGCCATACCAGGAACGATTTCTCATCTCCCGTATTCAATACATTCTTATCAACAGGGAGTTGCGGAGCAAATTCCCCACTGAAATGGGAATCGAGATCTTTTTTGCGGGGAAAAAACATTTCCTCGCTGCAGATCGCATTCAAATCATCGATCTGTTGCTCTCGTCCTACGAAGCCGCGGTGGAACAATTTCGGGAGTTGGAAAACGCTAATTGGGAACTCGCCAAGGCCACAGAAACAGCCGAAGCCGAGGCTCGTAAACTCCGCGCCCTCATCGAGGCCATGGACGAAGGGGTCGTCTTCGCAGACACAAACGACGTCATCACCGAGGCGAACGAGTGGTTCATTCATCAAGTGGGCGCCCCGCGGAAGGATATCATTGGGAAAGAGCTTTGGGCGTTCTTCGATCAGCCCCATATCAATTCCATGTTGAAGAATCGCATCAACGCCTTCAAATCGAACACATCACGCGATCCACTTATCCGCACCCTCCAACTCTTTGGAAAAGAAGTATCTTTTCGCGTCCAACCTATCTTTGACAGCCGTTCTTACAGAGGGGTCATATTCAATATCGTGGACGTGACTGACCTGGTGGAAGCTCGCAACAAAATGGAGCAGGCGAGCAAGGCCAAGAGCGAATTCCTTGCGACCATGAGCCACGAGATACGGACGCCCATGAATGGCATCATCGGTATGACCGACCTGGCCCTGCAGACGAACCTCGACAATGAACAAAGAGAATACCTCTCGGCCGTCAAAGAATCCGCCGAAGCCCTCCTCACGCTCATCAACGACATCCTCGATTTGTCGAAAATCGAAGCAGGAAAATTTGAACTCGCATTCGTGGATTTCCGCCTGCGAGATTTCCTCACGCGGGTCATTACGTCTTTGAATGTACAGGCAAAGGCAAAAGGACTCTCCCTCAGCTCCCAGGTTTCGCCGCAGGTTCCGGATTTCCTCTTGGGAGATCCGGGCGCCTTGAGGCAAATCCTCATGAATCTTATCGGCAACGCCATTAAGTTCACGGAACAGGGAGGGATTTCAGTTGAAGTGCTTCTCGAGAAGGCCACCAATGACCAAGCCGTTCTTCACTTTGTCGTCGCTGACACCGGAATTGGCATTCCACCCCAGGAAACGGCACGGATTTTTGAACGCTTTGAGCAGGTAGATTCGTCCACGACCCGCAAATACGGCGGCACTGGATTGGGATTGGCCATATCAAACCAGCTCGTCCGTATGATGGACGGCAAAATGTGGGTCGAAAGCGAACTCGGAAAGGGCAGCAAGTTCCATTTTACGGTGGTGCTCGGCCTGCAGCGAGATATTTCCGCAGCCGCAGCAATGGGGCCAGCAAGCCTCAGAGACCTGCGAGTCCTCATCGTGGATGACAACGCCAACAACAGGGCGCTCCTGGAACGCATGTGTCTCAACTGGGGCATGAGGCCTTCTACCGCTCCAAGCGCCAAAGAGGCCCTTCAGGCTGTCCAAGAAGCAGCCGCCGCGGGATTGCCGTACGATTTCGTCATTACGGATCAGGCCATGCCAGAAATGGACGGCTTTGAATTGGCCAAAACCCTTACACAAGATCACGCACGCAATACCAACCTCAAGATATTGCTCCTCACCTCGATGGGGACGAGAGGCGACGCGGCAAAATGCATGCAGGCCGGCATCTCAGCTTACCTGCACAAGCCGGTCAATGAATTTGAACTGCTGGATGCCGTCTTGCACGCGAGGCGACAAACCAGCGCCCAGAATGGGCAGCTTCCCCTCATCACCCGCCATTCTTTGCGAGAGAGCAAGAAAAGCCTCAAAATATTACTCGCCGAGGACAACAAGATAAATCAGGTTCTTGCCCAAAGGCTCTTGGAGAAATGGGGTCACAAGGTGCATGTCTGTAACAACGGCAAAGAAGCCGTTGAAGCCTCTGCAGCGCAAGATTTCGATCTTATTCTCATGGACGTCCAGATGCCTGAAATGGATGGCATCCAAGCAACCCGGGCTATCCGGCAGAGGGAGGAAGCCGCAGGGAAACACGTCCCCGTTTTCGCCATGACGGCCTACGCCATGGAATCCGACAAAGAAAAATGCTTGGCGGCCGGCATGGATGGATACGTTTCAAAACCAATTAATACCCAAGAACTTTTTCAAACCATCGAGGCTCTTACCGCTGAGGAAACCTGATTCTTGAAGCGACGACTCCGGAGCGCTCTCCAGGGCGACAGCCGATAAACATATGGACATTCCCGATAATAATGGTGAATTACCATGTTGAGCCGCTTCATGTCATTCCCACGAACTCCCATGACAAGGCGGTCGTAACGCGAAATGAAAATACCGTTCTGAAGAGAACTATGGCATTTACAGGTAACAATGGGAATCCATGACGAGTTTCCTGGGCGCAGGATCGAGTCTGGTATGACAAATCAAGCGCCGTGACGCAGACTTTGAAGGTCATCATATTCACTCTGCGGCGCGTCTCATGCCGACAGAAGTTTCGATAAGTTGTATAAAAGGCCATTGATTTCAAGGTAACTTATCCTGTTTCTAGACGCTTTTGTTGACATAACGGCGCTATAAGACTATAATTACAATATAGTATCTTATACTCTCGGGCTCGCCCCGAACGCGTCGCCTGACCGCAAGGGATGTTTCCATGAAGAAATGCCTGCTCTCCTCGTTCATCATGATGACGGCAATGTTATTAGGGCTCTGCGCCTGCACCACCGAAGCCCCGCAAAAACCTTCCGCCGAACCCGCTGCAAATCAGAAATTGGTTTCGGATCTCCAGGACACCATCGCGCAAGCGCGAGAGAACCTCGAGAAGGAAAAGGAGCGCAATGCGCAGTTGATGCAACGCGTGCAGTCTCTGCTGGAGGCGTTGACAGAGGCGGAAAAGCGGTTTAGCAGCCTCCAAAAGGGGGAAGCGTCGGACACTTCCCCAGAAGCCGAGCGCAAAAGAATCGAGCTGATGGGCGCCAAGGCCCTCGCCGAGTTTCGCGCTGAACAGTTTCGACGTCGCTTGGATGAGTTGAGCCAAGACCTCGACGCCAAAGAGAAGGAGTTGGAGACCATAAGGCAAAATGCGCGTCAGAAGGATGAGGAGGTGCAGCGTCTGCGCAAGGCCATCGAGGAAATGCAGGTAGCTGAAAAGACAAGGACGCAGGAACTCACGGCCCGACTCGAACAGATTTCTCGAGACCTCCAAGAACGAACCGCCGCGGCCGAGCAATTCAAAAAGGATCTTGAAGAGAAGAATGAGCTTTTGGCGGCGTTGAAAACCGCGGTGGCTGACGCATCCAAACTTAAGACCAATGCTGAAGCGGAAATTGCCCGCCTCACCGACCAACTCGCCGACGTCACCAAGCAGTTGCAGGATTCCAAGGCCCTCGCGGCGCAACAGCAACAAGAACTTGCCGCGACTCAAAACCGCCTCGCGCAATCCCAGCAGGAAATTCAGCGATTGGCTCAAGAGGTGCAGACCTGGCAGCAGGAGACCCAGCGGGCGCAGCAAGAAACAGAAAAGATGAAGGCTATCGCCCAGGGCTACGCCGATCAAGCCGAAAAATACAAGGCGGAAAATGAGCGATCCAAACAGGAAGCTGAGCAATTTCGCGCCGAGTCCAATAGGGCGCGAGACGAGATCGTCCAGTTCAGAGTGGAAACCGACCGCGCCAAACAGGAAGCCCAAGACTTGAGGACAAAGGTTTGGGAGCTTTCGCTCAAGCTGCAGGCTATGGAGGCGAAACTGCACCCACCCCAGCCGGATCAACCTTCCAGCGTCGATAAACTGCTGGACCACCCCGTGGTCACCAAGGAGCAGGAGCCAACGTCAAATCTCTATTGAGTTGTCCCAAAAGTCTTTCATTGCAACGTGATGTCAGTCGGAGGCCCCCTTCGCATGAAATTCCGGAAGTATCTCGTCACCTCGGAGGAAATGAGAGCCCTCGACGCCGCTGCCATCAATGAATATGGCATTGCCGGCGTCGTCCTCATGGAGAACGCGGGAAGAACCACGTTCCAAATCTTGTGCGCTGAGCTTTCCAAATCTGTCCACCAATTGAAGGCGGTGGTAGTCGCAGGCCCGGGGAACAATGGAGGAGACGGCTACGTGGTGGCCAGGTATCTCATCAACCACGGGGCTGAGGTGCACACCTATCTCTTGGCCCCCAAGGATAAAATCAAAGGCGACGCCCTTGCCAACCTCTCTATCCTCGAAAAGATGACGGATCGGATTTACCCCATACGCGACCAGGCTGCATTGAAGGAAGCAGCCGCCCAGTGGCGCGACAGCGACGTCATTGTCGATGCCATTTTGGGCACCGGCCTCGCGGCTGACGTCCGATCGCCCTACCGAGAGGCTATTGACTTAATCAACGAAACCAAGGCGTTCAAGGCGGCCATTGACATACCTTCGGGGCTCGACTCGAACACCGGCAAGGTACTCGGCGCAGCGGTGAAGGCAGACCTCACAGTGACGTATGGCTTCCAGAAGGTAGGGATGGCGCTGTATCCTGGCGTAAGTTACTGTGGTCGGGTCCATGTGGTGGATATTTCCATCCCGCGTTCTGCCGTAGAAAAGCGCCCGCCCCGGGCGATATTGTACGACGCCGCAGACCTCAAGGCATACCTAAAAGCCCGATCCAACCCTGAAAATCACAAAGGTTCCTTTGGTCATCTGCTTGTGGTGGGCGGCTCCCCAGGAAAAACTGGCGCCCCTACCATGGCTGCCCGCGCGGGATCGATCGTCGGCGCTGGGCTCGTGACCGTCGCGGTTGCGGCTTCTCTCAATCCTATTCTCGAAACGAAGTTGACCGAAGAGATGACCGAGCCCCTACCCGAGACCGCTATGCCGGGGTACCTTGGCGAGACATCGGCTCAACGGGTGTTGGAATTGTCCGAAGGAAAGCGCTGCCTGGTGCTCGGGCCTGGGCTGTCCAATAGAAAAGACGTGCTAAGTCTGCTGGAACGAATCCTTGCAGAGTACCGCGGGTTGGTCGTTATTGACGCGGATGGTCTGAACGCCCTCGCCCATAACCTCGACGCCGTGAAGAACACAGGGGCCACGGTGGTGCTCACCCCCCACCCGGGGGAGATGGCAAGGCTGACGGGCCTGTCGGTGCGTGAAGTGCAGAACAACCGCATACCGACAGCACGGGATACCGCGAAGCAGCTTAATTCTTGGGTCATCCTCAAAGGCGCGCGAACCATCACGGCCTCGCCCGACGGACTGGTCTTTGTCAACACCACGGGCAGCCCTTGGATGGCTTCCGGCGGGCAAGGGGATGTACTCAGCGGAATACTCGGGGGGCTATTGGCGCAAAACATACCGATCGATACGGCGTTGCCCCTTGGCGTCTATCTCCATGGCCTCGCAGCCGACAATGTGCTCCGGCGACGAGGTCCCGCTCCGGTATTGGCAGGGGACGTCATCCATGAACTACCCACCACATTGGCCGAACTGACCAAGGCAGAGGCCCTCACAGGCTAATCTCCAATAGCACGAGAGAAGCTCCTGTAGCAGCGCATCTGTAAGATCGCGAATGCCACCGCGCCCAATGCATTGATCTGCCCTGAGATCGCTTCGGCGGCTCCGATTCATTGCAATGGAAAAAAGTTGTCGATGCGTCGCGACGAGGGAAGCGAAGCAATCTGCTGATAAATCCTGAAAAAGACGATAAGCGTGATATCTACAGTTTCGCCTTTTTTTGCATGAATAGGTGGTTGGATGATCAAATAATAGTTGAAAAACAAGGCGTTCCGCGCGAACCCGTT
>JBMFOE010000028.1:0-46411 GCA_049969795.1 Desulfomonilaceae bacterium
CATCATATTCACGTTGGGACGCGCTTCATTCCGACACACATTTCGAGAATCAGTATAGAGGCAACGCGTTCGTGAGGGTTGACTGTCTTTTGCCGGCGAGCTCCGGCCATCCTGCGCGGCCCCTGTTGTAGTTTACCACACCCCTGCGGCGATTTCCCACAATATAATAAATCACTAATAAAAGCAAATCGATACGATGACCTCGCGTCATATAAATTCGCTGGGTGAGGCTTTTCGCCACAACATTGCGGTTGCAGGCGTTGCCGACCTCTCTCCAGTGATTGCCAATGATAATAATGTGTTATGAGAAGATACGAGGCTGGCATTATCTTTGCTTACCCCACAGGCAGAGAGACGAGCGTAACGGGGAACAGCCCCTGAGACGACACATCACACTAAGAGGAACGACAGAGGAGGCCAGCCATGAGAACAACAGAATCTTTGAGATTGTCGGAACTTACTGCGACCCAGGGGCTTTGCAAGCACACGCTTACCGGCGACGCGCCCGCGGGGAAATTGTGCGCCAACTGCTATGACTGCGCCAAGTGCGAGTACGATCAGATGCTCGAGGACACCCGGCATGTCGTACGTGCACGCATCCAGTCCGCGCTGCTGTTGAAAGCGGCCTAAGGCGAGAAAAGACTCTGCTTCAGAATCACATAAATCACGGAGGGAACAGATGAAAAAAGAAGACAAGCCGCGAGGTGGATTGGCCACCTTCAATTTCTCGGACAAAGAGTGCATCTGGATGCGGGCAAAAGTGGTGCCGGTGAAATATTGCGACAACGCCTTTGACTGCACCAAGTGCGCCTTTGACAAAGCCATGGGGCGGAAGTTGGCCCGCGACGACGCCGCAGAAAAATGGCAGTCCGTTATGTTCCGACAAGGCGGCCAGGAGATCCGGTGCCGGCATGCGCTCACCGGCGGCGCGCCCGCATACAAGAAATGCGCCAACGCCTACGACTGCGCGCGATGCCCGTATGATCAGATGCTGGAAGACACCCTGGAAGCGGATGTGAACCTCTTTGGGCCGCCGCAATATCTCAACGCCCACGGATACCGCGTTCCCAGAGATTATTACCTCCACAGGAACCACGGGTGGGCGCGAGTCGAGTACGGGGGCAGGGTGCGCATCGGCCTGGATGACTTCGGGAATCGTCTCGTCGGAAAAGCGGACAAGTTCAGACTACCATCCCTCGGGACCCGGTTCACAGCCTCTGAGGAATCCTTCATCCTCCAGAGGGCAGGGCACGAAGTCGGGGTGAAAGCGCCGTTGACAGGCGTGGTGACCGCAGTCAATCAAAAGCTGCTGGACAAGCCTGAAAACGCCAATCAAGACCCTTATTGCGCAGGCTGGGTCATGCTGCTCGACCCATTCGAACTCCGTTCCGAGCTCAAGGACCTCACCTTTGGCATCGAGAGTGTCAAATTCATAGAGGCGGAGGGCGAGCGTCTGCTCTCGTTGATCGCCGACGATCCTGCAGCAGCGGCGGCCACAGGCGGCGAGCCCATCTCGGACGTGTATGGTTCCTTCTCCGAGGTGGGGTGGGATACGCTGGTCAAAGGTTTCCTGTGATCGGTAACAAAGGGGGGCCTCCAAGCGAGGAGCGCGGCCTTGACCGCGCCACTCGCTTTTTGTTCTATGCGAGATAGGCGAACGCCATATGCCTGGCATTACAGGTAAACCGAGCCAGACAGACGGCAGCCGCAAGACGCGCCGCTATGCCGGCCATTTGCCGTCGCACCGGTCGCGTCGTTATCAATGCGACATTCTCTCCAAAAAGGAAACCCAGAAAGGAATAGATCTCCGATCACACAGGAGATGACAGGCGTTTCACGGCCAAAGCGCCTCTGGTAGGACGAATGCGAACACGTCGGCGTGTAGGCGGCCACGCGAAACGCGTACGCTATGAAGAGACGCCCTGCAGGAGCGGGGCTCATGAACATGACCGACCAACGCCGTCGTTGTTCCATCCGAAGAATAAAGTAATCAAAATAATCTTTCCTCATCCGAGCGAGTACGGTCTTGAAGGATTTTTCATCGGGCCTTTCTTTGAACTGGACTTTCATTCCAAACTGCGTTACTCCCTGGTACTACAGTCTTTCAAAAATCCATTGAGGCGCTAGCGGCTAGCGACGAGGCTTGCGAACGACGTGCGCGCTCACGCGAAGAGCGAGGCGACACATGGCTGGAAGCAGAATGCACTACGGTTGGTTTGTCATTTTTACGGGGCTTGCCGTGACCATTGGCGCTCATGGATTTGGGCGCATGTCTTACACGTTGATTCTGCCCGCTATGAAAGACGGACTCCATTTCACCTACACGCAATTGGGGCTGCTGGGAACGGGCAACTTCATTGGGTACCTCGTCATGGCCATCGTAGGCGGGTTCCTCGCAGCGCGATTCGGCAGCCGAATCGTGATTACGCTGGCGTTGGTTTTGATGGGCGTGACCATGATTTTGACGGGATTTGCCGAGACGTTTGGGTCGGCCTTCACCGCCAGGCTGCTTACCGGCCTCGGCAACGGCGCCTCCTACGTTCCTGCCATGGCCTTGGGTTCTGCATGGTTCGCAGTGCAGCGTCGTGGCTTTGCCACCGGGATCGTGTCAGCGGGGATCGGCGGCGGAACCATGATAGCAGGCCTTGTCGTTCCGGTTATCCTGCAGAGCTATGGCCGAGACGGATGGCGCTTTGCCTGGTACTACCTGGGAGCGGCTGTCTTGGCGATTGCCGCCATAGCCGGACTTGTGATACGGAATCGACCAGAGAGTTTGGGGTTGCATCAAATCGGCGCCAAAACGGACGCGAGGGGCGACGCGCCGAAGCCGCAAACTGGGCCCTTGAATTGGGGCAGCATCTACCGAGTGAAGGCTGTCTGGTATCTCGGGATAGTCTATTTCCTCTATGGTTTTTCCTACATCATTTACATGACTTTCTTCGCAGCCTATCTGTGCCGGGAAATGGGTGTGAGCGCCGGTGAGGCCGGCAGTTTGTGGGCATTGGTTGGGGGCCTGAGCATCTTCTGCGGCATGATCTGGGGAGGCATGTCCGACAAACTGGGTCGGGCTCGAGGAGCCGCGCTGGCGTACACGGCGCTGGCCGCCTCTTACGCGCTGTTTGCGCTGCTCCACATAAAGCTGGGATTCTACCTATCTGCCATCGTGTTCGGGCTCACGGCCTGGAGCATTCCCACGATCATGGCTGCGACCGCAGGCGATTACGTAGGTCCGAGACTCGCGCCAGCCGGCCTGGGCTTTGTCACACTCTTTTTTGGCATTGGCCAGGCTCTTGGACCGTGGATCGGCGGCTACCTGGCCGATGCAACTAAATCGTTTACTGGGCCGTTTATGCTCGCATGCGCAGTGTCCCTCGTCGGCGCCCTGCTGTCCCTGGGATTGAAACCAATACACACTGCCGAAACCTAGTTTCTACAGCGTTGCGAAAGGAGGAGAAGATGAAAAGGGCGTTGCTATTGTTGGTCGTGGTTTCTGGTCTTGTCGTGGGTGGGGCTGCGGCCGGATGGGCCGCCGGGGATAATGGTCCTATCGTCATCGGAGCGGTGATCCCCCTGACCGGCGAGCTCGCCAAATTTGGTGAGATGCAGAAGCACTCGTATGATTTGGCGGTGGAGGAAATCAACCAAGCCGGCGGCGTGAAAGGCAGGAAGCTGGAACTCCTCATCGAAGACGACACGGGACGGCCCGAGGTGGGGAGGTCCGCAGTGGAAAAATTGATCTCGAAGGACAATATTGTGGTTCTTACCGGAGGGTACTCCTCGAGCGTCACCTATGCCATAGCCGGCGTCGCGCAAAATTTCAAAGTACCCTATGTTACCCACACCGGCGCCGCCGACAAAATTACGGAGATGGGATGGAATTATGTATTCCGCATCAATCAGACGGCCAGTGAATATTTCAAGGGCGTGCTTTCCTTTTTGAAAGACGTGGCCAAGCCGCAAACTGCGGCAGTGATTTTCGAAAATACGCTCTTTGGCCAGTCCCAAGGCAAGAGCTTCGCTGCTGCATGCGAAGGCTTGGGGTGTAAAGTAGTGATGAAGGAGGGGTTTGAATCAGGTTCAGTCGATTTCAAGCCTCTGATCATGAAACTCAAGAGCGCCAATCCCGATCTCGTCTACGCGATCTGCTACGTCATGGATGCAGGGCTCATCGTAAGGCAATCCAAAGAACTCAATTTTTGCCCGAAGCTGTTCGTCGGCGGCGGGGGCGGCTTTGCTCTCCCCGAGTTCGTCAAAAATGCAGGGGCTGCTGCTGAATACATCTATTCTGCGACCTTATGGCAAGAAAGCCTGCCGTTCCCTGGCGCGAAGGAGTACTACGAAAAGTACCTACAGCGCTTCAAAGAACCCCCTCAGTTTGTAGCCGCTCAAGCCTATGTCGCCCTGTTCGTGATTGCGGATGCATTGAAGAGGGCTTCCGAAGTCTCGAGAGAGAGCGTGAGAGAGGCGTTGACGAAAACGGATATGGATTCGATGTACGGTCATATCAAATTCATATCCTATGGGAAGAAGACGCAGCAAAACCTGCTCCCAACCTATGTCGGTCAATGGCAACACGAGAAGTTCGAGCTAGTGTGGCCGAAAGAATATGCGACGAAACCGTTTGTGTTCCCTATCCCACCGTGGTCGCAGAGGAGATAGGCGATTGACTAGATCGGGCCTGGCGAGCTGTTTCGCCGGCCCGATATCCCATCACAGGAGGATTTCCCGTCTATGGTTTCAGGAGTCCGAACAATACACCGCACTCCATCTGCGTATCAGTATCCCCTGCTGATCAAGCACCTGCTGCATACGCCAATACTCTACGCGCCAAATCAAGAAATCGTGTATATGGACAAGGTTCGGCATACGTATGCTGACTTTTATCGACGCATACATCGACTGGCTTCAGGACTGACATCGCTAGGGGTGAAACCCGGCGATACAGTGGCGGTGCTCGATTGGGATTCCCATCGCTATCTGGAGTGCTTTTTTGCCATTCCTATGATGGGCGCCATACTCCATACCGTCAACGTGCGGCTTGCCCCGGAACAGATTCTTTACACCATGAATCATGCGGAAGACGACGTCGTCCTGACGCATACGGATTTCATCCCTGTACTCGAGGACATCGCCGACCGTTTGACCACCGTCCGAACCTACGCCCTGCTTCGCGACGGGAACGAGGAACCCAGGACAAGGCTCCCCGTGGCCAACGAGTACGAGAGACTGCTTTCCGAGGCGGACGAGGCCTACGACTTTCCTGACTTCGATGAGGATGCCCAAGCCACGACGTTTTACACCACCGGCACCACGGGCGATCCCAAAGGAGTGTTTTTCAGTCATAGACAGCTCGTCCTCCACACCTTGTCGGTGGCCGTGGCAGCGGCGGCTTTCAGCGTCCCAGGAAGATTCCATTCCGGAGACGTGTACATGCCGCTGACGCCCATGTTTCACGTGCACGCCTGGGGATTCCCCTATGTGGCAACGCTTCTCGGCGCAAAACAGGTGTATCCGGGACGGTTTGATCCTGAGCGCGCCCTCGCGCTCATCAAGAGGGAAGGGGTGACCTTCTCTCACTGCGTCGCAACGATCCTCCACATGCTGCTCAACCATCCATTAGCCAAGGACATTGACCTGCGAGGCTGGAAGGTCAACACCGGCGGCATGGCCATGCCAAGGGGATTGGCCAGCGCCGCGCTGGACAGGGGCATCGATCTGTTCCACGGCTACGGCATGTCAGAGACCTGTCCCATCCTCACCATTGCCAATTTCAAGCCCCACATGACGGGCTGGGACAAGGAACATCAGTTGGATATCCGCACCAAAACGGGTTTTCCCATCCCCTTGGTGGATCTGAAGATCACTGGGCAAGACGGCCGAGTCCTCCCCATGGATGGCGCCGCTCAAGGAGAAATCACCGTGAGAACCCCGTGGTGCACTCAGGCGTATTTCAAGAATGAAGAGAAATCCGAGGAACTATGGCAGGGAGGACGACTGCACACGGGCGACGTTGCCGCCATGGATCCCGAAGGCTATGTCCAAATAACGGACAGGCTTAAAGACGCGATCAAGACCGGAGGAGAATGGATATCGTCCCTGGAACTGGAAAGCCTCCTCAGCCGCCATGAAGCTGTGTCAGAATCGGCGGTGGTAGGCGTCCCTGATGAAAAATGGGGCGAGCGGCCCGTCGCCTTTGTGGTCCTCCATCCCGATGCGAAGGGCAGCGTGTCCGAGGCGGACCTCCGGGCGTTTATGATGGAATTTGTCGGCCAATCGGTCATCTCGAAGTGGGCGGTTCCAGACCGATTCTACATCGTCGATGAAATTCCCAAGACCAGCGTCGGCAAATTGAACAAGAAGGTCATCCGGGAGTCGCTTCAGAAAGGGCGCGCCTGAGGCGGATGCCCAGGGCCACGCGCGGCTCTACCGCTCGCGAAACTCGATGACGAGGCAGCTTCGGTTCCCAGGCATGACGCAAGGAGGTCTCTTGTCATTGCGGGAAGCCGCACGCGGGGTGTAAACTCCACGCGCAACAACCGAAGAGCGGAGCCCTGGTCACATTCGCGTAAACTTTCCAGACCTCTATCTTGTTTATGACAACCACAAAGGAGAACTAGATGGATTTTGACCTCACTGAAGAGCAGCGGATGATCCAAGACTTGGCGTACAAATTTGCAGTCAAGGAAATGGCGCCCATCGCCAAAGATTACGATCGACAGGAAAAGTACGCACGGGAAATATGGCAGAAAGGGTGTGAGGCCGGACTCGTGGGCGCGATCATCCCTGAAGAGTACGGCGGGCCTGGTTATGGCTTTCTCGAGGCCTGCCTCATCACAGAGCAGCTTAGTCGCATAGACCTTGGTTTGTGCCTGTGCATCATCTCCGCGTCTTTCGGCTCTGAGCACATCATATTCTTCGGGTCAGAGGAGCAGAAGAGGAAGTATCTGCCTCCCCTGGTCGAGGGTAAAATGATCTCTGCCGGGGCATTTACGGAGCCCGATGCAGGCACAGACGTGGCCTCTACGAGAACCAGAGCTGTCAAGGACGGCAACGACTATGTCATCAATGGAAGCAAAATGTTCATTACCAACGGTACCATATGCGATTTCATGGCCGTCCTCTGCGTGACCAATCCCGAGGCGGAAGTCAGACATCGTCGCCACAGCATCATCCTTGTCGAGGCTGATCGCCCCGGCATTACCCGCAAAAAGATCCACGGCAAATTAGGGATCAGAGCCAGCGATACCGCTGAAATCGCTTTTGATAACGTACGCGTCCCCCAGGAGAATTTGATTGGGAAAGAAGGCGCAGGTTTCTATCAGTTGATGCATTTCTTCGACGCAACGCGTACGACCGTGGCCGCGCAGGGCGTTGGCCTGGCCCAAGGCGCCTTGGACAAGGCGCTGAAATATGTTCAGGAGAGGTATGTGTTCGGCCGACCCCTCGCCGACAACCAGGCTATCCAATTTCAACTCGCGGAGATGGCCACGCGCATCGAGCTTGCCCGCGTCATGACGTATAAGGCTGCTTGGCTTGTCGATCAGGGCAAGACCAATCCCGCAATCAACGCAATGGCCAAATATTTTGCAGGAGAAACAGCCGTGTGGGTATGCGACAAAGCGCTCCAAATGCACGGCGGCTACGGGTACATCGACGAATACGACATCCAGAGGTTTTATCGCGACGCAAAGATCCTCGAGATATATGAAGGAGCAAAAGAGGCCGAGAAAATGACCATAGCCCGTCGATTGTTTTGACGCCATTCGCGTGCGACACGCCGCGAAGATTGGCTTCAGAGGAAACTACCTCATGGTGAAAAGTCTTCTCATTGTCAACACGGGCGACGGAAAAGGAAAAACCACCGCAGCGTTAGGACAGGTCTTTCGGGCGCTGGGCCACGGTTTCAAAGTTTGCGTGCTCCAGTTCCTCAAAGGAACGTGGAAATACGGCGAGCTGGAAGCTGCCAAGAGGTTCTCCGATCTCCTGGAAATTCACGCACTGGGCAAGGGTTTTACCTGGAGATCGGAAAACATCCAGGAGGACATTCGGGTTGCCAGAGAAGCCTGGGATTACGCCGTACAAGTCATCGAGTCCGGCAAATTCAATATGGTGGTGCTCGATGAGCTGACCTATCTCATATCCTACGGAATGGTTCCAGAAAACGAAATTTTGGAATGCTTGAAAAACAGGCCCGCTGGTCTTCACATAGTCGTGACCGGCCGAGATGCGTCCCAGGCGCTCATAGATTTGGCGGACATCGTCACGGAGATGCGGGAAACAAAGCACTGCTTCCAGCAGGGGATCAAAGGGCAGCGAGGGATAGAGTTCTAGTCAAATCACACGAGCGCAATATATTGGATAGCGTCGGGTTCACGTTGGCTTGAGCGAGGTGAAAGAGCGCGTTCTCACGTCACGAATCAATCTCTCGGCAATCCTTGGCCGTCCGGACAGCCCCGCCGATGCCATCGCCACAGCCCGTACCGCACCTTGAATCTGCGAGCCATATCCGGCAGATTCCCGCAGGCGACTGCATTCACCAATCCCAAGGCTCCGACCTCGAGTGTCAAGTTTGCCATCTGCGCGGTCTTCAGCAAAAAGGTTGATGCCCGCCCGTAATGCTTGCGAAAGAAAAGGTAACGAGACCGATAAAACTCAATCCGGGACTCGAGTTCCATTTTTTTTGCTGTCGCTCCCTGGAGATGGACCGCATGAGCCCCAGGGTGATGGTACACCTGCCAACCTTTCTGGCGCATACGCAACGCCAAATCGGTCTCCTCGAGGAAGAAAAAATAGTCCTCGTCGAAGCCGCCCACTTCCAGCAACGCCTGGACCCGAATCATGACCACTGCTCCGATAAGCCCCTCCACGGGCGTCGGCGACGCAAACACGGCGTACTTGCCAGGATATCTTTTCGGAAACAGTTTCTTGAGCAGGCTGCGATTCAAGAGCTCGGTGGCCAGGGTAGGGAATGCCTCGAACGAGGTTTGCGGTGTCCCATCAGAGTTCAAGAGTCTAGGCCCCACCATGCCCACCCTTGGATGCGACTCGAGAAAATCCAGAAGGGTTTGCGCACAGCCAGGATCCAAAAAAGCGTCGGTGTTGACGAGCAGAAGAAAACTTGCGTCTCGACATCGAGGTATGGCCCGATTCACCGCGGCCGCGAAACCGAGGTTCTTCCCGTTTTCGATTACCTGCAATCGAGGATATTTTCTCGATGCGGTGTGAGTGGATTGGTCTGACGAGCCGTTATCCACGACCACCACGAGCGGTTCCTCTTGGAGGCGACTGTTGTACACGTGGTCCACACACCTCGTCAGCATGTCCCCCGAATTCCTGTTCACAATCGCAACTGCGAGGCGCGTGTGTGGTATGCTCATGGACAACCAATAAATAAAAACAGATTCATTTCCTGGCCGCAACCCTGGAAGCGCCTCACCCGCCGATCATATTCATCGCGTCATTCAAGGAATGAGGGCTTCGTTGCTTGCCCACGGGCTTTTCCAAAACCGCTTTGCAAAAAAGAGTTGCGAGTTCCGCGTCAGCGGCGCCTGATCTCAACGCGGTTCTGATGTCTATTTCGTGCGGCGCGAGAAGGCAGGGACGAAGCGTGCCACGCGCGGTCAAGCGCAGCCTGTTGCACGATCCGCAAAAATGACCGGTGACCGGGTCTATGACGCCGATTCTCCCTAAAGCTCCTTTCAACCGAAACATCGTTGCAGGGCCGTCAAGCGCGTCCCTTTCCATTGGTTCGAGCTCGCCGACCTGGGAACGCACCAGGCCCAAGACTGTATATGCGCTGAAAGAAACCGGCGCATTCGGGACCGGGCCGTTCCCAAAAGGCATGCGTTCAATGAACCTGACATCGATCGGACGGTCCATGGTCAGCTTCGCAAAACCAGCGACATCGGTCTCGTTGTACCCTTCCAGCAGTACCACATTGATTTTGACCGGATTGAGTCCGACCTTGAGCGAAGCTTCGATGCCGTTGAGCACATCCTTCAAATGATCCCTGCCCGTAATTGCGGCGAATGCGTCTCGTCTGAGACTGTCCAGGCTGATATTGATTCGAGTCAAACCGGCTGCGCGCAGATCGGCCGCCATGGATTCCAACAAGACGCCGTTGGTGGTGAGGCCGATGTCCTTGATGCCATCCAGCCGCGTGACCCGCTCGATAAACGACAGGACGCCGCGGCGCACCAACGGTTCACCGCCAGTAATTCTGAGCTTGCGAACCCCCAGGTCTCGTCCGATCCGAATTAGCCGGAGGATCTCTTCGTAGCGCAAGATGTCGTCATGCGACACGAGTTTGAGACCTTCTGGCGGCCGGCAGTAAATGCACCGCAAGTTGCACAGATCGGTAATGGATACTCGTAAATAGTCTATCACACGGCCGTGATGATCGACGAGCATATCCTTATCTGCTCCTGAATGGTCAGCCCAACGTTCCCTAATGCATTACTCGGCGCCCGAGGCTGACTTGTTCATACTAGTTATAACGTACACTATCCCCTGTGGACGGGAAAAGCAATCTTCACGCTAAAGCTTTGCGATAAGATTGACGATGGAACGGGGGTCTGTCCCGAAAAGCCTTATCAAAGGGACTTTCCCTACGGCGCCTCTGTCGAAGATGGCGTCTGGCACTTTGCCCAACTCCTCCATGACATCCTGAACGCCCCAGGCCAGTGTGCTCCCTTCTTCCTCCTGCAAATCCGGCGGCGTCCTGTTCCGATCGAATTCTGCCGCCAGATAGCCGAGGGACTTGATTCTTCTCACCAGGGTGTCGGAATACGCGATCGTCATGCAGGCGCGTCGACTCGGATCATATTCCATGGCGGCCAGGACGAGATGATGTATCTGTCGCGACGCGCCGAATTTCGGGCCCGCCAACGTGGCAATAGTGTTGACCACGCGAACGATTCTACCGGGAAAGGACGCCACATCTTGCACCGATTCTGCGAACGGTATCGCGTACGCAAGATTTGACTGCACCTCAGGAATCAAATGCCCTATATTGAGTCGCTTGAGCCGCTCCAGGGCCTTGTCCAGCTCCTCGATTACCTCTGTCCGCGCCATTTCACTCGTAAGAGAGGCAAAATGATTTATCGGGCCAATGCCTTTTCCTATGCCGAGGGAAAATCGAAGCGCTTTGTAGAGGTATCTCTTTGCCTGGTCTATGGATGAGATGAGAGGCGTGCCTTTGGCTAAAAAGGTCGCCACCGCCGCTGCGAGCGTGCAGCCGGTGCCATGGGTGTGCACGGTGCCTACTCGCTGAGTTGAGAACTCATAGTGCTGGGTCCCGTCATACAAGATATCCACTGGCGCGCCGGAGAGATGGCCTCCCTTCACCAGCACAAAACGCGGCCCCATCTTGTGAAGACGTTTGGCCGCTTTTTTCATGTCCTCCGCACTGGCGACCTGGCGTTCGCAAAAAGCTTCGGCCTCAGGGATATTCGGCATGAGGAGGTAAGTAATGGGAAATAAGTCTCGTTTCAACGCCTTGATCCCGTCTTTGTCAAGTAATACAGTTCCTTTCTTGGAGTGTATGACAGGATCCACAACGACCTTCTCCACCTTCCACCGCCGAAGAGCTTCCGCGACAGTTGCGACGATCTCAGCATTGCCCAACATACCGGTTTTCACACAGTCAGCGCCAATGTCGCTTAGCACGGCATCCATTTGGGCAGCCACGAGTCGCGGGGCCATGAGCTCGATGCGCTGCACGCCAAGGGTATTCTGAGCCGTCACCGCCGTCACGACGCTCGCGCCGTACCCTCCGAGGGAAAGAATGGTCTTGAGGTCGGCCTGAACGCCGGCGCCACCGCTCGAATCAGACCCCGCGACCGTCAGCACTTTGGGTAGCATGGGATTCCAATCGTTCCTTTTCTTTTTCTCGACAATGCACCGGGATTTTGTGATGCCTCTCCTATTGTTAACAGTTCCAAGGATATGTTGGCAATACGCAACGCGGCAATTTCCTATTCCTGGAAAAAAAGGCGTCCATTGGAGGGGTCTGAATTGACAAGGACGTTCGCCCGCGCTATTGATCAGTTGTCGCATGAAAGAATCTCATTCGAGAGAGAGGATGCCGCCATGAAGAGATTCACGATACCGCGTGTGGCCCACTGTTCGGAGGGCTGCCCTATCAGGTCCTGAGCATGACGTAAAAAGGCTCATAGGACCACAGATCGAGTTCAAGGCGCACATGCAGCGAACAAAAGATTTTTTGGGAGCATTGTGCGCCTCGTGCTTGATCGGCAACAAACGCACTCCAAAAGCGGCAAGGATTGTCACACAGCAATGATAAATCGAAGCGCGCACGTTGACGAGAGTCTCATAAAACGCCTCAAACCAGTCCCTATACTCGTTGCCGGCGATGTCATGGTGGATGAATATATCATAGGCGATGTGGAACGCATTTCGCCCGAGTCCCCTGTACCTGTACTGGTTGCGAGAGACCGTCTGAGGAAGCTCGGCGGCGCGGGTAACGTGGTAAGGAATCTCGTGACCATGGGCGCAAAGGTGGCTCTGTTCGCGGCCGTAGGGCTTGACAATGCAGGCAGGTGGTTCAAAAGGCATTGCGAGGAAATGGGCATCGACACCTTTTGGATCAAAGATGACAGCTCTAGGCCCACGACGATCAAGACGCGCGTCGTCGCTCGCAACCAGCAGATTGTACGAATTGATGAAGAACAAGTAAATCCCATCAATGAAGAGTTGGAAAAAGCCATAGCAGAAGACATTAAGTCCGTGATGCCCCAAGTGAAAGCAGTAGTCGTATCAGACTATGGAAAAGGGTTTCTCACGAGGAATTTGCTGCAAGTGCTTCTCCAGGAGGCTCGGGACAAAAGAGTCCCCGTGCTCGTGGACCCCAAAGGAATGGATTACTCCCGGTACAAAGGCGCCACCTATATCACGCCGAATGTTCGAGAAGCGTCCATGGCCTCCGGTATAGACATTTGCAGCCACGAATCCCTGGTTGAAGCGGGCAGAGCCCTGATAAACCACGTCGCGGCAGAAGGGATCGTTATCACACGGGGCAAAGACGGCATCACCCTGGTCACTCGAAAAAAATACGAAGACTTTCCTGTAAAGCCGGTAGAAATAGTCGATGTAACAGGCGCCGGCGATACCGTGATCTCGACGCTGGCTCTAGCGACTGCCAGCGGTCTATCCATCGAGAATGCTATTACGCTGGCGAACCTCGCAGCGTCGCTTGTGGTCGCCCGATTCGGCGCCGCGTCAGTCACGCTCAACGAGATGCTGGAGAGCCTGCGAGACCAGAGCCTCAACAACAAGAAGCAAAGCATTCAAGACATAGAGTCGACCCTCCGACGCCATCGCATGCAAGGCCACAAAATCGTGTTTACCAACGGATGCTTCGATCTGTTCCACGCCGGCCACCTCAAGACGTTGCGCAAAGCTGCAGACTTGGGCGACGTTCTCGTTGTCGGCGTCAACTCCGACAAATCCGTCTCTCTCATAAAAGGGCCGGGGCGTCCTGTCGTCCCACAGACTGAACGCGTTGAAATGATTGCAGCGCTGGCCTTTGTGGATTACGTCGTCCTTTTCGATGAGGAAACGCCCTACAACCTGATCAAGGCGATCCGACCAGACGTTCTGGTCAAAGGAGAAGACTGGCGCGGCAAAAAAGTCGTGGGCGAAGAAATCGTCAAGGCGCGAGGTGGCAGAGTCGAGTTCGTCAAACTCGTGGGCGGCCTTTCCACCACAGAGATAATCAACAAGATCAAGAGTAATCACTGTTGACGAGAACGAGCCGACGCAGCGAGGTCCAGTCGAGCCTCGCCGCCGATGCGCTGGGTCACAAAGCCAAGGAAAGCCTCCTCTTCCTCCACGACCAAATCCATGCGCAACGCCCACATTCGTTCGTGGCCTTGGAACCAAGGAGGTAATCTCACCCAGTCCTTCTCGGTGAACACAAGCTCGCTCGTCGGATTGTCCCTTAATAATTTCTGCAATTCCCGCTCCGTAAAAAAATGATGGTCCCTGAATGTGACGTGCGAGACAATATTCCACCCCAGGCCCTTCGCGGTAGAGAGAAACCGCTCAGGCCGCGCAATGCCGGACGCCAGCGTCACCTTCCGGTTCGCGAGTTCAGCAAGGTCAACCGATTCGAAAGGGTAGGGGCTCTTCAGCAACGCCGAGGCGCGCAGCCGCCAGCGAAACACGGGAACATCCTCCGGGAGCCAGCGAGGCTGAACAGGACTGTCTTCTGGAGACGGCATTAAAAATGCGTGGGCTCGACCGAGGGCAGACAATGGTTCGCGCAACTGAACAAAGGGCAGCATGCGATCCTCTGAGCCGGTGAGAACGACAAGGTCCAGATCTCTGACCGCTGCGAGATGCTGAAAGCCATCGTCCAAGAGAACAACATCCGCGGCGAAAAGGTCTTGCGCCGCCTTGATGGGATGCGCCCTTTTCCGCCCCACCAGTACTGGAACCGTTTGAAGCCGACATGCAATCAGATACGGCTCATCGCCTACCACAGACGGGCCGTGAAGCGCACTCTCCCCTGTTCCCGCGGACGCGACCAGATAGGGCTCTCGATTGGATCCGCCATACCCGCGACTCACCACTGCGGGCTTAAACCCAAGGGAACAGAGGCGAGCAGCGAGCCAAATCACCAACGGCGTTTTCCCAGTTCCTCCTGTAGCAAGATTCCCTACGGATATCACCGGAACGCCGGCTTCATAAGAGTGAAACAAACCCGCCCTGTATGACGCGCCACGTATGGTATGCACCGCGCGAAACACCGGATCGGCAATGATCGTACACGCCCGTAGTATTCTCTGTCTCCAGGACATAGGCTATGTCCCATGCCGGTGATGCTACATCAGGGAGGCGTTCGCAGGCCTCTCGTCGGATACCTCTGCATGGCCGCTTGCAAACTGCATCTTGTACAGACGTGCAAATTCTCCATCCATGGCCAACAATTCGTCGTGTGAGCCCATTTCGGTGATTTCACCGTTGACCAGTACGTAAATCCTATCCACGTTGCGTATGGTAGAAAGCCGATGCGCGACGATGAGGGTGGTGCGTCCCTTCATCAGTTCATCCAAAGCCGTTTGTACAGCCTTTTCCGAGTCTGAATCGAGATTGGAGGTCGCCTCGTCGAGTATCAAAATAGGGGGATTTTTTAACAAGGCCCGAGCAATGGCTATGCGTTGACGTTCTCCCCCGGACAGCTTGATGCCATTTTCCCCGATGTGGGTGTCGTACTTCTGAGGAAGAGCCATAATGAAATCGTGGGCATGCGCGGCGCGGGCAGCCTCGATGACCGTTTCCAGAGGCATATCCGGCCGGCCATACGCGATGTTGTTCCGAACAGTATCGTCGAACAAAATGGTTTGTTGCGTGACGATGCCGATTTTCTCCCTCAAAGACCTCTGGGTGACGTCGCGGATGTCCACGCCGTCGATCAGGATTCTTCCATCCGTCACGTCGTAGAATCGAGGCAACAGGTCCAGGAGCGTGCTCTTGCCCACGCCGCTCTCTCCAACGATGGCCACCGCCTCGCCCACTTGAATCCTCATGGTAATGTCTTTGAGCATAGGCGCCGAGTCATAAGAAAAAAATACGTGGTCGTACCAAATATCTCTTTCCACTGCCTCGAGCGTTTTCGCATCCGGCCTATCAACGACGTCTGGAGGGGTATCGAGGAGGCTGAAGATCCTCTCGCCAGCGCTGATGCCCTCTTGAATGGTGATGTTTACTTCATTGAGTCTCTTGACGGGCTCGTAAAGCATGAACAGCGCCGCCAAGAAGGAGAAAAACGTGCCCTGGGTAGATTGCCCGTTGATCACTTGATAGCCGCCGTAAGAGACGATGGCGCACACTCCGACGCCCCCCAATGTCTCCATGACAGGGTTGGACAGCGCTCGCACCTTGAAACGCCGCATGAACGCGTTGAACAGGGTCTGGTTGACTTCGTCAAAGCGTTCACGTTCGTAGTCTTCCATAGCAAAGGCTTTGACGATCCTTATGCCGGTGATGGTTTCATTGAGCCGTCGAGTGATATCCTCCAAAGATATGAGCATCCTGCGGGAGTATCGCTTGAGGCGTTTGCCGAAAGAGAGCAAGGGATATACGGCTAAGGGGAAGACGATCAACGCGATCAACGCCAGCGTGAAATCTCGATAAAAAACCACAAAAATCAACGCTACCACCGTGAGGGCGTCTCGCACTAAGCCAGTAATGGCATTTGTCATGGCACCCTGCACCATGGCCACATCATTGTTCATGCGAGACAGGAGTTCGCCCGTGGAATGACGCACAAAGAAAAGGACCGACATCTGTTCAAGTTTCCTGAACATTTCGGCCCTCAAGTCTTTGATGACGCTCTGGCCGACATAGGACATGAGATAGTACTGCCCGAAGTCGCACACGCCTTTCAGGACGTAAACCAAAACCACCACGGCGGGAATCAAGTACAGCATCTTGAGCTGCTTGTGAAAAAAGATTTCATCGAGCGCGGGTTTAACCAGGTACGCCAAAGACGCGGTGAGCAGCGCGACCCCTACCATGCACAGACCTGCAAGCGCCAGCTTGGCATAATAAGGTCTAAGATAGGTCAGCAATCGGCGATAGATATGCAATGGAATCTCCGCTGTTTCATCATACCAGCCATCCTACCACAATTGGCAGCGAAAAGGAGTATAAGCTGGAAAATAAGCGATATGGCAACTGGAAAAGAGATTTTGCGTTTCTGGAAAGTAATGGCGAACTTGATGACGCACCCCTTATAGCCATCCTGGAAAATAATCGCGAATTGCCACGGCGTCCTGGTCTATGTCATTCCCACGGAAGTGGGAATCCATTGCTGATTATCCTGGGCGCCGGATCGAGTCCGGGATGACAAATCAGGCGCCGCACGGTGCTCATTGATTATGACTCCGCCGCGACGCAGACTTTGAAAGTGATCATATTCACGCCGCGGCGCGCCTCGTTCCTACAGAAGTTTCGAAAAGTTCTATATTTCGAGACAAGAATGTCAAAAATTCGCGCCGGCGGCGCCGGTGACTGAAAGGCTCAAACCAATTAGCCCATCCTGTGTGGTACTTTCCCACAGCCGCGCATCCTGTCGTTTTTCGAGCGCTTTCCCGTTGTCATTTCTCGACATCCAGGACGGGCCCTTGCGGTGGGATGCCGACCACGCAGATGCCCGCGTCATTCGCCTTGCGGATCATCTCATCGATGTTGGAAATCATGGTTTTGCCGGCCTCCACGGCTAGGGCCTGCGCGCGGGCGGCAATCATGCTCTCGATGGTTTCAGGCCCGATGCCCGGGACGTCGAAACGCATGTCCTGGTTCGGTTTTGCCATTTTTACCACCACGCAATCAGGGATGCCCAAGTCTCCTGCGCGGCGTATGGCCTTATCCGTGCCCTCTATGGCCTCCACGACGATCACGGCCTGCTTTCGCACCAACACGGTCTGACCTATGTCGAGCGCCCCGATGCCCTGCGCCATGGCCCTGCCGAACGCAATATCCCGTATTTGTTCCGGTGTGGGAGACTTGCGAGTCAACACCCCGAGCGGCGCCATCAATTTCGACGCCCAGGTCGTGATTTCGTCAACCACGATACCGTCCCGGGCGAGCTCATTGGCGATGCCAGCCAACACCGTGTCATCGCGCCAGTCCCGCAATGAACGAATCAGCCTCAGGGCCCTCCTATCCGGCATTATCTTCCAAAGTTTCAAGAGATTGCTTTTCTCGACCTTGCCAGCCATGACCACACGGGCAATCCCAGACGATTTCAGAATAGAAATGGCCTTCTGAAGCTGTCCCAACTTCAACCAATGAATTTCGTTGACAAGAGGTTCGAGCGCGGGATTCGTGAATCCTGGGAAGGCTATTGCCAAGACGCGATACCCCTTCTGCACGGCTTCCTCGGCAATATGCAGCGGAAGAAATCCAGCTCCGGCAATCATGCCTACTTGGGTATATTCTTGAGCGCCTGTCACCATTGGAACTGTCGCCGAATGACGTTACAAGGACCGAAATGCATGGCGGCTGAGAGAGACCCTTGCCATTCCCCTGCGCGACGAGATGAGGAAGTCCGCGAAGATCATGGCCTGCGGCACATCGGCCATCTCGGCCCGTATGCGTTCCACCGCTTCCTCTATTCTGAGGGACGTACGAAAGGCAATGCGAAAGGCGCGCTTCAGACAAATGATGGTCTCCCTCGAGAATCCATTCCTCCGAAGGCCGACTTCGTTCAAGCCATACACGTAAATGCGCGCGCCGGACGCCAAGGTATAGGGAGGCACATCTTTGGCCACGCCTGATACGCCGCCCACCAGCGCATATTCTCCCACACGAACGAATTGGTGAACTGCAACGATGCCCCCAAGGATAGCCTTCTGCCCTATCTGTATATGTCCGCCCAGGTGCGCTGAATTAGCCATCACCACGCCATCGCCGAGGATGCAATCGTGGGCCACATGGCAGTACGCCATGAGATAGCAGTCGTCGCCGATCACCGTCCGCCCTCCACCCCTCGGCGTGCCACGATGTATAGTTACGTACTCACGGATGCGGACCCTTTCGCCTATCCGAACTTCTGTGTCCTCGTTCTTGTACGAAAAATCTTGGGGCGGCCCGCCAATGGACGCAAACTGCGAGATCGACGTATTTCTACCAATGGTTGTTCGGCCTTCGACAACGACGTGCGGTCCCAGTTCGCACTCATCCCCTATTTCAACATCTTTTCCTATGACGGAATAAGGTCCAATGGCTACGTCTCGCCCGATACGGGCACCCGGGTGCACAATCGCAGTAGGATGAATCATGTATTGTCCTTGAACTTATCGTGAATAATGGCTTCCAACTTCCTCACCCTTTCGAAGATCTCGGGAAGCCGCTTGAACAAAGATTGGGCTCGTAGAAACACCTTGTGCGGCATCGCGGGGACTGAACCGGCCATCACAGACCCAGACGGTACATTCCTGTAAATGCCCACCCGCGTGGCCAACACGACGCCATCGCCCACCTTCACGTGGTCTCGCACGCCCGCCTGACCGCCTATCACTCCAAACTTACCAATGGTGCTGCTCCCTGCTATGCCCGCCTGAGCGGCGATCACAGTTCCGTCGCCTATCTCGCAATTGTGGGCCACCTGAACGAGATTATCCAACTTTACGTCATTTCCCAGTCTCGTGGCCCCAGCGAAGCCGCGATCGATGGCGCATAGGGCTCCGATTTCCACGTCATCACCGCACCACACGCTGCCATGATGATATTTCTTGATGTTCACGAGCGTCCCATCTGGGAGCACGTCCCGGGCAAAACCGAAGCCGTCCGCGCCAATCACTGTACCGCTGTGGATGATGACTCTATCTCCTAATCGCACCTGAGGATACACCACCACGTGAGGAAATATGCGGCAGTCGCGACCGATTGTGATGTCGCGCATGAGCGCTACATGGCTTTCGATGACCGTCCCGTCTCCTATGACAACGCCGGGCCCCACAACTGAATAGGGACCGATCGAGACGTTCTTCCCGATCTGAGCCTGGTCGCTGATGTCCGCCTTGGGAGAGACGCCGCCAGCTCCCTTCTTGTATCCATAAAACAAGGCGGTGATACGAGCAAAATCCGCTTCCGGATTTCGGGAGCGGATGTGCGGCAGCCCCTCATAAGACACGGCCATCGGAATTATCACCGCTGTGCAGGCGCTGTCAGGAAGCCTCTTTAGATACGTCTCGTCTTGAACGTAAGTGATGTCTCCGGCGCTGGCATATTCTATTGGTTGCGCCCCTGAAATGGTAGGACCTGGGACGTGGGACGCCTCCGCGGACAAGAATCTCGCCAATTCCTCTAGTGAAAAAGACATCACGCTGCGTCCCGAGCGGTCAGCTCCTTATTTTGGGGCCTTTGGTTTTGCAGGCGCAGGCGCCTGAGTCGGGGCCGCAGGCTTTGGCTTTGCCGGCGCTGCCTTGGCCTCATCTGGCTCTGCGTCGTACAATTTGACGACCTCATCGGTGATGTCTAACGCATCGTCTGCGGACAGCAACGCCGCAGAATCAAAGATCAAGGTGTATTTCTTGGCCGTCCTGATCTGGTTTATAATCTTGGTGATGTCTCTTCGAAAGATTTCTTGCTGCTCCCTTTGCTCATTCTGGAGCGCGTTCTGGGCCTCCTTCTCCGCCAGCTTCAGTTCCATTTCTTTGATGCCCAGTTGCTTGATCTTCTCGTTGCGCGTCTCTTCTTTGAGCATGGGGCCCTGCTTCTGAAGCTGTTCGTTGAGCGCTTCCATCTCTTTCTTTTTGCTTTCCAGCGCGGCTCGTTTTGCGTCCACCATTTGGGCGAATTTCTGCTGCTGGCTTTGAGCCCTCTTGGATTTTGCCGCAAATTTCTGGAAATCGACAAAGGCAAATTTGGCCTCTTGGGCAAGGCATTTATGGAATGGCGCTGCGAACAGAATCGCGGCAAAGCCCATGGCCAGGATGACAAGACACTTCTTCATCGCTTACTCCTTACGATACGTTGATTGCTATTGTCACATTGCTGAAACAACGGATTGACTAACTCACCATCGTCGAGAAACAGGCCGCCTCCCCGCGCCAAGAAGACGCCTCGTTAGGCAAGACGTCATATCAGAATAACTGCCCCATGGCAAATGCTACGGCCCCCGGTTCCTCGCCTTTTTCTGGATTGATCTTCCATCCGTATTCAATGCGAATCGGCCCCATTGGAGATATCCACCGCACCCCTATCCCCGCGCCAGCTTTGACGTCCGTGAGAAAAGGACTTCGAGACACGTTCCAAGTATTCCCCGCATCGAAAAATACTACGCCATTGAGCTTGAGCTGTTCGAGCAGAGGAAACAGACACTCGATGTTGGCAAAGAGCGCGCGATCCCCGCCGATGATATTCCCATACTTATCCTTGGGACCTATATCTCCTACCTTGTACCCCCTGATGCTTTGAATACCGCCGAGCACGATTCGGCGATCGAACGGAATCGGGTCTCGGCCAGACTCTTGAAGCATAGACCCATTGGCCCGCAGCTTTACTACCGCTTTCCAAAAGAGGGGATAATAATACATAGCCTCGGAATAATAGCTGTTGTAGGCGACGTCTCCCCCAAGTCCTGAAAAACGTCCTCCAAAGGACACCTTGCTTCCGCCGGTGGGTATGACGGAGTTGTTTCTCGTGTCACGCGAAAAATTCAGCGAGACCGCGTTTTCGGAAATGTTCATGTACTTTTGAGCGCTGGTCCCGTACTGGCTATAATAATCGATGACGGATTGCGCAAAAACCTTCTGAAAACCTGATAGCTTGTTTGAATCCCGAGAGAAGCCAGTGGACATTGACCACAATCCATAGATCGGATAGCCCAAATGGACGCTAAATCCATCGGTTTCTCGGAGATAATACATCTCTTTCTGTTGAGCCCTGTGCGCTCGAATACTGCCGGTGAGGGGATAGTCGAACATCCAAGGATACGTCAAGGAACCTTCAAAGTCGTTTCGGCGTCCAGATATGTTTGATCGGGCATTTGCGACTATCCCGAGACCAAAGAGGTTTCGTTCCTTGAGGTTAATGTTCCCCATGGCGCCATCCTGGGACGAATATCCCAAACCCGCAGAGAGAGAGCCCGTTTTCTTCTCCATGACCTCGATGGTCACATTCATCTTATCAGGCTTTGAAGAGGGAGATGTCTTGATTTTTACCGCTTCGAAATAGTCCATGGCCTCCAAATTGCTCTTGGTGTTCTCGAGCGCGTCTGCGTTGTATAAATCGCCTTCCGCTATTGCCACCGCCCTTCGTATGACCTTGTCTCGCGTCCGGTCATTCCCGACAATATCGACCTTTTCAATGGTTACCTTGTCGCCCTGGTTGATCTTGTAAGTAATATCGAGAAACTTATACTGGTCATTGATCTTTTGGCGAGGCTCTACGTCTGCGTATGCATACCCCTTGTTGTTGTACAACCTTGTCAGTTCTTTTATATCTTCGGCCGCCAACGAACGCTTGAACCACGTACGCGGTTTGGTCTTCAGGTGTGAAATCAACTCTTCTTTTGGCGCAATAAGGTCTCCTTCGACATCCACCTTTCTCACTTGGTATCGGTCGCCTTCACGGATAGGAAATGTCACTTTGACTTTGTTTCCCTTGATATCGACTTCCGGCACGCCTACCTGAATGTTTATGAAACCGTTGTCCAGGTAGTAGGCCATAATCCTCATACGATTTTCTTCCAACTTCTCTTTGGTGAAAATTCCGGACTCGTCAAGGAACCAAAACCAACTCTTCTCTTTAATGGAGAGTATCTTTTTCAGCTCTTTTTCAGAAATCTTGTTCCGGCCCTCGAATACGATGTCCGTGAGGTAGCTCTTTGGGCCTTCGTCGATCTTGAAGATCAAAGAAGCCTCGTTCGGGGACACCTCCTTGATCTCATAATCGATCTTAGGCTTGTAATAGCCTTTCTTTTCATACATTTGCCGCAACTTTTCAATGTCGTTGCGGATCTTTTCTGTACTCACCACCGAAAACGATTTGGTCGTCAAGGCATCGAGTATCTCGTCTTTGGTAAGCGCCTTGTTCCCTTGGAGCTCGATGTTTTTTATGGATGGTCTTTCCTTGAGCGTGATCTTGAGATCGACTTGGCCGTTCCCGACATCCTCTGCGGTGATCTTGACGTCATCGAAATAGCCCATGCCATATATTTCTCGGATCTCATCGCCTATGGCTGATCGCCGGAATGGCGTCCCGGCCTTCATCTCGAGTTTGTTGAGGATCGCCTCCTTCTGGATGCGCTGGTTTCCCTCTATGCGTATGGAGGCTATTTTGGGTTGGTCCAAGATGCTCGTGCCGATTTCGACGGCTAGCTCCTGCACCCGCTGGAGCAGTTCTTCCATAGTCTTGCCAGTGGCGGAAAACAATTTCGGTTTGCTCCGGGGCGTCCCTTTCATCGCATTGATTTCTATGGAATATCCATCGTTGAGTTTGGTCACCGTGCCCCAGATCAAGGCGCTGGCGCCTACTCGTTCGGCTATCCTCACCAATCGCTCGGGATCCGGGCGCAGTCCCTCAACGGCCGACAAAAAGGGACGACCGGAAATCATCTCCAAGTTGCCCTCGCTTGCCAATTCAGACCCCAAAATCGCCGCAACCTCGTTGCTGTATGTCGGGGAAGCCCCTTCGGACACTACCTTGAAAGGGAAAATCATACACTTATGCGTACGATTTTGCTGCGCCATCAGCGTCAGCGGCAGCACACAGACGAAAATGACTGCAAGAGCCAGCCTCTTCATTCCAGCTCCTCTAATCTTCCGCCGACGAGCCCTACGCGGCGGTCCATGGATCGAGCGAGAATATCCTTGTGAGTGACAACGATAAGGGTGGTGTTGCGCTGTTCATTAAGGTCCTTGAGAAGCTTCTCTATTTCTGCTCCGGTCTCGGGATCGAGATTTCCCGTCGGTTCGTCTGCAAGCAGCACGTCGGGATCCATGACCAAGGCCCTTGCGATGGCGACGCGCTGCTGCTCGCCGCCGGACAACTCGCCTGGTCTATGGCTGATTCTCTCAGAGAGTCCCACTGCCGCCAAGAGGTCCAACGACTTGGTCCTCAGCTCTTCGCGGCGTTGGCCAGCAATGAAACCCGGCATGGACACATTCTCGAGCGCGGTAAATTCGGGCAGCAACTGAAAGAACTGGAATACAAAGCCTATCTTGTTGTTGCGCACCTTCGCCTTGTCTGCCTCGGTCAACTCCCCGACATTGATGGAATCCAAGAGGATGGTGCCGCTCCCCGGGTTGTCTAAAAGCCCCAGAATATGGAGCAGCGTACTCTTCCCTACGCCAGAAGGCCCTGTTATCGCAATACTTTCTCCGCGCTTGACCTTCAGATTGACTCCTCTCAATACCTCGACCTTCTTCACGCCGTTGGTGTAGCTCTTCCACACATCAGTCACTTCATAAATGAACTGATCATTCATACCGCAAGGCCTCCGCCGGCGCCAGCCGCGCCGCTCTCACCGACGGATACAGCGTTGCCAAGAAGCAAATGGTCAGCGCAACCCCGCAAATGATCAGGACATCAACGGGGTGTACGGCCACCGGAAGCTTGGATATCGTGTATATCTCTTCAGGAAGCTCTATCACAGGGTAACGAGCCAGCAAAGCTGAACCCACTATGCCGCCGGCGGCTCCCAGAATCGTGCCCACTACTCCTACGATCATGCCTTGGACGATGAAAATGCGCATGATCCTATCTGAGGTAGCCCCCAACGCCTTGAGGATCGCAATGTCTCGACTTTTTTCCATGACCAGCATGATCAGCGAGATGATGATATTGAAGGCCGCCACCAGGACGATAAACGTCAAGATAATGAACATCGCAATCTTTTCCAGCTTTAATGCGGTGAAAAGATTCCTATACATATCCCTCCATGTCCTCGTCCAGTAGTTATGACCAAGAGACGCCTCGATCCGATTTCCTAGCTTGGGCGCATAATAGATGTCTTTTACCGCAACCTCGATGCCAGTGACGCCATCACCCATCTCAAAAAAATGCTGGGCCTCGGTCAAGTCCATATACACGAGGTTCGCATCGAATTCGTACATTCCGGACTTGTACACACCCACAATCCTGAAATTCTGCACCTTCGGGACCGCGCCAATAGGCGTTCTCTTTCCTTGCGGGGAGATAAGCTGCACCACATCCCCGTCCCTCAATGAGTTGGCGATGGCGAGCTCCCGACCGATTATAATCCCATGCAAACCGTTTTTTGTCGTCCCGAGCTCTTGGATGGAGCCGCTCTGCAAATATCTCGGCAGGGAAATGACTCCGCCAGCGGTGTGCACATCTATACCTCGAATGACTACGCCCCGCACCCTGCCGCGAGACGACAGCATAGCCTGACCATATACGTAAGGCGTCGCCGCCTTGATGCCATCAAAGGCCTTGATCCGTGCCATAAGCTCAGGCCAGCCTGTCAGAGATCGACTCGAATGACTCATGACCACAAGGTGGGAGACGGTCCCCAGAATCTTTTCCTTGAGGTCCCGTTCGAAGCCGTTCATGACCCCCAACACAATAATAAGGGTCATGACCCCCAACATGACGCCAAGCACGCCAAATGCACTTATCACCGAGATGAACGCCTGTTTCCGCTTCGCTCTCAAATAGCGAAGCCCAATGCTGATTTCAAAAGGCACGTTCATGCGCTGCTTTTTTCCGGCCTCATGTGTGGAAAGAGGATCACTTCGCGAATGGAAGCGGAATTGGTCATCAACATGACCAATCTATCGATCCCTATGCCTTCTCCCGCTGCGGGAGGCATTCCATATTCCAACGCCCGAACAAAATCCTCGTCGAGAAAATGAGCCTCCTCATCGCCGCTGGCCCGGGCCCGAACCTGCTCCTCAAAACGGCTTCTCTGGTCTATGGGATCTGTAAGCTCCGTGAAGGCGTTTGCGGTTTCACGGCCGCATATGTAAAGCTCAAAACGATCAGTCACCGTGGGGTCTTCCTCATTTCGTCTGGCGAGGGGTGAGACCTCCACCGGATACTTATGTATGAATATAGGGCCCCACAGCCGCTTCTCGACCAATTCATCAAATAAAGCCATCCATAGCCTTCCCAACGAATGATCTTGTGGGACGTCCAAACCGCATTCGACGGCTTTGATGAACATGGAGTTCCTGTCATCTATTTCCTGCTCGGATAGTCCCGCATACTCGATAAGGGCCTCCCGAACCGTCTTGCGAGGCCACGGCCTCGTGAAGTCCACTTCCCCCTCCCCATACGGGAATCGCAATCTCCCAAACAGGTCCATGGCAAGGCCGCACAACATTTCCTCGGTCAGGTCCATCAAGTCTTCATACGTGCTGTATGCCTGGTAGAATTCCAGCATAGTGAATTCAGGATTGTGTTGCGTCGAGATCCCCTCGTTCCGAAAATTACGATTTATCTCGAAAACTCGATCGAACCCTCCCACAAGCAGTCTCTTGAGATACAATTCCGGCGCTATCCGTAGGTAGAGCTGTCGTCCGAGCGCATGATGAAAGGTCTCGAATGGTTTTGCTGTTGCGCCCCCTGGAATTGGTTGCATCATAGGTGTTTCGACTTCCAGATACCCGCGGCGTTCCAAAAAATTTCTCAAGTAAGCTATGATGTGGCTTCGCGTGATCACGATCTCCCGCGCGTGCTGATTGACGATAAGGTCCAAGTAACGTTGTCGATACCGAGTCTCCACGTCTGAGAGCCCATGCCACTTCTCCGGCAAAGGTCGGAGCGATTTCGTGAGCAGCACGAACTGCTTCACCATGAGGCTGAGTTCCCCTGTTCGGGTCCGGAAGGGAATCCCCGCAACGCCGACGATGTCTCCGATGTCCAGCTTCTTGAAGAGCTTGTATTCCTGCTCTCCCACGGTGTCGCGAGCTACGTATATTTGATAATCCCCCGCAGAATCACGCAACCGAGCGAAGGAGGCCTTCCCCATCACGCGCATGGCGATGATGCGCCCCGCCATCTTCACGTGATCGACCAATTCATCGCCCTCTTTTACGTATCCATATCGCGTTGAGAACTCGGCTGACGTCAAATCCGGGGCAAAACCCGTCGCGTAAGGGGTCACGCCCCCCTCGAGAAATTCCTGAACCTTTCGACGCCGTATTTCCACGAGGGATGCAATGTTCGCCTTTGATTCAGTCGATGAATGAACAGGCAACGTAGGTGTCTCCTGAGCGTTTCCTAAATTAGATTGCGTATTTATCCTCTTCTATAGGAAAAGTCAAGCGCCTGGGCGCATTGAGCCGTTTTGAAGCCCATGCTGTGAGGGATAACATGCCAAATAAGTTCTATCCCCTTGTATCTACTTATATTACACGGCACCGGGTAGGCTTCTCCGGCGCCATGCATGAGGCCGAAGGGGCGCTCGGAAGCGACCCGTCTTTTGGCATACCAGGCCTCACCTATACACGGCCGCCCAACCAGGGGGAAAACGTCGTTTCTTCAACGGGGTTTCGAATGCGGCATATAGCACTTCTCGCAAGTTCTGTCGGAATGCGTCGCGCCGCGGCGTGAATATGATGACATTCAAAGTCTGCGTCACGGCGCCTGATTTGTCATGCCGGACTCGATCCGGTATCCAGCAAACTCGTCATGGGTTCCTCCTTACGTGGGAATGACATACAGCGGGTCAAAAGCGTAATTCGCGATTATTTTCGAGAATGGCTAAAAATACTGCGAGAGAGCAAGAAAACACTCTCGTGCGACGCCGACATGAGGCATTCCGGCCTATCGCGCCCCCGAGATCGCGCCCGCCATGGAGAAGATAGGGAGATACATGGCGATGACCAGCCCGCCGCACACGCCCCCCAGGAACACGATCATGATCGGCTCGAGCAATTGGGTCAGCGACTGGACCGCGGTATCGACTTCCGATTCATAAAACTCCGAGATCTTTGCTAGCATGGCGTCGAGTGCGCCCGTGGCTTCGCCCACCGCTATCATCCTGATCACCATGCCGGGGAAAACTCCGGTTTCCGAAAGGGGATCGGCCATGAAACGACCCTCTGAAACGGCCTTTCTCGCGCTTATAACCGCCCTTTCAACCACGAGGTTGCCCGCGGTTTTTGCGGTGACCGCCAGGGCGTCCATGATAGGCACCCCGCTGGAGAGCATCGTCCCAAGGGTTGCACAAAACCGCGCCACGGCCACTTTTTGGATGAGATCGCCTACACCAGGGGTTTTGAGGGCGAGTGAATGAAACAACAGTTTACCACTCGGGGTATTGTAATATCGACGGACTCCATACCCGACCAAGCCGGCGACTGCGATCATGTAAAGGATATAGTTCCTGGCAAACTCGCTCAACCCTATGACAAAGAGGGTGGGCGCCGGGAGCTTTTGGCCCGCGCCGGCAAACATCTCCTTAAATACAGGAATGACGAACACCAAAAGGATGGCGACCACTGCCACGGCTACCACCAGCATCACGGCTGGATATACCATAGCCCCTTTCACCTTGCGCTTGAGCGCCTCTGACTTTTCCAGAAACGTCGAGAGCCTCCTCAAAATCGTGTCTAAAACGCCGCCTGTTTCGCCCGCGCGCACCAGGTTGACAAAAAGCTCGTCGAATATTTTGGGATGCTTTTTGAGTGAATCGGCCAAGGTGTTGCCGCCCTCGACGCTCTGTTTGACTTCTGTCAACACCTTCCTAAAAGTCCGGTTCTGCTGTTGATTAGCCAAAATCTCGAGGCACTGAATCAAAGGAAGGCCGGCGTCGATCATAGTGGCAAACTGGCGAGTGAAGATGACGATCTCTTTTGTCGGAACCTTCGGTTGGAGAAACGGGACATTTTCAAAAATGTCCTTTGGCTTCTTTTTCACCTTGATTTTTTCGAATTTCATGCGTTTGAGGCGCGCCATGACGGCAAATTCGTTCGGGGCGGTCATCTCACCCTTCACGACCATCCCAGCCGACGATCGCGCTCTCCACACAAAGTCCGGCATTAGCAATGCTCCTTAGCGAATGATCTCGACGGCGTCTGACGGTGGCCAAAACGCCCGAGCCAGCCACGCAAGTACATCAACCGCTCCCCTTGTTCCCTAAAAGAGATCGCAGCTCATCCGGAAAGGACGACACTTCGAGAGCTGTTTCAACGCTAATCAATCCCTTCTGGCAGAGCGATGCCAGAGACTGGTTCATAGTCATCATACCGGATGTGGTCTGACCCACCTGCATCTGCGTATAAAGCTGGTGAATTTTTTCTTCCCTGATCAAATTCCTCACTGCGGCATTAGGCACAAGCACCTCCATGGCCATCACCCTCCTGGTTCCATCACGTGACGGAAGCAGAAGCTGCGCCAAGACCCCTTCAAGGACGAAGCTCAACTGGGTCCGAACCCTTGGCTGTTGGTCTGCTGGAAAGACGTCAATGATGCGGTTGATTGTTTGCACGCACGAATTCGTGTGCAGCGTGGCGAATGTGAGATGGCCTGTTTCTGACACAGTGAGCGCGGCTTCTATGGTCTCCAGGTCTCTCATTTCGCCTATCAACACCACGTCAGGGTCCTGTCTCAAGACAGACCTCAACGCGGCGTGAAAGCTCTTGGTGTCCTGGTGGACTTCCCTTTGATTGACGATGCATTTCTTGTGGCGGTGGAGATATTCGATGGGGTCTTCTATGGTGACGATGTGCTCCTGGCGCGTGGAATTGATGCGTTCAATCATCGCGGCGAGGGTGGTGGATTTCCCGGAACCAGTGGGACCTGTCACAAGAACCAAACCGCGGGGTTTCTTACAGAGTTCTTCCACCACGCGCGGGAGCCCAAGGGCTTCAAAGCTCGGCACATCTTGCGGGATCGCCCGAAAAGCCCCTGCAAGACTGCCCCGCTGCATGAACAAGTTCGCGCGAAACCGACTCAGTCCTCTGAGGCCGAACGAAAAGTCTATCTCTTGCTCCTCCTCGAGTCTTTGCTTTTGGGACTGGGTCAAGACGCTATAGCAAAGCTTCGCGGTATCCTGCGCCGACAGGGGCGGATATTCAAGGGGAACAAGTCTATTCCTCAACCGTATCATAGGGGGGAGACCGGCTGAAATGTGAAGGTCGGACGCCCCCTGCTCGACCATCTCCTTGAGAAAGTCATGGAGATTTGCCACTCGCGATGCTCCTGTATGAAAATCTGGCGCCGACGCCTCAGTCGGCCATGGTACTCCGAATGACCTCGTTGATCGTGGTGATCCCCTCTCGCAGTTTGTTCAAACCGGCCATCCGAAGGGTGTCCATACCTAAACGAATTGCCTCTCGCTTCAACGCCGTTGCAGGCGCGCCAGCAAGGATCAGTTCCTTCAGTTCTTCGCCGATTGGCATCACCTCATATAGAGCCACGCGACCCTTGAAGCCAGTGTTACCGCACTCGTCGCAGCCTCGCGCCTCATACACGGGGAACGTCCCAATCTCTTCCATTTTGATACCAAGGTCGCGCAACGCTTCGGCCGGGGGCGGGATCTCTTTACGGCATTTGACGCAGAGCTTTCTGGCAAGCCTTTGCGCAATGATGCAGTTCACGGAATTGGCTACTAGAAACGGCTCCACTCCCATGTTGATGAGTCTGTTGATAGTCTGGGCCGCGTCGTTGGTATGGAGAGTGGATAATACGAGGTGGCCGGTAAGCGCCGCCTTGATGGCTATCTCCGCAGTCTCCAGATCCCGAATCTCGCCCACCATAATAATATCAGGATCCTGCCGCAAAAATGAACGCAATGCAGCGGCAAACGTCAAACCAATCTCCTCATGAACCTGCACCTGGTTGATACCTTGCAGGTTGAACTCCACCGGGTCCTCCGCAGTGGAAATGTTAACCTCCGGAGAATTCAGTTCGTGGAGCGCGCTGTACAAGGTCGTGGTTTTCCCTGAACCAGTAGGGCCGGTGACGAGAATCATTCCAAACGGTTTATGAATGGAGTCCTTAAAGATCTGAAGAGGCCTCTCTTCGAACCCGAGTTTTGTCATGTCGAGTTGCAAATTTGACTTGTCCAGCAAACGAAGAACCACTTTCTCTCCAAAAAGGGTGGGCAGACAGGATACACGAAAATCCATCTCCCGATCCTTGGAAAGCTTGAGTTTTATACGGCCGTCTTGAGGTAGCCTGCGTTCCGCGATGTCCAATCGCGACATAATCTTCACGCGGCTTACCACCGGATTCTTTAAAGACAACGGCGGCTTGAGGACTTCATACAACACCCCGTCGATGCGAAACCTCACCCGCAGGGAATTCTCATACGGCTCGATATGAATGTCGCTGGCTCGTCGCGCGATGGCTTCACGAAGCATCAAATTCACAAATTTCACCACCGGCGCTTGTTCAGCCGCCTTTGCTGAATCCAGGGCGTCGAAGTCTGCCTGCTCCGCTTCACTGATGTCCGGGAATTGTGTGCGGAAATCAGCAAGCATTTCTTGCGCTTCTATGCCGGTACCGTAAAATTTGTCCAGAGCCTTTCTGATCTGCGAGTCCGGCGCAATGCTCACATTGACAACGAGGTTTGTCCTGAATTTAAGGTCGTCTATGGCCCTGAAATCAGTTGGGTCCGACATAGCGACCTGCAGCGTCGAATCGTGCAGACGATACGGGACGGCTCGGTACTTGCGGGCAGTCTGAGCTGGAATCAGCTTCAACGCTCGGGGGTCAAAATCGATCTCATCCAAAGACACCGTCGGCAACCCAAATTCCCGAGAGAAAAATTCCAGGAGATCGTCTTCGCTTAAAATATCCAGATGGATCAGCGCATGAGATATGCGTCCGCCGTGTTGCCGCTGGTATTCCTGCGCTCGCTCCAGGTCGGCGTTGCTTATTATTCCAGCCTTAAGAAGCATTTCCCCGATGCGATCTCTCATGGCCTTTGCTTCCTCGAAGCAGCATCTCGATCGTGAGGCGAAGCTTGCCGGCGGGAGTGCCGCTGGCTAAATACCTGTCCCGGCAACGCCCCACGGGCAAGGCCTGCGCACGACGTCCTCGCCTGTTCACGCGACATTATACTCTATCCAACAACGAAAGAGCAGAACAAAAATGTATTTTGTGCTTGAGATTTTGAGGACTCGGACGGATAATTGAACGCAAGTCTTATTACACACATGGAGTCACGTCGTGCCAGCGAAGGTGTACTACGCCGATTTGTCGGCCAACAGAAAGAGGAATATCCTCGCCAAGGTGAGTCAATTATTCGACATGTTGGAACCTGAGCTCAGGTTTGCCCCGCGAGATCTCGTGGCTGTGAAGCTCCATTTCGGAGAAGCCGGCAATACCGCCTCCATCAGACCCCAGTTCGTTCGACAGGTCGTCAATAAACTCAATGCCCTGCAAACAAAGCCGTTTTTGACCGACACCAATACGCTCTACGTGGGCTCTCGCACCGAGGCTTATACCCACCTGGTTACTGCATTCGAAAACGGCTTTACGCGAGAGGTGACAGGCGCTCCTGTGATCATTGCAGATGGCCTGCGCGGAAACAATAGCGCCGAGGTCGTGTTTCATGGGAACCACATACAGCGCGCTCACTTGGCCGCGGATATCTACTACGCCGACGGCCTCGTGGTTTTGACCCATTTCAAGGGCCACGAGTTGGCCGGTTTTGGCGGCGCCCTCAAGAATGTGGGCATGGGGTGCGCTTCTCGGGCAGGAAAGCTAGAGCAGCATTCCAACATCTCGCCGAAGGTTTCCAAGAAAAAATGCATTGGCTGCGGCGACTGCACGGTCTGGTGCAGAGGAGGCGCTATCGTCCTGGAAGGGCAGGGGAAAAACCGCAAGGCTCAGATACATCCGGAACGCTGCGTTGGGTGCGCGGAATGCATCTTGGCGTGCAAGCAAGGCGCCATCGCCATCCAGTGGAATGAATCCATCCCTGTGTTCATGGAAAAAATGGTGGAATATGCGGCCGCAGTCCTCCAAAATAAGACACAAAAGGCCTTGTTTGTGACTTTTATTACGGACGTCTCGCCTTTGTGCGATTGCTATCCCTTCTCGGACAGTCCCATCGTGCCAAATCTCGGGATCTTGGCCTCAACGGATCCGGTCGCTATTGACGCGGCAGCCGCTGACCTCGTCAACCAAGCGCCCGGCAATCCCGCATCAAAGGTCCTCGGCCGCAGCGCCCAAGGCGAGGACAAATTTCGACAATTATTTCCAGAAATCGACTGGCGGCATCAACTTGCGTACGCCGAAAAACTCGCACTTGGCGAGTCTGATTATACACTCATAGGGCTCGACGCCGCCTTGTCGCAACGCGCGACCGGGAAAGAACTAGAGCGATAAAGAAGGGATATTCATTATAAATTATTGACAGTTACCTCTATTTCATGATAAAAAGCTTTTGATTCGTAGCGCTGGAGACTTATCAACACGCTGATTATCATGAAATATTGGCATAGTGCTCTTTTATTGCCCCTCTCGGTCGCCCTGTTGAGCTGCACCGCAAATGTGGCGCTCGTCAAGCACGAGACAGGCAAACCATACACCGTCAAAGGAAAGACGTATGTTCCTTTGAAAAAGGTCGCGGTGGGCCATTCTCAAAAAGGGATCGCGTCATGGTACGGTCCGGGATTCCACGGAAAAAAAACCTCGTCCGGCGAAAAATATGATATGTACAGTATGACCGCGGCCCATAACGTGCTGCCCCTGAACACGCTTGTGAAAGTCACCAATCTGACCAATAACAAAACAGTGGTAGTGAGAATCAACGATCGAGGCCCGTTTATAGACGATCGGGTCATCGACTTGTCTTACCGCGCGGCCAAGGAACTAGGCATGTTGGGACCTGGCACGGCGCCGGTACAGCTCGCGGTGCTGGACTCGCGCGACGCCACAACCCCGGCTCGACATATCGCCCAGGCGCCCCACACGACGCCGCCCCCCAAGGCGCCCAACCCATTTTACGCTCATTCGTCCGTGGGCCTGCTTGCTTTGAGCAGAAACTAGTCTCACATGAGAGTGACGGTCGTCGGAGGAGGACTTGCAGGGTGTGAAGCTGCCTGGCAGCTCGCTTCCCGAGGCATAGATGTGCGCCTTGTCGAAATGAAGCCCGCGAAATACTCGCCCGCTCATGTCTCGGAGAATCTTGGAGAGCTTGTCTGTTCCAACTCGCTTCGCTCCAATTCCATGGAATCAGCCGTCGGCATCCTGAAAGAGGAGATGAGGCTGCTGAACTCCCTCATTATCGAGGCTGCTTTGGAAACCAGAGTGCCGGCGGGACGCGCCCTGGCCGTTGATAGGGAACGATTCTCGGCGTTCATCACCGAGCGACTCCAAACCCATCCGCTCATTGACATTGAACATCGCGAGGTGTGCTCACTCCCTCCGGAGACAGACGGGACAGTCATCATTGCCACAGGGCCTCTCACTTCTGAAAACCTCGCCAAGGCGATTACAGAGCAACTCGGCGGTCACGGCCTCGCGTTTTACGACGCCATAGCCCCCATTGTCTATGCAGACAGCCTCGACCACAGCAAGCTTTTTCGCGCATCCCGATACGACGCCGACGAAGGCGACTACCTCAACGCCCCCATGGATGAAACGCTGTACCGGAAATTTGTGGCAGCAATCCTCGAGGCGCAAAAGGTTGCTTTGCACCCCTTCGAGGACCCCACATACTTCGAGGGCTGCCTGCCCATCGAAGAGCTGGCCCGTCGCGGACCGGACACCTTGGCCTACGGCCCCATGAAACCCGTCGGACTCATAGATCCCGCCACTGGCAAGCAGCCCTTTGCCGTGGTGCAGCTCAGGATGGAGAATAGAGAAGGTACCTTGTACAACATGGTCGGGTTTCAAACCAAGATGACCCAGCCAGAACAGCAGCGCGTGTTTCGCATGATCCCGGGTCTCGAAAACGCGGAATTCGCCCGCTTTGGTTCCATACACCGGAACACGTATATCAACGCCCCGCTATACCTCGACGGCTTTTGTCGTTCCCGCACAGCGCCGCACATTTTTTTTGCCGGTCAGATCACAGGCGTCGAGGGGTACGTGGAATCCGCTGCGTCAGGCTTGGCGGTTGGGCTCATGGCAGGTCTCCTTTCCCGTGGGAGCGTCCCTCCTCTGCCTCCGACCACCACTGCCATGGGAGGGTTGTTAAGCCACACCCGCTCGACCCCGCGCAACCGATACGAGCCCATGAACGTGAATTTCGGCTTGATGGACCCGCCTCCGAAGCATGTCCGAAAACGAGAGAAAAAGCAGTTCCTAGCTCAGCGGGCCCTGAGCGACATACACGACTGGAAGGCCGCAATCGACGGCCTTTATGCCCGCTCCCAGAATTGATTACGAGCTTTGCTTTGCGCCCAAGGACGGAAACCGGTAAATTGTCGTGGCAGGCGCCCGGACGCGCGGGGCGTTTCGGTTCACAAAACGTGCCGCGCCAGGTATTTTCCACACGCGGCAGCTCTATGGGCGGTCCCGCGTCGGTATTCCGGCAATGAGGCCGCGGCGCCTCGGCCAAGGCTGCGCGTCGCAGCATGCCAAAACGGTTTCGAAAAAGCGACGGCGTTTTACGTCAAAACCGGAAATATTGCCCACGCCAGACGCGTGGCGAACCTAAGCGCCCCGTCCAACAAATCGATGGAGGAAGAGACATTCCAGCTATGACTTCCAGAATACACAGGTCTCTGCTTATCTTACCGGTAAACAACCCCAAGTTTGTAGCCAAAGCCCATGTGAGGGGGGCCGACGCCATCGTATTGGATTTGGAGGATGCGGTGCCGCCGAGCGAAAAGAGAGAAGCGCGAAAGCTCTTGAAAGACGCCGTTCGAGCGGTGGGAGCAGGCGGCGCGGATGTCTTTGTGCGCGTGAATAACGAGGACGACCTCATCGAAGGAGATATAGAAGCCGCAATGGCCCCGGGAATCCACGGCATCTTCGTTCCAAAAATCGATACTGGGGATCAGGTGAGACGCGTCGAACGCATGATCGCAATGCAGGAACAGACCCACAATATGGCATCGGGCGCGGTTTCCGTTTCTCTTCACGTAGAAAGTCCTCGCGGAGTTCTCAACCTTGAAGAAATAGCGGCGGCGGGTACAAGAACCGAGTCCATGAGCATGGGAGTGGATGATTATTGCAGAGAAATGGGCATCGAAGCGTCGGAAGACGGCGAGGAAGTGCTGTATCCGCTGTCCAAGATGGCCGTCGTATGCGCCGCGCATGGGATACAACCCTTGGGCGTGGTGGGTAGCGTGGCCGCGTTCAAAGACCTCACCAGCTTTGAAAGGGCTGCGCTGAGAAGCAAAAAGCTCGGATTCAAGGGAGCGTACTGCATCCATCCTGACCAAGTCCCGATTCTCAATAGGGTCTTTTCGCCTACGCCGGCCAAGGTTGCCCACGCGCGCAAGATTGTCGCGGCCTTTGAAGAAGGACTGCGGACGGGCAAGGCGGCCGTGAGTCTCGAAAACCGCATGATCGACACGCCAATCTATAAGCAGGCGCTGCGGTGTCTGCAACTAGCCGAAGACATAGAAGAACTTGAACGCCGCAAGCAGGAGGCCCTCGGTCTCATCCAAAAATAAACCAAGAAAGGAATTGCGCGGTGCTCATCGCTGCGGACAATCTTCACGGCGTCGATGCCGCCGTGGCCAAGGCCATGGAAGCCCTCGACCCAGCTCCCATAGAACGTCTGGTTCGCCAATGTGAAGATCGTGGAGCAGATTACATTGACATCAATCCCGGATACCTGTCGCCGGCAAAGGAAGATAGAATGACGTTTCTCGTAGAAACGGTGCAGAAGGCGACGAACTTGCCGGTCATACTGGACAGCGCGCATCCCAGAATATTGCGCCGGGGACTTGCGGCATGCAACCAGACCCCCATCCTCAGCGCATTGACCCTTGAAAAGGCCAAGATCGACGAGCTGCTCCCCTTGGCCGTGGAATCAGGCGCGGAATTGACGATACTCTTGCTCGATGAGCAATCCTTTTCCCCATGCGCCATGGAAGAGAAGATCGCCCTGGCAACGCAATTAAAAGAACACGCGATTCGAGCAGGAATGCTTTTGGAAAATCTGATTTTCGATCCGGTGATTCCGAACCTGAGCTGGGACGATTCGTTCCTACGCATTGGGGAGACCATCAAAACCGTGCGGTTCTTGTCCACCGGCGCGGTGTTTCAGGAGCCGGTCAGAACCATGGCCGGGCTCTCGAACCTGCGGAGCGGATTCAGGAGGTTCTTTCCCGCGCAGACAGAATATGTCTGTCTTACGCTGCTCGCCGGGGCCGGCCTGGACATCTTGCTGTGCAACGTTCTCAATCCTGAGCTCAAAGATACCATCGCGGCTATTCAGAGCTATTGCTGAAAGATCGCATCGCCGAGCGGCTGCGTCCCGAGCTCGATGAACGTGGGCGCGCCGCCGCATGCTGAAGAGGAGATCGATGAACCCGAACGAAGCATACTCGAAACTCTGCGCACGCAGCGCGCAGGTCTCTTATCTCGCATCTGCCATGGCTGTATTGCATTGGGACCAGCGCACAAGTATTCCGCCCAAAGGGCATGGACACCGCGCCAACCAACTCGCCGCGCTGGCCCAAATGCACCACGCTTTGGTTACCGATCCCGTGATTGGAGATTGGCTCGCCGCAGTCGAGGCGTCGCCAGCGACTCGGGATCCGTTGTCCGTGGAGGCAGTCAACGTGCGGGAATGGAGAAGGGCCTATGATCGAGCAGTGAAAATACCGGAGCGTCTGGCTGTCGCCTTGGCCAAAGCATCCGCGGAAACCCAATCGGTATGGGAAGTCGCGCGTCCACGAAACGATTGGGCGGCGCTGAAGCCCTATCTCGAGCAGATCGTACGACTCAAGAGAGAACAAGCCGAAGCGCTGGGGTATGAGAATGAACCGTACGATGCGCTGTTGGATTTGTACGAACCAGGAGCCACCGCGGCAATGTTAGAGCCCATCTTTCGTACAGTGGTGGACGCCCTCGTGGATATGCTTCACGCCATCCAAGCGCATGCGCCTGCCAAAAGGTCGTCCCTGGAGTCTCTTACCTTTCCCATCAAAGAACAGAGGCGTTTCGCAGAATCAGTGGCCATGGCCATTGGATATGACATGGAAGCGGGGCGTCTGGACGTATCGGCGCACCCATTCACCATCGGCATCGGGCCAGGGGACGTGCGCATTACCACCCGATACCGAGAAACCTCTTTCACCGAGTCTTTTTTCGGCGTGGTCCACGAGACCGGCCACGCGCTCTATCACCAGGGATTGCCCCTCGAACATTGGGGAACGCCATTCTGCAAGCCGGTATCCCTCGGAATCAACGAATCCCAATCCCGAATGTGGGAAAATATCATTGCCCGTTCCAAACCCTTTTGGAAATTCTTCTACCCGCTCCTTCAACAGACGTTTCCTGCGTTAGAGGTCGTCTCCCTTGACGAGTTCTATGTGTCGATCAATCGAGTAGCGCCCAGTTTTATCCGGACAGAGGCAGACGAGGTCACGTACAATCTTCATGTCTTGCTGCGATTTGAGATCGAGGTCATGCTGTGCAGAGGCGAACTCGAAGTCGAGGACCTTCCCGAGGCGTGGAACGCAAAGATGAAGAGATACCTCGGCGTAGTTCCGGATTCTTACAGCCGAGGGGTGATGCAGGACATCCATTGGCCGTCCGGCTCGATCGGGTATTTCCCCACCTATACCCTGGGCAATCTCTACGCCGCTCAATTTTTTCGCCGACTCGCGCAAGACATCGGAGACGTCGAGCAGCTCATTGAAAAAGGCGACTTTACCCAGATCCTGACCTGGTTGAGACAGAAAATCCACAGCCAAGGGACGCGTTACCGCCCGCGCGAACTGCTGAAGGTCGTGACCCAGGAAGACCTGAATCCGCAGCGCCTCATACAATATTTGAGCGAAAAATACGGCGACATATACGGCTGGTCGCGGAAGTAGCCGCCAACTCCGTTGCGCCTCTGAGATCCGTTGTCGCCGTCGTCACTGCCTCCCAAACGCCCCGACAACGAGCTCTTGCCAGTCGTCATCCCCCGGAATTGGCGGCGGATTGATGAGGGCTGATTGCTTCAGCTCGGTCTTTTGACTCAAGCCAAAGAAAAGGCTCAATTCCCTGGTCACTGGCGTATCCCTCAGGTCAACAAGTCTGAGCAGCCGGCCGAGATTGAGGTTCCACCATTGATCCGTGAGCGGCACGATCTCCGGAACTTTCAGATGCGAACCTTTCGCTGCATCCCAAATGTATTCAGCAAAGGGCCAAAACCTGTATCTCGCGTACACCAGACAGCCTTTGCGATAGCGCTTCTTGATAGCGCTGAGGCCGAAAAACGTGCGCTCCGTCATGATTTCGTCTGCCGCAACGGACACGTAGCCCTTTGAATCCTTTGACGTGGTGGGACGCCTGTTGTCCTCCTTATATGTGTATAAGGAAAGGATGCTCAGCTCCTCGATCCCGCCGCCGGTGCCGTAGGTGATAAACGGCCGAAGGCTGTACCGAGTATGGCCAGTTTGGTAGTGATAGTAATAGGTTATAAGGGGCCATAGAATGTGAGTGGTCGTGGAATAGTGGTCATCCTGTTTCACGAACAGCGGAAATGGAAGGCCGAGATACCGTGATTCCTGCTCGGTTCCCGGATATTTCTCGACCTTTTGTAAAAACGGCCACAGCACAAAAAAGTTGTCATAATCATTCCGGATTCTGTCTCGACCGTAAATGGGCCAAAACTTCAAGGCAGACCTCGATGCGCTATTGGCGTAGGTGATGAGCGGCCATAGCACTCTCACCGTGCGGGAGCCTTCATCAACCGTATGATAATAGAGGGGAAAAAGGACAAACAGGTTGCGGTCAACGCCGAATCGGCGATGCGTATAACCGAATAACGGAAAAAAACCCCAGTAACGGTCTCCTTGGTCCGACACGCCCTTATAAAAGGTCAAGAAACGGGCATGGCCTTCATACGGCGGGGATTTCGACCACCGGCTTTCGAAAAAAGGTACAAACCGAAACTTCCGGCGGAACATCGTATCTTCGTAGCACCCAATTGGATACAGAAAGTCAATCCTGTCATAGAGTCCTGGGAGTCGTGATCGGTAGAAAAACGGCCGCACCCCCCAACCCTGACCAAGAGCCCACATGTTGTCCGGAGCTTCTGGATGAATTGACCGAATCATAAGGTCTGGGTCAATGGCAAACGTGCTGCCGAGTCTGCCGTTCCCCAACGCACTCTTGTCCGCTGTGGACGACCCCGCGACGTCATCCACAAGCGCATACGAGATGCAAAGCGTGAGTGCCAGAATAATTCTGGCCGTGAAGGATCCAAAGAGCCTTTTAGATCGGCCTGGCGCCATCTATCGGAAAACCGAGCCGAGGATGATGGCCAGCGTACTCACGGGAGTGGCTTCCGATACGTCCTCAGCAGTCTTGTTCATGTTGCGGATGGCGCGCCTGGCCTCATAGTACATCTCAGGATCGTTGATGAGCCTCCCCATGGTGCCGGAACCGCTTTGGATAGAGCTCGAAATCCCCCGCAGTTGTGAGATCAGCCCCTGGGCGTTCCTGTAAAGGGTTTCGTCCGTGGTGAGCTTGCCGAGCGTGCCTTTGCCAGACCGGATGTCGTTGGCGACCTTCTCCACGTTGGTAGCCGCTCGACTGAATTTTTCGCCAGCATCTCCCATAGACTTGTAGTAATTCTCTGCGTGATCCACCGTCCGGTTAACTTTGGTCTTGTTGCGGGCGACTAGTTCGTTGACGTTTTTTGCTGCAGCCTCGGTGTTTTGGATGGTGTTCTCTATCTTGTCCTTGTTGCGGGCAAGAATTCCGCGCAAATCCTTGAAGACTGAATCGGTGTTGTCCAATAGGCTGTCAATCTTTTCGTAACCCTTCTGATCGACGATCTTTTTCTTCATTTCCCCCGACAACGATTGAAGATTTTGCGCGAGGGCTCCGAAGCTCTCGATCACCTTCTCGGGGTCTGTGGGTTCGGATACTTGGGTAATTTCCTCGCCGGGTTGGAGCTTGCGGGCGTTTGGTTTGCCGGGCTCTATGGAAAGATACTTGTCCCCTGCCAAACCCTTTGTCTTCATGGAGACGCGTGAACCCTCAGAAATAAGATTCCGGTAGGCGTCGTTTATCATCATGGTCACTACGGCTTTCCCGGTCTCCGGATCGAATTTTACCTCCTTTACTGTACCTATCTTGATGCCGGCCATCTGCACCTGCGCGTCCTTGGACAAACCCTCCGCGGATTTGAAGCGAGCGACCAAAGGGAACCCTTCTTTGAAGCCGATATCCAGAACCCGAAACCAGAGATACGCAAAGATGGCCACGCCAATGAGAAAAAAGATGCCGACTTTTGCTTCCACGGAAAATTTGTTCATCGTGCGCATCCTACGAGCTTGTCATATCAACGTCGATGGGGCCGTCGGCGGAGCCACTGACAAATTGGCGCACCAGCGGGTCAGAACTCTCACGTATCTGTTCCGGTGTTCCTTGGGCTACGATCTTGCCATTCCACAACATGAAGAGTTCATGCGAAATCTCCAGCACCCCCTCTATGTCATGGCTCACAATCACAAATGTGCCGCCGGTCGCGTCGTGGGCGCGGCGAATCAGCCGGTAAATAGCAGCCCGAGTGACGGGATCCAGGCCTGTCGTCGGTTCGTCGAAGAACACAATTTCAGGGTCCATGGCCAAAGCCCTTGCCAAACCGACCCGTTTGCGCATCCCACCGGACAACTCTGCCGGCAATTTGCTTTGATGCTTGAGCATCCCGACCATCCCAAGCTTTTCTTCCACCTTTTGCGGGATCCGCTTCCGTGGAAGGCCGCTGTGCTCTCGAATGGGAAAGGCCACATTGTCCCACACAGACAAAGAATCGAAGAGCGCAGCGTCCTGAAAGAGGACGCCAAGTCTTCGACGCATCCGGTTGAGCCTCTTGGGGCTCATGGAAAAAATATCCTCTCCATCCACATACACGGCCCCGCTATCAGGCCGGTCCAACGCGATGAGGTGCCTCAACAAGACGGACTTGCCTGCGCCCGAAACGCCCATGATCGTCGTGATCGATCCCCTTTGTATCGAGAAATACACGCCATCGAGTACTCGCTGCGTCTCATAGCTCTTCACGAGCGCTTCCACTCTTATGATTGGTGCGGCGTCCATCACTCTTTTCAGCCATGGCGAAACATCAGGGAGGTCATGACATAATCCCCTATCAACACGAGCGCCGCGGAAACTACCACGGAACGCGTCGTGGCCAGCCCTACGCCTCTTGCCCCGCCTCTCGCGTGGTAACCCTCGCTGCAGGCTATAAGGGAAAAAATCAGCCCAAAGGCAAAAGATTTGGTCAATCCGTGCGCCACGTCTTCCAAGTCCAGGTAATATCGCACGCCGCCCAGAAACATGCCGGCGTCCAAGCCGAGATACGCGACAGCCACCCAGTACCCGCCCACCATGCCGAAAAAGCAGAAAATCATCGTAAGGACGGGCAACGACACCGTGGCCGCTATGATCCTCGGCGCCACGAGATACTGCACCGGCTCGACGGCCATGCTGGCTAGCGCATCGATCTGCTGCGTATTCCGCATACTCCCCAATTCGGCCGTAAAAGCCGAACCCACGCGACCAATAATCATAAGGGCAGAAAGGACTGGTCCCAATTCACGGGCAAGCCCTAACGCCACCGTGGCCCCGATCATGGATTCCGCGCCGTACCGGTGCAGTCCGCTATACCCCTGAAGCACGCTCACCATCCCCGTGAACCCGCCTGTCAAACCGATCAGAAGAATGGATTGGGCGCCCACGAAGTCAAATTGTTCCATGAGTTGCCGCACACGAAAAGGAGGCCGGAACATCCAGTAAAGCGACGAAAAAAGAAGAATCACCGCCCTCCCGATCTCTTCGAACAGAGAAATGCAACTGTGGCAGCAGCACTGAAAAAACCACTGCGCCGCGCCCTGAGGGCCAGGAGCAGATGGCGGCGGACCGTCGAGAGGCAACAACGCGTTTGACATAGGAAAAATGACTTCGTCTCCTCTCCAAAACCGAACAGACAAACAACCTACGGAAACGGCGTTCGGACACTCGTGCAGCACCCATTCTAATCTATTGTATAAAGCATTGTCAATATGTTTCCATAATCAAACCATATCTTGACAAAGTCTTTACAGCGAAACCCGCTCGCCCCCTGCAGAGTTAAACCGCTACGATGGACAGCGGTCTCGTACACCAAGAAAGGGAAAAAGACATTGCAAGGCGATGAGAGGAGTGATATGTTTGGAATCAAATATAAAAAGAATAATTATATCAATAAGGTAGGGCCGCGCCATGACCAGAGGAGACTTCGTCCACTTACATCTGCATACCCACTACTCGCTCCTCGATGGGGCTATCAGGATACCCGATCTTATCGCAAAGGCCAAAGAGTTCAAAATGCCGGCCCTCGCCATAACCGACCACGGCAACCTCTTCGGCGCCATGGAGTTTTACTCCCAGGTACAGGCCAGCGGCATCAAGCCTATTGTGGGGTGTGAAGTCTATGTGGCTCCTGGAGCGCGACAGAATCGCTCGACTACGCCAGGACAGCCTACCTCCTACCATCTCGTGCTGCTCTGCGAAAACGAGAAAGGGTATAGAAACCTGTGTCGATTGGTTACCCTCGGATACACCGAAGGTTTCTACTACAAACCAAGGATAGATGATGAACTCCTGAAAGAGTACAACGAAGGGCTCATATGCCTCAGTTCATGTTTGGCAGGGGAAATCCCTGTGCACCTGCTACGCGGGGAACCCAAGAAGGCCGCCGACCGCGCGGACTGGTTCAGAAGTATTTTTGATAACGGCCGATACTTCCTTGAAATTCAGCACAATGGACTCGAGGAACAGAATAAGGTGAATCAGGGTTTAATACGGCTTTCCCGCGATATGGGCATCCCCTTGGTCGCGACCAACGACTGCCATTACATGGACAAGTCTGATTTTCGCGCCCACGAAATCCTTCTGTGCATACAGACGGGGAAAAAACTCGACGAAGCCGGAAGGCTCAGCTTCGAAACTGACCAATTTTACTTTAAGTCTCCGGAACAAATGGCTCACGAATGCCGGGACATTCCCGAGGCTATCAAGAATTCCATCGTCATCGCAGATAGATGCAACCTTTTACTTGAATTTCGCCAGCTTCACATGCCGAGATTCGATCTCGGCACAGGCGAAACCCTTCGAGAGCGATTGGCCAAGGATGCGAGACAAGGCCTCGAAGCCCGTCTGGCAAAGATGCGTTCTATACGGAAGATGGATGCAGCGCTGGAAGACAAGTATCGGAAAAGGCTGGAACACGAAATCCGCCTCATCCAGGAGATGGGGTTTTCCGGCTATATGCTCATTGTTGCTGATTTTATCAAGTTCGCCAAGACCAACGACATCCCCGTAGGCCCTGGCAGAGGATCAGCGGCAGGCTCGCTCGTCGCCTACAGCCTAGGCATCACGGATATCGACCCCATTCGATACAATCTCCTCTTCGAGCGATTTCTCAATCCCGAACGAAAGAGCATGCCCGATATCGACGTGGATTTCTGCACAGAGGGGAGAGAAAAGGTCATCGAGTATGTCTCGAAAAAATACGGAGAAGACCACGTGGCCCAAATAACCACGTTCGGGCGCATGCAGGCCAAAGCCGTGGTAAAGGACACCGCACGCGTCTTGGGGCTTCCCTACGCAGAGGCGGACAAGATCGCCAAGCTCATCCCCGACTCCCTCAAAACCACCCTGGAATCTGCGCTCAGAGACGAACCCCGATTGCGGCAGCTCGTGGATGAATCCCCCCAAATTGCCGACCTCATCAACACTGCACAGTGCCTCGAAGGCTTGACCCGTCACGCCTCGACGCATGCCGCAGGCATCGTGATTTCAGATAAGCCGTTGGTCGAGCACCTGCCGCTCTACGTTGGAAACAACGGAGAAACAGTAACCCAATACGACATGACCTGGGTGGAGAAAATCGGACTGGTCAAATTTGATTTTCTCGGTCTCAAAACCCTCACGGTGATAGACAAGGCCGTGAAACTTATACGCCAGGCCAGGGGCGTCGATCTCGACATGGCGGCCATACCCTTGGACGACCCAGAAACCTTTGAGCTCCTGTCCAAGGGCGACACGCTTGCCATCTTCCAGCTCGAATCTTCTGGGATGCGGGACGTCCTCACCAAATTCAAACCATCCGTCTTCGAAGACCTCATTGCCATACTGGCGCTTTATAGGCCCGGGCCCCTGGAATCGGGAATGGTGGATGACTTCATCAATCGGAAGCACGGACGAACGCCCATCGAATATCCGCTCCCTCAACTTGAACACATTCTTTCCGAGACGTACGGGGTCATCGTGTACCAGGAGCAGGTGATGAACATCGCCACCGCCCTGGCCGATTATTCACTCGGCGAAGCCGACCTCCTGCGACGGGCCATGGGAAAGAAAAAACCCGAAGAAATGGCTGAACAAAAAAGCCGATTCGAAAAGGGAGCCGCAAAAAACAAGATAGACCCACAAAAAGCGGCCTACATCTTCGAACTCATGGAAAAATTCGCGGGGTACGGCTTCAACAAGTCCCATTCCGCTGCATACGCAATGGTCACGTACCAAACCGCATACCTCAAGACCCACTATGCGCCCGAGTTCATGGCCGCTCAACTGAGCTGCGAATCGGGAAATACAGACAAAATCACCCTCTACATTAGCGAATGCCGCAACATGGGGATCGAGATCCTCCCGCCCCATGTCAACCACTCCCTGGTAGGCTTCAACGTGGTCCAGGGAAAGATTGTGTTCGGACTGAGCGCTGTTCGCAACGTGGGAGAAGGCGCAGTGAACGCCATCCTCGAGGCGCGAGACAAGGATGGCCCCTTTTGCAATTTCCAAGACTTTCTCAAGCGGGTGGATCTCAGAAAAGTCAATAGAAAAGTGATCGAAAGCCTCATAAAGTGCGGCGCGTTCGACGGCATGGGGCTGACTCGTAAAGCCATGTATGACGCGCTGGATGCAACCCTGGAACAAGCGGCGGCAATCCAACGGGAAAAGATGCAGGGACAGTTCAACCTCTTTGCCATGGAATGCTCTGTGGAAGAGCCCCAATCAGCCTCGGACATACCCATCGCCAACGCGCCTGAATGGGATGAAGTCTCTCGGCTGGCCTATGAAAAAGAAACCATGGGCTTTTATATTACAGGACACCCACTGACCAAGTATGAACACGAGATGGAACGGTTCGGTATTGTGCCAAGCGCCAGTCTTGGAGACCTCTCTCCAGCCGCGCCCGTGAGGATCGCTGGCCTGGTGAAACAAACCAAGGAAATCACCACGAGAAAAGGTGATCGCATGGCCTTTGTCTTCCTGGAGGACATGACAGGAACCGCCGAAATAACTGTGTTTTCCGACCTCTATGCAGAAAAAAAAGAACTGCTCGAATCAGGCGACCCTCTCGTCGTGGTGGGCGCCAGAAACGGAGAGAACGACAACCCCAAGGTCCTCGCCAATGAGATTCATCGCCTCGAGGAGGCCCACCGTCACTTCAGTTCCGTCATCCACATCAAGATAACCACCACCGGCATCGATCCCTCCGCGATCAAGAGTCTCAAGAGCATATTGGCTCGCAGCAAGGGTCGAATACCCGTCAGAATACACGTCATCGTGCCAAACAAGACCGAAACCATCATCAACTTGTCTTCCACCCTCTGTGATCCCACAGAGTCGATGCTCGTGGACCTTCAGAACACATTTGGGGGGCAGGCGGTTTTTTTTGAATAGCAAAGCGGGGCCGCATATATTTTATACCCATTCTCGAAGATAATCGGGAAATGCCATGTTGTCTCCCGCTGTATGTCATTCCCACGCATGTGGGAATCCGTTCTTCGTTTCCCGGATCTCGGGTCGAGACCGGCATGACAGATCGAGCGCTGGGCAA
>JBMFOE010000029.1:0-46356 GCA_049969795.1 Desulfomonilaceae bacterium
GGGAAAGGAAGCCTGGGGGATCTTCAGGCGCGGCTGCGGCGAATGATCCACCACTATGAGTTTCTTGACGATGTCCGACCGCTCGAGGGACCGAGCGAGCTTTTGAACCGCCTCATCGCTCTCGTAGTTGACGGTGACGACGTACAGACCGTTTTCTTTGCGCGAGGACGCGTGGTGGACGCCGCCGCGTGGGGACGAGACACCTGAATCGTTCACTCCGGTTTGGGATTTTGCTGATCCGCTTGCTTTGAGCGGCGCTGGCCAATCTCGGTCGAGCCATGACGCGAAAGAGATCGTTTGCTTCGAGAAAAGACCAGTGAGGTTCATCGCCGCGCAAAGCTCGCGTCTTTTCCCAATCCTCTTCACTTCAGCGCACGCGTCGAGCTGCGAGAAGACCCTTTGTGTCCTCTGAGGGACATCAGACAAAGCTCCATGAAAATCACATTTTTTTACCAAGAAGGGGTGCGGCGCGTGCACGGCTTTGACCCGGTACCGATCGAAGAACCGTTCCAAGAGTTCCCGCTCCGCGCCCTCACCAAGGTCCGAGCGAAATCCGCCCAGTTTTTCGTACACACGTCGTTTTATGAAAATTGCTGAATGAGGAGGCAAGGACGCGCCGCGATGACGCCATTTTTGTCCGGCGAGGGCTTGGCCGTATTGCTGCAGCCTGAACCTATTGTCCGGGGAAAGCACGATGACGTCACCGTAGCACGCGTCTACTTCTTTGTCGGCGAGAACTTTGGAGGCTATCCAGAGGACGCGGTTGTGGGCGTAATAGTCCATGGGATCCAGTATCGCGACGACATCTCCTGTCGCCATAGCAATGCCTTTGTTGATGGCGTCGTACGGATTTTGTCCTGATTCGCAGGATATTGCGGCGCAGTCAAAGAGTTCTTTTTTCCTCAGATAAGCGTTCTCTTCGGGCGGACCGAGATCGATGACGAGGCAGCAAGCGGGATAAAGCTGCCGTTTCACTGACCACAGGGCGTCGCTGACGCCGGCGACTCTGTTTACATGGGCGGTTATTACGGTTATAGAAGGAAACGCGCAGCGATGTTCGTGCGTTTTGATGGGAGAGGGCATTGGCGGGTGCGTCAACGATCTACTCCAGGTGGCGTCGCTTTCTCGAAAGCGCTGTTTTCTGTGGCAGGCGAACCCCTCGATATGATATTATTATAAGAAATGGCTGGTTTCAACGCACACATTGGCCAGGGGAGCAATGTGAGACAAGAACGTTCATCGCACTATTGATTGGCTTTGGCAACAGCAAATATTAATCGGCATTGGAGCAATTCATGACCGCTGAAAAACGGGCTCTCATTACGGGCGTCACGGGGCAAGATGGAGCGTATCTCGCGGATTTTCTCTTGAAAAAAGGCTATGTGGTTCAGGGGATCAAACGGAGGGCTTCCTTGCTCAACACCCAACGGATCGACAGCCTCTACAAAGACCCTCACGAGAATCACACAAACTTTACACTGGAATTCGGCGACATGACGGATTCCACAAACCTCATACGGATTATCCAGCAGTTTCAACCGACGGAAATATACAATCTCGCAGCCCAGAGCCACGTCCGAGTTTCGTTCGAGACCCCTGAATATACCGCCAATTCAGACGCCCTTGGCACGCTGCGCCTTCTCGAGGCCATCCGGATTTTGAACATGGTGGATACTGTCCGTTTTTATCAAGCGTCCACCAGCGAACTTTATGGCCTTGCTCAGGAGACGCCGCAACGCGAGAGCACCCCGTTTTATCCCAGGAGTCCGTATGCCGTGGCCAAGCTCTATGGCTACTGGATTGTGCGAAATTATCGTGAGGCCTATGGCATGTTCGCCTCAAACGGCATCCTGTTCAATCATGAGTCTGCCATGCGGGGCGAAACCTTTGTGACGCGGAAAATCACCAGAGCCGTTGCAAGGATAAAGTTGGGGCTGCAAAAAACTGTTTATCTCGGCAATCTCAACGCGAAGCGAGATTGGGGTCACGCAAGAGATTATGTGGAGGCCATGTGGCTCATTCTCCAGCATCATGAGCCGGACGACTTCGTCATTGCCACGGGGGAAAACCATTCCGTGCGAGAATTTGTCGAACTCGCATTCAAGGAGGTCGGGATTACCGTGGAATGGCGGGGCGAAGGCGTAGATGAAAAAGGCGTCGATGCGGAAACCGGCCAGGTGCTTGTGGCAGTCGATCCCTACTATTTTAGACCCACAGAGGTTCACGAACTGCTTGGCGACGCGACCAAAGCTCGGGAGGTTTTAGGCTGGGTCCCTCGGATAGGATTCAGGGAATTGGTAAAGAGGATGGTGGTGGCCGATTTACGAGAAGCCGAAAAAGAACAGTTGTGTCGAACAGCGGGCTTTATGTGAAAGAGCTGAGGACTTCTTAGACAGTCTTTCGTCTCCGGTTGGACAGTTTTGACTGTTGAGAGCGAGGGCATTATGTCATCGCAAAGCGCATTTGTCTGGCAATCAAGCCTCCTCAGGAGCGCGGCGCCCGTAATATCGAAAAAAAGTCTCCATGATGAAATCGATGGTCTCTTGATTCACGTGAAAATTTTCTCTTCCTTCTGTAAATACGGGCTGCCCCAACAACGGTCTGTAAATACTTGCTATTTCGAACGCCGGAAAATACACGACGTTGTCGTATCGTGAGACGAATTCATCCGCCGCGGCTCGCAATGTCGCCTTTGAATTGCAGCTTGCGCTGAATATTTCGCAGTCTCGGCGAAAGGTGGCCCAGAGATGCACGGGCGATACGGTGACCACGATCTTGCAATGGGGGTTGTGGAACGAAAGCAGCTCCCGAATTCGTATGAGGTTGGCCAGGTTTTCCTCATATCGGCTGACTCGGAACCGGTAGCGTCTCATGTCGCCGCCTTCATTGACGTATGGACCTGATGGAAGGCAGATAACCGACCCGTCTTCTGTGTCTTCCCAGATCTCGGTCAGTCCCAGGGTGAGGATAAACACACGCGCGGTTGTCAAAACTTTGCGAGAACACATCCGGTGGCGTTCGAAGTCGGCCTCGGCCTGCTCGATGGAATCGTAGAGGATGATCCTCCGATATGGGTCTTGAACGATTCGCGTCTTTGGCGTGAGCCACCATCGTATTTTCGGACGCCAGTCAGAAAAGGTGTATTCAAATATTTGCCGCATAGAAAAGGTATTGTAAGTTCTTTCCCATGCTGCTCCCGCGTGTACAGACGCCGGGTGATCGGTTTCTTCCGCCACATAGTTGAATCCCCTGGCCAGCAGCACTTTCTTGATTTCCCTGGCAAAACAGGATCCCATGGATGTGATCGGCGTCGTCCGATCGATGATCATCTCTTGGGGCCTGGGAATGGGATACAGACCGTCCAGCGGAGGGTTGTCGTAGGAACCGGGCCATACCTGCCAGGACTCAAAAAAATGAATGGGGTGTACGTCCGAAACGGCCATATCTTGGTGGAGTAGGACCTCTTATGGCGGTATTATCAACGACCTACAGTACGAGGCTACGCTGTACGTCGCCACGCAGCATCGGGTGCCAACAAGACGCCATTAACAGGTATGATGCGTTACGCGCCGTATTTGTCAAGCCTGAGCGCATGCGCGGCCATTAACGGCATCAGCGACGTCGCATGAAATTGCCCGAGGGCTCCCTTGAGGCACTGCGTTTCCCCGAAGCCAGTGACGTCCGGGTTGAAACGTACATACTGTTTCGCCCAAAAAACGAGGGGTACCGGATGCCAACTGTGCGACTTCAGCGCGGACGGCGTCGAATGGTCACCGGTAACTACCAATACATCTGGCTCGAGTTTGAGTATCCTCGGTATCACTTTGTCCACTTTTTCGATTTCTGCCACTTTTCCCTGAAAATCGCCGTCCTCGCCTCGACTATCCGTGTATTTGTGGTGAACAAAGAAAAAGTCGAACTTATCCCAATTTTCTTCCAAGCAGGCCAATTGACCTTCAAGGTCGTTCAGTCCGTCCATGACGGTCATACCCACAAGACCTGCTAGTCCTTTGTACATGGGATAGACGGCCAGCGCGGCAGCGCGCAGTTTGAATACCTCGAGAAATGTGGGAAGCCCGGGTTCCTTTGCCCATCCTCGCAGAGTCACCATATTAGCGGGTTTTTGATTCTTGATTCGCTGACGCACCTGCGAGACCCAGAGGTTCACTAATTCTGCCGTCTTCTTGGCGCCCTCGGATTGGTCCAGGGGAACCACCTCGTGGGGTTTGAGGCCAACTTGCTGAGGATCTGTCTCGTTGAGGGCCGGGGACAAGTCGTCTCCCCTCAGGATGAGCGCAAAACGGTAATCCCTCACGGGCTTCACAATGACCTCGACGCCCGGCAGGGTAATATCGCGAATCATTTCCACCATTCGCGTGCATTCTTGCGTGGAAATCCTCCCCGCACGACGATCCGTGATGACGCCGTTTTCGTCCACGGTGCAGAAGTTGCCGCGTGCCGCGACGTCTTTGTCAGTGAGCTTTTCGCCTATACCCACCGCCTCCAAAACGCCTCTGCCGATGACATATTTGAGAGGATCGTACCCGAAAAGTCCCAAGTGACCCGGGCCGCTGCCCGGCGTGATGCCCATTCCAATGGGATGCATGAGGCCCACCATGCCTGTCCGAGCCAGGGCATCCAGATGCGGAGTGCGCGCAGTCTCCAATTCAGTGAGGCCGCCAATTCCGGTAGCGAGGCCTCCCAGTCCATCCATGATGAGGAGCACCATTTTGGTGCTATTGGTTCGAGACAATGATTTGGCAAGATCGATCTGGTTCATGGCATTCTCCTTTCCAATCGGGAAGTCGCGCCGTCGGTTTTGAGGTTGATTACGCTTGACACACTCGGCGGGCTTCCACGAACGCCTCATCGGCGGCCTGTGTTGCAGTCTATATTTTTCTCAATACCTGCTCAAGCTTCTCTTCGAGGGTTTGGAGGTCATGCGGCTTATGAATGAAGCCGGCTGGGGGCGTATCTCCGAAACGTCGCAGGGCCTCTTCCTCATGGTAGCCGCTTGCCAAAAGCGCCTTGACGCCTGGCGAGATTGCCCTCATCTCCTGAAAAACCTGCCCGCCGCCTTTCTTGGGCATAGTCAGATCCAGGAGCACACAGGAAATTTCTTTCCATCGTTCTCGGAAAATTTCTACCGCCTGATCTCCATCTTCCGCCTCCAGGGCTTCATACCCCAGGTGCTCGAGTCTTTTTATGGTTAAGTCGCGAATCCATTCCTCATCATCCACCACAAGAACGAGCCCTTTTGAGGGGATGCTGTCTGTCACTGCGTGCGCTTCCGTCGAGGAGAGCCTTTCCCGGAACGCGTGAAGCGCTTCTTCTGTGACAGGGAACAGGGCGCGAAACGTGGTTCCTGCGTCGATCTCGCTTTGAACCATCACTGCGCCTTTATGGGCAGTCATAATTCCGTACACCGCTGCCAATCCCAGTCCGCGTCCCGTGAATTTGGTAGTGAAAAATGGTTCGAAAAGCCGCTCCAATGTGTTGGGGTCCATCCCGCATCCCGTATCGCTGACCTCGAGGCATACGTAGAAGCCGGGTATGGCCGGCTCCTCGAGGAGGTTTGCTTGCAGATACTCGGAATTGCAATCCTGCAAGCTTGTAGATATGCGTATCTCGCCAACGCCGGTCCCGATGGACTCTATTGCGTTGGTGGTCAAGTTGGCGATGACCTGATTGATCTGGTTCTCGTCCCCCAAAACGTGGGGAAGCAGATTCGCAAGGTCCAATCGAACGCGAATGCTCTCCGAGGCCATGGATTTCTGCACCACGAGGTTGGTTTTTACCAGCTCGTTGATGTCCAATTCTGTAGGGATAAACATCTTGTGGCCTGTATAGGCCAGCATTTGACTGGAAATTCGAGCGGCGCGTTCCGCGGCTTCGTAGGCCCGTTGGAGGCCGGAGCGGCTTGGAGAATAGGATGGAAGCTCCATGAGGGAAAGTTCCAAATTTCCAAGAATCACTTGCAGCAGGTTGTTGAAATTGTGTGCGATGCCGCCAGCCATAATGCCCAGGCTTTCGAGCTTTTGCGACTGATAAAGCCTTTTTTCTAATTCAAATCGCTCTTCTTCCACTAATTTGAGGCTTGTTATATCCCGGATTGCCTCGATGGCCCCTATGACCTTTCCATCGTCGTCGTAAAGAGGGGCTGCAGTATTCCAGAACCAGGTTCGTCCGCGGCCGCGAAAGTCTTCCAAATAGGTCTCTGACACGAGCCGGTCGCCTTCTTTTTTTACGTAGAGGTATTGACCGGCTACCCGCTCGTCGTGGTTGATGACAAGGTCGATCAGGACAGGTCTTGGATAACCGTAAAATGGGATTGCATATTCGTAATTTCCCCTGCCCATGATATCGGACGCCCTCACCCCCGTGAGCTCACTAATGGCCCTGTTCCAGGCTATGATTTGCCCTTGCGCGTTGATCACCATGGTGGCGTCGGGAAGGAACTCTATAATTTGGGCGAGCTGTCGTTGACTCTCTCGCAAGCTTTTTTCCGCGAGCTTTTGCTGAGTGATATCTCGGACAGACTCGATGGCGCCAGTAGGATTGCCCTCAGTATCGTAGAGCACCCGAGCTGCCCCGGAGAGAAATACTCCGCCCTTGAGCAAAGGATGAAAAGACTGGCTGAGCAACACGCCATTCTCCAGTCTCGTGAGAGAAAGATACTTGTCCGCGCAACTCTCATCGCCAAAAAGGGCGATGTCGATCAGGACTGGGCGCCGCTCGCCGTAAAACGGCGCCGCGTATTCATAGTTTCCCTTGCCGATCATCTCAGCCGCTCTCACGCCGGTGAGCTCTGCCACCGCCCTATTCCAGGCCGTAACTCGCCCGGTATTATCGATGACAAAAGTGGGGTCGGGAAGGAATTCGATGATCTGATTCATGCTGTACAATGATGTCTTGAGCTGGTTTTCCACCATCTTTCGCGCTGAAATATCGCTCAGCGTGGCCACGACCCCGGTGAATTTCCCGCTGACATCGAGCATTCGCTTGAGTTGCACCTCAAAATGCTTTTCTCCGTCCCGCGTCTCGAGGCTCGTTTCAAACAATGTTTCCTGCGCCGGCTGCGAGAGAAACGCCTCCACCAGTGGTCTGAGCCAGGATACCGCCTCGCCGCACGGCTGCGTCCCGTAATAATAAGTCCCGGGAATGGTCGATTCATGAAACAGCATCAACCCCGCGTGATTCATGTATTCGATATCGTTGTTCTCGTTTAAGATAAACAGGGGATTCGCGAGGCTCTCGAGGATCGTCATGTACTTTGTCTTCTCGTACGAGAGGGCTCGATTGGCAGCCTGCAGTTCTTCCACGAGACCGTCTTTCGAGGCCTCAGCCCATTCTGTGATGAATCCGAGTTCCACTCGGTCGTACACGCGATTTACGAAATTGATAGACCAGGATTGGTAGTCTCGGGGCAGGTCCGACTCCGAAATAAGGTCGAGGTAGCTCTGTCGGTAATACTTCAGAAAACCCAAGAACATCGAGAGGGGGACGCCTCGCTGCCGATGTCTCTGCGCTTCCACCCTGCCGAACATTGCGATGGGATCGTTGGCAAAATCGTCATCGGGATGGAGTTCAGGAGGATCGGCATGGAGGGCGAGAGCCTTCAAGAGCGTATTCGACATACCCACAATGGAGGCGCGCCACGCCTCGGCTAAGGTGAACGTATATTTGGTGTATTGCTGCCGTTTGGCGTACGCCAAAACTCGCTGAATAAGCCAGTTCTCGCTGCCGGCAATAAGATGAATCAATTTATGAGCATCCATGAACTACCCCCAGGGTCATTTCTTGCATCACTGATAATCTAATTCGTGGCCTCCGCCCCCTTGTATTTCAATTTCCGAACAGAACCTAGGGTGAATGTATGAATTCCAGCGTCATATCGCCCAGCGAAGAGGATGGCGTCCCCAAGGGGATTCGAACCCCTGTTGCCGGCGTGAAAGGCCGGTGTCCTAGGCCGGGCTAGACGATGGGGACGCGGTGCAGTGGGGCTTCGAGGCGCATTGTTATTCAACATATATTCAAACTGATGTTTGCCGCGCCTTGTTCGCCTCCATGGCATTTGGTGGGCCGTGCTGGACTCGAACCAGCGACTCTCTGCTTAAAAGGCAGATACTCTACCTCCTGAGTTAACGGCCCTCAACTCCCATGGGTTTATTGCATTCTCTCATATCCTTCTTGGAAGGTTGCCAAGAGCGGATTGCTCGAAACACAAAGCGTCGCAACCCTGGAAGACCTACGCCATGCCGACAACTTAATCACAATGTACCGGCGCCTGTCAAGAGTCGCCTCGTTGGTGAAATGGGCTGTATTGCTGAAGCTTTTTTCCAAAAAACGATGTAGGCTATTGATTTCTCGTGTAGATGCGTATAAAGTGTTCGTCCAATGGCGCTTCTGGAGGCCAAGGATGATGAGATGTGCTTCAGGGAGAAACAAATTAATCCTGCGAGGCGTCGCCCTGCTGCTATGCAGCGTTTGTTTTTTGGCGGCAGGCTGCCAGGAAGTGGACACCCTCAAGCGCGAGATCGTCAAAAAAGCTCAGCTCACCATTTTCAAAAAAAAGAATTCGTTCACTCCTCGGGATGGCATGACGATGCGGCCGTGCTCATTGTATCAGACGGCCAACCCCAACTCGGAAGTGATTCGTAAACTCCCGGCCGAGACGCCTCTGCATCTGATAGACAAGATTGGAGAATACTACCGCGTACGCACCCGGGACGGCCGCGAAGGGTACGTCGAGCAGCGAGTGATCGGAGGAGAAGACCTCATCCAACGCACGCATGATTTGAGAAAATCGATAGAGGGAATGCCTCCCCAAGCAGAGGGAGAGACAAAAACCAAAGCGAACTTTCGGCTCAGCCCTGGTCGCGATCAGGAAGTCATCGAAGTGCTGCCGCCGGGGAAAAAGTTCGAGGTGTATGAGCGTGTGGTGACGGTACGGCGCGCTCCTTCGGAGGAGAAAGCCGCGTCTGCGTCGAGAGGTCGGCCCCAGGGCGAGAACGTCTCCGCCGACGATGTGACTGGCGGCGATGAGACGTTGGACGACGTCAAGAAGGACGTGTGGTACAAGGTCAAGATAGAAGACGGCCGCGTGGGGTACCTGTACACGCATAACATGAAGCTCACCCCGCCCGAGGATATTGCCAAACTCGTTCCCTTCATGCGCATCGTTGGTTGGCGCAGCGTGAATGTCACGGAAGATCCGGACGTCGGAGCCAAAAACAACTATATCGTCGCCTTTGCTCCCATAGGAAAAGACCCAGGATGCGATTATACCCGCCTGTATTTCATGAGTTGGCTGCCCAAGGTCAAACGCCGGACCATCACGTGGCAGCTCCCGATCAGCGGCATCCTCCCCATTACGAACTATCATTTTGAAGGAAGACCCGGCTTTAGCGTCCGGTACCTTCACCCCACAAAGCGAGATAAGTTGGTGCTGGCAAGCTTTGCCTTCGTGAAAGGCGCCATCAAGAAAGTAAGCGAAGAGGAAATCCCCAATACGTCGCGCATACATTAGTGCGAGGAACGCCGCTGGATTTATAGGCATTCTCGAAAGTGATGGCCAATTGCGACGGTGTCCCGCGCCGCGTCGTTCCCACGAACTCCCATGAACACGGGGTCGCAACGGGAGAGAAAATGCCGTTCTGAAGGGAACCATGACATTTTCAGGTAAAATGACAGAGAAGGGAATACTCGAAATGACCGGCTTATCCACGAACCTCAAGACAACGCGGGCATCGGTAGAGGGGTCTTGAGCCCCGCTCTTGCGGGGCGCAATACAATAGCCCAGGGCAACGCCCTGGGTACGCGGTCATGGAAAACCACGACAGCTTTCTTCAGAGCCGTATCCTTTGTCATTTCGATGTAGCCGTCGAACGAATGTGAGAGGCGGCGACTGAGAAATCTTCGCCTTCGGCTCAAGATTTCTCGCTGCGCTCGAAATGACAGGGTAGGAATACTCGACGGGAGATGAAAATACCGTTTCGAGGAGAGCGATGGCATTGTCAGGTAAAATGACAAAGGTCCTTCTCTCCGTCGGCCGACGCAGCGGTTTTCAAAAGAACTTGCGACTTCGACAACCCGAACCTGATTCCAACAGAAATTTCGAGAATCGCTATGCAAAGGGCGGAAAAGGGCAGGCTTAGTTTTTCGAGGAATTTTGGCTCCGAATACGCCTCGCCCGCTCCTGAAGATCTATTTCTCTATCTGTCTCGTCCACGATTTCTTTTCCCAAGAGCGTTTCGATGAGGTCTTCAAGGGTGATGAGTCCCGCAACGCCGCCATATTCGTCAATTACTACGGATATATGTCTGCGATGCTTCAAAAATTGTGTTAGTAGTGCCAGTGCATTGGTCGTTGCCGGCGTGAAAGAGATATTTCTCGCAAGAGACTTGAGCTTGCGCTGCGGATGCGCCATGGCCTTGGCGGAGTAGAGGTCATGTATCATCACATATCCCAGTATGTTCTCCCTGTCTCCCTCATAAATGGGGATTCGTGTAAATCCCATGCCATCCACGGCTTCGACGGCCTCTTCAACGGTCATGTTCGCTTCCAGGGAAAAAATCACGGTTCTCGGCGTCATGATATCTCGGACAGCCTTGCTTTCCAATTCGATGATATTGTGAACAAGTTCGCTTTCGCCTGCAGTTATTTCACCTTCCGACGCGCCGATCCGGACTGCTGCGAGGATTTCGTCCGTGGTGATTTGCGGTTGTTTCTTTCCTCGGATGAACAGATTTGCAAACTTTTGAGTCACGAACACTGCGGGGAAGAGGGCGTATTTCAAGCCATGCAGAGGCCAGACGACAACAGGCCACAAAGATCGCCAATACACCGCCCCTAGTGTCTTCGGCATGATCTCGCCGATGAAGAGGATGAGAAGGGTAAACGCCACGGAAAAGAGCGTGACCATGGGCGCGCCGAAGACATCGGCCGCGTAAAACCCTGCCATGGTCGCGCCCGCGGTGTTGGCGATGGTATTCACTATGAGGATGCAGCCGATGGGAACTGCTATCTTCTTTTTCATTGCCAGAAAGTGCTCGGCTGCCTTGGTGTTGCTGCCTGAGGCCTTGCAGGCTTCAAGCGTCCCCATCCTCGTCGAGTAGAGGACTGCCTCGCACGTGGAAGCAAAAAACGAAACCACAACCGTCGCAACGACGATTGTCGCGAGCATCAGCATTTACGTCTCCTTCGTCGGCGGCGCATTCGTCAAGAGAGAGTTCTGGGGCATAGTTTTTCGATCCGGAGTCCTATTCGTGCGGGGTCTTCCATTTCTTCCGCGGACTTCAACCGGATCACCCCGTACCCCTTCTGACGATAGCGCTCATCGTCATGCATCACGATCGCTTTGGGAATGAACTTGAGTTGATACCCCGCTTCAAAGAGGCGACGCGAAAAAGACACGTCTTCGCCCTGATAGAAGCCCAATTCCTCGTTCCAAGAGTGCTCCTGAAAGATAAAATCCTTGTAAATCCCGTAGCCGCCCGTCACATACTGGCACTTGTCGAAGGTTTCGTGGTAAGCCCTCAGAAACGTGTAATTCTCTATGATGTTTACCCAGTCACAATACCTCGATAAATCCGGATTCAGAATAATTCCCGTGGCGATATCGAAATCCCCTTGTACTTCTTCGACAGCCTCCGCCCATTTCGGGTGCAGGAGAAAATCATCGTCGAGACTGACGAATTTGTTGAACCGAGCAGCTCTGGCAAGGGCGTTGCGCATTGCCCCAAGCCTTCCTTCTCGCGCCGCGTCTTCCATTGGTATGCGGCGTATCCTTTCGTATCCTTCTAACCCGCTCACCTCTCCGGCCACCATGATCTCGTACCGGTCAGGATGCAATCGTTGGGAATCGATGGATTCTATGAGATTGACGAGCTTTTGGGGACGCTGCCCATTGGTGATTATGCCGAAGGAAAATCCTTTCGTCTTGGTGGATCTTCTTGTCCTGCCTGGCATCATTGGCGGCAGCGTTTTTCCAAAGTCATTCAAGAGTTGTATGCGGTTGCTCAAGGTGAGGATCTCCAAACGATGGATTGCGGCAATGTCCTCTTGCAATTCATTGCGGAGAATATCTATCTCCTGGCGCAGCAATTCGACCTCACGACGCACGATTTCATTCAAGCCTGTCCCACGTTCAACCGCGTCTGGCGATTGCGCTCCTCGGTTTTTCTCCCGCTGTCGCTCCATCCCTTTTTCCAGCATTTCCAGGCGCTTCTGTAAAGTCCGCATTTCGAGCCGCTGCCGTTGGGCCTTTCGTCTCTCCTCATGCATACCAAAACAGTTTCGCAAGGCGCTCTTCATGTATTTCCTCCACAGACCATACACGTTAATCCAACAGAGATTTCTCCAAAGATTTAGAATACCTCTAGGAGCGTAAAATGAAAATAGTTTCAGCCATTCTCGAAAATAATCGCGAATTGCGCTGTTAAGCCGCTCCATGTCATTCCCGCGGAAGTGGGAATCCATGACGAGTTTCCCCCGCGCAGGATCGAGTCCGGCATGACAAATCAAGCGCGGTGACGCAGACTTTGAAAGTCATCATATTCACGCCGCGGCGCGCCTCATTCCGACAAAAGTTTCGGGACGTTTTATATTTTGCGCGCGCCGTCACCCCGGCGCCGCAGATGCTGAGCATCGAGATATTGCAGCGAACAAGGCTTTTACCGGTTTCATCGCCCGGCCCAACGTACGCGGCGACGCATGCGCGTAGCGTTGATCATTACCATCCACTGTAATAGTCGCCATGTTTCATCAGGAATGAACAGCCTCGGCCAACCAATGGCCAATGCCTTCGCGAAATCTACGAAGGATTGCCATCCTGTCCGACTTCTGTATGGAAGAGTCTGTCTCGATCTCCGAGGCAACGTCCGCGAGAACCTGAAGCAACAATCCGTCTCTTTGAGAAAAGCTGAGGCCGTACCGAGCAAAAAATCCTTCCAACAACGCGGGCAGAAGATCGACGCCCCGTGGGCTCGTCGCGGCGCGTTGAAATTTCCAAAATACCGATCGAACGTCCTTGCAGTCGGTATCAGAAAAATCGGGGTTGCACGCCTTGATGTTTCTGTTGCTCGTACGTATGACGTTGGCAAGCTGAGTTTCGTAGTGCCTTACCGAGCTTTGGGGGCCGTCATCGACCGACCTGTATTGATAGAGGACCTCCGGAATCACCAATGTGTTGTCCAGTTTCGATATGCGGGACCACAGTTCATAGTCCTGCGCCACGGCATAGGTTTCGTCATAACCTCCGGCTGCAACTATCGTGCTCTTTCTCAGCAAGACGGTCCCATGGCCGTACACGTTATGGAATTGAAGCCTCCATAAACGGTACACAGGGTCCTGTATCAAGGCCTTGCTATCGCACAGCCTTCCCTTGTCGTCGATCACCTCATAGTAAGAGGCGATCAGATCCAGAGAGGGATTCGCCTCCATGGCCGCGACCTGCCGCTCGAGTCTTTGCGGCATACTGACATCGTCTGCATCCATGCGAGCGAGGTATTCCCCGCGCGCCAGAGAGATGCCTTTGTTTAATGAACGAGTAAGCCCCATGTTCTCCTGCTCGATGAGGATGACTCTTGGGTCGAGTAATCCTCTCAGGAGGTCGCCTACCGGTTCCGTGGAGCCGTCGTTCACTATGATAAATTCGAAGTTATCAAAGGACTGTCGCAGTATGCTTTCCACGGCCTGCTCGAGATACGCGAGACCGTTGTACACGGACATGATCACGCTCACCAGAGGGGTATCCATGTTCAGCGCTCCTCTGCCCCTCCACGATCACACGGGCTCGCGTCGATGCTGACCACAGCCCTCATCGAGCGAGACGATAGGTACTCTCGATGGTGCTAATGACATGTTGACGCGCCTGATCCATGTTCCAGCCGTTTTGTATGAGGCATGTAAGATAGCGTCTCGCGGTCATTTGCATCTCTGCTTCCGAACGGCAGTTTGCAATCAGCATGGGGAATTGAGAGCAGTCTTGGCGCTGCATCGGCTGGGGCTGCAATTGAGGCGCATTGCTTGCAGAAGGCGAAGGGCTTCTCATGGCCTGCTGATAATCGGGCATTTGCGGGACTGAGGCCTGGCGAGGCGGCCTCGGCGAGGCGGCCTGAGAGCCTCCATATGCCGGCGCTTGAGGAGCGGCTACTGGCTTGGCAGACGCCTTTTGGCTGGGAGCATTTCCATTCACCGTATAAGGTGTATAAGGGGCGTCAATCCGCACAGGGGTTTGTGAAGGCGTCCTTGACGGCGCATTCGCGGATAGAGACTGGCCGGGTTTTGCGGTCTCCCGAACCAGATTGCCGCGTCCGTCAAATTCGGGAGCGGACGGCGCAACATACGGAAAATCCTGCCCTCTCGCTTCGGCAACCCACATGATGTGCATAAATGATATGGCCGCCATGAATACGATTGTTGCAGCGGTTCTTGACGACCAGCTCAAATTCGGAAGCAGCCCTCCTCGATAGATGCAAGCTGAAATCGTGTCATCGCCACGGGCTTCTCGTAAAGACAAAGAGGTCATTGGTATGTCATTGCGCCCAAGGCGAAGCAATGTTGCGAAAAATAGTGACAAAAAGCGCACACAGTAATCTCTCATCCAATAGACCCCGTCGCCATCCACAACCCCTCTATATCATAGGCTGAACAGAAAAACCACGATTCTGTGGCAGTTCGATACGACCGCCTTAGGGAAAGTATGTTTATGGTAGAGAAATCTTATATTTGTTGATCTTGTTCAGCAGACCCTGGCGCGACAAACCCAAGAGTCGCGCCGCAGCGTGCCGTTTGCCTTTGCATGTTTGGAGGGCGTGCACTACCAAATCCCGCTCCAGAGCTTCCACCGCTTCCTTTAGCGTCTTGTTCGCCGGTCTTTCGCGCCATGAGCTGTTCCTGGCGCGTGTGGTAATCTTGTCGGAGAGACAGCGAACCGAAATGGTCGAGCCATCGCCTGCCATAACAACCGCCCGTTGTATCTCGTTCAATAACTCGCGTACATTGCCGGGCCATGGGTAGGCGCAGAGAAGCTCTAAGGCCGCGGGATCGATCCTCATCTCCCTGCCGCCTCCGGTTTCCGAAGCCGCCTTCAGAAAGTGGTTGGCCAGCAGAGGGATGTCGCTGGTTCGCTCTCTTAACGGCGGCGTATGAATCTCGAACACGCTGATCCTGTACAGGAGATCTTTCCTGAATCGTCCTAGATCCACGAGCTGCTGAAGATCGGCGTTGGTCGCGCAAATAAAACGCACGTCCACGAAGGAAGAATGCTCGTCTCCCACAGCTCTAATTTCGCCTGACTGCAAGGCGCGAAGCAGTTTAGCCTGCATCGGCTGAGTCATGGCCTCGATTTCGTCCAGGAACAAGCTCCCGCGGTCAGCGGCCTTGAACACCCCTGGGTGGTCTGAAACGGCCCCTGTGAACGCCCCCTTCTTGTGGCCAAACAGCTCGCTCTCTATTAGTTCGGACGGTATCGCCGAACAATTGAGCGCGACAAACGGGCCCATGCCACGCGGGGAAAGGCGGTGTATCGCCCTTGCAACCAACTCCTTTCCCGTACCGGACTCGCCGTGGATAAGGACAGCCGCGTCAGCGGGAGCAATCCTCTCAATCAGTCGCTTGAGGGCCGCGATCTGCTCGGACTCGCCGACAATTTGGCTCAGCGCCTCTGCGGCGCGCAGTCGATTTGACTCGTCAGCGCCGTGAACGGTACCGGAACCTCGAACCTCATCGTCCAAAGCGAGAAGCGCCTCTGCAGCCTCAAATAATTGTCGGGGCGTGATCCTACGCCGGGCGAGGAGCCATTCAATGTCCGAGACGCCGCAGTCCCTGGCCTGGATTCGCGCGAGATGCGCCTCGTCACGGCTCAAAACGCCGTTGGCGATCATAATGTCCAGGAGAGAATCACGGTTCGTCACAGGACGACTCCGACTGTTTCAGCGAGATCGGCTTGTAGAGAGCCACTTCACCTGTTTGCCCATGGATCACCATCTTCGTGCCCACGATAACGTCCAACCCGTCGAACCTCACGACCTCAGGCTTGCCCGCAAATTTTTCTATCTGTCGCACCTGCCCCACATACACTTTCCCTAATGATTTTGAAATATCCGCGGCATGGGCGCCCCTGCCGCCGAGCCGACTCACCAGCGCTGTATTGACCGGCAAGGAAAAGATTTCTTCCATGATCTCTTCAGGTATAGGATCGTTTACCACAAAAATGAACCCGTCCAACTTGTGGAGTTCCGGCAGGGTTTCATTCATCGCGTCTATGATGGACTGCGCTTTGTTGATGTGACGAAACGGCGCAATCTGATTCCGGTCCGTCACCATGATCCCCCGAAAGATCTTGCCGGAGACTCCTGTCCCTTGGGCGATGACGTGGTACCCGAATTCTTTGAGGGACGGGATCCGCTCTTTGCGCTCCCTATCCTTTCGAATCTGAAGGATGAACACTTTGCCTTTTTCGATGGTGTACTCCACTCTCGTGTCGAGATGAAGCTTCTCCGCGGTGCGAAAGAGGATGGACGAAAGCTCTTTCCATGCATCCGGCAGTTGGGAGGCGAGGCACTCCCGGGTTTTCCACGGATCATACACGGGCATGGTGACTACTTTTCCGTCCACCACATCGGTCCCCTGGTCGCCCTGGGCAAATTCTCCGCGCAAGTCAAGGGTAAAGGGGTTGTATGACACGACGCCCGTACCGGATGAATTCAGTTCCATGTTTCCATATACCATGGCCTGAATGATGGCCGGCGTCCGCCAGTTCCCATCGATGCCCGCAGCCTGCCGATACTTCGTGGCCGCGTTCCCTTCGTAGGAATGTAACACTGCCACCGCGCAGTGGAGGAGGATGTCGAGAAAATTCCCGCGATCCAGCATCTCCACCGCACGCGGGGCCAATTCACCCAACCTGCGCTTGTAGTCAAAGGCCAGACTCTTCATCTGTGCTGCGCTCATAAGGGCCTTCCGCAGAACATTGAATCGAGCCTTCTTATCGTCAATAATTTCCTGAAATTCTTCTCGCTCGATCCCAAATACTGATTCCCCGAATTCTTGTAGGAAGCGACGATAACAATCGTAGGCAAACCATTCTCCAACCTTTTGGGAAAGGACTTCGGCGATTTGGTCGTTGATGCCCACATTGGTGATGGTGATCATCATTCCGGGCATGCTGATCCTGGCCCCTGATCGCACGGAAAAAAGGGCCGGGTTATCAACATCGCCGAGGAAACGTCCCCAGCTGCGACCAAGTCGATCCATGGCATTGGCAAGACCGCGTCGAAACTCTTCGTCCGCGGCCATTTCCTCATAGCTTTTGACCGTTTGATCCGTGGTGATCACAAAGAAAGGGGGGGTATTTTCGGCAAAATGCAGCAGGGAGGCTTTTTGGCCGATCTTACAAGGCGAGACCTCCCCATCGCCAGGGAAGTGAAACGGAATCAGCGGTTGATGCGACGCTGGTCCGCTCACCACTGTCCGGCCAGATTCTGCAAGCCTCTGGCTGAGGAACAGCTCAACCTTTTCTACGAATGTCTCCAACACCCTCAGATTTCCATCTCTGGCCTGCAGGTCCGAGACGTACAGCGTCTTCAAATAGTTCTTGAAGAAGTCTGTATCCGGGATCTCCTTCAGGGTGGTGAGGTCCCGCAGCTTCCGAGGAAGATTTTCCATGGCGCAATGGCTAAGCACGTCATCAAAGGGCGGCTCAAACCACTGCCGATATTGTGCATGGATGTCATCCAGTTCCTTCTTGATCATCTTGAGAAGGTCGCGGACCTTGTCAAAGGTGAGGCCAAGTTCGCCGGCCTGTCGAAGGTCACGGGACGCTTGCCTCAAATAGTAGCTCGAATGGCCATTCACCGATATCCCCGTCACGAGGTGGTCGAGGAATAGGAGCGCTCGGGGCAAATTCTCCAGCGTGATCGCGTCAAAGTAGGTGTTGTTGATGCTTGTGGCAAGGGTTTCCTGCAGGGCTTCGTCGGCGAGGTCTTCATTAAACGCCTCAAATCTCGGCTCGAGGTAGGTCGCGCGTTGGGCATAGGCGTGACCTGCTTTTTTTGCTCTCAAAATAATGGGAGGCCCGGACGGGTCCTTCCGCAATCTCTCAAGTTCAGCAGTCCACCCCTCGGAGCCTTCTGTCAGAGTCGCCACGTTTGGCAAGGGATCCTTGAGATCAGGGGTCAGAAACGTCCGCTTCGTATGAATCCGTCGCTCCAGCACCTGTTCCATCCGTTCGAGGTCTCCTGTTTCGTCGTGATCTGATAAGGATTCTCGCCCGATGAAGTATTTTGTGTGGAGACCTTTGACAAGATCGATCATGTCGAGGGCTACCCTGCGAGCGAATGGCGGCCACCGATCGTCTTCCCGATACCTCTCCGTATCCACCTGCAGAAACTGATTCATGCTGTCCCGAGAGAGTGGGTCAATGCCATAGTCGGCGCAAATCTGCGCATAGCAGGCTTTGATGCCAGCGGCTTCCTCGGATGAACACCACTGAGTCATCTCCAAATATGGGAGCGATTCTTGAGGCATCCATTCCGCAATGTATTGCCGGTCGCCTGACGCAAGATATTGCACGATACCCATGGCAAAAAACAAATTGTCCATGCTGCCGCGCCAGTGGATGTCCCCGCGCAGTTTTCCTAGAAAATTGCCGATGGGCTTGACGCCTCTGTTCGCCAATTCTTTCGCCAGGCCAGCCGCGGTAAGCCTCAACGCCTCGAGCGGGCCTATGTCCTTGAAGGAATACGGGATCGCCTTGATCAATGTGCGGATCAAAAAATGCGTGATGCTCGAATTTGCCCGAAGCAACTTAGAAATTTCTACCTGTATGAGGTCTTCATCGCACAATTGAGTCCGACCAATCTCGATCTGCACAATGAGGTAGGGTATCAGGCGATGCATGACCCGGGGGTTTGACGCGACAATGGTCATGAGGCTTTTGATGTGCTGGACATGGGTTTCGTTCACCGCAGTGTCTTCGGCCACCACAACCGGCTCCCCTGTGTCGTCATCCTCGATGTTGAATCGCTTCTCCCTGGGCTGCATGAGCGGCCTGCGCACCAGATGATCGATCAGCTCCTGCGCCATCAAGAAATAACCGGCTTTTCCAAAGGTTACCCCGAGCGACTCCAAGGCCTTGAGCGCGGACAGCGTGATGTCGTTCGAGTCGGAAGAATACGCCTTGGAAAGGAATAATTCTGCCAAGTTGTTCACTAATTCACGAGAAGCTTTTTTGCGCGTCTTTTCCAGCCGCACAATGATGTCGCACAGGCCGTTTATGAGCAATTGCTTTACTTCTGGCTGACGCACTTGAAGGATTTGCGCGGCAAGCATTTCGCAAAATATCTGCTGGATAAAGGGGGGAATGCCATCTATCCTTTCCCGGAACGAGGCCAAGATGTTCGTCCATTCAGCGCCAAAATTCCTTATAAACGCCGTGGCTTCAGAAAATGCGGCGTCATCGCAAATGGCCTCGCCAGAAAGATATGCGTGAAATAGGTTCTTTCTCTTGGCAATTTCCCCAGGACCTTGTTGCATCACCTTTTCCAAGATGAGCGCCTTGAACTCTTCCTGGCCTTGGAAAGTCTCCTGCACAACGGCTTTTTCGAGCTCGTCGATCAGCTTCGGGTCCGGCGGCGTGATTTGATCCAACGCAGAGACAAGCGCCGCGGCGTACATGCGATGCAGCCAGGGAATCGTCATGGCTTGCGATTCTGGCGGCCGACGTTTCATGGCGGCATTCAGAAAAAGCAAAATCTGAAGCCGCCGCTCGAAAGAGTTTATGGGCTTCGGGAACGAAACATCGGACAAGAAGGTCATGCCGTCTCTCAGGAACGGCAGATATTTCTTAAAAGTCTCCTCATCAGCTACCTTTAATATACTCTCGAGATAGCGGCCGAGTTGATATTCGGCCTGGGACCTTGCTTGAGCGTCAAAAGGCTGCTTGACGGCGCTCATGAAAAACGTGAGTACGATGTTGTTGACAATATCGAAATGCTCCCCCAGCGCCTCTTCGTCACGATCCAGGGCGTATCGACTGAGGGTCTGAACCACGTCCAACCAGTTGGGTATTTCGTAAAGCGTAGGAGCGAGATGCTCCTGAATCGCCGCGCGTCTGCCTTTGTACGCGGTCAAGTACTGCGTTTTCTCGAGAACCTCGCGAGGGAATTTCAAGTGAAGAATAGCGAGATGATCTTTGCATCGTACATTAACCAAGAGGGGAGCTGCTTCCGCTCCTGTGCGATCCAGTACCATGAGTACGGCAGGGAGGTTGTCGGCATCCAGCACAGTATTTGGCTCGAAATGCCGCTGACTCGCCGCCAGCACTGCAAGTATGCCTGCCGCCTGGTACGGATTCAGCGGCTCCTTTTCACCGATATGTCTCACGAGGTCTTTGAGGTCCAATGCGTGTCTCCGCGTCTCTCTCTTGCAGTTTTTCAAAGCGTAAACGATTGTGGTCGCCGTCGCAAGTGGAGGGCTTCTCCGTACAGCGGTATGAGCATTGAAGCCTCAAGCATAATGTGGCATTATGATGCGTGGGCGAAGCGCCAATGAATATCAGGAGAGAACGGCTATGGACAAGGAAAACATCACGAACGTTCTTTACAGCCTCCTTCCTCTCATCATCATAATCTTTCTTTCCTGGCTGTTCAGCCAGATGGGCGCAAAGGCAAAGAGGAGGACGGAGACCGCAGAGAAGGAGGCGCCTTCTCTCCCGGGCGACCAGATTATGGACATTCTCTTGGGCAAAGGCCCCTCGACCAAGGATCAGGCGCCTCACCCAACCGAAAGCCCCGCGGGCAGCTCGAGCATGACCGTGGAATCGTGGGACGTCCAGAGGCCCGTTTCCAGATCAGAACCCACGCCGAAACCTATCACCCCAAAGTGGTGGGGCGCTTGAGAGGGAAATAGTCGGACAAGACAATGACGATGCCTTGTCAAAAGAACCAAAAAAGAGCCCGTAGTCGCCTGCCTTTAGTTTTTGTGATGATCGCGCTTCTCGCGCCGCCGACTGGCGTTTGCTGGGGCGCAGAGGCGGAATCAACCGATCAGTCCCAGTCAGGGACTCACGGCGCGTTTTCTTGGGAAATGCCCGGCAGGGTATCCATATTTGATCTCCAGTTTGGGCCTGCGGTGTACAAGAATGGCGAATTTGTGTTTCAAGGAGATAAGAGGTCCCTCAACATAGATCAATTCCCTGACCGACTTACCCTCGCCGTTCGCTTTTCGTACCATTCCTCGCAATCGGAAGTCCCTTTGAAATTCATGATCCGACTGCCGGATACAAGGCAATATGAAGAAACGGTGCGGCTTCCAAGTCGCTCCGGTCATTATACGTATCACTTCACTATTCATAATCCCCGCGATTTCCTAGGTACGGGCTACATCTACCTTTACTATGGTTTCAGCATAGTGGACGTGCTGGACTTCAACCTGTACGCTGGTCGTTAGTGGATGACGCCGATTTCTTCGCCTTCTCGACCGTCTGGCGGTTCAGCGACAAAAAAGAGGCTTGACGTACTTATTTGCGAGCGAGGCTTGGCGCGGTCGCGTCAGCACGCGGCTGCGCTGATCATGGCTGGCAAGGTGTTCGTGAATGGCGCGAAAGTAGAGAAGGCCGGCGCGCAAGTCGCCCCGGACGCGTCTCTGCGCGTCCTAGAGGACAGGCCGTACGTGAGCCGCGGGGGAGTCAAGCTTGCCGCCGCGCTGGAACGCTTTGCCATCGATCCCCGTGACCTCGTGATATTGGACGCGGGAGCTTCCACTGGCGGATTCACCCATTGCCTCCTGGAAAAAGGCGCTCGGCAGGTCGTTTGCGTGGATGTAGGTTATGGTCAAATGGACTGGCAGCTCCGCAACGACGCGCGAGTTCTCCTCATGGAACACACGAACATCAGGCATGTGAAACCGGAGATGTTGCCTGTGCCGTTGGACGCGGCGGCGGCCGATCTCTCGTTTATTTCCCTCAAGCTTGTCTTCCCGGTCATCCGGCGGTTGCTGCGCCCAGGCTCGTGGTTTTTGCCCTTGGTAAAGCCCCAATTCGAGGTCGGCAGGGCGCACGTCGGCAAGGGCGGCGTTGTTCGCAATTTTGAACACATTGCTCGCGCGCTTGCCGAGGTGAAAGACGCGGCTGCCACGGCGGGCTTCGAAGTCAAGGGCGAGGTGGAAAGTTGTATACGAGGTCCCAAGGGCAACAGGGAGTTCTTTCTGTATCTCATCTCGTGTTGAGACAGCCCTGGCTGCTATACGCGCCGCTGGATACGGAAGCCTTTGTCTTGACTTGAACGACAAAATATGGGTTTCATCATGCAAGCAGGCGTGGTCGCGGGCCAGTAATCCATAGAAAGGGTGAGGTATGTCGTTTCCGGACCTTGAAACTCAGATGAAACACATCATGAGGGGAGTAGAAGAGATCATCAATGAAGATGAAATGAGGTTCCGCATTTCTCGCAGCATCGCTTCAGGCGTTCCCCTGCGCATCAAACTAGGGGTTGATCCCACTGCATCGGACATCCACTTGGGTCACATGGTAACCATTCGCAAACTGAAACACTTTCAAGACATGGGACATACGGCAATCTTTCTCGTGGGCGACTTTACGGCGCGAATAGGAGACCCGACAGAACGATCCGAAGCTCGCGTGAGGCTCACCAAAGAACAGGTATGGGAACACGCCAAGACCTACAAACAGCAGGTCTTCAAAATCCTCGACGAATCAAAGACCGAAATAAGAAGCAACGGCGAATGGTTTGACGCAATGTCCTTTGCCGACTGCCTGGATCTCGCGTATCGTTCCACCGTCGCTCGAATGCTCGAACGGAACGATTTCGAGAAAAGGTATAAGGAAGGCAGCCCTATCTCGATCACGGAATTTCTGTATCCCCTTATGCAAGGATACGATTCGGTGGCGCTGCAATGCAATGTGGAACTCGGTGGAACCGACCAGAAATTCAACCTCCTGGCTGGCCGCGATCTGCAAATCCAGTTTGGGCAAGAACCACAGGTCGTGATCATGACACCTCTGATCGAGGGACTCGATGGCTCCAAGAAGATGAGCAAAACCGAGCGAAACTACATAGCGGTAGATGATCCCCCGGAAGACATGTTTGGAAAGACCATGTCGATACAGGATTTCCTCATTCCCAAATATTTTATTCTTTTGACGAGCGTAGATGAGTCCCTTGTAGAGCGATATAAGAGGGCGTTGGAGTCCGTGGAATTGCATCAAGATCCCGCCGACCCTTTTCATCCCATGCAAATCAAGAAGGCTCTCGCTCGCAGCATCGTCGCGGAATACCATGACCAAAGCGCCGCGAGACGCGCTGAGGAGCATTTCGAGAAGGTCGTGCAGCGAAAGGAAATTCCCGAAGAAATACCCACGCGTATCATGAAAGCCTCTGAGATGCAAATCTTCGAAATTGCCGCAGAGTGCGCCGGCATCTCAAAAGCGGAGGCGCGGCGTCTTGTGAATCAGGGGGCTGTGAAACTGAATGGAGAAAAAATTTCTGATCCCGCGACGGTGATCACTCTAGGACGTGACGAACAGACGCTGCAAGTAGGCAAGCGCCGGTTCTTCAAGGTAAAGGCAGCGGAGTGACCTCATTTCGCCGCGTCAGGATGCCCTGTTTGAATGCGGCCATATCCAAAGGCATGACAAGGCCTCATTTCTCGTGCTATACTTGGAACATATGGTCAAATGTCGTGGCCTAAGGGGAATGCGATGTATTGGGACCAGAGAGTCGTCTTTTTATCGGCCTGTCTGCTATTTGCCATGGAGCTTTCCGCTGCCGCGTCCTGATGTGACAGCGGTATGGGCTCCTGGTCAGGCGCTCCCGGGATGTATGGAAATATGCAAACAAATTACGGCGCATACGGTATGCAGCCGCCCCAACAATATCTCACGCCGCCGCAACAGCAACCTGCTCCCGTTCAGCAGACAGTCGCGCCGGCTCGCAATCCGGGGACGCAAAGGGATCGCAGCCCCAGGTCTATCCGAGCGCGTGGAAATCCTCCGGCCCCAACGAGACCATCGTCGGCCCTAGGGACAAGGCCTGCAATGACTGCCCCTGAACCAGCGTACGCCGCGCCAGTCGTTCACAGCGCGGCGATCGAACAAAGCAAGGCGGTTGGTCTGGGCAAGCTGCTCGGTGTGGCCATAGGCCCACATAAGCCTTCGGCAACCAGAGGAAAATCGCCATTTGCGACGCTCTGGTAACCAATGCGCCAGGCCGTTGTCCCGACCGCGACGGCCGTGATGTCGCCGCTCATTGGCCTGGGTATGGCGGCAAGCAGGATACCTCGCTGCAGGGCCGTGTAAGCCGGGTGGTTTATTATAGCCGCTTGAAAATAATCGCGAATTGCGCTCTTGTCCCGCTGCATGTCATTCCCACGCAAGAGGGAATCCATTTTTCGTTTCCTGGATGCCGGATCGAGTCTGGCAGGACATCTCAGGGAGACGTGACGCAGATTTTGAAAGTTATCAAATTCGCGCCGCCGCGGGCCACATTCCGAAAGAAATTTCGAGAGATGGTATATGCGCCCGCTTTGGCTTGAGCCTGAGGATGCCTGCACGAGATACCCAGAAAGGTTCACAGGGTTGCGCGAAAAAAAAATTTGGAAATGACTGTATCCTCTCGAGACCTTATGGTATATCTAGTACGGAATTTTTGCGCGATGGAATGGGGGTATTTCCGTGGACGAAGAAACTAAACTGGCAAAACCAATAGCGGTAGAGTTGGATGCAGAACCTGACGCGCACTGGTGGCCAAACGGAAAAGATTTCGACGGCTGGTTAACAGACGATGCAGACGCCGAAGTCATCGTCGATGAAGCCTTGATGGCGCCGCTGCCTACAGAGGCCGACTATCTCAAGCAGCGGCTTGAGTGGATCAAGGAGAGTCATGAGCTGTTGAAGCAATTCACTCCGAGGGAATTGAAAGCCTTGCTGACGCTCAAACGGAATACTTCGCCCAAGGCATGGACATTGAGGGAGGACCTTTTGGTGCTGACCATGTCCGCCAGCAACAAGGAAATAGCCGATCAACTGAAGGACAGGAACAAAGAGGCCGTAAAGAAACGCCTCCAATTGCTCAAGTCCAAAGGTTTGTCCAAGAGGCACGCGGAGTCGGAGGCCGAAACTGCAGAAGATTGAGTCGCCTGGGCAGCTCTCCATGTATCGGAAAAAAGTTTGGACATATGGAGGCAACAAGGTTAAGATAGGGATGTCGGGACGTGGCTCAGCCTGGTAGAGCACTGCATTCGGGATGCAGGGGTCGCTGGTTCAAATCCAGTCGTCCCGACCAGCGACATGAAAAGATCAGGTCACGCATTTGCGTGACCTTTTTTTGTGAATCCCGCTGCGGCGACTCAGACGTTTTTTGTACGTCACCGGATCCTCAGTTCATCCCATAGCAGGTTCGCACAAAAGCCATGTTGAACAAACCTTGTCGCTTCGCTCGCTTTTGCAGGGCTCACGAAAAATCGTGAAATGTCCCTGACCGACTGCCCCGCCGAGAGAGGAAAGGCTTGAAACGATGGAGCTCTTGACGAGTCCTGATGCATGGATTGCGTTGATCACTTTAACTGCCCTGGAACTCGTCTTGGGGATCGACAACATCATCTTCATCTCGATTCTCGTTGACAGACTCCCCAAAAAATCCCGCGAGTTGGGAAGGCGCCTTGGGCTTTTCTTTGCCATGTTCATGCGCATCGCTTTGCTCTCCCTCTTGTCATACCTGATGGGGATCACCGCGCCATTGTTCACCATCTACACCAACGAGATCTCGGGGAGAGACCTCATACTCATAAGCGGGGGCCTCTTCTTACTCTGGAAAAGCACCAAAGAAATCAATCACCTGCTGGAAGGGCCAAAGGCGGACGCGCCAAAACGCCTGAAAGTCGGATTGGTTGCCATTATTGTTCAGATTATCCTTGTGGATCTGGTCTTCTCCCTGGATTCTATCATTACTGCGATCGGGATGGTGGACAAGCTTGCAGTGATGGTCGCCGCGGTCGTTGCATCAGTTGCATTGATGATGGCATTTGCGACGCCTATTGGACAATTTGTCAGCGCGCATCCCACAATCAAGATGCTGGCCCTTTCGTTTTTGGTGGTGGTAGGGGTGGTCTTAATCGCTGATGGGTTTGGTCATCACGTGCCCAAAGGGTACATCTATTTTGCGATGGCATTCTCCGTAGGGGTGGAAATGCTCAACCTTCGCGTTCGCAAGCGCTTGGCCACACCTGAGGCGGACAAACCTGAGACAAAGACTGGATAAGACATGTGCAAGACATTATATTTGGAGAGCGACGCCTGCGACGAGGCGAAGCGGAGCCATCTCCCCCTATCTTACAGGAGGCCGCATGCTGATTGAATCGTACCATCTCCAGATCGACGTGGCGGACCACAGCGCCGATGTTTTTGAATACGAAGCCATCGCCCATTTACCGGTGGATATAAGGGAAGTCCTCCCTTATCTGAATGCCGTGTTTAAGAACGGGACCTATTTTTCCGATGGTCCGGTCTTTTCATGGCGTCTCGATGACCACAAGGTGGGATTCTGGCATGACCGTATAGCCGCTGATCATCTCGAAAGCCGAGAGCAGGCCAAAGAGGTAATAGATCGACTTGTTGACATCGTGAATGATGTGTGGGAGAGGCGGGCGGAAATTGAACCGGACAGCGTGACCCACGAAAACCTGCAGCCGCTGGAACTGTATCGTCTCCTGCCTAAGACCAATTGCAAAGCATGCGGAGAAAGCTCTTGTTTTAATTTCGCACTCAAGCTTGCGGCCGGCGTGATCGAACTTCGTCAGTGCGAACCGCTTTCTGCGGAGCCCGGGTACCGGGATCAGCTCGCGCAATTAGAACGCCTCATCGCTTTGAAACGTCCATTGCTATAACGACTTCGATGGGGGCGACGCATGCGTCGCCCCTACAATGTCGGGATTTTCACGGTCTAAAGCCCATTGCAGCGGGTTATTCGCGATGTATTCCCGGATGCGGTCCAGGGATTCATCGTTGCGGATGACGTGTTCGTAATAATTGCGTTGCCAAACGGAAAGGCCGGAGGTGTTGCGTAATTCATTGATGCGTTTGGTCGCGGCAGATTTGAATGAACCGATAATCGCGCCGATAGACCCGGGGCGCGGTCCGCGTGGTAGGGGCGACGCCCACAACGAGGCGCCTCGGTAATCCCATCGATACCCCGTTCATTGAAGCGCCTTACCCAACGGGAGACCGAGTCTTCGTTTACACCGAATAGGGCTGCCGCTTGTTTATGCGCCAGCCCCATCGTCAAGGCCTTGATGGCCATGAGACGAAGGTTGGTCCGTTGGATCGGAGCAGCTTTGATTGCGGTGTCCAACTCCTCCAACGTACAATTTTCCTGGTTAGGCATGTTGTGTTTCCGTGACATGCCCCTCTTCAATCATATCCCGATAAAAAAGTCGCGTTCTTTTCCGCGTTTGTTTTCGAGAATCGCTATAGATTCCCCGTTGCGTGGGAATGACATGCAGCGGACAACAGGGCAATTCGCGATTATTTTCGAGAAGGGGTATGTCTCGGCTCATCTCAATGGAGCTGACACGCTTCTGTCCCATTCGCGGCCTTCTTCAAGAACGACTCTGAAGGGCAGGGTGGACGCGACGGACATCTCGCCGCGCTCGGATTCATCGAGGTCCAAACAGGGCTGTCCCAATGCGGACAAGGGTTGCGCCTTCTTCCACTGCGACCTCAAAATCGCCGGTCATCCCCATGGACAGCTCCTTCATCTCGGCCGTGAGCAGGCCTCTCGCGATGAGACGATCCCGCAGTTCCCGCAACGCTGCAAAAAAAGGGCGCGCCCGTTCCGGTTGATCGAAGAACGGCGGCATGGTCATCAAGCCCATGAGTCGAACATTCGGCAGCTCGCGCACGAGAGATACCAGCGGCTCTGCTTCTTCGAGAGAAACGCCGGACTTCTGCGGTTCTTCGCCGACATTCACTTGTATCATCACGCCCATGGTACGATTGGCGTCGCCGGCCCTGCGGTCAAGCGCGGCGGCAAGGTCTCCATCGTCAACGGTCTCGATAACGTCAAAGAGTCCCACTGCCTTGCCCACTTTGTTTTTCTGCAGGTGGCCGATCATGTGGTACGACATCCCCGCAGGCATCACGGCCGGCTTCTCGCTCGCTGCTTCTTGCACGTAATTGTGCCCGATGATGGTCACGCCGGCCGCAATCGCTTCCTCTATTTTTGCGCGGCCCTGGCCCTTTGCCGCGGCCACGATTCTGATCTCTTCAGGGTCGCGGCCAACACGCCGCGCCGCTTCACGAATCCTCGCCTCGATGGCCCGAAGGTTGTCCGCAATCATCTCATCGCACTCCTCACAAGAACCGGAAGATTCCAAGTATCCCGAGGTCTTCCACCACCTCACACAGGGGCAGGCCTACCACATTCGTGTAAGAACCTTGGACCCGCCTTACTATGGCGGCCCCCAAGCCCTGCACCGCGTACGCCCCAGCCTTGTCCATGGGTTCGCCGGTCTTCACATAGGCTGCGATCTCAGACCTCGTCATGCGCTTGATGGTGACGTATGACCGCACATACCGGAAAAGACTTCGGTCTGGGAACGCCGTGTTCAAAAGCGCATATCCCGTGAACACGGTATGGCGCCTCCCTGCCAGCATGCCAAGCATTTCCTCGGCATGGGCTGCATCCGCGGGCTTGCCAAGAATAGCGCCATCCAGGACCACGATGGTGTCAGCCCCCAAAATCCACCTCCCTGGATAAGACGCGGCGACATCAGCGGCCTTTGCCCTGCTCAGTCGTTGCACATGCTGCGCAGGCGTTTCGCCGTCCACGAGACGCTCGTGTATGTCAGCAGGTACAATGATGAAGGGAACGCCAATAGCCTCGAGCAAGTCCTTGCGCCGCGGGGACGACGACGCAAGTATGAGAGGCTCGCCGGACGGCTTCATGAAACGCTTCCCTTTCTCGGTAATAGCCCTGCCATGGCCTGCTTCTTTCTTATCTTCATGGACGCCCCGTAATCCTCACTCAAAATCGTCGTCAATTGCAATAGAATTCGATCCGCGCTAGACATGCACACCTAGTCCTGGTACAAAAACCTTCCTTGTACATACCGGAAAGGAGGCTGCATTGAAAAGGCAACTCATTCTCATTACCATAGTCATGTGCGCTGCGCTGCTTGTGGGCGGGGCCATGGCCCAAGGAGGCAAACAAATGAAGACGCCATCAGGTTTGATCGTGGAATTCCTTCAGGAAGGCAAGGGACCATTGCCCGCCAAAGGACAAACAGTCGTGGTGCACTACACGGGGACGCTGCTCAATGGTCAGAAGTTCGACAGCTCCCGGGACAGAGGACAGCCATTTTCCTTCGTCCTCGGTCAGGGCCAGGTCATCAAGGGCTGGGACGAAGGGCTTGCGCTGATGACCGTGGGCTCTCGAGCCAAACTGACCATACCCCCTGAACTGGGATACGGCGCGAGAGGCGCGGCAAACGTGATCCCTCCAAACGCGGTCCTGGTATTTGACGTGGAATTGCTTGACGCGAAGTAACCTATGAGCGCACAGTCTCCTCACGACGTTGCCCGTGTGCGCGTCGTCAAAAGAGGGCTGCTCATGAACAACCGCTGGCCGCGCTCGGACCTGGAAAGCCTCCGAGCGCCCAGCAAAAAGGCTCACAAGCCATAAATCTGCATAAGCCAAGGGGCAAAACTCGCGATGCATGACATAATTAATGCCGCGATCCTCGGCATAGTTGAAGGTCTTACCGAATTCCTGCCCGTTTCTTCAACGGGCCACCTTATAGTGGCTGGTCATCTCCTCGGATTTGTCGGCCCGGTGGCCGATTGCTTCGAGGTATTCATTCAGTTGGGCGCGATCCTGGCGGTCGTTGTGCTTTATTGGAGGCGATTTCTCAACCTCATCCCGGGTGTGGCGCCTGTCTCAGGGAATCCGCCGGGCTTTACGGGCTGGCGCGGCATACTCATGCTGCTTATTACCACCGCGCCGGCGCTGGTCATCGGCGCCTTGGCGCACAAGACCATCAAAACGTATCTCTTCTCGCCGCTCACAGTGTCCATTGGACTGGCGGTTGGCGCAATCGCGATCCTGCTGGTGGAAAAATACAAACCAGCGTCCCGTACACACACCTTAGACGATATGACCTATCCACAGGTCCTCGCGGTGGGCGTGTGCCAATGTTTCGCGATGTGGCCCGGCATGTCCCGATCCGCGTCCACCATCCTGGGCGGCCTCCTGTTTCGCATGGATAGGAAGGTGGCCACGGAGTATTCCTTCCTGGCCGCTGTGCCGGTCATGCTGGCCGCGGTCTCGTACGACCTGTACAAGAACTGGTCTATTTTGCGCCTGGATGACCTGGAACTGTTTGTAGTGGGGTTTGCGACGTCTTTTGTGTGCGCGGCTATTGCGGTGAAGACGTTTATCAGGCTGGTTCAGCGCTGGTCGTTAAATCCCTACGCATGGTATCGGCTGGCGATAGCGCCGTTGATATTCTTCTCCATCCGATTGTAGCTACCTGGGGCCGCCTCTCGCGGCGTCTCTGCTCAAGACTCGGTTTGCTGGTGCAATTCGTCGCTGAAGATGTCCGCATACTTCAGGATCCAATCGATCACCGCGTCTGTCCCGAGGTCTCGTCCCGCCTTCTCCGATTCTATCCATTTGTGCCGATCGATTTCGCGGCGTTGCAGCTCTAAGTATTCCTTGATGTCCATTTCCATATCCGATTATCTCAGTTGAGTCATCGGCTCATTTCATGTAGTATCACTGAAGCGTAGTAATAGTCACGCCCGCGCCTTTTGTCAAGGTAATTCCGCGCTTGCCTTGGCTGTCCATGCGGGATAACGGAGGCCGTCATGACAAATCCTCTCATAAAGCTCCACGAACTCGGGCAATCTGTATGGCTGGACAACCTCAGCAGGGACCTCGTACGCTCGGGGGAGCTCAAAAAGCTGAGAGACGAAGACCACGTCTCAGGAATCACATCCAATCCCACGATCCTCGAGAAGGCTATACGATCCCAAAAGTCCTACGATCCTGACATCCATGTCCTGGTGGATAAGGGATTCACCATCCAAGACATTTACGAAGCCATCGTCATATCTGACGTGCGAGAGGCCGCAGACATCATGCGAAAAACCTACGACGAGTCAGCCGGCGCCGATGGATACGTCAGCCTCGAAGTATCGCCGCATCTGGCCTATGACAAGGCCGCCACGGTGGACGAAGCTCGCAGGCTTTTCGCCGAAATCGACAGACCCAATGTCATGATCAAGGCGCCTGGAACGCGTCCGGGCATGGAGGCCGTGAGCGACCTCATCGCCGCCGGGGTCAACGTCAACGTCACCCTGATCTTCTCTTTGGAACAGACCATGGCAGCCGCGCAAGCCTATGCGGAGGGACTGCGGAAATGGATCCTTTCCGGCGGCGATCCCACTCGACCCGCATCCGTCGCATCCGTCTTTGTCAGCCGCATCGACACCCTCATCGATCAACTCCTCAAGGACATCGCCGACCATAACGCCCAGGTCGATGCCAAAAACCTCATGGGCAAGGCCGCAATCGCAAACGCGCAGATTGCCTACGCCATGCACACAGAATTTTTCGAGGCCGCGCACTTTGCAGATCTCAGGGCCAAGGGCGCACGGCCTCAACGACTCGTCTGGGCGAGCACCAGCACCAAGAATCCCGCTTATTCTGACGTCTATTACGTGGAGAATCTCGTTGGCGTCGGAACCATCAACACGCTTCCGCCCGCGACCTTGAACGCGTACAGGGATCATGGCAGTCCGCGGGTCGTCCTTGGCAAAGACGTGGAGTCTGCCCGCGAGCATATCGCTCGACTCGAAAGCCTCGGCGTCGATATGGTCGCCGTCATGGATCGACTGCTCGCGGATGGCCTCAAAGCATTTGCCGACTCCTACGAGAGCCTCCTGCAAGAGATCGCGAACAAACGGATACGACTCATTCGTGGATGGGGCCATCGCTCCGCGTCGCTTGGCGAACTCCAACCCAAGGTGGATGCGACTCTCGAGCGGCTCGATAAGGAAAAATTGTCCGAAAAGCTTTGGAACGGAGATGCCTCCTTGTGGTCCGACGATCCGGTCGCGTGCAAGGAAATACAACAACGTCTCGGCTGGCTCACCATCGTGGACGCAGTGGTCGCCGAGACCCCAAAGCTGAAAGAATTCGCCGCGGAGATTGCGTCAGAAGGATTCTCTTCTGCCGTGCTCCTCGGCATGGGGGGCAGCAGCCTGGCCGCTGAGGTGTTCGACGAATGCCTCGGCGCCCAAGAAGGCTTCCTCAAGGTCCATGTCCTGGATACTACTGTCCCGGACACGGTTGTCAGATTTGAAAAAAATCTCGACCTATTACACACACTCTTCATCGTCGCGAGCAAATCCGGCGGGACCATCGAAGTCGTCTCGCTCTACAAGTATTTCAGAAAGAAGATGGACGACCTTGTCGGAAATGAGGCTGGCCGCCATTTCATAGCCATTACCGACCCGGGCACGAGCCTGGGGAAGCTCGCGGCGGAAAGCGGCTTCAGACGGACATTCCTCAATCCGCCTGATATCGGCGGCCGCTTCAGCGCCCTGTCATACTTCGGGCTTGTTCCTGCAGCCCTGCTGGGAGCAAACCTCGACCTGATGCTCATGCGCGCAGCCCAGGCGGTCGAAGCCTCCGCCGCGGGCGTGAGGGCGCTGGAAAGTCCGGGCGCCTGGCTGGGCGCAATCATAGCCGAGGCGGCCCTCTGCGGCCGCGACAAACTCACGTTTGTGATCTCCCCGAAAATAGCCCCCTTCGGCTACTGGCTCGAACAGCTCATCGCTGAAAGCACAGGCAAAATGGGCAAGGGAATTATTCCGGTGCACGGCGAGTCCGTCGCTCCGCCCCACGCCTATGGTACTGACAGACTCTTCGTGTACGTCAGGCTCGACGGCGACCCGGGTTACGACGAAGCAGTCTCCGCGCTCGAAGGCGCAGGCCATCCCGTGGTGACCCTCCGACTCCACGGCCCCTACGATATCGGACGCGAAATGTTCCGCTGGGAATACGCCACCGCGGTGGCAGGCGCAATCCTCGGCGTGAACCCCTTCGATCAACCCAATGTGCAGGAGTCCAAAGATATCACCAAGGAAATCCTGGAACGATACAAGAAAGAGCGAAAGCTGCCGGCCCATGAATACGTCTCGCCGGACGACCCTGATCTCGCCGCGCGGCTGCGAGATTTCCTCGGCCACGCCAAGGACGGCAATTATCTTGGAATCAACGCCTTTATCGATCCCACGCCGGACAACATATCTCGACTGCAGCGCATAAGGGAGGCGGCCAGGGATCGGTGCAAGATCGCGACGTGCCTCGGATTCGGCCCGCGCTACCTCCATTCCACCGGCCAGCTCCACAAGGGCGGCCCCAAAAAAGGCCTGTTTGTCATCATCACCGCGGAAGACCGCGAAGAGCTCATTGTCCCGGGCGAGTCCTATTCCCTCGCGGCGCTCAAAACCGCGCAGGCCCTCGGCGACTATATGGCCTTGAAGACCAAAGGTCTCCCTGTTTTCAGGGTGCACGCCAAATCAGAGTCCCAGTTAGAGACCTTTGTGCGCGCATGGGAGGCCCTGCGATGAATCACAACGGATACAGACTGCGGCCCAACACCGAAGCGTCAGAATATCAAAAGCGCATAGACAAAATCGATACCGTGATACTCTGCCTCGCCGAAGCCGAGAAACTCGTGGCTGATCTGGGCAAGTCCCTCGTGAGAGAAGAGATCCTACACGCACGAAAAAGGGTTGCAGCGAAAACCGCGAAGCGGCCAGCATGGGAAGGCATGGACTGTTTTAGAGTGCAAAAGAGGGGATACACCTACATGGTGGGAACATTCTCCCTCGGCGAGAAAGGGGCTCGGTCCAGCAGCCCCAAGGCGAGGGGCGAGTCACGTTCGCAAGAATAAAGGTCGCGTTCTTGCCATGGCAGGGAATCGTGGACTTGGGAAAGGCTCCTCGATGGAGCGGACAACAACGCCGCATCTCGGAAGGTTACTTATGAAGAGAATCATCATCCCAGTTGTTCTGTTAACCGTAGCAGCGGGAGGGGGCGCGCTGTGGTGGCGATTCTATCACCTTCCCACCAACGAGAGTGAGTTGGTCCTTTACGGGAACGTGGATCTTCGTGAGGTGAACCTCGCGTTCAACGGCAACCAGCGCATCGAGAAAATTTATGTCGAAGAAGGCGACTGGGTATCCAAGGGGCAGTTGTTGGCCGAACTGGAAAGCCAGCGGTTGCAGGACGCGGTAAAGCAGGCCAAGGCCTTAGTGGAGCAGCAAGATCAAGTGCTTAAGCGTCTGGTAGCGGGGAGTCGGATAGAAGAAATCCGACAAGCGCAGGCCAATGAGCACAAAGCCAGGGTGGACGCAGACAATGCGAGGCGGACCTGGGAGCGCATCCGTGGTCTTCGGGAACAGCAAGCTGTGTCCCAGCAGCAGGCGGATGACGCCGAAGCTGCGGCCAGGGCTGCGGAAGCCACCTGGAAGGCCGCTCAAGAGGCGCTCAACTTGGCTTTAGCAGGCTCCCGGATCGAAGACATCGAGGCTGGTCGGTACGCCCTGCAGGCCGCCCAGGCCAATCTGGCCCTCCGTGAACAGGAACTAAAGGACGCGCGACTCTATGCGCCCGCGGATGGCGTCATCCGCAATCGGATACTCGAGCCGGGCGCCATGGTAACGCCTCAAAATCCTGTGCTTACCCTCGCCCTCATCGATCCACTTTGGGTCCGCGCCTACGTCTCGGAGGTCGATCTTGGCAAGCTCCGCCTCGGCATGAAAGCGAAGATTACTACGGACAGCTACCCGGGCAAGAGCTACGAAGGCTGGGTAGGATTCATCTCTCCAACCGCAGAGTTCACCCCGAAACCCCTGGAAACGCCGGATTTGAGAACACGCCTGGTGTACCAGGTGCGGGTTTTCGTGCGACAAGGCAAGGAGGAGCTGCGGCTTGGTATGCCGGCCACGGTGAAGATTGACCTCGATCAGCCGCCAGCCAAAGACTCGCATAAAGGCGGAGAGTCTTGATGGCGCCCAAAGGCGTCGCTCTCGATCCTGGGCGCGTCATGGATCCCGCGCTGCATGTCCTCGAATTTCACGACGTGAGCAAGGCGTTCCAATCAGGGAAGCGCCGCGTGGATGCCCTGCGCGGCGTGAGCTTTCGCGTCCGTTCCGGTATTATCACTGGATTGATCGGTCCGGATGGCGCGGGCAAGACCACAATCATGCGGCTGGCCGCGGGTTTGCTTTTGCCCAATTCTGGCAGGATCACCGTCCTGGGAATAGACGTCGGCAAAGATCCTACCCCCGTCCAGGCGTCGGTGGGCTACATGCCCCAACATTTCGGACTTTACGAAGACCTCACCGTGAGAGAAAATCTCGACCTCTTTTCTGACCTCCAGGGCGTTCCTCATGAACAGCGGCCGCCTCGTTACGAGCAGCTCCTCCACATGACAGGGCTTAAGGCGTTTACGCGCCGGTTGGCAGGAAGGCTATCTGGCGGCATGAAACAGAAACTCGGCCTTGCCTGTACGCTCGTCCGTTCTCCGCAGGTCTTGCTGCTTGACGAGCCCACGGTTGGCGTCGATCCCGTGTCACGCCGCGAATTGTGGGCGATAGTGGGAAACCTCGTGGAGGCCGAAGGGATGAGCGTGTTGCTCAGCACGGCATACCTGGACGAGGCTGAGCGGTGCGGCGACGTCGTCCTGATCTACGAAGGCCAAATCCTAGGCGCCGGTCCGCCGTCGGATTATAGCAGCCCAATGAAAGGTCGAACGTATCGCATCTCGGCTCCCGGCGTGCCAAAAAGAGGTCTACAGCGTCTTCTCGAGAGCAATTCCGCTATTGTCGACGCGGTGATCCAAGGAGAGCAGGTGCGGGTGGTCCTGCATTCGGATGCCCATCCGGACGCGAAAGCTCTGCTGCCTGGCGAGTCGCACGTCGTAATCACCGAGGTGAAGCCGCGGTTTGAGGACGGTTTTATCGCCATGCTGCGCGATCGCATGGACGCGACCTCGTCCAAGATAACATTCGATCAGGGAGGCCGTAGTCCTCTCGTGAGACAGGACTCTGCCGCGCCCGCGATCAAAGTCGAGAATCTAAAACGGCGCTTTGGCGATTTTTACGCGGTAAAAGGCATCACCTTCGATGTGGGCTACGGCGAAGTGTTTGGCCTGTTGGGAGCGAATGGCGCAGGGAAGTCCACCACGTTTAGAATGCTATGCGGCTTGCTGCCTCCCAGCGACGGCAAATTGCAAGTCGCAGGGATGGACCTCCGTCGCTCGGCAGCCGCAGCGCGAGCCCGCATTGGATACATGTCCCAGAAATTTTCACTGTACGGCATCCTCAGTGTCCTCGAAAACATACAATTCTACGGCAGCGTGTATGGCCTGCCGCGTCAAGAAAGGCGCCGACGGATACAGTGGGCGCTCGAACAATTCGATCTCGATCCGGTGGCCTCGGCAATGAGCGCGGATCTCCCTCTGGGCTATAAGCAACGTTTGGCCTTGGCATGCGCCTTGATGCACCAACCTGACATCCTTTTCCTGGACGAACCCACGTCAGGCGTCGATCCACTCGCCCGCCGGGAATTTTGGCGCCGCATCGCCGCGCTCGCTCAGGCGGGCGTCACGGTGCTCGTGACCACCCATTTCATGGAAGAGGCTGAATATTGCGACCGATTGGCCATCATGGCGGATGGCGATATCTTGGCCGTGGGAACTCCTGAACAGATAAAGGAGCGCGTCCGCAGCGACACGCAACCCGAACCAACCATGGAGGATGCCTTTATTCACCTCCTGGAAGAGCATCAGAGGAAGAAGGAAGACCCTGCATGAACGGCGGGACACAAAGCACGCCGCCGGTCACGCGCAAAGGCTCCTTGATGCGCGTCGCCGGCTTGATCCGGAAGGAATTCCTCCAGATTGTCCGCGATCCCAGCAGCATCGCCATCGCCTTCCTCATGCCTTTCATTTTGCTTCTCCTCTTCGGTTACGGGGTGTCTCTGGACGCGGAACACGTGCCCGTCGCCTTTGTGGTGGAGCAACCCGATGCGGACACCGCAAGCTTGGTCGGCTCCTTTATGGGCTCGCCCTACTTCTCGCCTACGGTCTTCTGGAGCATGCCTGAAGCGATCGACGCCATGAGCGCGCGGCGCGCGAACGCAATCGTCCACCTCCGGCCTGACTTCGGCCGGTTGATTCACACGCCCGCCGGCGCGCCGATACAGGTCATTCTCGAAGGGACTGACGCCAACACGAGCCGCCTTATATTGGGCTATATCGAGGGAGCAGTGCAAACCTGGTTAAGCCAGCAGAGCCTCCTCAACGCCCAACCTCTGCCTGTCTCGATCGATCTGCGGCCAAGGATCTGGTTCAACCCAGATGTACGCAGCAGGAACTTCCTCGTGCCTGGTCTCGTCGCCGTTATCATGACGCTCATTGGCGCGCTGCTCACGTCTATGGTGGTTGCCCGTGAGTGGGAACGAGGTACCCTGGAAGGCCTTGCGGTGACTCCTGTGAAAGTCAAGGAAATCCTCTTGGGGAAGCTCATTCCATATTTCATACTCGGCATGGGAGGCATGACCCTAGCCATCTGCATGGCGTATTTCTTGTTCCAAGTCCCTTTGCGCGGTTCCCTGTGGCTCTTGATTGTTTTATCGGCCTTGTTTCTCCTTGTGGCGCTGGGGATGGGGCTGCTCATATCCATCCTCGCGCGCAATCAATTTGTGGCTGGTCAAATCGCCATCATTGTCACTTTTCTTCCCGCGTTCCTGCTCTCCGGCTTTATTTTCGATATTGCCAGCATGCCTACTGCCGTACAACTAATCACCCATATAGTGGCGGCCCGTTACTATGTGGCAATTCTTCAGACGCTCTTCCTGGCCGGTAATATCTGGAATGTGCTGCTCCCGAACGCCGCCGCGCTCTTCATCATGGCCGTGTTCTTTCTAGGTGTGAGCATGCGCAAATTCCACAAACGCTTGGAATAGAGGTACCCTCCATGTGGCAGCGCATTATCGCGTTGGTGAAAAAGGAATTTCTCGCGGTTCTCAAAGATAAGAAAAGCCGAGTGGTGCTCATCGGTCCTCCAATTATCCAACTGCTTGTATTCGGGTATGCCGCCACCTACGACCTGAATCGCGTACCCCTCGCCATTTACAATGAAGACCAAGGGCAATTCTCGCGAGACCTGTTGGCGCGATTCATGCTTTCCCCGACTTTTCATCAGACAGCGACAGTAACTCACGATGCCCAGATTGCGCCCCTCATCGAGGGCAAACAAGTCCTGGCGCTGATTCATATCGGCCCGACCTTCAGCCGCGATCTCGCCAGGGGAGTTCCCGCGCCCCTGCAAGTCATCGTGGACGGACGAAATTCCAACACCGCCATGATTGCCCTCAACTACATCCAATCAATTGTGGACGCGTTCAATCATGAATGGCGAAACTCTCAGGGATTCAGCGCGCCTCGCGCATTTCTGGTGACAAGGGCCTGGTTCAACCCCAATTTGGAAAGCCGCTGGTTTATCGTACCCGGCATCGTCGGGTTGCTCACCCTTGTGGTTACTATGCTGGTCACCGCCTTGTCGGTCGCGCGCGAGCGTGAGCAAGGCACCTTTGACCAATTGCTGGTGACCCCGATGCGTCCTCTGGAAATCGTGGTGGGAAAGGCCTTGCCCGGCTTTATCATAGGTTTTTTCGAAGCGACGCTCATCATCCTTGTCACCGTCTACTGGTTTCGGGTTCCTTTTCTGGGCCATTTGGCCACTCTCTATGTAGGGCTGTTTCTCTTTCTGCTATCGGCCATAGGCGTGGGACTCATGATCTCCTCAATTGCCGTGACTCAGCAACAAGGACTGCTCGGAGCCTTTCTATTCCTGGTGCCGTCGATTATTCTCTCCGGGTTCACCACCCCCATCGCCAACATGCCCCCGGCGGTGCAATATCTCACGTACATAAACCCCCTCGCCTACTTCATGATTGTGGTCAGAGAAGTGTTCCTGCAGGGCGCTCCCTTCATGTCGCTCACGCATCAATTCTGGCCCATGGCCCTTATCGGTACAGCGGCGCTCAGCGCGGCCGGCTGGTTGTTCCGCCACAGGATGTACTGAAGCCGCAGCCCTGAGCGAGGCCATCCACAGGCGCTTTCCATGCGAATCAGGCATCAAACTTCGAGGTATTTACCCCCAAATTTCTCACGAGATGGCTTCGCTACGATCGTGATGACGCACCCGTATAGCGCGTCTCAGCATCAATCGCGAATTCGACGGGCGGTTGTCACCTCGAGCGCTTCGCTCGAGCCTCGCTTCTTCGAACTCCCATGACAAGGGGTCACAACGGGAGATGAAAATACCCTTCTGAACAGAATGGCATCTTCAGGTAAAATGACAAAGGTCCTTATCTCCGTAGGCCGCAGCGGTTTTCAAAAGAACTGGCGACTTCGACGATCCGAACCTCATTGCGACAGAAATTTCGAGAAGGTCTATAACCTCTTGGTCATCGCAAGAGACCCAACGGGACGAAAAGCAATCTCAGCTCATATCAATGTACCGGCCCGGCCTCTATGCCATTCGCGATTCACTTCGAGGCCGCAACGCCCGCGGCCTGCGCCCGCATGAGCGTCCCTAGCCCAGCAAGAGCGACCCTACCTGATACACGCACACGCTCAATGCATAGGCAAATCCTACGGAACCCAAAAGCACAAAGAGCGCCCAACTCCAACTTGATTCCCGCACAATGGTGATCAGGGTGGCCATGCAGGGCGCATAAAACAGGATAAACACGAACAGGCTCAATATCACCGGCAGGGTATAGACCGGGTCGGATGCCAACCGTTGGCTCAATGAAAAATTCTCTTCCGGGGCTGTCTCGTTCAGGGAATAGGCCGTGGCCATGGTGGAGACGAACACCTCCTTGGCGGCAAATGCGCCAAGCAACGCGATGTTCACCTGCCACGGGAATCCGGCAAGTCGAGAAATCGGCTCGAGTCCTGATCCTATGCGGCCTGCGATCGAATGGCGCAACGCGGCTTGATTCCGCTGGGCCTCCAATTCTTGGAGCCGCGCTTGAAGCTCTTGTCGAGACGCCTGGACCGCTGATTCATTGCCCTGGCCCAGGGCCTCGATCTGGTCCTTCACGCCCTGTATCTCCCGGTCGAACCGGCCAGCGGTTTCGGCTGGCAGTTGCGGAAACGTCATCAGCGCCCACATGATCACCGATATCCCGAAGATCAACGTGCCGGCCTTTGCGACAAATTGCCGAACCCTGTCCCAGGTGTGGATCGCAACCCCCCGAAATGTGGGCAGCCGATACGGCGGCAGCTCCATCACAAACGGCGTTGAAGGCCCCTTGATCACCGTCCACCGCAAGAGCCGCGCGGTCGCCAACGCCACAGCCCATGCAAGTATCACCAACGAAAGCATCACCAAAGACGGATACTTGGGGAAAAACGCCGCAGTCAGAATGATATACGCCGTAGTCTTCGCGCCGCAGACCATGAACGGCGCGGTAAAAATCGTGGCCAAGCGTTCCCGTGGACTCCGAAGCGTCCTGGAACACATCACCCCAGGCACCGCGCAGCCGCCCGGGATGCCGCCTGACATGATGAAGGGCATTGCGGAGGCCCCATGGAGCCCAAACACCCGAAAGACGCGATCCAGCATGTAGGCGATCCTGGCCATGTACCCCAAGTCCTCGAGGAACACTAGCATGGCAAACATGATGAGTATCAACGGCGTAAAGCTCAGCACCGCTCCCACGCCGTCCACCACGCCCTTTACCAGCAGCGATTGGAGCATCCCAGGCCCAACGAAATAGCTTACGGCGGCGCCCAGCAAGCCAAAGCCCTTTTCCATAAGGCTCTGAGGATACGACCCGAGATGAAAGGTGAGGTAAAACATCAACCACAAGACCAGCAGCATAAGGATAGGCCCCATGAACCGGTGCGTCACCACCCGATCGATCTGATCGGATGCGTCCAGCCGGAGGTCCTGCGTACGCGTGAGGATGCCCCGGCGCAAGATCGAGTTGATGAATCCATAGCGGTAGTCAGCGATCAAGGCCTCCGGGTAAGTATGCAGCGTCTTCTCCGTATGGCACCGCACTTCTTCCACCATGGCCTTTAATTCCTGGCTGAGCGGCCCGGCCTCATCGCCCTGTTTGATGATGGATTCGTCGTCCTCTAAATATTTGACCGCAATCCAGCGCGCCGGATAGCGGTCCGTCATGAATCCCGCGGCCTCGATCTTCCTGACCATCTCCCTAATCACCGGATCCAGGTCGTGGCCGTATGAGAATACCAGCGGTTTCCAGGTCCCCTTCGACCGCTCGCTAAGCTGCACCGCGGCCTCCATCAACTGATGCTTGCCCACGCCGATCCTGGCCACGCATTCCACCACCGGCGCACCAAGGGCCTCGGAAAGCTTTTGCGAGTCGATGCGTATGCCCTTACGCCTGACCTCATCCATCATATTCAGGCCAATGACCGTCGGCACGCCCATTTCCAAGAGCTGAATGGCCAGATACAGGCTCCGCTCCAATGAGGATGCATCCACCATATTGATGACGACGTCCGGCCGTTCATCGATGATCACGTTTCTGGCGACAATTTCTTCTGGGGAGTACGAAGTGAGGGAATAGGTTCCCGGCAGATCGATGAGTTTTATATCGTGGTTGTTGAACCGATAGGTCCCTTCCAGTCGCTCGACGGTGATCCCGGGATAGTTGCCGACCCGCGCCGCCGCTCCCGTAATGGCATTGAACATGGTGCTCTTGCCGCTGTTGGGTTGGCCGGCAACCGCAACCGTGATCACACGGCTCATACTTAATTTTCCGTTTCCACCATGATGTGATCGGCCTCACTGTTGCGAAGCGTCATGGTAAACCCTTTGAGCCTGATCGCGACGGGGTCTCGCAATGGGGCGCGGCCCACGACCATCACATCTGTGCCCGGCACGAGCCCCATATCCCGGATGCGCCTGCCTAGCTCGCCATTTGCATTGACGGCCATGATCCGACCTCGTTGGTTCACCTTCATTTTTCTCAACGGCACTACCATGGTATGTGATTCCTTCCGATGGGTCCGCTTATTTATCGAGGGCGGGAGTCGTTCCGTTGTTTTCGCCCTGCACAACTAAAGTAACCATAGCTGATTAAATTAGCCAGGTCTAATCCACCCTGTCAAGCAAAAAAATTCCGGCCAAAAAGCCAGTCCACGCAAACCGCTTCGGCCGCAGCGCCGCGTTCGATGTTGACATTGTGTGGAATTATCGCCATTCTCGAAAATAATCGGATATTGCGGCGTTGACCCGCCGCATGTCCTTCCCACGGAAGTGGGAATCCATGACGGATTTCCAGGGCGCCGGATCGAGTCCGACATGACACATCAAGCAACGTGAGGCAGATTTTGAAAGTCATCATATTCACGCCGCGACACCTCTCATTCCGACGGAAATTTTGGGAAGGAGTATGTGCGAAAAGCCCTCAGAACCGACGAGCGAGTCCGAGCGCCTCACAACCCAGCGCACAAACCGACCCATGAAGGAGCGCCGCGCGCCATGAAACTGAAAGTCATTGTCCACGAGGCTGAAAAAGGCGGCTATTGGGCCGAGGTACCTTCCATACCAGGCTGCGCGACCCAGGGAGATACCTTCGAAGAATTACTCCATTAAAAAAGGTTTATTGCGCCACCTGCTTCGATTGGCCGGAATTGGCGAAGACAAGGTGGAGACATAGGGGCGCGGTCTCGCGCGGCGATACCCAGGGCTTCACCCTGGGCTATGAATGATCGCCCCGCGGAAGCGGGGCTTTCGCGCAACGCAGCGACCCGCCGCGTGGCTCCTCCGCTCCTGTCATTGCGAAGCCTTGAGGCGACATGGCAAGCCCAGGTCGCATCGAGCGACCACAAAGGCCTCTGTCGAACCTCCCTCTTTCTCGAAAACCGGCAAGATCGCGTGCGCAGCCTGCCGTGAAAGGCCTCACATGAGGCGAGGGGTGGGAACTACATTTCACCAACGCGGGTGACGCTCGTGGGGATCAGCTTGAGCCTCAGTTGAAAAGATTCTTTAGGGGGCCTTGGCTGCGGATGGAGATATTTCCGGAGATCGCGTTCCAGGTTCATCTCCCTCGCCACTAATAAAAGGTCTAAACGCCTCAGAAGCGCCGCAGTAATTGGTCTCTTTGAATCCCAAAATACCTGCGAAAGAAAGAACTCCTTTGCTATGTCAGAATTCAGTAAACGGCTTAACAGCGTCGCTTCCTCATAACTATGACAGGCCAGGAAATAACATGTATCGTCCAATACCACCGGTCTGCCGCCATGAGGGCCTACAACCTTGAAGTCCAATTTCTTGTAGAACCCCGAGGTCGCGACTTTCCAAAATGCAAAAGTGTAATCTCCCACACCGAAAACTGAAAACCGAGGCCGCTTTCTGTAAATGGAGCTCGATCGTCCATCGAGAAGTTTTGCATGTCTTTCCAAATACCTCCAGATCGACGGGGCCTTGTACATGAGTTCAGCGGTGTCTTCTTGTGCAGAGCGTTGGGGAACCAACATCCAGCGGCTTGGAGCGCAAGCATGCGCGAGATCCGCGCTCTTGAGCATCGGATAGAGATATTCTTCTTCAAGGTCGGCAAATTCTCCAAAGCCATTCTGGTATGCGTTGTTCTTCTTGGTGAATTCCATGACCTTGGAGCAGTCGTGCTTAATTCCTGATCGCCATTTGTACCATTCTGTCCCCTCGAGATGACTCCACCGATCGAAATGCCGTATATCCGCCGCCAAATGCCCTTTGCGGAAACCGAGTACGCTCTTCGGCTCGCTATGTCGCAAGTCTGCGTACACAGGACAATCATATCTGGAAATGCGAGTCGATGATTCCATGACCAATAGGCAGGCGTCCACCATTGCGCCGAAATATCTCACGGCGTCGATTTCATAAATGGCGGAAAAACCGAGCTTATGAGAAAATCTCCAGGCGTGAAGAAGAACACGTCTTGCAACTGCGGTCTTACACAGCATTGCCACCGTTGCATTGCGGTTGGCGACCCAATCCAAGGTTTGAACGAGCATCCATTCTGAAATATCGAAATTGCTGTGTCCCATGAGAGCGTCAATGCCCCGACGCATCTGAAAGTTGGACTTTTTGGGCAAGTTGCGACTCTTCAGATTTCCTAGGTCAGCATTCGTCACCCATGGAGGATTCCCGAGTATCAGTAGAGGATCAGGCAAGGATCCCACAACAGTCGCCCAATCCAACTTAAAGAAATCTCCCTCGATGATGCTCACTCGAGCGCCAGCGGCTAGGTCATCGACCAAACGCCGCGCATGCCCCACATACTCGCGGTTCAGCTCAACCCCCACGACGCGCTCGGCATCCGGAAATGTTTTTAGAAATGCTCTTAGGAAATTCCCCACGCCGCATGTGGGTTCAAGCGCTGCAGCCGGCCTCAAGCCGCCCTCGAACAACAGACGGCAGACATCCTCCGCGAGTTCAATCGGCGTCTGAAAATCGCCGAACTCCTGCTTTTCTTTGGTCTTAACGATTGCAGGCATGCCTAGCGCACCCGTAGTACCCCATGAATTGCGCCCGCCGCTTCGATGACTCTCCTGTAATGGAGCCTCCATTGAAGCGCATTGGAAATCGTCAGGTACCCTACCTGTGGCGGAGTGTGTAAGAGTTCCTGCGCAATTTCGGCTGCTTGAATCTCATCTATGGGAAGCATCCGCTCCTGAAGGAACGCGATAATATCATCCTCATTTCCTTTATTCTCTAAGATCTTGAGTATCCCTGAAGTCGTCTGGTAATCACCGGTTCGTTCTTTATCCACAAAAATTGTGTGGAGGATACTAAGCCTCGCCGCCGACGCATCGGGATCGTCGAATTTGTCATAAATGAACACCAGCAGAGAATAGCCCAATCCGAAAATTTTCTGCCTTGCTGATTTGAAAGGTGAAGAAGATTGTGGTTGTCGAATACTCGTGACTTTGACATCCACGAGCAGTTCCGGAAAATCGATGCCTTTGCCAGAACTGCCCTGCAAAAATTCATATTTTGCGCTGAGGTGAGCACGAAATTTCTGTTCAAGGTGCGTGCCGACAGCTTTACCGTCCGTTACCCCGTAAAGGGAGGGTTCGTAACATGACGATTCCTGTTCCGAGAACAGTTTCGCCTCTTTGCAAAGCCTCTGAATAGTTAAGCGTCTTTTCACACTACCCTCGCCGGCTTCATGAGGAACCACGGGGGAGGCCAGCGCCCCGTTATGTTTTCGCCACATTGCTTGCGCCGGTTGCACGCCGAAAATAAGGTGTTCGCGTAACGCACTGAACCTCTGTACGAGGTCCGCCTCTCAACCTTCTCAATAGCTTATCGGCCGAAAAGAAGCAACGCTTCGTTTGATACAAAAAGACTAGTACGATTTCTAAGGCTGTCCTGGAAACTTCCAAGCCCGCGCATGAAAATGCCCCCAAAAAATGCATGCGAAAAAGAGGCCGCCCTGCTCCACGGCGTCTCTCTGTCGTCTTTCTATTCTATCGATCCTCGCTCCTCGGGAGTTCGAGGGATGGAATGTCGCCCGAGGCATTTGTGACAATTCTGACCAGACTGTAGCAGTTCTCGATGTGCATCGAAAAATGAACAAGAGGTTTCCTGCCCCATTTTGAAGCGCGGTGACATTGCTGCGCGGCCTACGGTTTCTCGCAACGACGAGAATGCCAGGGAAATCTCATTGCCGGTGAACCGCAGCCATCTGATGACAAATGTCGGGAATCCTCACAAGCCAGCGACCCTCTTGAGCCCCGCTCCTGCGGGGCGTGTTACGATGGCCCAGGGCAACGCCCGGGCTAACGGCAATATATCGCCGCAGCGGACATTGCGCGGGACAACGGCAGCTTCACCCCTGTCATTTGACCGCCTTCGTCCATGTCATTTCGAGCGCAGCGAGAAATCTCTGCCCGAAAACGAACAAGATTTCTCTGTCGCCGTTCTCGCTTCGTTCAAGTCTGGCTCCCACGAACTCCCATGACAAAGCCTCGCAACGGCATATGAAAATACCGTACTGAAAAGGACCAAGGCATTTTCAGGTGAGAGTGGAATCCACTGGAGCAGCACCTGGCCTCTTGGCCGATGCGCCGCGGCCTCCAAATTTCATTTGGCGAAAAATTTTTTTGGTGTATTGTCCTTATTTGACAATACGCGGCCATACACTAGGGGCTCTAACGCCCCCAGGGGGATCATTCATCGGAGAGGCGCCCATGAAAATGATGTACTGCAGCAATTGCGGAAAAAAC
>JBMFOE010000030.1:0-46280 GCA_049969795.1 Desulfomonilaceae bacterium
TCCCGAGGAGCCCGGTGCGGAAATACCGCACGCCGGGATCTGCGAGGGGGCCGTCGGGTAACCGGCGGTCCTACCTTAATTAGAAGGGATTGCGACGGTGCAGGCGCTGCCTGTGGCACGGCTACCTGTGCGCGCTCGGAGACGATGACCTGATGAGAAGGGATTGCCACGAGGGGCGGTGCGTCCCTGCCCCGTACACTCGAAGAGATTCATCAGGAACGGGCGCCTGATGTCGCAAAGGCGACTGCCGGTCAGCGCGCTGGGGCGCGAGAGATCGGACGGACGTCCCGAATGAGCCTCGCGGCCCCTTCGCATATTCCAGGGGCGCGCGGGCGTGGTATACGACAGCTCTCTCCATCAGGGTGGTCGTTTTGGGCGTGCGGCCGCGGGGATTCGCGCGCACGGTCAAGGGACGGCATGGACCTGCCGCTACCCTCTCCCACGGTCTCTTCTTTTTTTCCGGGAACAAAATCCTGCCGTCCTTGTCAACACCACGGACAAGCAGCATCTTCTGCTCAGAGACGCGGGATTTTCCTACGGCCTGGGTAGAGAAGAACAACAACAAGAAACGAAGAGAGGTCAATGGAGCGACAACCCATGAAGTCAAAAATCCTGCAATTCCTTTGCAAAGATTGTCTGGCTGCAGCGTTGTGCGCGATTCTCGTGATGATTGTCATCGTCTCCGTGACCATGACATGCACTGCCTCCCAATATTGGACCAAAAATTCCGTCACAGATTACGACACGTGGCGTTCAACGTCCCAGAATGAAGAACTCCTCAAAAAGAAAAACATGGAGATTGAAGAGCGGATACGCGACGGCGAAATGCCGTTGGTATTCGGCGCGAAATAACCGGCGTCACGTCATGGTCCCTGGAAGCCCTTTTCATCGCCGTCCCAATAGCATGTTATGCTTTGACGTAGCACAAATCTCTTGACACCTCCTTCCGTACCACGTAAATACAAAACATACTAAACTGTCAGCCCAGCAGCTCCAACTTCGCACGCTCTGCCCTCGCAGGCTAACTCCATGAGCCCCCGGAAAGGAGCGGCTGCGCACGTCGACTTGGGAAACGAAGGGGGTTTTCACCGCTATGCACTCACGTCGTTATTGTCTGGCGTCCATCATCTCCATCGCCCTGGTCTGTTTCGCGTCTCTCCAGGCCGCGGCATGGGAATTCAAGATGACGGGTTCTTTCAATTACATCTATGAATACTACGGCCAAGCGGGCAACCAGGGTTTTTTTGGTCCGTATAATGTGGACCGCAGCGCAGGAACCACGTTGCTGCCGGCCGGGGATTTTAGAGCTTTGAATGGGTGGTTTGGACTGCAGGTAAAAGACCTCGTGTCGGGCGCGGATGCTGCAAAACACTATCAAAACTTGCAACTCTACCCAGAGTTTCGCCTGACACCCGCGGTGCGCTTCCATGGTAAGTACCGCCTGGGCGCGTACGGCGACCCCATACGATCCGAATACATCACGAACACTCGGCCTGGCAACGATGTCGCAGCCTCGGACGGCCAATGGACCATGTGGTGGGTAACCGCTCAGACCCCCTGGGGCATCATCGTGGTAGGGAAGAGGCCGGAGGCTTTTGGCCTTGGTATCCAGTACAACGCGTACAACAACACTACTGAAGGCGTGGCCCTTGTGACGCAGTATGGCCCTTTACGCATGAGCATCGCAACCCGTCCTTTTTGGCCAGAGCCGCCCAACAGCCAGATTTCCAGCCGGCGCATCCCTGACAACCCGAATGTCCGTCCAACGCCAGCGTTCCCCTACTACAATCTCTTCGACAAGAGCGGAATAATGCGCTTGGCCCTGCGGTTCTTTATGACCTATCAGGCCGGCCCCGTGGATGCCGGGGTGTTTCTTGTCTGGCAGCGCTGGAATGCAGGCCCAGAAGCCAAAAACGCCAGCGTCACCTCCGCAACCGTTATGAATCCGCCGGTGACGACCGCCGTCGGGCCAGACGGCCGCGGCTGGTTTTATCCCTTTGATTTGGATCAGTACCACGGGACCGTGTACCTGAAATATACCGACGGACGATTCTTTTTCAACACCGAGTGGGCCTGGTGGTACGAAACTGATGCGGTTCATCCGTCCGCCGTGCGGCCTTCCAAGCCGATTCAATCATCCGTCCTGAAATTCAGCGTGGAATCGTGGCGTCGAGTGGTCGAGTGCGGGGCCTACGCGGGGCCGGCTAAGGTGAGTTTGTTCTACGCCTTCATGCCGGGACCCGACAGACGTAATGGACGATTGCTGGATAAGCAGCCGTATTTTCAAGCGCCGGGGCAAGGCGCCTACGGTTTATTTTTGCCTTATTCATTCTTGCTCGGATACGCCTACGGGTCAGGAGTCAATGCCTATGACTCGAACCTGAACGGATATATCAACTGCGCGGAGGTGTTTGCCACACGGCTAGACTATGCAGTGGCGGCCAACTTGAACGTGTTCGGGAGCCTGCTGTACGCGAGGCGGTCCTCCGATGGATTCGGCCGCGGGTACATACGACCCGCGCTCGCGTCGTCGGTGACGCAGGTGGTCAACGCCCCTGGCACAGGCTTTGCCAATATCGTGAAGTGGACGCCGTACGTCTTGTATCAGGCCAACGATGGCAGCGGTTCATACGAGCAGGGTATGGCTCAGTATCCGGGCGCGCCGGCTATCGACTCCACAGACCTTGGATGGGAGGCCGACGTTGGCTTCCAATGGGAGCTGCTGGATCGGTATAAACTCAAAGCGCTGGTTGCTTATTGGGCCCCGGGCGCGTGGTTCAAAGGGGCCTGCATCGATCGCTCTGTCCGAAACTGGAATGTGCAGACCCTCACCAACTATCAGGCCAACAATCCCACGTCGCCGTATGGGGTAAGAATCGATCGGACCATCGATCCCATCATCGGCGGCCAAGTCGCGCTAGAGGTGACCTTTTGAACCACAGGGAACAACGCCAACGGCTTTCAAGATCCAATGTTGACCCAGCGCCCGCCGCGAGGCCCCGGCGTCGCCGGAAAAGAGGAACCCAGATAGAGTTTTAGGATCCTCCTGCGCGCCCGAAGCGCAGGGCGAACCCGGACAGATTGCGGGGTTGCCATTGAGAGCGATTAATGAGACAAAAATGCGGAGGATAAAGGCGTGAATCACACAAAGGCGGCGTTTTTCGATACTCAGGTGAATGAAGTCTGGGCTGCCTCGGAGTATGACGAGGTCGAGCTGTGGAAGATCAAGAGGATGATGGACCTGGCAGGCGTCTTTCCTGGCGCGCAGATCATTGAACCCGGCTGCGGCATCGGCAGACTCACCCGCATCCTTTCCTCAAAAATCGGTCGGCATGGTCATGTCTTGGCGTGCGATATCAGCCAAGCAATGATCGACAGGTGCAGACTGCAGCCCTTCGAGTACGACAACGTGAGTTTCGTCTGCTGCGGGATCGAAGAATATACCTTTGCGCAAGGCTCCTACGACATCGTCATCTGCCACAACGTGTTCCCGCATTTCGATGACAAGGAAAACTGCGTCCGGCATCTTGCCCGGGCCTTGAAGCAGACGGGAAAGTTCGTGGTCTTCCACTTCCACAATTCCACGTGGATCAACGACCTTCACCGCAAGACACACCCCTGTGTGTTCAATGACCTCATCCCCGGTCCCGACGAGATGAAACGCCTCCTCAGCGCCCACGGACTCGGCATCGATCACTTCACCGATGACGAAAACGGATATTTGCTCACAGCCTCATTTGTGGGCGGCAACTAGGCGGAGACGAGCAAGGCCATCCAAGCTCGATGGCCTCGCTGCGCTATTTATTATTTTACGAACATGGCCTCGGCCCCTATGGGACCAAAGTCTTTTTCCATATCTTTGTACACCGGTTTTCCCACCAGGAAGGTATAGATCTCATCAGCCTTTTTCGCGACATCGACGCCCGCGAATCTCTCAGGATACAGTATCCTCCCTGCCGCATACGCGTCCACTATGGCAGTATCAACATTCGTCACGTAATAATTGAAGGGGTAGAGCACATACACCTTGTGTTCTTGAAAGGCCTTGAGTCCCTTATAAAACTCTGGCTTCTTTTCATAGTCCTGCTTCACCAGTTGGAGGCCGCCGCCGTCGATGAAGATAATGGGCGGGTTAAGCTGCAGCAGCTTTTCTTTGTCAATGAAGAGGTGCTGGCCTGACGCGATACGTTTCGCCATGTTTTTGGCTCTGATCCATTCCAAGGGCGTATAAGAAGCGTCCGTACTCTCGATGCCCTGCACGCCCTTATATCCAATCGCGCCCACGTAGACCTCTGGCTTTTGCTCATCCGGAACGTCTTTGACCAAGGACGAAAGTTCATTGCGGCGCTGTTCGATAAATTGGATCACTTCCTGGGCCCTTTGTTCTTTACCGAGTATCTTTCCGGCCACTTTCAGGGATTCGTAAACCAGTTCATCGAATGAGGCAAATCGGCCATGCGACAGAACCACAACCGGAATGCCCAGTTTCTTTTGCAACGCGTCCGCGTTGGCCGCTTCCATGTACGAAATGAAAATCACGTCCGGTTTAATCTGGAGCACGGCTTCCATGTCAGGCTCTTTGTTGATGCTGCCCGGTCCACCCGGTCCTATGCGGGGCAGCTTGGTGAGTTCAGGGTGGGCCATGATGTACGGCCGAGCAAACGGCCTGGCTTTCTCGAAATCCTCTATCCCAACGACCTTGTCGGTCGCCTGGAGATAGGTAATGAGCCTCAGGGTACCGGAGGAAAGGGCTATGATTCGCTGGGGATTGAAAGGCGCATTGACCGTCCGTCCGGCCAAATCTGTGACCGTCGCCGTATTATCGGCCAATGCGAGCGTTCCAAGCCCCAAAATCGCGCACAACACTGCGCCCAATATTCTTGCCTTCTGTGTCATGTGCAGCTCCTTAACTTCTATGATCTTTGCAGCAATGCAAAGGCGCCGCGACGGTTTGGCCGCCTACTTTTCCAATTGCGAAAGCGACGCCATAGACCTCCTGAATAACCTCAGGAGAGACGGATTCCACGTCCTGAAGGGCGTGGACTTTGCCCCCTTTGAGAAAAAGCACGGCGTCAGAAAATCTTAGGGCAAGATTCAAGTCGTGTACGGCAATGACCGCGCACACGTTTCTCTGTTGCACAGCCTCCCGCACGAGTCCCATGAACTCCAACTGATTTCTGACGTCCAAGTTGCTCGTGGGCTCGTCCAATAAGAGGACGCTGGGTTCTTGGGCAAAAGCCCTCGCCAGGACCACTTTCTGGGCTTGCCCGCCGCTTAATGTTTTCACGGGTCGGAGCGCGTAATCCGAGAGCCCCATAACATGAAGAACATTTTCGACGATTTTGAGGTCGTGCAGGGTCGGCCCCCACTTGAGATAAGGCTTGCGGCCAAGAAGAACCGCGTCGAACACCGTTAACGCCTCCTGCTCGTATCGTTGCGGGACATAGCCCACTCGCTTGGCTATTTCGTTGCGGCTCAAGCGATGTATCTCCGAGTGGTCCAGCAGCACCGCGCCCTTGTGGGGTTGTAGGATGCGGTCGAGACATTTCAGCAAGGTCGATTTCCCTGCGCCGTTGGGGCCGAGGAGCCCGAGAATGTTCCCTGGTTGCAGCTCGAAGGACACGTCGTGGAGCACTTCGGAACTGTTGTACCGAAAATGTACGCCCTGAACCGACAGCATCACTTCTCGTACCCCTTCATCAGCAAATAAAGAAACAAAGGCGCGCCCATGAATGACGTGAGCACTCCCACCGGCAGCGTCCCTGACCCCACCACCGTGCGTCCCACCGTATCCGCTGCCAACAGAAGAAGCCCGCCGACCAAGCCGGACAGGGGAACGAGAAATCGGTGGTCAGCGCCTGTCAGCCTTCTGCTGATATGGGGCGCCAGCAGTCCCAGGAAGGCAATGACTCCCAGGAACGCGGTCACAAGGGATGCCACGAGCGCAGTGAGGAACATGCCCGCGAACCTGATTTTCTCCACTTCTACCCCCAAACCAAGGGCGGTGTCCTCGCCGGCCGTAAGCGCATTGAGGTCCCATCGCTTGTGCACAAAATAGACCGTGGCCGCCGCGGTCGCACACGTCATCCATGCGAATTCCTTCCAGTTCGACCGGCCGACGTCTCCAAATGTCCAAAATACCACCGACGCGATCTCGACCTCGGTGGCAAAATACTGTACCAGGATCGTCCCAGAGACAAATAGCGAAGAAAGCGCGACCCCCGCGAGGATAATAGCCTCAGCAGCCATCTTTTTTATCCGCGCCAAGGCAAGAATCGCGGCAGTCGCCGCAAGCCCACCTAAAAAGGCGCAGATCGTCACCGAATAGATGTTGCGTATGGTCATAGGCCCCGACGCGCTCACTGTCTGCACAATGCCGGTATGGGACGAGCTCGTTGCGGCCCCTCCCGCTCCCAATACCACGATGGCAAAGGCTGCTCCAAACGCCGCCCCCTGGCTTATACCCAATGTGAAGGGAGACCCAAGGGGATTTCTCAAGAGGCATTGAATCACAAGACCGCTCAGCCCGAGAGCCCACCCGGCAACAATCGCCGAGGCAATACGCGGCAGACGTATGTTCCACACGAGGATATTGGCCTGGGGATCGCCTGAGCCAATGAGCGCAGCCAAGACGCTTTTCACCGGAATCCGATACGTCCCGGCTGCAACGGAAAAAATGGCCAAGACAACAAGCCCCGCTGTCAGGGCCACGAAGAGGATTACGTTCGTCCTTAGGTAATGGCCGTACTGGTCAATGATGTTGCCATGAGGTCGCGCAGGTCGGTCGGCAGCCACGGCTGCTCGTTCTCCATATGACCCGTGGCGATGGTTGCCCGACTCTAAAGCCATGTGATCCTGCGCACACACATTGTTTCTGAACTCGACCTGGCGGCCGCCCTCCTACATCCCACAAGCCATGGATTGAACCGCATGCCTAAGAACCTTCATAATTTGCCGCGACAGGATCCTTCCCGTTGGTAAACATCGCCGCATAGGGCTCGAACTTGCCAATATCGGCCACTGTACAAAAATGCATGCCCTTACCAAGTCCCATCATCATGAGCGGCTTTGCCTTTTGCAGGTCCAAAGAACCGTCGGCCTTGAGCACGTGATCGGCGACCTCGAGCCTCAAGACTTTGCCAATGAAGAGGACGTAGGCTTCTTGGCGGTATTCCTCAACTAATTCGCATTCCATCCAGCAGTAGCAGCCTGCTATGCCGGGGGGTCTCACCATTTCAGAAGGCTTTTCTTTCAGGCTGGCAACCTCGAATTCATCCACTTCCGGCGGCAAATTCTTCGCAGTAGGGATGACCGCATCCGCAAGATCGACCCCTGGGAGGTTCAACACGAACTGATGGGTGTCTCGTATGTTCACGAGCGTATCTCTTTTGAGGGCTGATGCGCAGCAGATAAGATCGAGCGGTCGGAGAACGGGCATCACACATGACCACGGGGCAATGTTTCGTACGCCCTCTCTGCTCACAGTCGAAATGAACGTGACGGGCAGAGGCATGACTCCTTCTCGTAAAAACGGCTTTAGGATCATGGAGTACCTCCTCGTAAAAACGGCTTTAGGATCATGGAGTACCTCGAGGAATTGCGGGGCTTAGGTGCTACCAATGTGAAAAATATACCACGCGACCATCCGTGGGTCAATGTGCGCCGGATTTGAAAAAAATACTTGACAAACGACGCGCCATGGGTAAGTAAGTAAGTATTACATACATAGTCGCCCATGAACGCCAATAACACGCCCCTCACTGACCCCCTCAACCATATCGCCGGCATACCCCCCGGCGGCGTCAAACTCATGCACGCGCTCCGCTCACTCCTGGAAACGCGGCATTTCGATTCCATCACCACCGCGGAAATCGCTTCTGTCGCAGGCGTCAACGAGGCCCTTATCTATCGGTATTTCGGCGACAAACGAGGACTCCTCCATAAAATTCTCGCCGAATATTTCAAGGTCCATCTCGCCCAGATACGAGACGACGTGGCATGCGTGGAAGACGCCCTGGGCAAGCTGAGAGTCCTTATCGAGGGGACCATATCGTTTCACAAGGTAAACAGCGTGTTCTCGCGGATCTTGCTGCTGGAGGTCAGGAACAACCCTGCCTACTTTCAAAGCGAGGCCTACGAGTTGGCCCGCCAGTATTCTCGGCTTATCAACGAGATCATTGAGCAGGGAATCCGAGAGCAAGTCATGCGCAGCGACATGCCTTTGTCCTGCATGCGGGACGTCCTTATCGGAAGCATAGAGCGGGCGTGCATGCGGTCTGCGATATTTGACAAGGATTTTGACGAAAAGAGGTTAGCGAACCATTTGGCCGAGGCCGTCATCCGCGGTTTTGGGACTTGTGCCCCAAAGGAGTCACGAACATGAACGCCATCGAAAACTGTTCCGAAGAGCTTCTCATGTTGAGAGAAGCCGTTCGCAAGGCGGCCAAGGAAAAGATCGCTCCACTGGCAGCCTCGATAGATGAACAAGGAGTGTTCAACCGCGAAGTCGAGTCGCTATGCTGGGACCTCGGCCTCTTGACGCTTACGCTGCCGCCTGAATTCGGCGGCATGGAAAGGAACGAGGCTACCGCGTTGTGTATTGCCGTCGAAGAGATCGCCAAGGTGTGCGCGTCGTCAGCCCTTCTTCTCATCATACAGGCTGTGGGGTCGTTTCCCCTGGTTCACGGACTTTCTCCCGGCCTCAGGGACAAGGTGCTCAGGGAGATTGGAGAAAAGCGGCGTCTGGTCGCATATCTCGTCACAGAACCCTCCGGCGGGTCCGACGTCGCAGGGTTGAAGACCAGCGCGGTCAAAGATGGCGGCGAGTATGTGCTGAGCGGCGCCAAATGTTTTGCCACCAACGGCGGCGTCGCTTCCCTGTATTCGGTGCTCGCGAGAACGTCCAAACAGAGCGGCGCTCGAGGTCTGTCCTTTTTCCTTGTGGAGCGGGACAGACCGGGCCTCAAGATCGGTCGAACGGAAAACAAGATGGGGCAAAGGGGTTCCAATACCACGGAGGTCTTTCTGGATGACGTCCGGGTACCAGCCGATCATCTCCTCGGCGAAGAAGGGAAGGGCTTTTACCTCGCAATGAAGGATTTCGATATGTCACGGCCCGCGATAGGCGCGCAGGCCCTCGGCATAGCAGAAGGGGCCTTCGACGCCATGGTGAAGTATTCTGTCCAGCGCCAATCCTTTGGGAAACGCCTCGCCGAGCATCAGATGATCCAGAGCATCATCGCGGACAGCGCCATGCTCATCGAGGCAGCCCGTGGACTCATCTATCGGGCGGCGGCCCTGTATGACGAAGGAAAGCCGAACACCAAAATCGCTTCAATGGCCAAATGCTTCGCCAGCGACGCCGCCATGAAGATTACCACTGACGCGGTGCAGGTCTTCGGCGGATACGGCTACACGAAAGATTTCCCGGTTGAACGAATGTTTCGAGACGCTAAGCTTACCCAGATATTCGAGGGCGCGAATCAGATTCAACGGATTGTCATTGCCAGACAAGTGCTCAAAGAAGTGGGTCTTACCATTTAATGTCGAGCGTCGCGTCCCTCGATCGCCCTGCAAAGGAGAAACACACATGTTCAAACTCGATGACGAAGAAAAAATGATTCTGGAAACCGTCCAGCGAATAACCGCGCGGGAGATCGCCCCGCGGGCAAGCGAATTAGACGAGACCGCAGGATTTCCGCACCGGGCTGTTGAGTTGTTTGCCGAAAACGGCCTCCTCGCGGCCATTGTTCCCGCGGAGTACGGCGGCGTGCACCTGAGGCTCCTCGTGTACGCCATGGTGATTGAGGAAATAGCCAAGGCCTGCGCAGCGACCGCTCTGGTGCTTATCGCTCAGGCCGATGGGACGCTGCCCCTCATCCACGGCGCCAGTGAAGAGCTCAAGCGAAAATATTTAGAAAGGCTGGCAGACCCTCGGCCGTGCTTGACTGCCATTGCCGCCACCGAACCGAGCGCTGGATCGGATCTCCTGTCCATGAGGACAAAGGCTGTACGAAAGGGGGACCGGTACATCATCAACGGTCAGAAATGCTTCATCACCAACGGATCGGTCGCCGATTTTTTCGTGCTCTACGCCTACTCAGACCCCTCGAAGGGCGCCCGGGGGATCAGCGCTTTTGTGGCAGAAAAGGGCTTTCCAGGCCTGGTCTATGGGAAGAACGAAAACAAGATGGGGATGCGAGGCTCCATAAATTCGGAGCTGTATTTCGAGGACATGGAAGTTCCGGCAGAGAATCTCATCGCCGAGGAGGGACAGGGATTCAAAAACCTGATGCAGACCCTGAGCATGAGTCGCCTGTTCTGCGCGGCCCAGGCAGTCGGCATCGCGCAGGGCGCGTATGACCACGCGGTGAACTACGCCCGAGAAAGGGTCCAGTTTGGGAAGCCCATCGCCGCGTTGAGTCCCATACAGTTCATGGTCGCGGATATGGCCGCTGCCATTGAATCCGCCAGGCTCCTCACCTATCAGGCCGCGCATCTGTTCGACCAGGGCGACGTCCAAAAGGCCGGAACCTTCGCTGCCATGGCCAAGTGCCTCGCCTCAGACACCGCCATGAAGGTCGCCACGGATGCCGTGCAGATCATGGGCGGCTACGGATACATGAAGGATTATCCCGTAGAGCGAATGATGCGCGACGCAAAACTCACCCAGATCTATACCGGCACCAACCAGATCATGAGGCTCGTCGCGGGCAGGTCCCTGCTCCGCGTCTGATATGACTGCGTTGGGGATCGCTCGAATTGCGTCCGCACCGCTCGCAAGGCCGTTGGACGATCGGCTTATTGTGGAGGCCACCATGAACAATCGTGATCATTGGAAGGCGCTGTTCCTCTCCCCGACGTCGGCAACGTTCATTGACGCGTCAAGGGACGCTGGCCTGGGAACCCGTGATCCCTTGGAAAATCTCAGGTGCGGGGGCCACAAAGGCGCCATCCATGTCGTGCATCTCCAAGCCCGTGGGAGCGCCTCCTCACGCCGACATGGCGCAGCATCGCATTCCATTGAATCCCCACGAGGGGCAGATTGCTCATGGATGCCCATATCCAACCCCATGGATATACCATTTCTCGAAATTTCTTTCGGAATGACGTCCGCCGCGGGGTGAATATGATAACTTTCAAAGTCTATGTCCGGGCCCCTGACATGTCATGCCGGACTCGATCCGGCATCCAGGAAGGTAGATCGCCGATCAGGTCGGGGATGACAACGGCATGGATCCCATTCTTTCCTGTCATTCCGGTTTTTCTCCTGTTATTCCCAAGAACTCCCATGACATGGGGACACGAGGGGAGATGAAAATACCGCTGTGAAAAGAACTATGCAATTTTGTGGTAAAGAGATCCAGCAGCGGTCAATGGAAGCGCCTAAGCCCATCGTTGTCTGGGTCTATGGTTCGCATGCGGATGAGGTTCGCACGCGATTGCATGAGCAGGGAAGGGCAATGAGCGCGCCGACCCTGGAAGCAGGGGTGAAAGTCCTTGCAAAGATGGCGCAATACGAAGCATGGAGGCGGGAAAATGCATAGCGCTCGCAGCGCAGTCATCGTCAGCGGCGTGAGAACGCCGGTGGGTAGGTACATGGGAACCCTGCGGGATGTCCCAGCCTATGACCTCGCAGCCTTGGTCTTGAACGAGGCGATACGTCGAATAGCCCTCGATCCCGCGCAGGTAGATGAAGTCGTCATGGGGCAATCTTATCAGAACGGCGAGTACGTCAATATCGCCCGCATGGCCCTGCTCACCGCAGGGTGGCCCGACAGCATCCCCGGCGTCACTCTGGATCGACGCTGCTGCACAGGTCTTGAGGTAGTTCGGGCCGCGGTCATGGCCATAGTTGCGGGTTATGCAGACATTGTCGTCGCAGGCGGCGTGGAAAGCATGAGCTCCGCGGAATTTTACCTCCCGGGCGACGTCAAATGGGGGCTCGGCGGGAAGAAAGGCATGCCTCGCGGCCACGGCGATCTTGCCATTTTTGGGGTTCCTTTTTACGACCGCATCCAACGAGCGCGCGTTATGTCTCAACCCATTGATCGCTATGGAGTGTTGCCGTCCATGATGTCCTGGGCGGAATCAGCCGCTCGAGAGCATGGCATCACTCGCGGGGAGTGCGATCGATGGGCCTTGCAGAGCCATACGAAGGCCTGCGCCGCCATAGAAGAAGGCAGGTTTCGTGAAGAGATCGTTCCCGTCGCGGTTCCGCAGAGCAAAGGGGGCGCCGTGGAATTTGCTCGAGACGAAACGCCTCGCAAAGACACCACGCTCGAGCGGTTAGCCGAATTGAAACCGGTTCTTGGAGGGGTGTGCACGGCCGGAAACTCGTCTTCCGAGAGCGACGGCGCGGCCGCCGTGGTAGTCATGTCCGAAGAGAAGGCGCAAGAGCTCGCACTGCCGGTTCTCGCGCGACCGATCTCCTTCGGCCTCGCGGCTGCGGACCCGAGAGAAACCTACAAGGCCGTGCCCGTAGCTGCGTCCAAGGCGTTACAGCAGACAGGCCTCACAATGGATGACATGGCCCTCATCGAGGTGCAGGAGGCCTTTGCCTCGCAAGTCCTGGCTGACCTCATTGAAATGGGAATCGACGAGAGAGGCTGCCGTCGGGTCAACGTAAACGGCTCAGGCATCTCCTTGGGGCATCCCATTGCCTGCACCGGCGTCCGAGTGCTCGTCTCGCTCATCAATGAAATGCGCCGTCGCGACGTCCGCTACGGACTGGAATGCATCTGCGGAGGAGGCGGTCTTGGCATCGCGGCGGTCTTTGAAAGGGGGCGGGGGTGAGTCGCTGCATCGACGTCCCGGTCTTTTCGAAACGGTTGCAAGAGAAAAGGAGGACTTTCCGATGGAAATACACAAGGTGTGCGTCGTTGGCATGGGAACCATGGGGAGCCAGATTGGGATTGTCTCTGCCGCCGCGGGCTTCAAAACCGACATGGTGGATATGTCTGAGGAAAAGGTACAGGCCGGCATGAGGGCAGTCGCGGCATTCCTGGACGCACGGGTGAAAAAGCAAAAACTCGACGCGGCAAAAAAAGACGAACTCCTGGGGCTTATCTCCGCGGAGACAGACATGGCCAAAGCCTGTTCTGACGCGGACATCGTCATCGAAGCCGTCTATGAAAACATCGAGGTGAAAAAGGCCGTTTTTCGGCAACTGGACCAATTGTGTAAGGAGGACGCCATCCTCGCGAGCAATACCTCGACGCTTTGGATCTCGGAAATCAGCGCAGCCACTAACAGACCTGAGAGGTGCATTGGGACGCATTTCTTGATCCCCGCGGCGTTGACGCCTCTTGTGGAAGTAGTCCGCGGGGTAAGAACGTCTGACGATACCCTTGCCGCGGTCATAGACTTCCTGAAGAAATGCGGGAAGCAAACAGTGACCGTCGCCGATTCGCCCGGGTTCGTGATCAATCGGCTCTACCTTCCCATGGTCAATGAGGCGTTTTATGCGCTGGAGAATGGTTTAGCCTCGGCCGAAGACATAGACAGGGCTTGTGTGATGGGTCTCGGTCTGCCCTTGGGCCCTTTGGCCGCGGCCGACGCCTTTGGGTTGGACATCCTCTTGGCGTGCATGGATACCCTTCACAGAGAACTCGGGGACAAGTACAGGCCAGCGCCGCTCCTTGCAAAATTGGTAAAGGCAGGACTCCTGGGCAGGAAGACCGGCAAAGGCGTCTATGACTACCACGCGTCAGCGGCAAAATGAGCCGGCTCGACCAACCTCGGCGCGTCTCGAAACGAGCCCCGAATAGGACAGAGTCTCTGCGCTCCATGGCGATGAGGTGACATTGCTACGGAGCGTCCGCCTTGTCGCAATGACAACAAAGTTGGCGATGCTCATCACGAGCAAAGCGAAGCAATCGCGGGATAAGTTTAGAGATAGGCCGCTCCTATCGCCATTCTCGAAAATAATCGCGAATTGCGCTGTTGCTTTGCTGAATGTCATTCCCACGTAAGTGGGAATCCATGGCTACTTTCCTGGATGCCGGATCGAGTCCGGCTTGACAAATCAGGCGCCGTGACGCAGACGTTGAAAGTCATCATATTCACGCCGCGGCGCGCCTCATCCCGACAGAAGTTTCGAGAAGTGGTACAAACTTAGAGAGACGCGCCGTTTATTGACACCTGCGCCCCTGCGCTGCTAAAATACACATGCTGGGGAGGGAAATCCCGAGACGGAGGGATTTTCTGTCCCCATGTTTTGTTCCCGCGTATCCACGACACTTCTCCGAGTGGCACGAAGCGTCCGTCTGACAGGCCGGAACCTGGGGCTGTATCTGCTCTTGGGGGTCTTCGCCATACTGTCGTGCACGTCATGCACCATACTCGCCAGCTCGCCATTCTTGATCCAGCAGACGACCATACCCGTACTGAAACAACACACAGCGCTCGCGGTCTCAAACGACGGAAAAGTCCCGTACCAGCGCTGGCGCATCCCGCCGTGGGACGATAATCTCCGGTATGTATGGCTCGTGGGCGATTACGACTTTCGAAGGCACAATTCCGTGGAGATCGTGCTCTATTTTCATGGAATGCACGCAAAGGATTATTATTCGGCCTTCCGGAAGGAACTCGATCGCGTGGTGGAGCAACGACCCAACCGACCTTTTCTCTTCGTCGGGTTTGTTGATGGCCCTTATGTGCTCCCGGAATCGCGTAGCGCGGAGCGATGGAAGTCCCTGTCTCAGAGCGGCAAGAGGCCTGATAAGTTGTTTGCCGCCATCAATCAAGTATTCAGATCGTTCCGCCTCCGCTTCCCCAATGTGAAGAAAGAGCACACATCGATTGTCCTGGCTGGCTTCTCAGGGGGCGGTAGGGTGTTGCATGCAGTGGGCAATTGGCTGGCAAAGAGCAAGGACGACCCCTATGCGGAAGTCTTTCGATCCCGATTGACGAAGATCATCTACTTCGACTGCTGGTTCGAGAAGGACGTGTTGGAAACCGTGCCGACGTTACTCGAAACGAACCCTGGCATGAAAATTGTCGCGACCGTCCACATGAAAAAGCCCCTCGAGCATGCTTCGATCCTCGCCAATAAATATGGGCTGAAGAAAAACAAGCACGCCGACGAATTAGTGGGGCTTGACGGCCGACTGGTCATCTACCGCGACGACTCCCATTGGAGCGCCATGATCGGTCGATTGAGGCAGGCGCTGTAAGCCACGTCTTCCAATAGCATTCATCAATTAATACAAGCTGTTATCCTGTGATCGCCTTGACCGAGTCTCGCAATCGTGGTATGTGAAGCGAGACGCTTGCGCCGGGAGCAACATAACCGCGAATATGCCTCATGTCCGAGAAGGGCATGGCGAGCGCAACGCGGGGAAGATGCGCCGCCCTTGAATTCATGAATACCGGATCACCTGTGGAAGATCGTCGTCAAGAATACGTTGACACCGTCGCCTTTCTCTGCGGATTGGAACGATTCGGCATCCTCTTGGGGTTGGACAACATCGCTGCCCTGCTCGAGAAAATGGGAAACCCTCAGCGATCCTTTCGTTCCGTGCACATCACAGGCAGCAATGGGAAGGGTTCAACCGCCTCGTTTCTGGATGGCATCGCCCGAGCGGCAGGCATGCGGAGCGCTCTGTACACCTCTCCTCATCTCAACGACTTTCGGGAGAGAATTCGTCTCGATGGGAGGCTGATAGACGAAGACGGCGTCATCGAGGCCGCGAACAAGATCAAGAAACTCTACGACCCTTCTCGGACGACGTTTTTTGAATTTACCACCGCCCTTGCATTTGACCGGATAGCCGCGTTTAGGCCAGACCTTGCCGTGATCGAGGTGGGACTAGGAGGCCGTTTGGACGCCACCAACACCTTGTCGCCCGAGGTCTCGGTCATCACGGACGTCTCTTTGGAACATCAGGATTACCTCGGCCCAACGATTACCGCAATAGCGCATGAGAAAGCGGGCATAATGAAACCGCGGACCCCTCTGGTCACAGGCGCGTCCCGACGAGAGGCAAGGGACGTGATTTTGGCCGAGGCTCAGCGACTCGGGTGTCCTGTCAGAGAATTTGGCAAGAGCTTTCGCGCGGTCAGGGCCTCTGACGGCTCCTTCTCCTATCACTCCAGCCGCATGGATATGGAAGGCGTCCGCTTGTCCATGGTCGCGTCGTACCAGGTAAAGAATGCAGCGCTTGCCATTGCAGTGGTCGAGGAGCTGGTCAAAGGCGACTACGTCATCCCTGAGGACGCCATTCGCGCAGGAATCCTTGCCACGAGGTTTCCCGGTCGGTTTGAGCTCCTTGCCGAGAATCCCCATGTCATCATCGACGGCGCCCACACCCCTGAAGGCATGAGGCTGCTCAAATCGAATATTCGTCGCCTTTTCCCGAACAAAGACGTCCGTCTCTTGCTGGGCATGCTCAAGGACAAGAATTATCGAGAGCTTGTGTCGATCATCGCGCCCATAGCCAAAGAGGCGGCATGCGTCGCGCCCCAAAGCAACCGGGCATTGGAACCCGAGGAATTGGCGCATCTTGTGCGAAAACTAGGCGTTCCCGCGACTCCTCACAATACCATCGAAGAAGGGTTCAACTATTTGCGGGCAAAGGCTGATCCCAATGATCTTGTATTGGCGGCAGGCTCGCTCTACATGATAGGGCCTGTCAGGGCTTCGTGCGGATATCCAAATGAATGAGACATCCCCAGCGTGGATAAGATTTCAGCAGGACGACGGCGCCATGCGGCTGTTGCGCCTCGACGACGACTGATGGCAACGCAGCACATTGGAGAATCCGGTTCATTGAGGCTGTCTGGGAGAGCGAGCATCGCTTTGCCCCCCAAAGGGAGCGCCTGTCTCCTCAGAATACTTGCCTGTGTGGTGGGGCTCGCATTGATTCATACGTCCGCATTCCCTTCCATGTATGCCCAGGGCAGCGGCGAAAAAAAAGGCATCGAACTCGATACCTCAAAGAAATCAGCTATCCTGCCTGCGGATGTGCCGATACAATTGTCGGCTGACCGCCTCTCCTTCGATTACGAGAAAAACAGCTACACCGCGCGGGGCAATGTGACATTGAGCCAAGGGAACACCCGGCTGAGGGCGGACAGTGTGCGGTACGATGGAACCACTGGGGAACTCACCGCCCTGGGCAACGTCATCGTGCGCATGGGCAGCGATGTGATAGAGGCCGAGAAGGTAACCCTCAAGCTCGCCGACGCATCCGGCGTGCTGTTCAATGGCAAACTGTTGCTCAAACGGCACAACGTGTATCTCGAGGGGAAAAAACTCGAAAAAACAGGAGAATCCGAGTACCGTATCGAGGACGGCAGTTTCACGACATGCGACGGACTCTCCCCGGCCTGGAAGATCACCGGCAAAGACCTCGATGTCACGTTGGAAGGCTATGCGACGCTGAAGCATGGTTTCTTCTATATTAAAGACATTCCAGTCTTCTACGTGCCCTGGCTCGTCTATCCCGCGAAACGCAGCAGACAATCCGGGTTCCTGGCGCCCACCGTCGCAAGCAGCAGCATCAAGGGCGTGGATATACGCCTGCCATTATTTATCGACCTGTCGCCGAGCTTGGACATGACGCTTACCCCCCGCATCTGCACTCGACGCGCCTTCCAGAACGCCTTGGAATTCAGATACTTCCCGTGGGAAAACGTCAAAGGCCGTCTTTACGGCGAATATACCTACGACTGGAAATACGAGCCCGAGAATCAGCCAAAACACAACAGATTCTTTTTGACCTTTCGTCACGATCAGGAGATGCCCTACGAAATTGGTTTCAAGGCCAATGGCACGTGGGTCTCGGACAGAGATTATCTCGAACTCTGGGGAGGAAAATTCGACCGGAGGCTGCGATTTCGTTATCTTGAGTCGAATGCGGTCTTGTACAAGCAATCCAATTACTTCCTGATGCAGGCGGAAGCCCGCTATTTTGACAATCTGGATTTGGCGGACAACGCCTACACCGTCCAAAACTTGCCCACTATCTCGGCGAATCTTTTCAATACCCCTATCAAATACACGCCCTTTCTCGTGAGTTCCCAGATCGTCTATGACCATTATTACTCGCCCATTATGAACAACCAATGGCTCGGGAGCAGGGTTCAACTCGATGCTCGGCTCATGGCTGCGCTGCCGTTGGGAAGATACCTGAAAATCGAACCGTCCATCACCTATCTTGGCCGGGCTTATGCCGCCGACTACTATCAGCATAACAAGAGCATCAGTTCCGTCACTGCGGTGCGGACAGACCTCTATCAAGTCAACGCCGATGTTTTTACCGACTTGTACTCCGTCTATGATGGGTCCCTGTTCGGTTTTCAGCGGGTTCAGCATTCCCTTCGTCCCCGAGTGGGCTGGTCGTACCGGCCGCCTTCCACAAACAAACAGGTTTATCCCCAATTCGACGACGCCGACAGGATGGAACGGCTCAATTTGCTGACTGCGGAAATGCGCCAGACGCTCACCGGCAGAACCGGCCCCGGGGAGTATCTTGATTTCTTGTCTTTCAGCATCTCCCAAGGGTATGATTTTTTTCATTCCCGGACAGGTTCAGACCCCATGGGCGGTCATCAGGCTGACAGATTCGCATGGACCAATACCTTTGCGGAACTCTCTGTCAAACCCCATTATTTGCTGGACCTGGCGGCTCAAGCCCAATACGATCCGGTGGCGAACCGCGCCAAACGATACAGCGTAAACCTCGGTCTCATGGACCATCGGGGCGACCTCTTAAGGATCTTGCATCAATTTACCGAAACTGAAAAAAAAGAAGACGTGAGTCGCCAGACCAACGTGAACTTGCACCTCAAGTTGAGTTCGTCTTTGGACTGCATGATCGAAAGTCAGTACTCGCACCTATTTAATTTTGCCTATTTCACTAGTATAGGGCTGAGTTATCACCCTCAATGCTGGAATATCGTCGTGCGGTATTCAGAAACCAGAGAGCAAGACCCTGTCACCCAAAAGATCCGAGACCCGGATCAAACGATTTTCATGACGTTGTCGCTCTATGGGCTTGGCCAGATATATCGTTTCTCGCGTGACTGGCGGGAAATCCTCGGCGGGGTGGAGACCTCCGCGGTCTTTGTCCCCTAATGTCTCGATATCACACATGTCCTGAAAGATCAGGTCCTTATCTCTCATGCCAAAAAACCCTCTCGTGAGGGGTCTCTTCGAGAGACCCATTGAACTCTTGAATCTCTTGGATGAGATCCCGTTGGGCTTGGCCCTGCTTGACCCGCAGAGAAGGATCGTCGCTATCAATAGAACTCTCGAAACGCTCACAGGCTTTGTCTCCGAAGAAATTGAAGGGATACATTGTCGGTTTGTGCTGCGGAGCAATCTCTGTGCACATGATTGTCCTTTAGACAAAGTTTCCCAATTATCAGCTCCGTTGTCTGTGCAAGGCGATATAGTGAACAAGAGTCGCCAACGCATCCAAGTGCGGCTCACCGCCTCCGTTATCGAAGACGGCGACGGTCGCGTGCTGGGCTTCTTGGAAGCCGTGGAAAACCTGGGAGCAGTCTCCGATAGGCTCAGCGCCGGCGTGGAATCATTGGCCCTCAAGGGACTGGTGGGGTCGAGCTCAGAGATTCAACGGATTTTTCAGATACTTCCCGTTATCGCCTCGACTGACTCGTCAGTGCTCATCACCGGTCAGACAGGCACGGGAAAGGACCTGGTGGCGGAAACCATCCACCAGCTCTCAGACCGGGCGAAGGGGCCGTTTATCAAGGTAAACTGCGGCGCATTGCCAGAAGCCCTCTTGGAATCGGAACTCTTCGGATATGAAAAAGGCGCCTTTACTGGCGCGGTGACCAGCAAGCCCGGGCGATTCCGCATGGCCCACAATGGGACCCTCTATCTCACAGAAATAGGGGACTTGCCTCTGTCTCTGCAAGTAAAGCTCCTCTCATTCCTTGACGACAAGACAGTCCATCCCTTGGGAAGCTCACGGGTGTACACCGTGGACGTGCGGGTCATTGCCGCCACGCATCGCAATCTGGATGAGATGGTGAAGAAGGAAAAATTCCGACAAGACCTACTCTTTCGCCTCAACGTCATACGCCTTCACCTCCCGCCGCTTGTGCAGCGTGGGGCTGATGTGAGGATTCTCCTCGATCATTTCCTCAAACTCTTTTGCGCTCGATTCAACAAGACATTAAAAGGCTTTTCGCCGGACGCGCACAGGATTCTCCTCGATTATTTCTATCCGGGCAATGTGCGGGAGCTGCGAAACATCGTGGAATATGCAGTGAATTTCTGCGACGGCCGAGTGATCGAAGCCCGCCATCTCCCCCAGTATCTCACCGTACCCATTCCTCACGAGGAAAAACAAACGTCGGAACGACTCGACCACAATGCGGAAAATAACCTGCTATTATCCGACGCAGCCGACAGAGCAGCGCCTGACGGGTCATTGGACTGGGCTGACATGGAAAAGAAGCTCATCTTGGAAGCCATGACCAAGGCAAGAGGCAGAAAAGGCAAAGCAGCAGCAATCCTAGGTTGGGGAAGAAGCACCCTCTGGAGAAAGATGAAAAAATTTGGAATATTGGGGAAATAGGTGCCGCCACAATATCTGCGGCCCAGGCGAGGAGAAGGGATGCCCAATAAAAAAGTGCTGATCCCATTATCAGGCGACGACGTCGCGCCTCGTTTTGATTTGGCGCCTGAGGTAGTGGTCGCCACACTCGATGATGAAGGGGCCCTCTTGGACGAGCGAGCCATTGTGCTACCGAGCGCCTCGGCCGAGATGCTTTGCAGGCTGATCCTCGATGAGAAGACCGACGTTGTAATCTGCGGCGGCATCGATGACGAGTACTTTCAGTATCTGACATGGAAAAAGGTGGAAGTCATCGACTCGGTCATAGGCCCATACAACGAGGCGCTCCGTCGCTTGGCCGCTCACGCGTTGGCGCCTGGGGATGTGATCCGGCCCGACCAGCCAACCATGACCTAACTGGCCTCGAGGGATTGATCAATAAGCGAGACCGGTATATAAGTACACTATCGCCATGAGGATCATAGCCGGTCAATTCAAGGGGCGTCGCCTTCGGTCTCCTGCCCACGGCCTGGCGAGACCCACCAGCGAAAGGGTGAGGGAAGCCGTGTTCGATGTGCTCGGCCAACGCATCATCGCCAGCCGGGTCTTGGACCTTTTCGCAGGTACAGGGGCCTTTGGTTTTGAGGCGCTGAGTCGCGGCGCTGCCTATGCGTCCTTTGTGGAGCGGAATCACGCGTCAGCTCGGATCATAAAAAGAAATGCGGAAGAGCTCGGCGTCCGGGACCGGGTTTCGGTGCGGGTCTGTGGCGCGGCCCAGGCCCTGAATTCCTTTATCGGAGCGAGGGAAACCTTCACTGTGATATTTATGGACCCTCCGTATGACACGAAGGAGCTCGACCATATCTGGAGGCATCCGGCTCTGAGCAGCGTGCTGTCGCAGAACGGAGTGATCGTGGTGGAATCGAGATACACGAGTTCCGAGCGGCAGGCCCCTGAGTTCCTGACGAAGCGGTTTGCCAGGAGATACGGGGATACGTTGGTTGAAATGTTTGGTCTTGGAGAGGAGGAATAAGTATTGTCGCCCCAACGAGCGAGGAGGAGGACTGGAGAAAAACTTGCGGTATATCCGGGGACCTTTGACCCTATTCATAACGGACACCTTGAAATCATCAGGAGGGCGTTGGGAACCTTTGACCGCATTATCGTCGCCCTCGGAGAAAATCCACAAAAGGATACCATCTTTACCGTCGAAGAAAGAATTACTATGATTCGAGAAGCCGTGGCAGGGGATCCAAGGATCGAGGCTGACGCATTCCAAGGGCTTTTGGTGCGATACGCAGAAAAAATTAAGGCCTGCGCTATCGTCCGAGGACTCCGGGCTGTCTCGGATTTCGAATACGAATTCCAACTGGCCCTGATGAATCGAAAGCTCAACAGAAACATCGAAACGTTTTTCCTCATGACGGCTCACAGATATTTGTATGTGAGTTCTCGCATCATCAAGGCAACGGTTTTGGCAGGCGGTTCTCCCGAAGGTCTCGTACCGGACAACGTGCTAAGAATCCTCAAAGAAAAATTCCCCATGATCAACAATCAGAAACAGCACAAAAATAAAATACTTATGGAGCGCGTATGAAAACATGGCTTTCTCAAAGGGCTCTTCAGCTCAAGCCGTCCGCTACTCTGGCGATTTCCGCCAAAGAAAAAGAACTCAAGGCCCAAGGCGTTGACGTCATCGGTTTCGGCGCGGGCGAACCTGATTTTCCCACCCCAGCTCATATACGGGAGGCTGCAAAGCGGTCCATCGATCGGGGTGAAACCTTTTACACCCCCGTGGGAGGGACGCCCGAGCTGAAAAAAGCAATCGCCTCCCGAATGGCTCAGGATTACGGTCTAGAATACGGCCCGTCGGAACTGCTGGTCTCATGCGGAGCAAAGCATAGTCTTTACAACATATTCCAGGCGATATTGGATCCAGGAGATGAGGTCCTCGTGTTTGCCCCTTATTGGGTGTCGTATCCTGAGATGATATCCCTTTGCGGTGCCGTCCCCGTCATCGTACAGACCCAGGAGGCAGAGGCCTTCGCGCCGAATATCGAGGCTGTCCGGTCCCTTGTGACCCCTCGCACCAAGGCCATGGTCGTCAATTCTCCTTCCAACCCCAGCGGGACGCTCTATTCGCCTGCCACTCTGAGCGGGCTTGCGGAATTGGCCGTGGAATACGACCTCCTCGTCATTTCGGACGAGATCTATGACAAGCTCTTGTACGATAACCTCACGTTTACGCCTTTCCCCTCCTTCGAGGGCATGAAAGAGAGATGCATCCTTGTGAATGGGGTTTCCAAGACCTATGCCATGACAGGTTTCCGCATTGGGTACATGGCCGCGGCCAACACGTCTATCATCAAAGCGGCTACCGACCTCCAAAGTCAGTCAACCTCAAACCCCAGCAACCCTGCACAGGCTGCCGCGGTCGAGGCCCTCCAAGGCCCTCAGGACGAAGTAGCCGCCATGAGAAGCATCTTCGAAAAGAGACGCAACCTCATGGTTTCATTGATCGATGAGATTGAAGGCGTTTCTGTGATCAAGCCAAGCGGCGCCTTTTATGCCTTTGTCAACGTCTCTGCCTTGTTCGGCAAAAATGGGATCAACGATTCCAATGACATGGCCGCGTACCTGCTGGAAAAGCATCATGTGGCCTGCGTACCAGGCGGGGCTTTTGGCTCGTCGAACCACATCAGACTCTCCTTCGCAACCAGCGAAAAGAACATAGTGGAAGGCATGCGGAGAATAAAAGAGGCTTGTCGTGAGTTGCTATGAATGAGTCGGGTCCTTTGATCCTTCTGACCAATGACGACGGGATTTACGCGGAAGGACTCCGTTATCTGCGACAGGCGCTGGCCGCAATAGGCGAGGTCTGCGTAGTGGCACCGGTCGCAGAACAGAGCGCGGTGGGGCATTCCATCACGCTTTACGATCCCATAAAGGTCCATGAAATCCACTTCAATGGAGAAAGCTATGGTTTCGGCATCAGCGGGACGCCGGCCGATTCGGTGAAATTGGCCCTGTACGCGCTTCTTGAAAGGCCCCCTGATTTGGTGGTATCGGGGATCAACAACGGCGCGAACCTCGGCATCAACGTGCTTTACTCCGGAACAGTGTCCGCCGCGACCGAGGCCGCAATCTTGGGCGTGCCTGCCATGGCGGTCTCGTTGGCACAGAAAAAAAATCCCCCCTATGAATGGGCGCTGCCTCATATCCGCGCCATCGCCCGCTGGGTGCTGTCCCAAGGCCTCCCCAAAGGGGTAGCGCTCAACGTCAACATACCAGTCCTGCCGCCCGAAAAGATTCGGGGGTTCAGGATAACCAGACAGGCGCTGTGTCCTTTTCGGGAAACAGTGGAGCCGCGAGAAGATCCGAGAGGCAACACCTATTACTGGCTTTCCGGACAGAGCGCGGAGACCGAAACAGACAACGACATCGATGTCATCGCATTGGGGCAGGGCTATATCTCAATCACCCCGCTGTTCTACGATCTCACCGCTCATGCACATGTGGAGGAATTGGCGTGCGCCCTGAAAAAGATATGATCACGGCTCCCGTCGATGCGGATTTTTCCGATATGGAAGCCATCATGTCCTATTCCTTCAAGACGCCTGATCTGCTCTTGGATTCCCTCACCAGGCGTAGCTATTGGCACGAAAATAGAGATAGCTGCGAGCATCACAACGAACGACTCGAATTCCTCGGCGATGCGGTCCTGGGCCTCGTCATCGCGGAAAAGCTCTATGAGGAGTTCCCAGAATTTGAAGAGGGAGACCTCCAGAAAAGCCGCGCAAGATTAGTTAACAGGACCACCCTCGCGAATCTCGCCAGGGATCTGGGCATCGCCAAATTCATCCGCATGGGACGGGGCGACGAACTCTCGGGGTGTCGCGACCGTGATTCTATTCTGGCCGACACGCTGGAAGCGCTCATCGCCGCGGTTTTTCTTGACGGTGGTTTTTCGGCGGCAAAGGAATTTATTCTGAGGGCTTTCTCTAACTTGATAGACGCTCTGCCCACGAATGCTGAAGAACAAGATTACAAGAGCGTCTTCCAAGAACGCGTACAATCTTCCATGGGCCTGACGCCCACATACCATGTAGTGGCTGAGTGGGGAGAGGAACACTGCAAGACATTTGCAGTCGCCGTACAGGTCGGCGATCGCACGGTTGGTCAGGGAACAGGCCGCAACAAGAGAGAAGCCGCCCAAAACGCGGCCAGGGACGCATTGGACACGCTTTTCAAGTAACCCCTTTGCGGTCGCGTGAGGGATCATGGCGCTCGACGAAAGCCGTGCCCGAAGAAAATTGCGAATTCGACGGCAGGCCTCTTTGCTCGATTCATTTGGGCTAAGATTGCTTGGTCGCCTCGGGCGTATCGCAATGACAAGAAGGCCCTTCCACGGTCATTGCGAGTAGAACGAGGCAATCTTATGGAAAATGTTCAGAGAAAACATGGAGGAATTCTCGAAAATCATCGCGAATTGCGCTGTTGTCTGCTGCATGTCATTCCCACGGAAGTGGGAATCCATGACGAGTTTCCTGGATGCCGGAGCGGGTCCGGCGTGACAAATCAGGTACCGTGACACAAACTTCGAAAGTCATCATATTCACGCCCCGGCGCCTTATTCCAACAGAAGTTTCGAGAAGGAGTATATGGTTTCGGGTATTTTCCACTCCCTCATTATTACGCATTTTGCATTTTGTCATTTCGAGCGGAGCGAGAAATCTTAGCGGGAAGACAAAGATTTCCCCGTCGCCTCCTATCACTTTGTTCGAACTTGGCTCCTTCGAGATGACAAGAGTTGGCCTGTCCTGGCTTTCCAGGCTGTTTTCCCACGTACTCACCAACGCCAGTAAGCTGACCTCATTGCTGCAGAAACTTCGAACAAGGGGATAGCCATGCGCAAGGAGTTCCCCACGGACGCTCAGACAACGCTTCATTGGCCTCCCTTGATAGCGGGCACGCTGGTGAGGCGCTACCAACGATTTATCGCCGAAGTGAGGCTCGAAGACGGCAGCATCGCCAAGGCGCACTGCCCCAACTCGGGAAGCATGTTGGGATGCAGCGAGCCGGGAAGAGTGGTCTATGTGTCGAGAGCCGGCAACAGCAAACGAAAACTGCCCTACACCTGGGAGCTTATTCGCATGCCGCGCTCTTTGGTAGGGATAAACACACTTGTTCCCAACCGACTCGTGCAGGCTTCCGTCGCTGCGGGCACGATCCCGGAACTGGTCGGCTACGACGCGATCAGGCGAGAGGTACCCACCGGTCCCGGCGCACGACTGGATTTGCGTCTAGAATCACCCAAAAAACCGGCATGCTTCGTAGAGGTCAAGAATTGCACCTTGGTTGAAAACGACGCGGCCTATTTCCCTGACGCGGCGACTGCCCGAGGAGTAAAACACCTTGGAGAGTTGGAAAAACTCGTCGCACAAGGATGCAGGGCGGTCATCTTTTTCTTGGTGCAGCGTATGGACGCCAAGTTGTTTCGACCCGCGGACCGCATCGACCCCGTGTATGGCGATCGTCTGAGAGCCGCGGTCAAAAAGCATGTGGAAATTCTCGCCTACGATGTACACATTTCTCTTACAGGGATCTCTTTGAGGAAAAGGCTGCCATGTCAATTGTGACAGGCCATTTGTGGGGAGATCGCAATCACTATCGAGAAAGGAAACGAACCATGACCACCAACTTTGATCGCAGGGAAATCCTTAAGTCCACCGGGCTTTTCGCCGCGGCCGGGCTTTTGTCGTCGTTCCTTGGTCAGGACGCCCTTGCTGCTGAAAAGGGAAACGCTCCAGGGACTTTCATGCACAAATTGCCGCCGCTTCCATATCCGGAAGACGCCCTGGAACCATATATCGACAAGGAAACCGTGAAAATACACCACGGGAAACACTTTGCAGCCTACATCGACGGATTGAACAAGACCTTGGAAGCCCTTGAAAACTGCCGCAAACAGGGCAATTTTTCTGCGGTCAAAGCGTTGAGTCGCGACCTTGCGTTCAACGGCTCAGGAGTGGTGTTGCACTGGATCTATTTCAACACCATCGGTCCGAATGCAGGGGGCAAACCTGCCGGCGTGGTAAAGGAACTCGTCGACAGGGACTTCGGTTCCTTTGAGACGTTTTGGAACCAATTTGCCGCAGCATCCAAGTCCGTCGAGGCGTCCGGCTGGGGAGTCCTGGCCTGGGAACCATTCAGCAAGAGATTGGTCATTATGCAGGCGGAAAAGCACCAAAATCTGACGTCCTGGGGGGTAATGCCGCTCCTGGTCTGCGATGTGTGGGAACACGCCTACTATTTGAAGTATCAGAACCGTCGCGCGGAATACGTGGACAACTTCCAAAAGATTATAGATTGGAAAAAGGTTGAGGAGATGCTCAAGAGGTACGCTTCGAGGAAATAGGCGGCTGACCGAGACCCAGGGGTGATGGCGCTCCAAAAAAATCGCCATGCACAAGCAGCGAAGGCGCCATCGCGCCCGAGTCTTGGAGCGCGGCGGCGCTCAGCAAGGCCAGAGCCATGCATTGCGACGCTCAAAGAGGGCTCGACAAAAGAGCGTGTTTTCATTATAATGTTCATAGGATATCCGATAAACGGAATGATCGACGAGGGAAACTCATATGAGACGGTTCTCGATTATTTTGTCGGCCTTGCTCGCGGCGGTCTTTCTTATATGCCTTGCGGACGCGGCTGACGAACCGATCAAATGGTCTGCGCCTATGCAGCAGTATCCCAATCCTTGGTCGCCGACAGCTCCCCCCGCGCCGTACTATTACTACCCCAATGGATACAACTACTCAGGGGGCGCGTTCGGGTATGGCACTTACGGCGGCTCCTGGGGCTACTCAGGTCAGTATCAGGGGCCTTATGGCTATCCGCAGCGAGGCTTTTCCGGCAATCCCTATCATTCCTATTACAACCAATGAGCCTCTCAACAGCGATCCCAGTGAGGCCGCGATGTATAGCGGACGCAAGCTCCGTCGCTGGCGCCAATCGCTATATACCCATTCTCGAAAATAATTGCGAATTGCGACGGGGTCCTATACCCCGTCATTCCCACGAAAGTGGGAATCCATGGTCAGTTTCCTGACTGCCGGATCAAGTCCCATATGACAAATCGAGCGCCGCGAGGCGCCCATCGATTATGTCTTCACTGTTAGGCAGACTTTGAAAATCATGATATTGATGTCGCCCAGCGCCTACCACTGCTCGAGCGCGTCCCGAACCGCCCGCACAATATCGCTTGCAGGAGCGAGCGTGACGTCTTTGGTCTTGCGATTTCTCAGCTCCAGGTTTCCGCTGGCCAGGGCTTTCTTGCCAATGGTGATCCGGAGCGGAATCCCCATCAGGTCTGCATCCTTGAATTTCACGCCAGGTCGTTCATCCCTGTCGTCGAGAAGCGCATCGATGCCCGCATCCCAAAGATCCCTGTACACTTTTTCTGCAGCCTCGTCTATGGCGCTGTCTTTGCCGCCCACAGGAGACACAATCACCTGGAACGGGGCGATAGGAGGGGGGAAAATGATGCCGTCGTCGTCGTGGTTCTGTTCGATGGCGGCAGCGATGATGCGGCTCACGCCGATGCCGTAGCACCCCATGACCATGGGGGTTTCGGCGCCATCTCGGTCCAAAAAACGGGCGTTCATGGCTTTGGAGTACTTGAGGCCTAGTTTGAAGATGTGTCCCACCTCGATCCCGCGGCTCAAAGTCAGCGTCCCCTGGCATCGCGGACACGGGTCGCCGGCCGCCGCGCAGCGAAAATCTCCGTAGTGATCCACCTTGAAATCAGTTTGCGGATTGACTCCTGTGAGGTGCATATCGGAACAATTCGCGCCCACTACCGCCCAGGTCATAGCCCTTACCGCGTAATCAGCCAGTATAGGCGCGCCCGCCAAGCCAACCGGGCCCGAGAAACCTTTTGGGCCGCCTGTGATTTCTTCCACCAGCTTCGCGTCGCCAAATTCCAGGGCGTTGACTCGAAGAAAATTCTTTACCTTGATTTCGTTCACCTCGTGGTCTCCCCTGGTGAGTACTACCACAGGGCCATTTTCCGTGGAGAATACAAGCGTCTTGATGATGTCCCAAGGCTGCACCTTGAGGAACGCCGCAACCTCTTCTACGCTCGTCAGTCCTGGGGTAGAAACCCGCTTAATCGCGCAAGGCCTCCACGACTCCGGCGCCGCCAACGCTCTTGTCTCCGCCTTCTCGAGATTCGCTGCGTACTCGCATGAATCGCACGCCACGATAACGTCTTCGCCGGTGTCCGCAAGCACCATAAATTCATGGGAAAAACTGCCTCCGATGGGGCCCGTGTCAGCCTCCACCACCGCAAAGTGTAGCCCGCAGCGAGTGAAGATGCGCGCATAGGCATCCTTCATGACCCGATAAGATTCTTCAGCCCCTGCCTCTGTCGCGTCAAAAGAATACGCATCTTTCATCACAAATTCTCGCCCCCTCATCAGTCCGAAACGCGGTCGAATCTCATCCCGAAACTTGGTCTGAATCTGATAGAGATTGAGCGGCAAATCCTTGTATGAGCGCACCTCTCGCCTCACCAGGTCTGTGATCACCTCTTCATGCGTCGGCCCCAAACAGCACTCCCGATCATGTCGATCCTTGAAGCGGAGAAGTTCAGGCCCATACACGTCCCAGCGGCCAGACTCTTTCCATAATTCCGCCGGCTGCACCATCGGCAGCAAGACCTCTTGGGCCCCTGATGCATTCATCTCTTCCCTTACGATCTGTTCGACTTTGCGAAGCGATCGATAACCCAAGGGCAAGTACGAGTAGATGCCCGCGGTGAGTTTGCGGATCATCCCCGCTCTGAGCAGCAGTTTATGACTAATGACCTCGGCGTCGGAAGGATCTTCCTTCAGCGTCGGAATAAGCAGCCTCGACATTCTCATATGTGTTCCCCTTATCTTGGCGAGCGCGTTGCATCCATGATGTAATCACCTCTGTGTAATCCATACGGGAAGTGAATGCAAACAACATCGTCGCTTTTTTATCGTTCCCGAACTAGCGCCATTCGTATATTGTTTGAAGTACGTCGGGTCAATCAGGACGCCACAAACGCCGCTTTATATGCCGAGGGCGGTCAGGGCCATGTACGAGGGCGGCGAATTGCGCGTTTGAGCTGAACGTTGGGAGATGATCGCTTTGATCCTATTCAAGAATCGAGACAAGGGCCCTATCTAGTGGCGTCGGGGCGCCGCCGCCAACACAGGCGCGTATCAGGACAAAGGAGGTGTTCCGCCTGTGGTTTTTGCTTCGCATGATATTCCTCGGTTACTCGACCCGTCCGCACTGCGCGAGCGGGCCTTGGAGGCCTGGAAATTGGCCTCTCCCTGTCGCTTGTGCCCGCGTGGTTGCGGCGTTGAGAGACCCGCGGGAGAACTGGGCTACTGCGCAACCGGCCCGGGGCTTCGCATAGGCGCGGTGACGCCGCATTACGGCGAAGAGCCCCCGTTGTCCGTGGATGGAGGAGCAGGCGCGATTTTCCTGACAGGTTGCTCCATGAGCTGCGTGTATTGCCAAAACCACCAAATCAGCCAGGGATGCGTCGGATGTGATACCACGCCCGACCTCCTCGCGCGTGAAATGTTGACATTGCAGGAAATGGAGTGCGCCAACATCGACGCGGTATCCCCCTCGCACCAACTTCCGGCGTTTCTTGAAGCGCTCTCCATCGCACGCCAAAACGGCTTGCGCCTGCCGCTCGTGTACAACACCAACGGCTACGAGACGCGTGAGACGCTGGATATCCTCGACGGCGTGGTGGACGTCTATCTACCAGACCTGCGGTACGCGTCCAACGAGAACGCCGCGCGTTACTCCGATACGCCTGACTACGTCGAGGTCGCCAGAGCCGCCATACTCGAGATGCACAGGCAAGTTGGGAACCTCGTGGTGGACCTCCGAGGTCGAGCCATCAGGGGGCTCATCATCCGGCTCCTCGCGCTTCCCTCCGGCGCCGCTGGCGTCGAAGAGAGTTTGCTCTGGATCAAAAATAATCTCCCCGCCGGCGTGACGCTGTCCCTCATGTCGCAATATGCGCCCCTGCACAAGGCGTCCGCATTTCCGGAACTCAATACGACCGTGGGGGAATGTGAATATGAGCACCTCGTGGACAAAGCGTGGGACATGGGGTTTGAAAACGTGTATGTCCAGGACATCAGCGCAAGCGCGTGCGGCATACCAGACTTTGAGGCGCCTCACCCCTTTGTATGGGACGAAGAATCATAAGGCCCTACTTTTTTCACAAACCTCCCAGACCGATCGAACCGGGGGTTTTTGACGGCCTCCGCAAAACTCAAGATTGACAAGGAGCCGCCAGGCCGCTACTCTTGAGCGCATGAAGGCGTGGTCGCGGCAGGACGGGCGTTGAAATGGCCGTCAAGAATTGTCAGTCGGGAGGCCAAGATGGAAATACGGACCTTTGAACTGGAATTTGCACGATTCATCGAAAAGTTCAGGGATCATATTCGAGAGGCGTTCCTGGAAGATACTATTCACAAAAGAGAACTCCTGACGCATTACCAACTGGGCGAGAAGATGCTCGAAGACCTCGCCAACAGCGTCCTCTCCGAATTTACCAAGAACATTGACAAAAAAACCTCGGTGGAGACTATCGCCGACAAGTATGTCCAGCTTGGCATCAGATGTCGGGAAGACGGTCTGAGCTTCTCAGAAATGGTGCGCGCCTTTATCCTCCTCAAGCGCCACATCTGGATCTTTTTCCAGGACAGCAACTTTGCGGGGCAGCCTTTTGACGTGCGCTCCATTGTGGCCCTGAACAACCGCACCGCCTTGTTCTTCGATCGAGCTATCTACTATTTTCTTGTGGGATTTGAGCAAGCTGATTCTGAAGAGGCGTCGGAGCTCGAATCTATGTACGACGCGTTTGTGGAAAAGCTCACTCGAGACATTCTCGCAAACATGCAGCGGCAAAAAGCATAGAGAAAACCGCCTGCGTAAACCCTTTCTCTTCCGTCCTAGCGGAGCGAGATGCGTCCATGTCGCCCGGAATGCGCAGGATGCCCTGATGGCATGCCGTATCCGTCGCGCAGCGACCTCCAACAGCGCCGAGACCTTCTATATAGCCATTCTGGAAGATAATCGCGAAATTCGTTGGCGTCCTGTTGCATGTCATTGGCGCGAACTCCCGTGAAAAAGGGTGGCAACGAGAGAAGGCAGTCCCGTTCTGAGAAGCACTATGGCATTTTATGGTAAGAGTGGGAATTCATTATTTATTTCATGAATGGCAGAATCGCGATTGAATGGTGTCTCAGTCGTCTTCATCATTGTCGCGAGCGTCTCTGCGTACGAAATCTTCCAGCCGGATGACCTTGTCCCTGGATGAAGGTGGCGCGTCTGCTTCTTGATCGCATTCCACGGCTTCCACCAGCTTCCTCAGGTTGGGGTCCTTGGCAACCGCCTCGTTGATCTTTCGATCCAGTTCAATGGCCTGGCGATCCAAGTGGCTCGTGGGGACGTCAAGACCGGTGAGTGAATTGATGATGCTCACGAGTCGAGCTACCACGCGCGGATTTTTCTGGAGATACGCTGGAGCGTGTCCCCAAAGACTCGCGGCTTCGATGCCCGCGTCCGCGCACGCGCGCAAGAGATACGAGTGGATGCTAATGGGGCCGGAATAGGCCGCCGGGACGATATTCCTGTTCGCCTCACAGAGTTCCGAGACCATAAATGACGTGGCGGCTACCACGCTTACCACCGGCGGGCTGAGATGAGATACCGCGTCCTGTACCCCGCCAAGCGTGTAAAAACGCTCCACTCCGAGTTGTTGCATCACGCCAATGATCATGTCGGAATACGACTGCCAGCTATAGGCAGGCTCCCTTCCCAAAAATAGCACTACATCATGCCTGCCGCTGGGATTCTTGTGGTACGAAAAATTCGTGTCGAGGACTTCCATCTCCAAGATCACCCCGTCCTCGATGCGGGCGTTTGGTCTGTCGATGGTGTAATTGGAAAAAGCCTCGTTGCTCATGGACGCAAATACCTCAGGCTGCAGCGCCGCATGGAGGTACTGAAGGGTGTCGCTGGACACGCAGCCCGCGTTAGACCAGCCAAAAAATCCAGCCAGCATCACAGGTCTTGTGAGCCGAGGCGTCTTTCTCCATTCTACAAGGAGATTGAGGAAGTCTTTATCAATCATGCGTCGCTAATGTCGTCCAAGGATCGCCGGACTGCCAAGGATATGGCAGACTCGCAAGGCAGTCTTCCAGGCCCTCGCCGTTGCCACGAGGTTCCGCCAGGCGTCTGTTGCGCTGCCTGTGGGTACAATAGTGCCTCGAACCTTGACGCGCAACAGCAAAGACGCAACTTGCCGAAAAAACTCGCCTTACTCTCGCCCCACACAGCACGTCTCAATAGCGCTCAGAAAGTCGATGTAACGCCAGTCCATGTCATTGCCTCGAAAGAGACAATCCAGGCGGGTGGAACCCATATCGGGCCGGCGTGAGAGATACACTGATTCCCAAAATTTGATTCGGAATGGGTTCGGCATTATGTAGTTCGAGAGGGCTTTCGAGAACCGCGAGACATCCACGACAACTCAATTCTTGTCATTTCGATGAAGCAAGGCTCGAACGAAGTGAAAGACGGCGACTGAGAAATCTTCGCGTTTGGGCAGGGATTTCTCGCTTCGCTCGAAATGACAGGGTGGAAATACTCGAACTCCCATGACAAGGGGGTCACAACGGGAGATGAAAATGCCGTTCCCAAGAGAACGAAGGCGCTTTCACGTAAAATGACACAGGGGGGAATACTCGAAATGACCGGCGCATCGACGAACCTCAAGACGAGGCGGGCATCGCGAGAGGCGGGCTTTAGCCCCGCTCCTGCGGGGCGCAATACAATAGCCCAGGGCAACGCCCTGGGTACGCGGTCACCGAAAGCCACGATAGCTTTCTCCAAAACCGTACCCTTTGTCATTTTACCTGAAAATCTCCGCGCGGACCCGACGGGGTATTTTCGCGCAAAATGACACTGAGTAAAGCCCTCAAGATGGCGCCGATAACTTCGCGCGGTAGCTATCGCGCCGTTGCTCGGATCCATCCGCCGCCCACCACCTGGTCCTCAGTGTAAAGGACCGCAGCCTGTCCCGGCGCGACCCCTCGTTGAGGATTATGGAATCGCAGGTTCAACGTGTTTTCGTCCACGGATTCGACTGTGGCCAAGGTCGGCGCAGACGTTGAGCGCACCTTGACCCACATGGTCTCGCCAACAGAGATGGGTGTTTCACGGATCCTATTGAATTCCTCCACTTCTATGCCCTGGATCACGGCGTGTTCCGCAGGACCCACGACAATGGTATGCGTCTTCGCATCTATGGCGACGATGTACAAGGGCTGGGCCGCGCTGATCCGCAATCCCCGCCGTTGGCCGACCGTGAAACTCTCGATGCCTGGATGAGTCCCAAGGCGCCGACCCCGAATATCCACAATGGGACCGGGCTGAGGGGTCACCTTGCGCTCGAGAAGATACTCTCTATACGTTTGGCCTCGAATAAAACACAGCTCTTGTGAATCCGCTGAGTCGGGGATAAAGATCCCCCTCTTGCGGAGCATTTCTCGCGTCTGGCTCTTGGTCATGGTCCCCAAGGGCAGAATTACTGTATCGAGATCCTCCCGAGAAACCATTGCCAAGAAATATGCCTGGTCCTTTTTCGGGTCTATCCCTCTTCGTAAAACCGCGCCCCCAGCGCCTTGGATAATTTGCGCGTAATGGCCTGTGGCCAGCTTGTCGCAACCCATTCTCAAGGCATGGTCTCGCAGAAGCCCCATCTTGATGACTTTGTTGCATACAAGGCATGGAGACGGCGTTCGACCGCGGGCGTATTCTCCCACGAAATGGGATATCACGACTTCTTGAAAGTCGCGTCGTAGGTCCACCATGGTTATCGGAATCTCGACGCGCCGGGCTATCTCTTGAACAGCCGACCAGGACTGCGCCGAATATTCATGCATGTATATGTGAAAGCCGACGACATCGTGCCCTTGCTCTTTGAGGAGCAGCGCAGCGGCTGTACTATCAACCCCGCCGCTCATGGCCACGCCGACCTTCATGATGACGCACGCTCCTGTTCCGCGTCGCGGGCTTCGGACTGCTTCAAGAAATCACTCATTAGGGACAGGCGCATAATGGGGGTTGGGATAGTTCGGCACGCGAGGAACTCGGGGATAGTCTATGCTATCCGCGGGCAACGGTGGAGCCTCAGTGTCGCCGGCCGTGCGAGGCTGGCGCGATGACTGGGTATTTGGGAAGAGGACCCCTGGTCTTTGGACCGGCGCAGGCTGGTTTTGGGGCTGCAGAGCAGGAGCCGGCGCACCCTGCGGCTCAGTGGGATACTGAGAAGTCGGCTGCTCTTCCGGGAACAAATTCCTGCCGTCCATGGGGTTGAGAGGGACAGTGGCCCCTCGGGGGTCCCTCAAGAGCGGCCCTTGGCTGTACGGATAAGGCTGATTCTGATTATATGGATATATGGCCGCGGTCTTGGGCATGTACGCGTCGGGAAAGGAAACGCCTCGATACGCGGCGAGCGTCTCTGGCGAGTCAAGCGGACTCAAAACCAGGGTGCATCCGACAAAAGGCGTATATACCGGCTCCTTGACTATCGAAGGGACGTATCCTTGATTCGGATTACCCGTGAACGTCAACATATCTCGGAAGGTAATGTCTGGAGGCGCCTGAAATTCCTTCTGGGGCTTGTTTTCCAATACATCCTTCATGAAATATCCCCAGATAGGCAATGCAGCGCGCGCCCCTTCTTCTCTGCGACCCACCGGCCTCTTCTCGTCGAAACCCACCCACACTCCAGTGGTGAAATCCGGATTGAAACCGATGAACCATGTATCTTCGGAATTGTTCGTGGTGCCAGTCTTTCCTGCAAGGTCTTTGCGGCGCAGGTACTGACTGACGCGTGCGCCGGTACCCTGACGTACGCCCCCTTGAAGCAGCGAAGTCATGATATACGCGGTCTGCGGAGACATCACGGCACGCGTCCGTCTTGTTTCTTTCGCGCCATCTTTCCCGCTCCCGCCTTGAGGCTGGCTGCTCTCCGATCTTTGGTCCGGCTCTGCCCGTCCTGCATCTGATTGACCGCGCAAGTCTTGAAGGCCAGGCTCATCCTCATCCTCCGGCGTCGCGGGAGATCGCGAATATTGCGCAACCAGGTCGCGGAATTCCTCCCGGGGGACAGGCTGCGGTATCTGTGAGGCATCGAGTACCGGAAAATCGCTGTTATCTTCCAGCACGTTCCCAAAACGGTCCTCCACACGTTTTACCAGAACAGGTTCCACGTAGATGCCGCTATTGGGAAACACGGTGTACGCGGTGGTCAGCTCCATAAGACTAATTTCGGATGTGCCGAGGCTGAGGGAGAGGTTCCTCCCCAGGGGCGAGGTGATTCCCATGCGCCTCGCCATCTTGATCACTGGATCGAACCCCACGTCCATAAGGATTTTTATGGTGCAAATGTTCCTCGAAAGTTCCAGGGCTCGTCGAAAGCTCAGGGGCCCGAGGAAATCGCCCCCCGCGTTTTTCGGCTCCCACTCTTCTTCAGCCCCTTCCAGGTCCACCACGATGGGTTCATCTACGATGATCGTCGCGGGACTGTAACTCTTCTCCTCGAGGGCCACTGAATAAATGATCGGCTTGAACGCGCTCCCCGGCTGTCGTTTGGCCTGAATAGCCCTGTTGAATTTGAAATGTCCGCTGTCCACTCCGCCCACCAGGGCACGAACGTACCCTGTGCGGTTTTCGATGCACACGAGCGCGCCCTGCAATTGGGGGTTGTCATCCAGGGTGAAGACCGGCGTTTCGCCAGAGAAATGTGCAAACCTCAAGGCCAATACCTGACCAACCTTGTACGCAGCGGCAGATTGGGCTGGGATAGACGCCACGCCCTGCATGCGGGGGCTCAAAGCTACCTGCAGTTCTACATCCTTCCCCTTGCGTGCGATCTTCACTACCACCCCTTGGTAAATCTTGTCGTCCGTGAGGTTCGGCGTCGCCCGGCGTTGGAGGAGGTCATTTATTTGGTTCACTGGGACGGTTCTCAGGATAGCCAGGTGCTTCTGACGGCCTTTGATTTCTGCTAAACCCTTTTCCAGCGCGTTTTGGGCCATTTTTTGGTAGTCCACCCGACACGTGGTAAAAACCTTGAGCCCTTCGTTGTAGAGCTTCTCTTCGCCGTACTTCTTGATGATGTAGCGACGCACCGCTTCCGCGAAATCAGGCGTCAAATCGAAAGGCCGAGGAACCTCTCGTCGAATTACCAACACCTCTTCCTTCGCGTCCTGATATTCCTTTTGGCTGATGAATCCTGCCTTGAGCATCCGACCGAGGACGGTAAGCTGCCGGCTACGCGCGAGTTCCTCGCTCTTGAAAGGGTTAAAACGAGCCGGGCTAGCCACAAGACCCGCCAGTAAAGCGCCCTCCGCTATGCTCAGATGCTCCACGGGCTTGTCGAAGTACCCTCGAGATGCGGCCTCCACCCCGTAATTCCCTTCCCCGAGGTAGATTTCGTTCAGGTAGATGTAGAGAATCTTTTCCTTGCCCCACACACGTTCCAGCCGCTGCGCGAGCACGATTTCCTTTACCTTGCGGGAAATGCTCCGCTCCCGACTCAAAAGGAAATTCCGAGTCACCTGCATGGTGATGGTGCTGCCGCCTTGTACAATGCGGCCGGCTCGCACATTGCGCAAAAACGCACGGATTAGCCCCTGCCAGTCCACGCCATTGTGCTCGAAGAAATGGGCATCCTCCGCGGCAAGAAAGGCGCGCACGACGTGCGGCGGTATTTGCTTGAGGTCCACGACGAACCTCTTCTGTTTATAGAAGATCCCTATTACTGTGCCGTCGTCCGCGTAAAACGTCGATACCGTGCGTGGCTGATAAGAGGCGATGTTCGGGATTTCCGGCAAGTCCCGAGAAAAAACCATGAACGCGCCCAGCGCAAAGCCTGCGCACAACGACCCACCGGCCCCCAGCAGTGCAAGAGGCCACAGCACAAATATTTTCAGAAAGAACCTTGCCGAGCGATGACGCCCAAACAGCATGCGTAACGAACCTCTATAAAAAGAATAACGTCTCTGCGTCCTAAAAGTCCAGCGCTCCCGACCTGGTACATGAATAATTTGGGATCGTCCGCCCACTCCGGCAAAATGAATCGCCGCGTACCTCCGTTAATTTTGTGGCATGGACGGCGTAAAGATGCCGCGGCCCTCGAAAATCATTACTACTTTAGAGAGCGTTCTCCAGGTTTCGTTCCTTCTGCGTGTCCAGTCGGCAGTCGTCGCCCCGCGGGACGCGACGCCTGAGCAAAGGGACGTCATTATAAGCGTTACAAACACATTACATACTGTTATACTGTCGGTACGGGGCAGCGCACAAAAAGGAGGTCGATCATGCCAGAAGAGATAGATGGTTGCGTCAAGCCAGCGCGTGGGCCGCTCATGCCGGCGGGGGAGCCTCGCGCCTCAGAGGCACACGCCGCAACGCAAAAGGAGGTACGAACAATGTTTGCAAGCGTTGGAAAAGAAGCCGTGGATTTTGAAGCAAACGCCTTCATACCAGGCGTGGGGTTTCAGACCGTGAGGCTCTCTGATTACAAAGGAAAGTGGATCGTCTTGTGCTTCTATCCGGGAGATTTCACCTTTGTGTGACCGACTGAACTCGCGGCGGTCGCCGCGCGGTACGAGCAGTTTAAGACGCTTGGCGTCGAAGTACTCGCTATGAGCACTGACAGTAGGTTTGTGCACAAGATATGGCAGGAACAGGAATTGTCGAAAATGGTACAGGGAGGCCTTACGTTTCCCATGCTTTCCGATGCCGGGGGGCAGATCGGCGCCATATACGGCGTGTATGACGAGGCCGCCGGCGTCGATATACGTGGCCGATTTATTATCGATCCTGATTTTGTCGTTCGGGCCATGGAGGTGTTGACGCCAGAGGTTGGGCGTAATCCAGACGAACTCATCAGACAGATCAAAGCATTCCAGCACGTAAAAGCTACCGGCGAAGTAACTCCCTCGGGATGGCAACCAGGGCAGACCACCCTCAAGCCAAGCCCATCGTTGGTGGGCAAGGTTTGGGAAGCGTGGAAACCCTAAAACAAAGCGCATCCGCCCAGTAATTGGTGGTTGCCGATGCGCTGCCCACGACGTCAGTCTTCGCGAAACTCGCTTTAGAAGGCTGACGTCGCTTACATTGATGCTCGAAATTTCCTTCGGAATGAGCTCTGCATCATGTAGTTCATGGCTGCATTCAAAAACAGCGCTGTCAGCCGCGACAAGTCACATTTTGTCATTCCCAAGGAGCCGGGCTCGAACCACGTGGGACGCGGCGACCGAGAAATCTTGGTTTTCGGGCCAAGAATTCTCGCTTCGCTCGAGCTCCCATGACAAGGGGTCACAACGGGAGATGAAAATACCGTTACGACAAGAACTATGGCATCCTCAGGTAACATGACGAGCGGGTTCGAGCGCTCGATACGAATGAATTTACGCGCTTCTGCAAAGGACAAAACAGAAGGCTGCTCGAGTCCATTCGAGTCCTTGAACCGCCCCTGCGAGCTCTCAAAGCTGTATCTTCGTCCCCAGCAGCTCCAAGAACTTCGCGAGCCAGTCTGGATGAGCCGGCCATGCGGGGGCCGTCACAAGATTACCGTCCACGTGGGCTTTGTCGATGGGAACGTCCACCCATTTTCCCCCTGCGCATCGCACATCAGGCCCCACCGCTGGATAGGCTGTGCAGCCCTTGCCGCCCAAGATTCCCGCAGCCGCCAGCACTTGCGCCCCGTGGCAGATAGCCGCAATGGGTTTGTTCGCTGAGGCAAAATGCTGCACGATGCTGATCACTGCGGGATTGAGTCGTATGTATTCAGGGGCGCGTCCGCCAGGAATCACCAGCGCATCGTACTCTTCGGCCTTCACCTCAGCAAACGTCGCGTTGAGCGTGAAATTGTGACCCCTTTTTTCGCTGTACGTCTGGTCGCCCTCAAAATCGTGCACGGCAGTCCTCACAAATTCGCCGGCTTTCTTGTCAGGACAAACAGCATGAACGACGTGTCCTACCATGAGCAACGCCTGAAATGGAACCATGACCTCGTAATCTTCGACGTAGTCCCCCACCAGCATAAGGATCTTTTTTGCCGCCATCTCCCGTCTCCTTTCGTGTGTGGTTTGAAAGTCCATCCAAGACAACATCGCGTTGCCATTCTTCTCTGGCGCACTTTACCAATAAGCATACGGCAACTCCAGAAAAAAAGGTCGGGCCTGTTCCCGACTCTGTTTTCCAACGTCTCGAGCGCCGAAGTCCGCAGATAGACTGCCGTGACTCCGTTTGGTTGCCCTTTTCACGCAGCTTATGCTTTGGTAAGTAAGATTAAGGAAGGATATTCCCCTGCCAGAGACGCAAGAGGTGTAGATGAACGCTCGCTGGGCTTCTGAATCGCTTCTAGGGCCGGCAGCCGCAGTGTTGATTCTCTACTCGGGGCTGGTCGTCGCGACCTCCGGAGACATCGGCTTCGACGCCGATGATTGGTGGATATTCAGTTGGGCGTACTGGTTCCCGTACCCCGAATCCGTGTTGGCCTATGCCCGAGAATTGCTCCGGCCGCTCGAAGGGGTTTACTGGCTCAGTATGTTCGAGTTGGTGGGGTTCAACCGACTTGTCTTTCACATCGCCTCATTGCTCCTGTGGGTCGGGGCCGCCATCCTCATGGGAGCGTGCCTCGCGCTGGCGTTTCCTCGCGACCGCAAATTCGTGATCACGTCTGTCTTCTTGATCTTTTTTCTGCCCATGGCCTCCTCGCTGACCTATATCATTTTCACTGATAATGCCAGGCTCAGCATCCTCCTCTTTTGGCTGTCCGCTCTTTATTTCCTCAAATGGTCAACAGGGGCTCTGGAATGGAAAGGGCTGTTTGTTCCTGCCCTGATTTATGTACTCTCGTTCTTGACTTATGAGACGGCAAGTCTTTTGATCTTCGCCGTCCCCTTGTTGGCAGCGGCTGCGCGAAAAAACAGCGGCGCCAACCCCTTTGATCGGGGATTCATCGCAAAGCTGACCTGCGGCGTCGCATTGGCGCTCGGGGGTTCGCTTGCGATTCGATTCACGCTGTTGAGCGGCGGAGCGGTGGCTCATCGTCACCTCATACCGCCTTTGGACCTGATTGCGTCGTACACGGCCTTGCTACCTCATTACCTGCTTGCGCCGTTTCTCATGCGGCCTGCGCCCTGGTCTGCCGTGGTTGGGGTTCTTGTCGCCCTATTGTTCTGGGCGTGTGTGCGTACGCAAAGCAGCCAAGCGCCGCTGGATGACAAACGCCAAGGTTATTCTGGCTTAGACTCAGCCTCATACAAAGCAATTGTCGGCCTTACGCTTTTTTTCCTCGGCATGGTCCCCTATCAGATTGCGGGATACGGCGGCGCCAGTCCCAAAATTTCGGAGACCGTGCTGGCAATGTATGGATTCCTGCCCCAGGGAGACATAAGCTGGTTTAATTTTAACTGGGCCAGCCGCATCTATTCCTCGGCGAGTTGCGGCGTCGCGATGGTGATCGCAGCCGCGGTCTCAGCGCCCAAGTCCCCACGGTTGAAGGCCATTTTTCAGGGAGCGGTCATTCTGGCGATCGGCTTTATGGCCGCGTTTCACTTCGGGTTGAGTAAGGACTGGCAAGAAGCGGCTGAGATAAGAAATGAGCTCGTCCGGAGTCTTCTCCGCCAGGCGCCCGATGTGCAATCGCACACGAATTTCGTTTTCCTGGACTTGGAGACCTACCATAAAAGGGCGGCTGTGGTCCGTCGTTGGGCCGGGCTGCGAGAACTCATCAGAATGCTGTATGACGATAAAACGTTGGGCGCGTGGTACCTCTATCCGTATGCAGAGATCCCGCCCAATAAGCGCTTCCAACAGGCCATCGTTTCGCCGGGAGGCTTTGTGAGTCGAGGTCTGGCGCTCGATACGCCCATGCCACACGATACCCTGCTCCTGCTGAAGAGAATCGGACGGCGGCTTGTCCTCGTGGACAAGATCACCTCGACCGACGGCGCAGTTCATACAGGGATTTCATGGCGCGGTTCGAGTATGCTGCGCTGCAACAAGAACAGGATCGTTGAGGCCGGGGGTATGCTCATGCGGCAGAAGTATCACTGCCGTCACAAGAGGTGGATAAACAGTCTTGTTTCTACCCTGGGGCTCGACAATCAGCGCGATGAGAGCGGATCTCAGAATTAATCGCGAATTTGACGATCGGAACTTCATTCCTCCGGAAACTCCGAGAATGGCTATAATCAACGTCTGGGCGGTGAAAGCCCGACGGCAAAGACCGGTCAAAAAATGGGTTGACTTCCCCCACAGCATCAGTGAATATTTCAAAGAGATGTTGTGAGTCTTTGCGTAGTGGGGCCACCTAGGCCGCGCAAAGACCTCTCGAGCTCCCTACATGTTATTGGCTCGAAAAGTTATAGATCATGAGGTGTCATCTTTGTAAGATCATTTCTTGGGGCGGGGTTGTTGCGTGCAAGAGAATAATGGAATTCTCAGGAGATATCCTGAAGACAGGCCGCTCGGAGCGGATGAGGGGCTCTGGTGGGTGGTCCGTACCAGGACAAATTGTGAAAAGATCATCGCAACCTATCTGCGTAATAGAGGAATAAGTTACTACATACCACTATATCGTAAGAAAGAACGCATAGGATGTTTTGGGCGAATTCGAGTGACGGACATGCCGCTCTTTAGAGGCTATGTCTGCATGGCGCTGGAAAGACGAAGGCACAACCTTCTCTACGATTCGAAAAAGTGGATTCGCATCATCGAAGTGCTAGATCAGCGGCAGTTTGTCCGAGAGCTTGAATATATTGAGCAGGCCCTGGTCAAAGACCTGGACGCCATTGTGTGCCCCGGCTTGGTCTCAGGGAAGAAGGTCATAGTACGCTCAGGGCCGCTTCAGGGCGTTCAAGGAATTTACCTCAAAAGGAGGCGAGGGACTCAGATTGGGCTGAGAGCGACGCTGTTCAATCAAAGCGTGAATGTGTGGCTCGATCCCTACACTCGGCTGGAGCTCATCGATTGATGCGCTTCAGCGCAAGGACAAAAGGCTGCGAAAGGTCTCTTTAATGCCCTCTCCAAGCTGCCTCATATCCTGACTCAACTGGCCGAACAGCGAAGACGGCGGAACCTTCTGCTCTGTGGCCTGGCCTCCCGGCGCTGGTCCTTGCGCAGCGCCGCCTCTAAATGAATCCAGCACGAAATTGTCAAGAGAACCCCCGGGGCCCACGGGCGTCGCTGAGGGGAGTCCCCCGTCTGACGGCGCCGGTTTCGCCAGACCGGCTGATGGGCGACTGGCCGGCGCGAGAGCGTCGCGCGTTGCGGGCGCGACCCGCTGACCTGCGCCGGACGCCCCGCCAGGCGGGGTGTAAGGCATGGCGGGAGGTAAAGGCGGCAGCGACGAAGACGAGCCGACGCCCCCTGGCAACGGAACTTGAGACAGGGGCTGAAACCCCGGCGGTTGTCCGCCCTTTGCGCCCAAGGCTGGTTCAGCGCCCGGCGACGCTTTGGGCTTCACACTAACTCGTTTCTTTTTCGTGGCGCTGCTTGCGGGCGCAACTGTTCGGCGCTCTGTACCCTCCCCCTGACTGAGCGATTGAGAATCAGTTGTCGCGGCTTTCTCATCCTTTTGCGCAGGCGCTTCAGCTTTGGGTCCTTTTCCCTGCGTAGGTGTTGCGGTCCGAACCTGGCGCTCGATGTCAGGGGTTGCAGGCGCCTGGAAAGGCAGCGTCTGAGCGAGACGCTGGCGGTTGTCCCCACTATGGAGCTCTCCTAAGACAACCGTGGATTCGCGTTCCTCCTGCGGCTTCGCGACGTTCTCGACGGCTGGATCGGCAATCCGAGTCAGCGCAGCGCCGCTGACCATGGAATGGCTCGATGGCTGCGCATCTCGCGGCAAAAGCGCCGCCGGCAACAACAACAGAAAGAGGAATCCCACGGATGAGAGGAAATGAAGCCCCGAATTTTTTCGCGCAGCAGTCATAGAGGTTTTCCTCTTCATATCCGTCCTTGCTTCTATAATACAACAAAATTATTTGGATTTCAATGGCATTCAAGTAAATCATCAAGTCTTGCTTTTTTGAAGAAGCTGACATATAACGCGAGGCGTCCGGGGAGACGAGGTAATCGCCGGCGCCGCAAGGCGCGGGAGGAAAGTCCGAACTCCACAGGGCAGGATGCCGGGTAACGCCCGGTGGGGGCAACCCCAAGGAAAGTGCCACAGAAAGCAAACCGCCTTCTCATGGGAAGGTAAGGGTGAAACGGCGAGGTAAGAGCTCACCGGTTCTCGTGGCAACACGAGAAGCCAGGTAAACCCCATCCGGAGCAAGACCAAATAGGGAAGCGCTCGAGGATGGCCCGTCCGAAGCTTCCGGGTAGGTCGCTCGAGGCGGCGGGCAACCGTCGTCCTAGATAAATGATTACCGCCCGACTCGGGAACAGAATTCGGCTTATTGTCTCCCCGGACTTTCAAGGGGGCGCCACGTGTCTGACTCGGTAGTCCACGGCCCGAGCGCCACAGCAAGGGCTGGCCATGGCAAAGGAAAAAATGCAACCAAACGCGGCTACGTGTATGGTCTGCTGCTGGTTGCGTTTCTTGCGTCTCTCGTCATCGGGGTTTTCTTCAGCGGAGCAAAAGATCATCTGAAACAGTACGCCAACGATCTTACCTTGCGTGACGTATTCGTCTGGCTCAATCCGGCCTTCTCCGAGGTCCCTGAGGAATTGCTTCCCTTCGGCGCAAAGTCCGCCCCGCCGCAGTCTGACGTCCCTCCTGCGCAGCTCTCGAAGACAGAGCCCGAAACAAGCCCGTTTATGGACAAGGAGAACCCTTTTTATGGGACCGCCGGCCACGCCGCTGGTCCGCCCAAAGATGCTGGCGCGACCTTAGTCCCATTCGTCCGGGAACCCCTCTCTGGGCTCACGCCGCCTGACAATTCCTCGCTGATCTTGCCTGAGACGCCGCGAGGAGTGGAAACAACGATCAAACCCCCAAGCCAGCTTGCCAAGGATCTCAACTCTGGGACGCAGCAGCCGCAAGGCGGTGACGTGCCTTCAGACAAGAAGGATTCGGGACAGCCGTCGGCCCCGGAGAGCTCGAGCCCAAAAAAACCTGGCGGGTCTGAGCCGACGGAAGCCTCGACCCCTCAAAAACAGATTTCCCCCTCCCCCAGAAAAGATACGCCTGACTGGGAAGCCACGCCCAGGTCGGAAAAATTTCAGTTGCCAGGATCAGTGCTGGTCAAAATACAGAACTACGCTGGCGCCGCAGTCCGATGGGACCTCGCAGTGATCCTCGACGATTCTCATTCCATGGGCCGTCAGACCAAGTCATGGAACCCCAGCCGTTTCCAAACTGCTCTCACGTTCATTCAGAAGCTGCCTTCCGCGCTCAATTCTGGATCTCGGATGGCAGTGAGAGACTTCCTCTGCAGCGGCGGCAAAGAGAACAAAGAACCGTCAAAGGGTTGTTCGAGCCGGCTATTGATCGATTGGACGCCAGCGTCCTCCAAACAGTGGAAGGACCTGCTTGAAAAGGCCGACCATGGCGGCGCCACCGACCCGTGCGCCGCGGTCGCGCTCTCGGTAAAGAGGGATTTTCATGGAGGGGCCGGTCGCAAACCGCGCCTTCTCGTCATCACCGGCGGCGCCGCAGCCCCGTGCGCCAGCTCACGGGCCCTGAAGGCCATCGAGAGTTCCGAGACGACCAAAGGACTCCCTGTGGATGTGGTAGCCCTAGGATTGGGGAAAAAGCGCCAGAAAGGCTTTTCAGCCCTTGCCCAGCGGACTGGGGGCGTCTTCATCGAATTGGAACGGCCTGCCGACGTCGATCACGCCTTTCATCGATACGCCAAAATTCTTCAGGCCAAAGTCTTCGAGAAGGTTGAAATCAAGAACGAGAGAATAAGCCTCAGCTTCAATCCCCATCAAGAGATGAGCCTAGCCCCGGGAAAATACACCGTCGCCCTCCCTTTGGTGGAAGGTCTCGATCCGTCTAAACGCGTCATCCACAACGTGACGGTATCTTCCGCTGAAACGACCATCATAGACGTGACCATTCGCAAAGGTCGCCCCATCGTGCGCATCGAAAAGAGACAGTAGCCGCCCCAGCAATTCACCAAAGCGCTCCGGATTTTCCGCGCGTTTCTTCCAGTCATTCTTCCGGGAATGAGGGATCCCATAGCGTTGGAATCTCGATCGAGCCGGCGGGCCAAGCAAGGCGCCGTCATATGACCATTCTCGAAAATACTCGCGAATTGCGCTGCTGACCCGCTGCATGTCACTGCCACGGAAAAGGGAATCCATGACGAGTTTCCCGGGCGCCGGATCGAGTCCGGCAGCACATATATGGGTTCCCATATTAAATCACGAATTCGACGAGGCCGCGGTCGCTCTAGGCGTTTTGGCCTTTGTCATTTCGAGCGCAGCGAGAAATCTTGGCCCAAAACCAAGATTTCTCAGTCGCCGCCTCTCGCTTCGTTCGAATCCCGCTCCTTTCGAACGCCCATGACAAGGGGGTCGCAACGGAAGATGGAAATACCGTTTCGAAGAGCACGATGGCATTTTCACGTAAATGACAGAGAGGGGAATACTCGAAATGACCGGCGCATCGACGAACCTCAAGACGAGGCGGGCATCGCGAGAGGGGGCTTTAGCCCC
>JBMFOE010000031.1:0-44780 GCA_049969795.1 Desulfomonilaceae bacterium
GAATACATCACAAGAGTCGGCGACACCCTCGCCAAGATCGCAAGCAAGTATTATGGGGATGCCAGCCTCGGAAAGGCGCTCGGCAGCCAAAATCCGGCCCTATTTGGCCCGAGCGCGCGCGCAGAAAAAGAACTTGCGCCGGGCGCGAAAATCTACCTCTATGATTCAAAGTCAGAGGCTGTCGCAGCGGATGAACAATATTCTCCGCCCACGGGCATGCCCGACGATGTTCGATACCTGGTTCGCAAGGTCCCCTTACAGGGCATCCCTTACGACAAGCATTATTTTCGATACCGTTTGAGTTCAGTCCCGACCCAGCCGTGGGGCTATGTGGTGAGCGGCGTTGACCGAAACAAGGAACGGTTTCTCGAGCGCGACTTGCTGTACATCCGTTTTCGTCCTTCCAAGAGACAGAAGATACTTGTGGGGGATCGATTCGGCGTGTACCGGGACAAGGGGCCATTGTATCATCCAGTAGATTTTACCAAGGAAATAGGCTATCTGACCGATGTCATAGGAGAAGTCGAGATAGTGAGCACAGGCCAGGACTTGATCACCGGCATCGTCCTCGAAAGCTACGCGGAGATAGAACGCGGGGACAAGATATGCTTCTACGTGCCCCGGTCCAGACAAATCGTGCCCTCAAAGACTCATCGATTGTTTAGCGGCGTTATTCTTGTCACGGCCAACAAGGAAGGGTATTCCCTATTGAACAGCTCTGCGGAAAACGATGTGGTGTTCGTGGATCGGGGACAATGCGACGGCGTGAGCGACGGAACGTTGGTGAATATCTACCGCCCCGCAGAACCTGTCCTCGATCCATATTTTTCCCGATGGACTCTTACCCCTGACGCATATGTCGGCGAAGGAATTGTCTTGAAAACCTTCGATAAGAATGCCACCATCCTGATCACGCGGTGCAGGGAAGAAATCGTCCCAGGCGATATTGTCAAAAGCGTCTCTGATTGAATGTCCATGGCCGCAATGTTTATCCTTGGGGGTATGAGTGGAGTCCTCAGCCGTGAATGAAGCGCTGGCGCACACGCCGCTGTTTTATTGGTTGGCGCTGGAGCGCGTACCCGGCGTGGGGCCTATATCCATTGCACGCCTGATAGACGCCTTCTCATCACCCGAGAAGGTCTTTCAGGCCAGCGCAAAAGAGATTCGCTCAAAGGCTCGATTGTCTGAGCGAGTCGCAGAAAACATCGCTGGGTCTCGCCCAAACCGAGAGGCGATCCTGAAGGAGATGGAGATCATCTCCAAACTGGGCGCCAGAGTTATCACGCGGTGGGATCCCGAGTACCCAGAGAACCTCAAAGAAATTTACGATCCCCCCGCAATGTTGTTTGTGCGGGGCCGGTTTGCCGCCGAGGACTCGAAGGCGGTCGCGGTGGTAGGCACCCGCAATCCTACCCGCTATGGCATCGAGCTTGCTGAAACTATTACGAGGGATCTCGTGCGCGCGGGGATTACCATTGTAAGCGGTCTCGCCAGAGGCATCGATACTGCCGCCCACTGGACTGCCTTGCGCCACGGAGGACGAACCATCGGCGTGCTGGGTTGCGGGATCGATATTTGCTACCCCAAGGAGAATAAAGACCTCGTCGGCGAGATAGAACAACGCGGCGCAGTGATCAGCGAGTTTAGACCCCAAACGCCGCCGCTGAGCACAAACTTTTACCGGAGAAACAGGATTGTGTCTGGGCTCACGAAGGGGACGCTGGTGGTCGAGGCTGCTCCCCGCAGCGGCTCGCTCATTACTGCAGCCCACGCCTTGGATCAGAACCGTGAGGTATTCGCTCTGCCGGGTAGTGTGTTCAACAAACGATCATGGGGGCCTCATCATTTGCTCAAACAGGGAGCAGCCCTTGTGGAGTCCGCCCAAGACATCATAGACATCCTTTTTTCTCGGAAAGAAGCGGCGGCCGGTCCCCCGTCTCACGTGCAGATCGACTATTTAGAGGACCTCTCGGAGACGGCTCGACAAGTGTTTGAAGCAATAGATGTGGATCCGGTGCACATAGACGTCCTATGCGAACATCTTGGTATAGACGCCGGCAGGCTGTCCGGGGTGCTCCTTGAACTGGAACTCCGGGGCCTCATTCGACAGCACCCGGGCAAGATGTTTTCCCGCTCCGCTACGTAAGCATGCGCGCGGCCTGGAAAATGTAGCCGCTTCCTATTCGTCAAAAAAATTTGTCCGGAGGCCTTCGTTCAGGCACGAAGGCGTGAGAAATCTTGTCCTCATTCCATTCCTGGGAGACGTACAATGCGCAGTAACAGCTCCCATATTCTTTGACATCCGCCTCTCGATACTCGCAGGGACAGATGATGTCCTTGTCTTTTTCTCTTTGGCCCGAGGCCAACCGACATGGGCAGCTCATGTACCCATAGCGTTCTTTGTTGGCCAGAAGCCCTTCCAACAGCTCAAAGACCTTGTCTTTGTCCCTGTTGAAAAAATAACCCTTCGGCTCCTGCACCTTCCTGAGCATCTCATAAAGCCTTTCCAAATCATTCATGTCGCGACCTCCCCAAACAATTCCTCAACCCCAGTGATGTCATCGAATACATAGTCCGGTTTGAAATCGTATTTTGACAAGTGCTCGCGCCTCGTCGCTCCTGTCAGGACAAGCGCGGAGTCCATCCCCGAGTTGCGCGCGAACAAGACATCGGTATCCATCCGGTCTCCGACCATGAGGCATTCGTGCGCAGAAAGATCGAGTCTTCTGAGCGCCAAGAGAGCCATATCTTTTTGAGGCTTGCCAAATACCCTGTCTGGCGGTCTCCCGATGGCAGCGGCGATTGCCGCCACGATCGCCCCCGCGCCCGGCACAAAGCCTTGCTCCGCGGGAAACGTGGGATCGAGATTCGTCGCCCAAAACAACGCCCCTCTTTGCAGACACTGAAACGCCGTGTTGAGCTTTTTGTAGTGAAAGTCGGCGTCCATTGCGACGATCACCATGTCCGCCCCGTCGCCGCCGCGCTGCACCCGTACGCCCGCCGCCTCGACGCCGGCGACGAGAGGCTGCTCGCCAACGACGAACGCCGAGGCGCCCACGTGGGCTCGGGAGATTTCCTCGAGCAACGCCGACGCGGAATTGATCACCTGATCCTGGGACACAGACAGCCCCAGGCGATTGATTTTTTCGGTCAAATCCCCGGCCAGCTTTCTCGCGCTATTTGAAATAAAGATCCATCGAACTCCCCTCTCGCAGAGCCTCCTGTAGGTGCGCAAAGCCCCATGGATGAGGTCGTTGCCTCTGTTTATGGTGCCGTCCAGATCGGCGAGGATTGCTTTGTATGTGCGTCGGGCCATGCTGATTTTTGCATTACCATCGCAGGGTCATAGTTGTGTTCGTCACTTACCATACCAGGTCTCAAAATCATAGCGCTTCCCAGAAGTACTCGCGAATTCGACGGGCGGCTGTCACTTCGAGTGCTCCCTCTTTGTCATTTCGCTCGCCTTAACACCTGTCATTAAAGCGCAGCGAGAAATCTTGCCTCGAAGACAAAGATTTCTCATTTGCTCCTCTCACGTCTTTCGAGTGGGCTCCTTCGACATGACGAGGCCGACCTATCTTGCCTGTCGCAGCGCGTGCGACGTTATGGTTTGCCCGAAGCCTGAAGGAACGACGCAGCATTTTTCCAGTTTTTTACACACTCGAGATTGATCTGCGCGGCTGCATAGTCATCCTTCATGCGCAGGGCATTTTCGAAATCTCTCATGGCCGCATCATGGCGGCCTGTTTTGTATAAGAAATAACCTCTGTTGTTGAGCAGCGTAGGATCGTCTGGATCGAGCGCCACGGATTTATCGAAATCCTGGGAAGCCTTGGCGTTGTCGCCGAGAAAGTACCACACCATACCCCGCATGCTAAGCGCCCTGGGAGAATTCGGTTTGTCCTTGAGCGCCGTTTCCAGATCGGGCAGGGCGTCCGAGTATGCGCCAAGTCGAACATAGGCCAGCGCCCGATAGAAAAAAGGCCGCATATCCCCTGGCAAATTGGCTATTGCACGGCCAAAATCCGCAACCGCCTCTTCATAGAGCTGTCTTGCCAGGTTGGACTTGCCCCTCAAGATCAGAGTCTCTCCGTCGGACGGGTCCAGTCGAGCGGCCTGATCGAGATCGTTGCTCGCCCTGCCGGGTTCGCCAAGCTCGAGGAATATCCTCGCCCGCTGTTTATATCCCTCGGCCAATCGTGAATCCAGCGCCAAGGCGCGATTAAGGTACTCGAGGGCGCTGTCGTAATCTCTGCTTAGAAACCGGATCTCGGCCAGGCGAAGATACGCCGGCGCATACGATTCATCTGAAGCGACAGCTTTCTGGAGTAACTTTTCAGCAGTCGAGAAGGATTTCTTCAATATCATGGCGCGCGCCTGAAACACCAAGAACTGCGGGGTTTCTTGTATTGTTTTCGCCGATTTGGCAAGCGTTTCCAGCGCGCTATCCGGCTGACTGATTTTCAAGTATAGCTCGACTTTGTCACGCAATATACGCTCGTCGTCAGGGGCGATCTGCTCTGCCAACGAGTAATCCTGCAACGCCTCTGGGTAGTTTTTGAGCTTCGATTGAATGCGAGCTCTGAGCAACAGCGCTTCCTTGTTCCGTGGAGAAAGCGCGAGCCATTGGGTAGCGTCCGCCAGGGCGTCCGCTGTTTTCCCCATCGCCAAACGAAGCCGCGCCCTCGTTTCGAGCGCGGCCGGGAACTGGGGTTCATAATAGAGGGCTCGACTGTATTCATCCTCCGCCTTCGTGGGGAATCCCTCTTTCTCGAAGATCATTCCCTTCAGCACATATCCCTGCGCGCTGTTTGGACGGGAAAGGAGGTGCAGCTCAAGGATTCGAGAGGCCTCGTCCACTTGATCTATTTGAAACAGACACTCGGCCTTTTCGATCAAGGCCGGGTATGCTCCTCGGAAATGGGCGAAGGCAGAATCGAAATCCTGAATGGCCTTAAAACAATCCCCCGCTTCTTTGTACGCCATGGCTCGCTCAAAAAAAAAGGCGGATAATGTCTTGCCCTTGAGGGACGGGTCTTTGAGCGCTTCGTCAAGCAGCAGAATGCGTTTTGCGGGATTCTTTTCGGACTTCACCAGCGCCAGCGTCTTTGCCGGGTTGCTTTCGGCCCATGCAACAGGCGTATATCCCGCAGCGTGCGCGACGAGCGCCAACAAGCTGAACGCAACGACGAGCTGAAATATCGGCGCCGGTCGTCCGTTGCTTCCACTGAAAGCCCTATCGATGCAATGAATCCTGAAATGAATCTCTCCAGCGGTCATGGAGCATCGAGGCAAGTCCAAGGGCGTCTCTTTCAATGGCATGGCGCCTCACGGGGTCCTGCCGAGCCTTACCTTCAATTCCTTCACGATGGCCTCCAAGATCTGGTCAAATTGCCGCTGCATGCGGATCATGTTTTCCCTCATTTCCAAAATGACCTCGACCCCTGGGAGGTTCACGTTGAGCTCTGACACGAGATTGTTGATAATCCGAATGCGATCGACCTGATCGAGGGTAAAGACGCGCTCCGGCGAGCAGTCGAGCTCTTTGGAAAAAACAAGCTCTTCCTCTTCCAATTCATCGAGAAATCGTTCGTCAAAGCCAAATATTTCGATGACTTGTTGTCTCGAGTAATAATCTTGGTTCATTCGCCGCCCCTGGTCTGATCGCAATCCAGTCGCTTGTGATCCGTTTAGAGGTGAATATCCCGTCGAATATCTCCACGATAAAATTTATCAAGTTTTCGCGCCAACTCCAAGGCTTCCTGATCGTCGGTCGGCGGAATCTGTACTCTTATGGTCACGTAAAGGTCCCCGGGAACCTTTGTTTTGAGGTTGGGCACACCTTTGCCTTTGAGTCTCAGCCGTTGTCCGGACCTCGTGCCCTTGGGCACGCGAAGCTGCACAGGCCCATCCGGAGTAGGCACCGTAATTTCCGCGCCGTTCATTGCCTCTCCGATGGTGACGGGGATATCTACCCGCAGCGAGTCGCCTTCCCGCTTGAATATTGGGTGGGGCCTCACCTTTGTAACGATGTACAGGTCTCCTGGGGGGCCGCCGTTGCGACCCGGCCCGCCTTTGCCGGCCAGCCTTATGCGAGAGCCGTCATTTACCCCGGCAGGTATATTGACGTCGATGGTTTCCGCAGCCAATACCACGCCTGAGCCGTTGCATCTCGTGCACGGCGTTCCCGCCCTGCCCGTACCGCCGCAATCGGGGCACGGCTGGCTGAAGTTGAACGGGCCTTGGGCTACCTTGGTCTGCCCCGTGCCTTTGCAGGTTTTGCAGACCGAGTCGCCGGATAGCGGTACCCTTCCACCGCCGCCGCACACGGGGCATGTTTCTTCTTTCTGCAGGGTGATTCTCGTGGCCCCGCCTCGTATGGCGGTCAAGAAATCAATCTCCAAAGACGACTCGATGTCTCTGCCCTTGACCGGGCCTGCCGCCCTACCTCCTCCAAATCCAGCCTGGCCAAACAGATCTCCAAATACGTCCTCAAAGCCAGAATACTTAAACTGGCCGAAATCTGTGTAGAAACTCTGACCTTGCCGTCCGAAGCCGCCTTTTTGCCATTGCCGATACTGCCGAGCCTGCTCGGGATCGAAGCCTGCCTTCAAGCCCTCTTCTCCGAACTCGTCGTATATCTTCCGTTTCTCCTTGTCGGACAGCGCTTCATAGGCCTGCGAAATAGCCTTGAATTTCTCTTCCGCCTCTTTATTTCCGGGATTCACATCAGGGTGATATTTCCGGGCGAGCTTCCGATACGCCTTTTTGATCTCCGCCTCGGAGGCATCCTTTTTTACCCCTAGTATCGAATAGTAATCTTGGGAAGCCATTACACGGGCTCCTTTTCATCCCGGATGTCTTGACGACGCATTTTCAGGCCCATCAGGTTGCAGCGCTTTCCTTTATCTCGATGACTTGCGTGCGATGACGTGCTCAATTTCTCATGGATAATTAATTACTCATGGACGGTTGTCAAGTTGGAGCCGCAAATCCGTTGCTGTAGATGCCGTTCATCTCGCAAGAGGCCGACTCACGGCGCGCCCCGCAGACCGCGATTGCATTCTGACCTCGCCTCACGCGCGGTCAGGCTGTTCCCGCGCGATCTCTTTCGCCACGAGTTTTCTGATCGAATTTCTCACTGTGGAAGACCAGAGAACAAGACTTTGGATGAAAAACATGTCCCCAAACAGACCGAAGATCAGAGAAAAGCACCCTAAGATGCCAAAGAGGACGACAGGTCTGAAGGGTGAGATGGACAAGGCGAGGAACCCCATGATCAAGACGCTGGCCCAGGACAGAATCTGCCTCGCCGTGCTTCGGTATGCCTGGCGAACCGATTCTTCTATCGATTGATTCGGGTTCATCTTGATGTTTCGCTTCAACTGCGTCAGATAATGAATCGTATTGTCAACCGCCAGACCAATGGCGACTGTGGCTGCAAAAACGGTCACTCCATCCAGAGAAATGCCGAACCACCCCATAAGCCCAAACACCGCGGCCATAGGCGGAATGTTCGGTATGAGACAGATGAAGCCAAGCGTAGCCGATCCCATTTGCAGCATCATGATCAGTGTAATGAGCACGCAGGCAATGCCCATGGAAAGTATTTGATCTCTTATGAGATGGGACGTTTGAGCTGAAAAGACCGCGAGATCGCCCGTGACCGACGCCCGCGCAGTCCCTTGCATCACGGATTTCGCCGTGTTGTCCAGTTCCTCAATGGTTTGGGTAAGCGGCACTGTGGGCGAATTTTTGATGCGCACCGAGATGCGCAAATGATCATAATCGTCGTTCACAAATCGCCGAAGCACCCTATTCCCTTCCTGACTCAGGGAAAGGAGTGTGAGGAGCTGCGGTATCATCTTCGGGTTCTTGAAGAGCGCATCGTCTTCGGGCCTGCCAGGGACGAGCAGTTCATAGAGATAATCGAGAAACGGCAGCAGTGAATCAGCGCTGGCGACCTCCGGCAGCTCCTTGAGCCGAGTCTCCAGCTCTTGCACCTTCTTCCAGACATCCGGTTTCTTGAAGGCGTTGGGTTCGGCCTCGAGCAATATTTCGAGACTGTTTACCGGCGTCAGATTGGCTCCCACAAACCTGATGTCTTGGATTTCTTTTGTCGATTCCGAGAGCATGCGGAGCAACTGAATGTCGCTTCGGATCATGGGCGCGCCGGCAAAGAGAAAGACGGTGAGCAGAGCCCCTATGGCGACAATCGCCCGGTAATGACCAAAAATAATGCCTTCTGCTTTGAGTAAAAAAGCGTTCAACCAATCCCGCACCACGGCAGAATCAGGGGGGGCGTCGAGCGATTTCATTCGGATAAAGAACGCGGGGGTCAGCGTCATGGCCAAAAAATACGAAGTCATTATCCCCACCGACATGATGAACCCGAGCTGTCGCACCATTGGAATGGAACCTATCATCAGCGTTCCAAACCCTACCGCCGTAGTGGCGGAACAAATGAAGCAGGGCCGGGCCAACCATCTCACCGCCTGTTTTATCGCCCCTATCTTCTCTCGCGTGACTTCGTGGAAGAGATGGTACCGTATGACCATGTGGATCACGATTTCCAGCGTTGTGATCGGGATAAATCCAAAGGCAAGCGCAGTCGTAGAATTCAACGGGATCCCCAGAGCTGCCATGAGTCCCAAGACCCATACTACACAGATGAGCAGGATGACGTTCGTGACCGCGGTCACTCGCGCGCTCTTGAAGATATACACCGATACGATGGTGGCGATGAACAAACAGAGAGTCCCAAAATAGATGCCGGTTTGGATGCTGTAGTGAACAATCCCTTGACGGACAATGGGCGCGCCTATGATGCGAAACTCTGTTCCCGCTGGGATCGCATGCCGTACTACGCCCTGGATCTCCTCGAGGAGCGAAGAGACGGCGGCAGGGTCAAATTTATACTCCTCCTGCATACGCACAAGGATACCGAATGTTTTCAAGTCTTGTGAAAGCAAGAAATCGGTTACTGGCAGCGCCTTGCGGATCTTTTCCAAATCTGAATCGTCGGGGAGTTGCGGAACGCCGTCACGAAACATCAAAACCGGGTATGTCCAATACTTCCCATTTCTCTTCTGAAAAATGTGGATTTCCGGAAGACTGACGACCTCCACTACATAAGGCAGCTCGCTGAGCGCTCGACTGATCTTCACGATTGACGAGAGAAAAGCAGGGTCATTGGCGCCCCGTTCATTCTTGAAGGCTGCCAAGAGAAATTCCTCGGACCCGAAAATCTTTCCGTATCTCTGATGCAGCTTGTACGCATCCGTCGTGAAATCCATCCCTGATTTCAGAGATGGGTCGGTTTCCAGTTTCAAAGCAGTAAAGGCGAACCATGCAGTGATGACGAGGATGATGAGAACGAAATAGCGGCGTTTATCAACCACCACGTCCAGGATATTCTTGTTTGACAGATCGAGCTTGTCTTTCACTGCCATGAATCAATCCTGGTCGGTCGCAGGGCGTAATTCTGACGCCCCAACTGGCCCAAAGGAAACATGGTCAACATTGTTCCTCGTCTTGCGTATGAATCGGCGCTGACCTTGCGGTGGGATGCGTACTCATCCTCGAAACTGCTGTCGGAATGAGGCGCGCCGCGGCGTGAATATGATGACTTTCAAAGTCTGCGTCACGGCCCCTGATTTGTCATGCCGGACTCGATCCGGCATCCAGGAGACTTCCCATGGATTCCCACTTACGTGGGAATGACATGCAGCGGGTCAACAGCTCAATCCGCGATTATTTTCGAGAATAGCTACATTATTATTGAGGAACGTTCCGGCTGGAACCAACTCTCTTCCCCGGCACGTTCCTGCTCTCAAGGGCAAACTATACCATCAGGGGGGGCTGTTCACAACAGGCGCGTCGCGCTTTGGCCTCCCAAAAAAAGGGGATCCGCGCTTTCACGGCCTCGTCGAGGCTCCTACTTGGGGGCTATCTTGTTGTTCTCGGGTTTGGCCGCATTCTGATCGGTCGATGGCGAGGACGTCGGGGGACCAGTGGACTCATCTGTTTCAAGGCTCTTCTTGAAGGTTTTTATTCCTTCGCCTATCCCTCCCATGATCTCCGGAATCCTCTTGGTTCCAAAAATAAATACCACGATCGCCAGAATCAGGAGCAATTCGGTTGGCGCTGGGACGCCCATGTCGCCTCCTCAGAACCCTAGCTGCAGGTTCTTTTTCCCTAGTTCTACTTATTCTGACTACTAATCCTCCCTTGGACGTCTGTCAAGGCGGGCGGCGAAGCGCAGCATGACACGCGATGAATCCCGGTCCGAGTCTGAATGAACCGCAAAGGATAGCGAGAATCATCAGGGGAGACGGAGTCTCAAACAAGTTGCATTTTATCGCATATCTGGAATACTCATAACTCGATCGAAGGGATACAGACACGTCTTTGCAATTTGACGCAAGTCATATCATCGCAACGAGACGACCTCGCCGTAAAGGACGTAACAATATCATGATCATAGATTTTCATATTCACTTGTTTCCTCATGATGTGCGCGACCATCGAGAAAAATATTGCACAAGAGACCGCGGCTTTGCCGCAATCTACGCCTCGCCGAAGGCGAGGATCGCTTCAGATACGGAGATCATCCAATACTTGGACGACGCCGCCATCGACAAGGGCGTGGTATTTGGATTCCCGTGGGGGGATCCAGACCTTGTGAGGCGAAACAACGATGAAATATGGGACTTTGCCCAGCGCCATCCCGGCCGCATCATCCCATTTGCCGTTCTCTCCTCCGAAGATATGGCCGCTGCGGGCAAGGAAGCTGAAAGGACGCTGGGGAATGGCTTTGCGGGCCTTGGCGAGCTGGCGTTTTACGACCTAGGCTGGACTGCGCCCCTCGCCGCAGGCATGCAGCCCGTGTTGGACGCGGCCGCCGCCCTCGGCAAACCCGTACTCCTCCACGTCAATGAACCAGTTGGGCATCAGTATCCGGGCAAGATCGCCATCGATTTTGCGTCCCTGCTCGCAATGATCGAGGCGAACCCCTCCGTGACGTTTATCCTGGCGCATTTCGGGGGCGGCGTCTTCGTGTACCACCTCATGCCGGAGGTTCGCGCCGCCTTTCAAAAGACGTACCTTGACACCGCAGCGTCGCCATACCTTTACGATCCTCGCATATTTCAAGTCGCCTGCGACATCATGGAAGAGGACAAGATACTCTTTGGCAGCGACTACCCGCTCCTGTCCCTGCCGCGCTATCTGCAGCAACTGGAAGAGGCGGACGTCAGTTCCACTGCGCGCGCCGCCATCCTCGGAGGCAACGCGCAAAAGCTCCTTCACCTCTAGCGGCCTTGGACGTTCACGCGACTGACACGAGCGGACCTGGGCTGGCGGTTTTTATCCCTTGACATGGCTTTCGATACAGTTATGCTAGGAATATCCTATTTCGGGCCGCCGGATGGTTTGTTGCGCCCCTAATTGTGTCCACGGAGTATGGAACCAATGTCGTTGAGACCAGCCAACCGATGGGTCTTTATCGCTCTCTTTTTAATCCTCTTCGTCCTGCCAATCGCCCGTGCGCATTCCTCGGAAAATCTCGTGGCTGAAAGAGTCTTGGGTTTTGCCAATCCCAATGACTGGGGCAGCCAAGAGCAGGTTGCCCGGCTAGCCGCGGTTCCACGACACGAACTGGAGAAACTGGACGAGCTGCTCGCTGTTCCTCCGCGGAGCGGCCGCAAGGTAGCCTATTCTTTCGCTCGTCAGACCTTTTATGACGATCTTCTCGGGAATACCGGGGATCGAGCAACCAGGCGATTTTACCCCGGGAGCTCATCCCTCGTCCGAATACAGAGAGACCTGGTGAAAGTGGCGAGCCTTCCTGGGAATGATTTCACTGTGGTGACCAAACAAGGAGGGCAGGTGTTGGATGACGCATCCGGGTTGAACCGGTTGGGGAGGCTGGTCGGCGATCCTCGACCACTCTACGCCACGTACGAGATACTTGTCGATCGCTCCAAATATACGGTGCAGCTCTTTGGAGTCAAGGAAGATGACACAAGGACGCTGTTGTTCGAGTGTCGCGCGGGCCTCGGATCCGTCGAGTACCCTACCCCGAAAGGTACCTATTACATCGTGCGCATCTTCGACGACAAACCGCTGTGGATACCGCCGCCTGACCGTGAGTGGGCATGGGGCCAGAGTCCGAGTCGCACGGTCTATGGCGGCCACATGATGCCCCTGTTCTCGAAACAGATTCCCACGAAGGAGGTTTCGACATCCCAGACGGGCGGGGCGCTCGACTTCATTGCCCCGCCGGTGAAGATGGTGGACAGCGGCGCATATAGGGTGCACGGCACGGATTCCCCATGGAGCGTGGGTTCGAATCAATCCCACGGCTGCATTCGATTGCTCAACAGCTCGGTGGCTCAGCTTGCGGACACCTTGAAGCTCTACGTCGGGACGACGACGAGGGGAGAGACAGCCAACGGCCCCTATGTGAACCTCGCCCGACCGGTGAGACTGATATTGTTTTAGTTCAAAGGCCCAATCAGGACCTTTGTCAGAGCCGCAGCCCCTAAAAAGCGGCGTCGCTCATCACACACGAGGGCGGAAAAACGCCCTTCACCCCAAGGAGATTCCCCATGAAAAGCATAGCGCCCATGATCCTTGGTATCATCCTTAGTTGCGCCATTGGCGCATTTGCCGCCCCTCCACTCGAGACCGACACGTTTTCGACCAAAGGCGGTGACCTGAAGATCACCTTTGTAGGCCACGGTTCCCTGTTTCTTCAGTATCAAAACAAGATCATCCATATTGACCCCTACGGGAAACTTGCGGACTACGGAACCTTGCCAAAAGCAGATATGGTACTCATAACACACGATCATCCCGACCATCTTGATTTGACCGCGCTGAAAAAGATTTTGAAGCCCACAACCATTATTGTATGTGCGCCGGAATGTGCGCCAAAGCTCCAAGGCGCCATTATTATGAAGAACGGCGATACAAAAACCATAGAAGGGATCAAGATCGAGGCAGTTCCTGCGTACAACATGGTTCACATGCGGGCGCCTGGGCAACCCTACCACCCCAAAGGCGTCGGAAACGGCTACATCTTGACGTTTGCAGACAAGAGAGTTTACGTGGCGGGCGATACCGAGAATATTCCTGAAATGAAGGCCCTCAGGGACATCGACGTGGCGTTCCTCCCCATGAATCTGCCCTACACCATGACGCCGGAGATGGTCGCGGACGCGGCCAAGGCGTTTAAGCCGCGGGTCTTGTATCCTTATCACACGGGGGATACCGATGTCTCGAAACTCGTGACCCTGATGAAGGGCGTCGAGGGAATTGATGTAAGAATTCGCAAGATGAAATAATTGACCCCAGTGGTCATGAATTGAGCATTTTTTACTCATATTTCTGCAACATTTGCGGTATAATTGGCCTCGCGGTTGAGATGTCCTGACCAAGACCTTCAAATCGGTCCTACGAGTCTTTGGAAAGGAAACCCACTAAGACCGGCCGGACGCGCTGTGGCGTCTGCCGGTCAGGGGCCAGAGCCCAATTATGTCGTTTCGTTCCAGGCTTTTGCCGTACATTGCAGCGCTCGGCGTGTTTGCAGGAGTCGTCTTCATCACCATCGTGGTGGTGAATTTGGAAAAGCAAAAGCAAGCGCTTGCCCTGAGAGCGGACATGATACGGCACGTGAGCGGCTATTTGTCTCGACTGGAGGCGTCGTTCAATAAGCGGCTATTTCTTGCCAAGAGCATCACGAATTACATCGCCGCGCACGGAGAGCTGACCGATTCTCAACTCCAATCCCTTGCGCACCTCGTCATCGGCATAGACCCAGCCATCAAGGAAATCCGACTCGCGCCTCGCAACAAGGCGCCTCTGGTGTATGTCTCGCCACTGAGCCGAGCGCCTGTGGGCGCCAATTACTTGCTTGAGTCACATATAGAGGAATCCGCGGCCAAGGCCGCCGAAACCGGCAAGACCGTTTTTGCCGGCCCGTTCGAAAGCGCTGAGGGGCGCCGCGTCTTTTTGATGCAGACGCCTGTGTATCTCGACCCGGCCGCGGCCAAGTCGCCGGAATCGCTTTGGGGATTCGTTCAAATGGTCCTGGACGTCCCTCGTTTTTTTGAAGACGCGGACGTTCAAGAGGTATCCACTGTCGGCCGCTTTGCTATCCGATTTATGGACCCGGAGGGAAAGGCGACGAATGTCATCTTTGGGGACGGACGGATTTTTGAGTTGGATCCCATCAGCATGGAGATGCGGTTGCCCCTTGGCTCCTGGCAGCTTGCCGCGGTCCCACACGGCGGGTGGGCGCGCAACCCCTCGAGCGCTCGGTGGCTCGTCATAACCGGCGTCGCGTTTGCCATCTTTCTTGCAATCATTACATGGATTTTTGCCCAGACGCCCCAGCGATTGAGTCGTTTGGTGACCGAACGAACCGCTGAATTGCGATTGTCTCAGGAGGAATTGCGGCAGGCGAGAGACGAATTGGAACAGCGGGTGGATCAGCGCACCGCCGAGTTGACGCAGGTGAACGAGCGGCTGCGGGCCGAGATTACGGAACGGGGCAAGACTCAGCACGAACTCAAGCAATCAGAGGAAAAATACCGCACTATCATCGAGAATATCGAAGAAGGCTATTACGAGGTCGATCTCAAAGGGAACCTGGTTTTCTGTAACGAGCCGCTCTGCAGAATGTTTGGACGGACTAAAGAGGAACTCATCGGTGTTGGCTATCGAGAACTCTGCGACGAAGCTACGGCAAAAGAGCTCAATGCAGTCTTTTCTGACGTCTATAAGACCAACACCCCGCGTGCGTCCATCACGTTCACGATTATTCGCAAGGACGGGTCGCCCCGTACGGTGGAGGCCTCTGTGGCCATTGTGCGTAACATGGAGCAGAAGGCTACCGGATTCCGGGGGATATGCCGGGACGTCACGGAAAAAAAATATACCGAAGAGCTGCTCCTGCGCTCGGAACGTCTCAAAGCCGTGGGCGAACTGGCCTCAGGCGTCGCTCACAACTTCAACAATCTGCTGCAAATAGTCATGGGCGGCGCGCAACTGGCCAAGGCCAATCTCCAAGCAGGCAACCTCAAGGCAGCGGCTGAACGTCTCGATCAACTCTTCCATAGCGCGCGGCTCGGCTCCGAAACCGTCCGACGCCTTCAAACCTTTGCGCGCCTCAAATCTGATTTCGCTCGGGAGGGCCATGTCTTTGATCTCTCTGAGACAGTTCGCAGCGCGGTGGAAATGAGCAACGTCTGGTGGAAAAGCGGCCCCGAGAAAAACGGGATTCACATCGAACTCGATGAATCCCTGGAAGACGGCTGCACTGTTTTTGGACGCGAAAACGAACTTTTCGAGGTCGTCGTCAACCTGGTGAAAAACGCGGTGGAGGCCATGCCTGAGGGGGGAAAGATTTCTGTGGCGACCCGGTCTTCTGAGAACGAGGTCTGCCTGATAATTCAGGACACAGGCGTCGGCATCCCGCCGCAACATTTGAAGAGGATATTCGAGCCGTTTTTTACCACGGGCGGCCTGCAGAGGACGGGCATGGGCCTGGCCAGCACGTACGGCATCATCTCCGAACACTGTGGCGAGATCACGGTGCAAAGCCAGGTAGGGAAAGGCACGACGTTCACGATCAGGCTGCCGAGGACCGTGGAAGCGCAGACCGCCGCCCAAGCAATCGATCCTGATCCGCAGCTCAGAAACTTGACATTCCTCATTGTGGACGACATGGAGTATGTGGTCAATCTCCTGGCAGAAGGACTTGCCCCCTTCTCGAGAAAAGTCTTCGGCGCCTATTCAGGAGAACAGGCCCTGAAACTCTTTCGCGAGTCTCCCACGGATATCGTCTTGTGCGACCTCGGCATGCCCAGAATGAGCGGGTGGGAAGTGGGTAAACGCATCCGGGAATATTGTGAAGAACAGGGGCTGAAAAAACCCTTTTTCGTCGTTCTCACCGGCTGGGGAGGTCAAGACGAAGAGGCTCAAAAGATTGCCGACAGCGGCGTGGATGCCGTGATCGAAAAACCCGTCGATATCAACAAACTCGTGCAATTGATTTACGAATACATGGGCAAGGCCAAGGCGTAACGCCTCGATGCCCTCGGAATCTGCCGCGCCTTATAGCGGTTTCTCGCGTGGACTCACGCTTCCAGACCGAAGTGCTTTAGCTTCCTCCAAAGGGTCGTTTTGTTGATGCCGAGTTCTCGCGCCGCCGCTGTCTTCCTGCCCTTGTTCCTGGCGAGCGCCTCTTGGATAGCCCTCATTTCCAATTCTTCCAGCGTCTGACCAGGCGTCGTCACAGACTCGGCCGCGGCGCCCTTCCTCAAAGGATCAGGCAGGTGTTCCAGCTCGATGAGTCCCCCGCGGCACAGTATGAACGCATGGGCAATGGCATTTTCCAATTCCCGGATATTTCCCGGCCATGTGTGCCGCATGAATGCTCGCATCGCGCTGTCAGACAATCCAGAGATGTTCTTTCCCCTTAACCTGTTAAATCGATTGATAAAATGATCTACCAACAGAGGGATGTCTTCTTTCCGCTCCCGCAAAGGAGGCAGCGATATCTTAAAGACCTGGATGCGATAAAACAGGTCCTCACGAAAATCCCCCGACGCGACCAACGCCTGCAAATCCTTGTTGGTTGCAGCAATGACCCGAGCATCCGATCGCACGGTCGCAGCCGCTCCAAGGGGTTCGAAAGACTTGTCCTGAAGAAATCGCAGCAGCCGGACTTGAAGCGCAGGGGTGATATCGCCAATCTCGTCGAGGAAGATTGTTCCGCCATGCGCCTGGGCAAAACGGCCCGGTTTATCCCGCTTGGCGTCGGTAAATGCCCCTGCTTTGTACCCAAACAGCTCGGATTCCAAGAGATTATCCGGTATCGCCCCACAATTTACCGTAACCAGCGGCTTGCCGCCGCGAGGCGATAGCTTGTGTATGGCCCGCGCCATGAGCTCCTTGCCTGTACCGCTTTCCCCTTGGATCAGCACGGTGCTGTCACTGGCTGCGACGTCGGGGAGGATGGCAAACAAAGCTCGCATCCTACTATTCTGGGAAATGATGTCTTCAAAGGTGTAGGATTTCTCCACTTCTTTTCGCAGGGCGTCCACAAGAGTCAAATCGCGAAATGTCTCGACCCCGCCCATAAGCCGACCGGCCCTGTTTTTCAACATGGAAGTGCTCACACTGATCGGTACGCGCCTCCCATCGGACCTCACGATGTACACCGCCCTGTTCACCACGGGCTTGCCGGTCCGGATGGTCTGCTTCAACGCGCAGTCGCCTTCACAGATCTCCGCGCGAAACACCTCGCAACAAGGCTTGCCGAGGGCCTCCGCCACTGGCACCCCTGTGATCTCTTCCGCGGCTCGATTGAAGGAAGTAATGATGAAGTTGCTGTCCACCGTGAACACGCCGTCCGCGATGGAGTCCAATATCATTCGCATCTCCTCATGGGAGAGTCCTTTTTTCTCAGGGGAAGGCTTTGGCTGTTTTTTCTTCATGTCTCAATGTATGGCCACTCAAGAGCGGTTAGTCAAATGTATTCGTCAGGCGGTGGGCTGTCATTATGGCGCCTTTCCGTGCGCGAGCCCATGGCCGTGACCGCGGACGAGGGCAGATTCTCCTCGTCCGCAGTGTAAAACCGACAATACACATAATGAACACAACTAGTTGGTAATCCAGAGGAAAGTTTGACACGAGGTTAGCCCTGTGTTATAAGCCAATCCGGAACGTGATCTTACGTAAGTATATAAACCGGTTATCACTGTTATTTATAAAGGAGATTGCACAAAAAATGAAGGCAAGACCAGTCTTATATCTTTTTGTCGCCATGGCGTTGTGCTGCGTTAGCATCCTCGCAGCCGGCGCGGTATGCGCCCAGAACGCAGTCCTTGCCAAAATAGGAACCCTCACCATTACGGAAAAGGATTTGAACGACCTGGCCAATGCCATACCTGAGCGATACCGTGACCTCTACATGAGTCCTGAAGCTCGGCAAAAGACATTGGATTACATCGTGAACATCTATGTCCTGGCCGCGGAAGCCGAAAAGCAAAATATCGACAAAGCCCCCGAGGTCCAGAAACTCATGGACTTCACCAAGAAAGACCTTTTGGCCCGCATTTACCTTGACCGTATGAGCAGAAATCTGAAACCCCCTACTGAAGAAGAGGCCAAGGCCTACTATGAACAGTACAAGGATCAGTTCGTCACGCCGGAAAGCGTTCATTTACACCATATCCTCGTGAACACTGAGAAGGAGGCCAAGGCGGTGATGGACAGGCTGAAGAAGGGGGAAAAATTCGCCGACATCGCTTCACAGGTCTCCATCTGTCCGAGTAAGAACAAAGGCGGCGACCTCGGGTGGCTGCCCAAAGGGAGCCTGGTTCCTGAGATCGAAGAGGCCGCGTTCACCATCAAGCCGGGCGTCCCGTACGGTCCTGTAAAAAGCAAGTTTGGGTACCATGTGCTGCTCGTCGAGGACAGAAAGCCTGCGGAAGAAGGCTCCTTCGATCAGGCAAAAGAGTACATTATGGAGCAACTGAAATTTCAAGCGCAGCAGGACAATTACGAGCGCATTGCACAAGATCTGAGAAAAAAGATGAACGTGCAGGTTTTCGGCGAGTCCCCTGCGCCGAGCGCGCCGCCGGCCCAAGCGCCCAAGCCCACGGGGGGGCCTAAATAATAACGGCTGCCGAGGGGGCAGCCGCGGTGCCGCGGCTGCCCTCATCTAGTGGCCGTCCTTCCAAAGGAGTCGCCTATCAGGCCAGCGCCCTGTCTACCGAGCGCCTGTCATTTCGAAGGAGCGGGGCTCGAACGTGCGTGAGATGCCCTGCGACTGAGAAATCCTTGTCCTGGGGCCAAGATTTCTCGCTGCGCTCGAAATGATAGAGGGAAATCGCTTACAGCGCTTCTCGAAAGGTCTGTCGGAATGAGGCGCGCCGCGGCGCGAATATGATGACTCCCTAAGTCCGCGTCATGGCGTCTGATTTGTCATGCCGGACTTGATCCGGCGCCCAGGAAACTCGTTATGGATTCCCACTTCCCTGGGAATCACACGCACCGGATCACCAACGCAATTTGCGATTATTTTCGGGAATGGATACACCTGTTGTGTCTGCTATTCTTCGAGGGGCACGAACATGTCTTCGGCCTCTTCAGTGATCGCCGTCATATCGCCTACCTGCTGATGAATCCTGTCGAACGCGTCTTCCGCGGTGCGCTGCTTCAGATCTTCTTCCCGCAGCATAATGGAGACGAGTTCGTTGAAATAAGCGGGGTCCGCCAGGTAAATCTTTGTCAGGATGTCCAGGGTTTCCTCGTCTGTCACTTCCAGGTCCTCGGGCTTCAGTTCGCCTCGGTCTAAACGGACGAGGAAATCCGCGGGAAAGCTCGCTTCCTCCTCTTCTTCCAGGGCGTCGCCTCGCGGTTGCGTCCAGGGTTTGATGATCTTGTCCTGGAACGCAGATGCGACGACGCGTATATCCAGATGCAAGAGAAGCTTACTGAATTCGCTCTCATCCTCCTCGAGGAAGCTCACCATCCAGTGATAGGCGGTCGTCGGATCGGTCGTTCCTTTGGATGAAAACAGCTCTTGATCGAGATCGAGGATGGACTGAATCCTTTCCGGTCGCACCAGGGGAAGCACGCCGATGTGCGTGGAACTCTGGGACTTCATGATACGAAACACTGTCCGATCTCCCAGCGCATCGACGATGTTCTTGCTCCGTTCGTCGTCCAGTAGAAACAACAGCTCCTGGGCGCCCTTTGGGTCCTTGATCGCCTGGCGGCTCACCAAGGATACCTGTTCTTCCTGCGAGAGCGATTCCATGAGCATTGACGCCTCTCGGCGATCGGTTTTGATCAAATCCAGGACCCGCTTCCCATCCTCGCTAATGGGCGCTAGCAGGTGCTCCTGATGTATTGTCGTCACATTTCCTCCTCATGGTTCCAACGAGGGTCTTCTACTGATCGAACTGTTTCCAGCATGGCCTCATCGCCGCCAAAGTCCTCCGCAGTCCAGCCTTCCTCCGGGGGCGTATAGGATTCCCCATAATTCAAGACAACCTTCTTTCTCTCTCGACTGATGGTCATAAGCTGAAACGCGCGCACGAGATTGGCAGAGACCGCTTCGTCGTCTTGGTCACGAAACGCGAACAACACCTGGCGCAGCCTCTGCGCGTGATTCTTGTCCAATTGTATCCCTTTGGTGGACAGGATGTCTTTTACGGTTATATCCGAATCGCCGTTGAGTGTGCCCAATATCAAATCCATGAGTTCACGCGACAGGCGTATGAGGTTTCTCATGCTGAACGCGAGGGTGACCGAGTCCATGGCCAGCGGCTCCTTTGCCACGACGTCGAAGTACACCAACTCGCTGCCGCTGTTCTCCGCGCAAAATTCTTCGAAGGCCCGAAACTCTTCGCTCAACTCCGGACTGACTTGCACTTCATCGTCGAAAGCCATTGTCGTCCTCCCAAGGTGGTGGCTATATTGTACATGGGAGATGCCAAGGTTTCAATCGCAATCCGTACAATATAGATTATGGAATGGAATCCTCATACGGGTTCTCGAAATTTCCGTCGGAAGGAGGTCCGTATAATCCATTTCTTGAGCGCTTTCCAAGACGTCGGCCACGGTCAGAAAAGATCAACCCTTGTCATTTTACCTGAAAATGCCACAGTGCTCTTCAGAATGGCATTTTCGTCTCCTGTTGCGACCCCCTTGTCATGGGAGTTCGATGGAGCCAGCCTTGAGTGAATACGCCTGCGCAAGCGCAAGAACCGAGGAGGTGTGAGACATGATCGTTGCCGGGATCGATTGCGGCGCCAAAAATACTAAAACTGTCATTCTCCAAGACGGGATCATCATAGGCAAAGGTTTGGCGCCAACAGGTTTTGAGCAATCCCAGGCTGTCGCGAACTCCCTGGCCCTGGCTCTCAGCGACGCAGGCGTCAAGAGGGCTGATGTCGCCCGTATCGCAGGGACAGGCGTAGGCGCCGAGGCTGTCGCAGAGGCCGACGTCAGGATCAACGACGTCAGGGCTATCGCCGCGGGCGGGCGCTATTTTTTCCCGGGCGTCCAAACTGTGCTGGATGTCGGGGCGGAAGAAAGCCGCGTGGTTTCGTGCGACGAAGAAGGCAGGGTGGTGGACTTTGCCATTAACGAGAAATGCGCGGCAGGCTCTGGCGCGTTTCTGGAGGCCATGGCGCGTGCCTTGGAGACGCCTCTGGAAGACATCGGAACCTTAGCGCTGTCTTCTGACGCGCATATTGCGATGAACGCGCAGTGCACCATCTTTGCCGAATCAGAAGTGGTAGGGCTCATCCACGCCAATGCCGACAAAAAAGACATCAGCAAGGCTATCCATGACGCCATGGCAAGCAGGATCGCTGCCATGGTCAGACGCGTCGGCATAATCCCCCCCATCGTCATGATCGGCGGTGTTGCCCGAAATCCGGCGTTCCTCGCGGCCCTCGCAAAGGAACTCGCGGTGGAAGCCGTCTTGGCGCGGGAATATCCGGAATTCGGCGCCGCGATTGGCGCCGCGGTCGTCGCAGCCGCAGAAGCGCAAGAACGACCCGAGAATACCCGACGTCGAGGTGATCAGCATGCTTGATGGTGCACAAACTGAATATTGGCGATGGGCAGAGACAAATTGGGTCAATCCTGAGATCGATTGGAAGAAGGCTCGGGTCATCGCGGCGGGCGTCGATGTCGGCTCGGTGAGCTCACAGGCGGTGATCATGGCAGACGGCGCCTTGTACTGCTATGGGAATAGGCGAACCGGTTCACGGAGTCCCGATTCCGCTGTCGATGCGTTGAACTTCGCCCTGGCGAAGACCGATCTCAGGCCAGAACACATACACTATTGCATCGGCACAGGCTATGGACGCGTCAACGTCCCCATGGCGGACAGAACCGTCACGGAAATTGCGTGCCACGCCAAAGGAGCGCACTTCATTTACGGCCCCGCAGTCCGGACTGTACTGGATGTCGGTGGGCAGGATATCAAAGCCATCCGGTGCGACCAAAACGGCAAGGTCGTCAATTTCGTCATGAATGACAAATGCGCTGCAGGAACCGGTCGAGGGATGGAGGTCTTTGCAGACCTGCTCTCGATTCCCATCGCCGAAGTGGGGGATCGATCCTTTCAGGTCGAGAAAGCCCCGCCTCCGGTCTCTTGCACCTGCGTGGTGTACGCCAAATCCGAGGCCCTGAAACTGCTGCGCAAAGGACTCAGCACCAACGAGGTCCTTGCAGCGTATTGCGCGGCCATGGCTGAACGAATATATTCTCTGCTCGCGCGAGTGGGGGTCGAGCCTGCCTTCGCGATCACCGGCGGCATGGCCAAAAACAGGGGCGTCATCGACCGGCTCAAAAAGAAAGTCGGGCTGGAGCCTCTTACCATGACATACGACGCCCAACTGGCCGGCGCAATCGGCGCCGCGCTCTTCGCCCACGCCCTTGTGACGCAGGGGAAAGGTCGAAAAAAATAGGGCGAGCGCTACGCACATCCATGGGACTCGAAGGGAACACGTTATCGAAGCCTTTTACGGATACAGCGACGCCTCAGGCGAGTATTTCATCGCCATCGACTCGGAAAAGTGCAATGCGTGCGCCGCGTGCGTCGAGGCGTGTCCTGCCCACGTCTTTCAAGTGGTGGACGAGAATCCCTATGACCCTTTGAGCGCGCAAGCCCTCACCATCGTCCGTGAGGACAAGCGGAAAACGCTTCGGGACGCATGCGCGCCATGCAAGCCGCGGACAGGAGAGCGCCTCCTACCGTGCGTTGCCGCGTGCACAGCCGGCGCCATCGCCCATTCGTGGTGAAGAGAGGTCGACGCGACGCGGCGAGCTTTCACGGCCTCTTCAATGAACGCTGCTCCAATAGGCTGAGGGGCTCCGCATGGCAACGCAAAGGTCTCGGAATCGGGCTGAGGCTCAGAGACTTGATTTATGGCGAGCGAATGATCCATAGTAAGCCAAAAAAGGGTGCGAGTTGTGCGCCTTTGCGCGAGGAGAGAAGCCCTCGAAACCGCGCCTATCGGTCAGACAAACCTAGATGCTGAAACGAGGGAGAGCGATGCTGCCCGTTGGTTCGAAATGTATAGCTGTGATCTTGGTCTCACTCATGGCCATAGCGATATTTTGTCCTCTCGGACACGCCCAGAGCGCGTTGAGAGGGTTCGGCGCAACAGTTTCTTCCGTGGATAGCGGCGACCAGGACGCTGAAGCGGAAGATGATTTTGATTTGGAGTCCTGTCAGCGGTTTTGTCTCGGGAGTCCCGCCGGAAGCAATAGATCGGCTGGGCCGATCCTGGCAGATTGCCTCAGAGACTGCAACGACCGCTACTGGAAAGCGTATGACAGACGGATGAAGAAATTGGGCAACTAATCATGAAGAGTCTTGATTACCATGAATAAGAGCAGATCAATCGTCATCATCGGGGGAGGCGTCGCGGGGTTGGCTGTGGCAGAAGCCCTCGCCGAGAATGACCTGCCCTGTGTGATCGTGGAAAAAGAGGAAAGCCTCGGCGGCCACGTGAAAAACTGGGCCTGCACAGCCACGCACAGATGTCTGAGCTGCTACTGCTGCAAGGTGGACGATCTGGTCCACACTGTGCGCTCATCGGACAAAATTACCGTGGAACTCGGGTGGGAAGTCTCCCAGCTTGTTCGAAACGGGTCAAAGATCGAGAAAGTGGGTCTGCGGTCCACGGGCGACGCCGCGGAGAAATTTGTTGACGCCTGTGCAGTCGTAGCGGCTGTGGGGTTTGCACCATATGACCCGTCGGACAAGTTTTTTTGGGGGTACGGACGTTTGAACGGCGTAGTCACCCTTGCGGAGCTGAACCAGTGGGCGCGTTCCGGCGATCTCAGCGCCTTTGTTTCTGATGAGAGTCAACCGCTGCGCCTTGCGTTCTTCCAGTGCATCGGCTCTCGGGACCGAACCATCGGCGCCAACTACTGTTCCGAATACTGCTGCGGTGCCGCGCTGCGCATGGCTCTGAGCCTGCGTTATACCCATCCCCACTGGGACGTCGCCCTCTTCTACATCGACCTCCAAATGGCCGGCAAGATGGCCAACGAATTGATGAAAGCCGCTCAGAAGCAAGGGATCCGTCTCGTTCAGGGAGTGCCCGGCGAAATCCTTCAGGGCGCTGACATAAGCCTGAGCGTCGTCCGCACCAAAGATGGGCTCAATGCTCGGGAAGAGTTCGATAGGATCGTGCTCTCCGTAGGGCAGCGGCCTGCGCCCGGGATAGCTTCGCTCGCAGAAATACTAGGCCTGAGCCTTGACCAGTTCGGCTTCATATCCGTTCCCCGGGGTCTGCGAGGCTGCCGCGCTGCCGCGGCAGGCGTTTACGTCGCCGGAACGTGCGGAGGCCCGGCCAACATCCAGAAAACCCTCTTATCAGCCGGCGATGCCGCAGCCGCGATCATCGCAGATTATTCATCTCTCTGAAAGGCGCGACATGTCTGGGTTCGAATCGAACTTCTCCCATGAACAAGCCGTCAGCCCGTATTACCGGGTTTTGGTGCTCGGCAACGGCCTGTGCGGCGCGATAGCGTCAAAGGCGTTAAGCGAAGTAGGCCTCTCGTGCCTGTATGCAAAAGTTACTCAACTGCCCGAGGGGATATACGAACGGACTGCCGACGGCGCCGCTGGACGCGTTTTCGCCTCTGAACCATCCCATGACGGGTGGACAACCATAGTCCTGGACGAGCCGCCGGCTGTGGTACGAGACGGCCCTTTTTTCAAGGTGGAACGCGACGGGTTGGCCGACGATATCTTCGGCAGTGTGGTATTCGCTTTTGGCTGCGTCATGAGCGATCTCAGCAAAAAGACGGCCCTTGGGGTACCCTTGTATGACGAGGCCGCATCTTTTGCACGCGGTAGTCGCATCGGGTTTGTCCTGGACGCAGGCCCGCTATCCAACCCGGATGCGGGCGTCAGCGCGGTTGCCGCGGCCTTGACGCACCAAAAAGCAGGGGGCGCCTCGTACGTCTTTTTTCGGAATATGCCCGTGGCGGTCCGCGACGGGGAACTCCTCTATGATCGGGCAAAGCAGGCAGGGGTCTGTTTCGTGCGCTATGAGGAGGGCAGCCAGCCGATGGTGGAACGGGCGGGCGCGGGTCACGACCCTGACGCCTTGGTGGTTCGAGTCGTTGACAGCATCGCAAGGGAACCCCTCGAGGTCACGTGCGACCGGGTGTATGCGGTAGGGTATCCCGACCCCTCCGCTGCGCCCGAGGCCATCAAAGGCGTCGCAAATCAAGACGTGGACCGAGACGGTTTCCTGCTTTCCGAAAGCATCCACTGCGGCTGCGGCCAGTCGTTCAGTAGAGGCGTGTTCGCCGTCGGCGGATGCGCAGGGACGCTTGGACTTGCTCAGACTGTCGCCCAGGCATACTCCGTAGCCGTCAAGGCCCGAGCCCGGGCCTTGCGGGCAAGCCGCGCGGCCGCCATAGAGCGCGTCTCCGTCAGCGATGAATGCGTCCGCTGCCTTACCTGCCTCCGAATCTGCCCCCACTCTGCAATATCGGTGAATTACGGGCCGTCGCGATCCAAGATCACGAGCCTCTCAGCATCCTGCGAACAATGCGGCTTATGCATATCGGAATGTCCCCAAGAGGCCCTGGACCTCGTGAGCTTTCCGCAGAAGGGCGTCGAGGGCTTTCTTGCAGACATTCGACAAGGCGCAGCGCACGGCATGTGCGTGGTGTATGGCTGTGAACGTTCCGTCGCGGACTTGATCCCGGCCATTGACATGCCCCAGGATACGCTCTTCCTCGGCGTCCCCTGCGCGGGAAGGGTTTCAGAGGCCATGCTCTGGGCCACTCTGACCGCGGGGGCCTCGGGAGTGCTCGTCGTGGGCTGCCATCCGGGCAACTGCGGCTCGAGAAACGGTTCGCAGTGGGCTGGGAATAGGGTCAGAGAGGTCGTGAGGAAACTGCAGGAATCCGGAATAACCGCGCCCCTGGCGTCGTTCGCGACCGTGTCGGCGAGACAACCAGCACGGCTTGAAACGTTGATACGTGAATTCAAACGGTCCCTGGATAGACGCAGGGACGACCCTCCGGCGCACAACGAGATCGGACGATGAATACCTTACACGAACAAGAACCCCGTCAACTTCTGAAATCTGTCATTGCCGCGTCGTATGAAGGCGACGCGCTGGAGCTCTGTCTCACATGCGGCCAATGCGTCTCCCGCTGCTTTCTCATAGATGGATATCCGGAACTCAATCCCAGAAAACTCATCCGACAGGTGATCCTGGGTATGGATGACGCCGCGGCGGAATCCGAGTTTATCTGGGCGTGCACCCTCTGCGGGAGGTGCACCACGGATTGTCCCAAAGACCTCAAGATGGACGTGATCATCAGAAAACTCAGAGCCGAGTCGTGTCGCCGAGGGCTCGGGCCTGCCCGCATCATCGAAGGCATAGAAAAGGCCTTGGAGGTGGGCAACAATACCGGCATGGAACCAGAGGAATTTGTGGACACCGCGCAATGGCTCGTGGAAGAACTGGAAGATGAATTCGAGGGCGCTGGGGATCTGGAAGTCCCCTTCGATAAAGAAAACGCAGAGCTCCTCTACATACCTAATCCTCGGGAATACACGTCCAATCCAGGGATGTTCCAAACCTACGTCAAATTCTTTCACCTCATAGACGCGGACTGGACCCTCTCGTCCAAGGTGTTCGACATCACCAATTGGGCCTATTATGTGGGCGACCAGGACGCAGCCGTGACCTTGGTCAGAAATATGGTTGAGGAAACCCGGAGACTCGGCGCCAAGATCCTCCTCTCCACCGAATGTGGACACGGCTTCAAGATCCTCCGCAAAGACGCGGAGCGGTGGCTCGGCGAACCTCTTGGCTTCGAAGTCATGGGCGTCATCGAATTGGCGCATAAATACTGGCGAGAGGGGCGTTTGCCCATCAAACCAGGCGCCATTGAAGGCCCGGTCACCTATCACGATCCCTGCAACGTGGGCAGAAAAATGGGCATCTTTGAAGAGCCCCGTGAACTCATTCAGGCGGTCTGCGACAACTTCATCGAGATGTGGCCAAACCGAAAATACAGCCTCTGTTGCGGCGGAGGCGGCAGCGTCGGTCAAAACACCGCCATGGGCGTCAAAAGACTCGAACACGCGCGGCGCAAACACGATCAAATCATGAATACCGGCGCCAAAATCCTGGCGACATGCTGCCAAAACTGCCTCAGCCAATTGACAGACCTCAAGGACCGCTACGAGATGCCCATAGAGGTGAAATCCGTCATTGAACTCTTGGTGGAATCAATGGAATCGCGAATAGGCAAAGATGAGTGATGGGCTGCGTTCGATTGGTGGTCACACCCCGCCTTTTTGGAGAGTCTTTTCGCTTGCGCCGCGCTCAGGGATTGGAACCGCCGCGAGGCTGGAGAGGGGGGCTGAGTCGTCCCCCACATGGAGTGTGGCGAAGAGGGCGCCGCGTTTTTTCAGATCCAGCGGGGGTCAAAGCGTTCTCCGGCGGCCGAGATGCTCCCTCTCCTCCCGGGAGAGGGAGTAACGGTGAGGGCAAAAAGGCCATGGAGCCCGAATTTCTCGAACTTGTCCGCCGACGCAGACGCGAACAAACAGACGCAGGGTAGATTCTGAGGCTCCTGCCTTGGGTCTGCGCTTCCTGGCCCTGAAATTTCGTCCGACGCGTCCCATTGAACCCGATATACTCGATCCATGTTGCCAGCGGGTTCGGCGGCGATTGAGGTCGGGCGTGGAAAGCACAACAAGCCCCTCACCCTTCCCCTCTCCCAAAGGGAGAGGGAAGTTCATGGGGCATCCGCGGGAGGCGGAGGCTCGATTCACCGTATCACGTACGGAGAGAGGCTGGAACGGCGGCCTCTTGACGGGAGAGCAGCGAGGGTAGGCGCCATGAAGTCTGAATAATACCTTCAGCGCTCCAAAGCACACATGTCATCCCACAGGTTCGTGGACCTTCATTTGGATGTGAATGACAATCCGCTGTATTACTGCTCCTCGAAATTGATCACGAATTGGGCGCGTTCCAGCCATATATATGTGATCCGCCGAAAGCGTCGATCCATTCAGAGTTTCGTGGGCTTTCGTTTGCCGAGGAATGACAATTTGACCGATGAGCATTCCGCGTTTTCTTGTGAGAAAGGTTATATTCTTACCGATAAGGCTTATAAAGGACAGCCAAAATGAGCGACTCGATCATCAAAGACAAGAAAATCCTCGCTGTGGATGACGAACCTGACGTGTTGGATGTCATCAAGGAGCTCCTCTACGACAGCCGATTCACCGCGGCCGAGGACTATGAAACAGCTCGACGTCTCCTCGAGCGCGAGGACTTCGATCTCGTCATCCTCGACATCATGGGGGTGAACGGCTTCGAGCTGCTCGAGCTCTGCAGCCGCCGCGGGTTGCCGGCGGCCATGCTCACCGCCCGATCCACCGACGTCAGAAGCCTCAACCGATCGCTCAAACTGGGCGCAGTGTCTTTCCTCCCCAAAGAGGAACTCGCATCGCTGCGGGAAATCGTGGCAGAAATTCTCGAAGACCTTGCGCAGGGCAAGAGTCACTGGAAGAAATTATTCCTACGTCTCGGTCCCTTGTTCAAGAAAAAATTCGGGATCGTCTGGGATCAGCTTGAAAAACCTGATCGCATGCGCATCCCCTATGATTGACCGGATTCCAGAAAGGATTTTTGCAGGACATTTTTTTGGAGTTTGCCCATGGCGTTCCTGGGCAGGACGTCCATTTGTATGATGTGTTTTGGACACTTATAGCCCGCAAGGCGCTCCTTGCAATGGGTGATGAGGTCAGCCTCGGACGCTGACGCGTCTTCCCGAAGCGCCACAAACGCAACCACCTTTTCGCCGAAGTCCTCGTCTGGAACCCCCACCACCGCAGCCTCTTTTACCGCCTCGTGGGTCTCGAGCACATCCTCGATCTCTTTGGGATACACGTTGTATCCGCCGGAGATGATCAGCTCCTTGCTCCGGCCCACAAGGTACAGCCGCTGTAAATCCTCGGGGTCTTGAAACCCGAGGTCGCCGGTCTTGAACCACCCCTCGTGGAACGATTCCCTCGTCTTCTCCGGCATCTTCCAGTATCCTTTGAACACGCTGTCTCCTCGGATCCACACCTCTCCCACCTGCCCGGGCGCGACGTCAATCCCGCTCTCGGACACGATGCGCGCCTCGACGCCGGGCAGTGGATAACCGACGCTCCGCGCCTTCCGTCTCTCCGGTTGGATGGGGTTTGAAGCAATCATGCCCGCCTCGGTCATGCCGTACCGTTCGAGGATCCGAAAGCCGGTGGCCTGCTCGAACCGGTTGAAGAGATTTTCCAGGAGCGGCGCGGAGCCTGAAATAAATACCCGCATGGAAGAGAGGTCTGGTTTGCGTTCCAGCATGTCCCATTGGTGCAACAGCCTCTGGTAAATAGTCGGCACGCCCATAAGCATAGTGCATCTCTCGGACTCGATGGTCTGCCAGGTTCGCAACGGGTCGAATTTCTCGTGCATAATGATGGTCGCGCCGGCGTACAATCCGCCGTGAAGCGCCACGAAAAGGCCGTGCACATGGAACAGCGGCAGCACATGGAGCAGCACGTCCCTCTCCGACCACTCCCATACTCTATACAGGGCTTCAGTATTGGCGATAAGGTTCTTGTGACTCAGAACAGCCCCTTTGGACCTGCCCGTGGTCCCGGACGTGTAGATGATCATCGCCGGATCATCGTCGCCGCTAGGGTAGCTTCTCTCGAAATCCGGCGTCGCCTTCGGCAGCTCGTCGCGCAACGTCCGGCGCTTTTCTCCCGCAAAATCGTCAACAAGAAGGACTTCCAGTCTGGGCAGCTTCGATAAGACCCTTCGAGCCCGTTCACGACGCGCAGAATCCGTGATGAAAAGGGAACTCTCCGAATCGGACAAGAAGTAATCCACTTCGTCGGCCTTGTAATCCACGTTCAGGGGCAGCACGACTCCGCCCACAGACATGACCGCCAGTTCAAGGAAAATGAACTCCATGCTTTTGGGGAGTTGGATGGCGACTCTGTCTCCCGGCAAGACGCCCAACGCGGCCAACATCGAGGCGCGCCGCCGAACTTGGACGTCCAGGTCCGCGTATGTGTACGGCGTCGTCTCAAACAGTATCGCTCGTTTATTGCCGCACGATTGCGCCCTGAGAGACAACAGCTTGGCGAGATTCATTCCTGGCTTCTCCATGTGTGAGTTATCGCGGTTCCCCCCGCGGCCACAGATTCGATGAGGCGCGCCTTATCGCTCTGTTCGTGGCCGCGCACATCGATGCGATTTTCGACAAGACATATGCCCCGTACTTACCCGATCATCTTGTTCGGCAGCCACAGCGCCAGTTCCGGAAATATGCACAGGAGCGCAATCAGGAGGCCGTCAATCACGAAAAATGGGACGAGCTCCCTCAAAACCGACGCGAGGGGAACATCCGGGGCTATCCCCTGCACCACGTAGAGATTCAGCCCCACAGGGGGAGTCAACAGCCCGACCTCCAGGTTGACCGTCATGACCACCGAAAACCATACGGGATCAAATCCCAGACCCTTGACCACCGGCAGAAGCATAGGGGCTGTGATGAGCACTATAGCCGCGGGAGGGATGAAACAGCCCAAGAGCAGCAACAGCATGTTGATGAAAAAGATGATTCCCCATTTCCCGAGCGGCATCGCCAAGATAAGCTCAGCCAAGGACTGGGTGACATACAAGTCTGAACACACAAAGCCAAAAAGCGTCGCGGACGCCATGATCATGAGTATCATGGTGCTGTCATCCAACGACCTCGTCAGCATCCGGGCAAGCTGTTCGATGCGATAGACCCTGTAAACCGCGATCACCACGACGATGGCTATGACCGCCCCCACTCCGGCGGCTTCGCTGGGAGTAGCCCAGCCGCCGTACAGCGAAAACATGATGCCAATGATGATGAGGACCAACGGCAGCACCTTGACCAGGCTTTCCAGCTTCTCCTTCATGGTATAGCGGTCTCTTGGCGTACCCGTAAGCCCGGCTTCTTTGTCTTCGACCTTGGCGCGAGCGCCAGTATGGGGCCTGCGGCGGCCCACGACCGCGAATTTGATCACCACCCATAAAGAACTTATCGCCACTAAAAGGATGCCTGGGATCACGCCAGCGATGAAGCATTTGCCAATGGAGGTCTCCGTCGCCACCCCGTAGAGTATCATGGTAATGCTCGGGGGGATCAATATGCCGAAGGTACCGGCATGCGCCACCACTGCGCACGCGAGGCCAGGGGAATAGCCGCGACGCCTCATCTCAGGGATCCCCACCCCTCCAATGGCCGCAGCAGTCGCCGGACTCGACCCGCATAGCGCCGCAAAGATGCCGCCCGCCATCATGGTGCTCACGCCAAGCCCGCCTGGCAAGCGATGCAGCCAGCGGTGCATGGCCTCGTATAAATCCTTGCTCGCGTCAGACTCTGACAGCGGCGCGCTCAACAAGATAAACAGCGGTATGGAAAGCATGGCGAAGCTGTCCATGCTCCCGTAGAGGATATGGGGCACGGTCTGAAGGAGGTGCGGAGAGAATATCAAAATATACGCGAGAGAAATCCCCGCAAGACCGGCCCAGATGGGAATGCCGGAGAAAAGCAGCAACAGCGCGCTCGAAAAGACTATGATGCTCAGCAGGGCTTCATCCATGGACGTCGCCCCCTTTTTCTGGTTTTGGCGCCGCGGCCACGTCTAAGTCCTTGAGTTCAGTACGCTGCGCCTCGTCCTCGTATTCCCCTCGGCGCAGCCGGATGATGCGGCGTCTCACCTGGGTCAGCGACTGAAGCAGGAGCAGGGTCATCCCCAACGGCAGAAAGAGGTACGGTATCCACATGGGCGGTCCCCACAGGGACTCGCTGTGCTCATTGTGGACCACCGCGTCCCACCACATCGGCCACGCATACCAGGCGATGACCCCGCAGACTACACAACTCACAGCTCCCGTGATCATGAGCAAATATTCTCTCACTCGCGGCGGAAGATATATGATCAGGAGATCGATGTTGAGATGGCGCTCCCCCATCTGCGCATAGGCGGCTCCTACAAAGCAGGCATACATGAGGAGAAACACCGACAGCTCTATCTGCCACGTCGTGGACCAATTCAATAGCTTGCGAACCAGCACCCCTTCCGTGGTCGCGACCGCCGCGGCCAGCAAAAAGAGCGCGCCCAAAAGGCCGCTGATCTTACTGAGTACCTTGGCCAGACGCTCCAGCCTGTCCCAGAATCCTGTACGCGTCTCTTCCATGGCGTCCTCCTTACCCCTTGCATACACGGACTATAGCCATTCTCGAAAATAATCGCGAATTGAGCTGTTGACCCCCGCATGTCATTCCCACGGAAGTGGGAATCCATGGGAGATTTCCTGGATGCCGGATCGAGTCCGGCATGGCAAATCAGGCGCCGTGACGCAGACTTTGAAAGTCATCATATTCAAGTCGCGGCGCACCTCATTCCGACAGCAGTTTCGAGAATGAGTATATGCGCGGATTGCGGCGAAAAATGGCTCACAGCAAGGTCTTTCCAAAATTTTTCGCTGGATTGCTTCGATTCGCTCACAATGAGGCTCAAAGCCCTTTTGTCATTGCGAGAAACCATAATGGACCGCACAATCTCAGTTCATCGCGATGGATCACAGAGGGCTGTCTCCAATCCTTGATGCGCTTTGGGAACCGCTGCCGCCGTTCCCGAAAATAATGGCGAATTGCCGCTGCCGCGCCTCGCGCCGCGTCATCCCCTAGAAAGGGGGAATCCATATTGCATTTTCCGGCGCCGTATCGAGTCCCGCGTGAGGCATCGAACGCCGCAAGTCAGCCCGCAGTCCGCTTCCTGACTCAGGGCTGTTCCATGGCTTGTATAGCAAGCTCCAACAGCTCCTTGCCGTTGGGAACGGTCTCGGCAAAATCCTTCCACGCAGTCTTCTTGGCAAAGTCGCTCCACGCCTGAAATTCCTCCTTTGTCATGAAATGAAGCTGCACGCCCGCCTTGGTGAAATCCCGCACCAGATTTTCCGAATCCTTGGAAAAGTTCGGGATCACCCAGTTCTGTTCCATGTCAGCCGCGACCTCCTCGAAGGCCTTCTTCTGGTCGGGCTTCAGCCTATTCCACGTCTTGAGAGACATGAGCAGCGGTTCGGCCATGTACCAGATGGCATAGTCCTTCGGCGCATTCATGTACTTGAGCTGTTCGTAGAGACGGTAGGAAACAAAAGACGATGACGAGGTAAGGCACGAATCGAGGACCCCCGTGGACAATGCGTGATAGATTTCAGAAGACGGCATGCTCGTGATGGAGGCCCCGGCCTGGTGCAGCATGTATTCGAACTTCTTGCCCGCAGCTCGTATCTTCAGGCCCTTGACGTCCTCGGGGAGTTTCACCTGTCGCACGGTGCTCCCGATGCCGCCTTCCAACCACGCCCACACCAGCAGTTTCATCCCATTATCTTCCACCAGCTTTTCGATGCGTCGCCCGATGGGTTTGTTCCGCCACCCCATGGCCTGTTTCATACTCGACACTGAACAGGGCATGAGGGTGATGGAAAGCTCGGGTACCTTGCCGGCAGCGTAATCCAGCGGCAGTATTGCCAAGTCCAGGCTGCCCTGTTTCATGGCGTCCCACTGCTCCTTCGGTTTGTAGAGCGAACTGGCCGGGTAAATACGAAACACACAGTCTTTGCCGAGCTTCTTGGCGATGTTGTCCGCAAAGACTCGAACCATCTGATCACGCACATCGCCTTCCGCGAACTGATGCGAGACCTTCAGGGACATAGCGCTGAAACAGTCCGAGCTCAGACCAGAAAGCAACCAACCCACCAACACAAGCGCCGTGAAAGCCATAAACCGACATCGCTGCGTGGACATGTCTCCCTCCTCGTTTCCCATGAAACATTGCGTATGGATCCGCCAACACTGGCGAACGAAAAAACTATCCTACTTATCCTTGTAGAGCGCCTGCAGCACCTGACACTGATTCATCAAGTGCGCGGCCATTGCCGCTTCTGCCCTCTGGCCGTCCCGGGCCCGCAAGGCGTCCATGAGCTCACGATGTTCCTGAATAGACGCGTCGAAACGGTTCGGCAAATAAAGCTGGCGATGCCGGTACAGGAGCATCTTCTCCCTGAGTCCCTCGATCATGCCGGTGAGGATTTTATTGTCCGCCGCGTTCTGCACCGTGCAATGGAACCGATGATTTACCTCGAGGTAGCTCTCGGCGTCTCGGTTTTCGTAGAAGCGTTCAAGGTCGTTGTGCAGGTTTTGGAGCGTCTCCAGCTCGTCCGTGGTCATGGCTTCCGCAGCCTTTCGGGCGCAGTATCCTTCCAGGAGGCTCATGACCTCGAACATCTCCTTTATGTCTCGGATGGAAGGCTTGGTCACATACGCGCCCCTGTGGGGTATCACGTTGACGAGCCCCTCGGAGGCCAGGCCCCGCAGCGCCTCCCGCAGCGGCGTCCTGCTGATGCCGAGGTTGGCGCAAAGGTCTTTCTCGATGATCCGGTCTCCCTGGTTCAGGACGCCAGTTCGTATCATTTCTCGAATGTGGCGGGCTACTTCTTCATGGAGGGATTTTACTTGTATTTGCGGCATGGGTTGCGTTCCGTGGCGTAGGGATTGTGCTTGTGCACATCATCTACAACATTTTTTATACAAAATGCAACCGCCATGTCAAGCAAAAATACGCACCGCCACACCCAAACGCCCGCCGCATCGAAAAAGCCAAACCCGACCCCAATGAGAAACGGCGCCTGAGAAATCTCTTTCGTCTGCGAGCCAAGATTTCTCGCTGCGCTCGAAATGACAAGGAAAGAGCGCTCGAAATGACAAGAAAAAAAGCTCCAAAATGACAGAGGGGCGCGTTCGCAATGAGAGTTACCCGTCGAATTCGAGTGTATCGCCGTTCTCGAAGATAATCGCGAAATGCGCGGTTCTCCCCGCATGTCCTTCCCACGCAGGTGGGAATCCATTCTTCGTTGCCTGGATGGCGGATCGAGTCCGGCATGACATATCAGGGCGCGGTGACGCTGACTTTGAACGTCGCCATTTGCACGCCGCGGGGCTCCTCATTCCATCAAAGATCTCAAGGAGTCGTATAAGACCACAGGGCGGAAAGTTCCCGTGATGCGACGTCAATTCCCCCTCGAGTTGTTGCCAGGCCCCAAGGCGACGACGCAAACCCGCCTCGCATCCATGGGCCAAAAAAACCTGTCAAACGACCTCTCTGCTGCCCGAAGCGCCGAGTACCGCAACGGGCGCGGCGTAAAGATTTCTACCGAACGGAATCCATTCTGCCCCTGGGTACATCAGGATGCCTCGAACAAACCGGTCGCCCAGCGCGCTCGCCAGCGCCTTTAGACCCGAAAAGTCCTTTGCAGATGGACTCCTGGAAAACTTCACTTCTACCCCAATGACGTTCCCGGAGCCGTCTTCGATAATGACATCGACCTCGGTTCCTGGATGCGCTCTGAAATGAAAGAGACGCACAAGATCCCGGGACCACGAGGCGTGTTTGTACAATTCCATGACCACGAAATTCTCGAAGAGTCGCCCCACAATCTCCCCGCGGTCCCGCAGGCGATCCTCGCCAATGCCGACAAGATGACAAGCCAGGCCCGTATCCGTCATGAACAGCTTGGGGCTCTTCACGATGCGCTTCCCGAGATTGGGCGTCCACGCGGGAAGAGTCTTTATAAGGAACGTGGTCTCCAGGAGGGCCATGTATCGGGAAAGCGTGGTGTTGGGAATACCGCTGGCCCTGGACACTTCCGACTGATTGTGGAGCGTTCCCGTGCGTGCGGCGAGCAGCGCCAGCAGGCGAGGCGCGGCGACAAGGTCTTGGACCCGCGCCAAGTCGCGAATGTCTCGTTCCACCATGGTAGTCAGGTACGAGTCGAACCAGGCGCGCCTTCTCGGCCCGGACTCCCTTTTGATAGCCTCGGGAAAGCCGCCTGCCGTGATTCTGGCGAACACATCGATCTCTGAGTATGTCGTGAGCGGGCTGGCCAGAAAACCTGCGCCAAAAAGCAGCTCGATGACGTGAGGCTCCCCCTCGGTGAGCTCGCTGAGCGACAAGGGCCATAGAGTAAAGACCTGCATCCGGCCTGCCAAGGCGTCCGACGCCCTGGGAAGGGTGAGAATATTCGCAGAGCCGGTCAATATATATCGCCCAGGCGTCCGATCACGATCCACGTCTTCCTTAATGGCGAGCAGAAGCAGGTCGCCTCCGCGCTGGACCTCGTCGATCACGACCGGCTTTGCGAGACCTGCAATGAACCCTCTCGGGTCGGAACGCGCCGCGGCGAGCGCCGCGACGTTGTCCATGGTGACGTATTCGACTGGGTAGTAGTCTTGGGCAATGTGCTGAACAATGGTTGTTTTTCCTGTCTGACGGGGCCCGCGGAGAAACACGACAGGCGTGTCTTTGAGGGCTTCGAGCATCCTTGGGACAATATATCGTCTAATCATGGAGACATATTTACCATACAACGGTGAAAATGTAAATAGTAAACGTATTTCCTGTGAATGCCGCCTTGTTCCAGAAACGTCTGATGCATCGAGGTCCCGGTCATTGAGTTTCAGGGCGCCTTCGACAGAGATCCACCATCAAATCAGCCGAAGGCCTGTCATTTGGAACGCGCAGACTCGAACGAAGTGAGAGACGGCGACTGAGAAATCTTTTTCGTGTGCGGGCCAAGATTTCTCGCTGCGCTCCAAATGACAGCAGAAAGCGCCCGAAATGACAGGGAAGACAATGCTCAAATGGCAGGGGAAAAACGCTCGCAATGACAGTCACGCGTCGGATTCGCGATTACCTTTGAAAAGGATCAAAAGACTCGAACTGGCGCTGCGTCATCAAGTTCGTGAGTAATTCCGCAAACCGCTGTATATTCTATGCATGAACATCCCCTAGCAGGCGCTATTCTCCATGAAACTACTCAGCCAACGAGAAATTCTCAAGGAACGCCGGCTTGCGCCCAAGAAATGGTTGGGCCAGAATTTGCTGGTGAACGAGACCTACCTGGCTCGAATCGTCAGGGCCTCAGGTATCCGCTCGGGCGAGAGCGTCGTGGAGATCGGCGCAGGGTTGGGCGCGCTCACCGAGGCGCTCTTGAAAGCCGGGGCCAACGTGGTCGCCCTCGAGATAGATTCGGGCTTCTTTCGCGTGCTTCAGGAAAAATTTGCCGGGAACTCGATGGTGGAAATCATCCATGGAGATGCGCTCGCGCACGATTTCAGAGCGCTAGCCGACCGCGTGGGGAAGCTCCGCGTCGTGGCCAATCTGCCATACAGCATCTCGAGCAGGTTGTTGTTCCGATTCGTGGAGATGAGGGACGTGATCGGTTCGGTCCACGTGCTCCTTCAACGGGAGGTCGCGCGCAGACTCGCCGCCGAAGCGGGCTCCAAAGACTATGGCATCTTGACCGCGCTCCTGGGCGTGACCGCGCAGGTGGACCCCTTGTTCGACATACCTCCCCACGCCTTTCATCCCGTACCTGCCGTGCATTCTACGTTTGTGAGGGTTGTGTTTCCAGAACGGCTCGACCTCCCAGTTCCTGATCAAGACCTCCTTATTCGGCTCGTGAAAGCCGCGTTTCGCGCCCGACGGAAAACGCTCAGGAACAACCTTTTAGGGAGCCGTTGGTGCGCGGCGTCGGACGATGCGGTGGAACGCGCCGCGGCTCGCTGCGCCATTGACCTCAACCGCCGGGCAGAGACCTTGTCCCCCGCCGAGTTTGCGCGATTCGCCGCGGAGATCGCCGCTGGGCGGGACGCGCTTCCGTGAGGACCACGGCCAAAACCACTACGCGATGGGTTCATGATTAACCCTCAAAGCCCTATCAATCAGACAGCAGCGGCGCTGAAGACCTCCATGACATCCTTGATTCCCTGCCGCGTGAGTGCTACATTCACTGCATCACGATACCTCCGAGGAGTTGGCAATGGATGTGAATTTCGTGAGAACCACGTGCCCATATTGTGGGTGCGGCTGCGAATTTCTCCTTGAGACCATGAACGGCAAGATTGTGCAGACGATACCGTCCAAGAGCAATCCCATGAATGCAGGAAAGCTTTGCATCAAAGGCTGGAATGCCCATGAATTTGTCCACAGCCCCAAGAGGCTGACCAAACCCCTGCTGCGCAAGAACGGTACCCTGGAAGAGGTTTCATGGGACGAGGCCCTGGACTTTGCCGCGGCTCGGCTCAAAGAGATCAAAGAGACGTATGGCGGCGACAGCCTCGCGTTTCTTACCTCAGCCAAATGCACGAACGAAGAAAACTATCTCTTGCAAAAATTTTGCCGCGTGGGGTTTGGGACGAACAACATAGACCACTGCGCACGTCTTTGACACTCCTCTACGGTGGCAGGTCTTGCCGCCGCGTTTGGGAGTGGCGCAATGACGAACTCGATTCCGGAGATCGAGGACGCCAAATGCGTCTTTATCATAGGGTCGAACACCACGGTCGCCCATCCTCTGGTAGCGTATCGAGTGTATCGGGCCAAGGCCAAGGGCGCAAAGATTATTGTGGCCGACCCGCGGAAGATTCACATCACGGGCGTCGCAGACATCCATATCCAGCATAACCTCGGATCAGACGTGGCCTTGCTCAACGGCATCATGCACGTCATCCTCGCCGAAAACCTCCACGACAAGGCCTACATCCAAGAACGCACGGAAAATTTTGAGGCGTTTGAAGCCGTGGTGAAGGAATACACCCCCGAAAGGGTCTCGGAGATATGCGGCGTGTCTGTTGACGACATCAAGGCCGTGGCCCGCACATACGCCGGCGCTGAGACCGCGACGATACTCTACACCATGGGCATCACCCAGCACTCACACGGCGTTGACAACGTGAAATCTTTGGCAAATTTGGCGATGCTTACCGGCAACGTCGGCAAACCGTCCACAGGCGTCAACCCGTTGCGCGGCCAAAACAACGTGCAGGGCGCGTGCGATATGGGAGGACTCCCCAATGTGTATCCCGCGTACCAGGCGGTGACGGACGAGGGCAATCGAAAGAAATTCGAAGATGCGTGGCAGGCTCAGCTTTCCCAGAAGGTTGGCTATACCATAATGGAGATGATGCACGGGCTCGAAGACGGGTCTGTGAAAGGCATGCTCATCCTCGGGGAAAATCCCGTGGGAAGCGACCCGGACACCAATCACGTACGGCATGCCCTCCAACAGGCAGAGCTGCTCGTGGTCATCGACATATTCCACACTGACACGGCAGAATTGGCGCACGTGGTGCTCCCGGGGGTGTCGTTTGCCGAAAAGGACGGCACGTTCACAAACACCGAGCGCCGCGTGCTGCGTGTCCGCAAGGCCGTGGAACCCGTAGGAGAAGCGCGGCCGGATTGGCAGATCATCTGCGACCTCTCCACCCGCTTCGGCCTCCCCATGTCATACGAATCGCCCCAGGCCATCTTCGACGAGATCACCCAGGTGACGCCGAGCTACGCGGGCCTGAGCTACGAGCGCCTGGAAGCAGGCGGCATCCCGTGGCCATGCCCATCCAAAGATCATCCCGGCACGCCTGTACTCCACAAAGAGCGGTTCACCCGGGGACGAGGCCTCTTCCACGCCATTGAATACCGCCCGCCGGACGAGCTGGTGGACGACGAATTCCCCATGCAGCTCACTACGGGGAGATTCTTCCCCCACTACCACACCGGCACCATGACCAGGAATTCGCCGTCCCTTCATGACGAAATGCCCGAAGGTTATGTGGAGATCCACCCGGCAGACGCGGCGCGGCTGGGCATAAAGACGGGCGAATTGGCGAAGATCGTGTCCCGGCGAGGAGAAGTGGTCGCCAAGATGGTCGCCACCGACGCGGTGGACGAGGGAACCATCTTCATGAGCTTCCATTTCATGGAGGCCAACGCCAACGTGTTGACCAACCCCGCGCTCGACCCAATATGCAAGATCCCTGAATACAAGGTCTGCGCGGTGCGCGTGGAAAAACTCGACGGACAGAACGCGGAGCCCGCTGCAGCCAGCGCGTAATTTGCTCGATGAAGGGGGTGAACGACGATTCGCCCCTAGGTCGCGCCAAGCTGTTTCTCGAAGTCTGGGTGCACTGGATACCCGAGCTCCTTGGCGCGGAGCAGATGCTTTTTGCTTGCGGCAAGGTTTCCCTGGTGGAACAATGAGACGGCAAGGTTGTTGTGGGCCAAGCCGGACGCGGCGTCTATCTCCACGGCCCTCGTGTTGTGTGTGACGCTTTTCTCGATGTCGCCCGTGGCCAGATAGACGTTGCCCAGATTGATGTGGGCGGCAAAGGCGTCAGGATTGACAGCGAGGGCGCGATGAAAGCTCTGAACGGCCTGCTCAGGGATGCCTTTGTGCATAAACGCGATGCCGATATTGATGCAGGCCTCGAGGATATCAGGTCGAAACTCCAAAGCCTTTAAACTCTGTTCGATGCAGCCGTCGTAGTCCCCCTGCTGCAGCAGTACGCCGGCGAGGTTCACTCGGGCTTCCAGCAGGCCCGGCCGCAGAGTGAGCGCGGTCTTGAATTCCGCCATGGCCCGATCCCACTGAGCTCTTTCGGCCAGGGCGATCCCCAGATTGTAATGGGCGTTGGCTGAGCCAGGCATCGACGCTACCAACTGCTCCAGTCTCCCAAGCAATTCGTCGTCCACCCGTGTATCTCGATCCCCTGTCTGGGTCTCTTGATTCATTTCTCCTCCTTGAGCGAAGCGTTATCCTGGATTTTATTGCCGCGGACAACCGCGGTCAAGATGGCGTGGCATCGACACGACGTCCCGATGACAGCGCAACCCTCTTCAATTTCCTCGATGCATCGGAAAAAATCCCGCGCCTGATAGCCGCCGATGCCCGGACAGAGCTGCCGACTCCTCAAGATGCGCACACGCCCGCCGGGAACCGCCAGCTCCTCCAGCGCCAAAAAAAGCGGCTTCCGCTGTTCGCCGGTCACCGTGCACGTCGGGCCTTCTTCGCAGTCGTCCGGACAGACAAAGTCGGCGTAGCTGCAGCACATGGTGGAATCGTCGAGCTCGTATGGGTTGGGGAGCGCCGCGGCCAGGGCCCCGGGCAGCCGAGCGAGCCGGAGGTCGGCCAGGGCCTCCAAGGCCACCCGGGCGAGCAAATGAAACGGGACCGTGGGGATGATCCATGAGTCGGAATCGCGCAGGAGGCGGCGTCTCTCCACCAGGTACGCCGCCGCGTCGCATACCTCCGTAGCCGCAGGCTCGCAACGCCCGGAAAACGCCTCAGGGTCTTTGTCCAAAAGGATCATCTTCGCGTCGCGGAACCTTTCCGCCAAGCGACGCGCAGCCATTTGTCCGAATTTGCCGTACCCTGCAATAATGAATTCCATATGCGTGCACCCGTTCTCGAATGATTTGTCGGAATAATGGACTTCTCAAAAGTTCTGTCGGAATGAGACGCTCCGCCGCGTGAATATGATGACGAGCATAGTCTGCCCCATGGCGAGAAGACGTATTCAACTCAGTACCGATACTCGAGCCGGTGGGGCATGCCTCCTGGATTCCCACTTTCGTGGGAATGACAAAAGAAAAACGGGAATAACAGCAAGGAAGGGGATCCACTCCGGTGTCATCCCCGACGTGATCGGCTGCCACCCCTTTTGTCATCCTCGACTTGATCGGGGATCCAGTCTCCTGGATTCCCACTTCCTTGGGAATAACAGAAGAAAAACGGGAATGACAGAGAGGAAAGGGAACTACGCTACCTGGTTTGCCACTTCCGTGGTAATGCCAGCGCGCAGCACTCGGTCGCGTGTTGGCTTTATTGTCCGGAATGGCTGTGCGCGCCATCCCCGTCGTTCGAGGCGCTTTGCTCTTTGTCATTTTACGTGAAAATGCCATAGTTGTTTTCAGACTGGTATTTTCATCTCCCGTTGTGACCCCCTTGTCATGGGCGTTCGAGCGCATTCTGGTCGTCACTTTGAGCTCTGTTTGGATGTTATTTCGAGCGCAGCGAGAAATCTTGCCCCGAAAACCAAGATGTCTCAGTCGCCGCCTCTCGCTTCGTTCGAGTCCGGCGCCTTTCGCAACGACAACAGGCGACTTGTGGTAGCTGACCGGGCGGTTCTCGAAGACGCATAAGGATGACCTGATGCGGCCCTCGCTGCCACGGAAATGTCGAGAACCTGGTTACACGCGTCCCACCACTACCCGATCTTTGCCGGCCAAGTCCTTGTACGCCCTGGTTTCCCTGCAGCCCCCGAGGCCGCGCAGGAGGTCCGCGACGCCGCGGGCCTGCCCGTCGCCCACTTCCAGGGCGATGATTCCCCCCGGCCTCAGGAACGCCGATGCGTTTCTGGCAATCCTCTTTATCGTCTGAAGGCCGTCCTCTCCGCCATCGAGCGCGACACGGGGCTCGTACCACATGATTTCAGGCGCCAACGTTTCGATCTCCCGGGTGGGGATATAAGGCGGATTGGAGCACACGACATCGAAATGCAGGCCTGGCCGCAGCGCGTCGAACAGGTCTGAGGCGAGGAGCGACAAGCGCGCGGACACGCCTGCGCGTATAGCGTTTTCCCTGGTCAGCCGGAGCCCGGTCATGGATATGTCGGTCCCCACGGCTACGGCCTGAGGGTTTTCACGCAAGAGGGAGACGGACACGGCCCCGACGCCGACGCCCAGCTCCAAGACACGCGGCGCGTCTAACCCAGCCATGTGCGCGACCACGCACTCAACGAGCGTCTCTGTGTCGGGCCGTGGGATCAGCGCGCCGGACGCGACCTTGAATGGAAACGACCAAAATTCCTTGGTTCCGGTGATCAGGGATGTGGGTTCTCGTCGAGCGCGGCGCAGCACTGCGGCGCGGTATTCCGCCCTCTCCGCGACCGTCACCGGCCGATCCATGTTCAAATACAGATAAAGACGGTCAACGCCCAGCGCGTGGGCCAAGAGCGCCTCCGCGTCGAGTCGCGGGGTATCCAGACCTTTTTCGGCGAAATAGGCCGTAGTCCAGTCCAGCAAGGTCTTGATGGTCCATTTTTTGGCAGTGCTCGCGTCTCGCGCTCCCATGCTCTCACACGCCTCGTGTGCGCGCCTTCACAACTCTCGCTAGAAGTCGCGCTCACCATACACAATCCTGCCGCGCTTTGGAAAGGCGCCGCCGCGCGCCCCCAATAAAGCCTCAAAGGCTTTGGTGTCATAGCGGCAACCCGTCCGCCCCCCTTTTTGGGAACCCTTTGTGTCATCGATTGTCTATCACTAATACATAGCTTCCTACCCCTGCGAAATCCTGGAGCCATTCCAGGGTTTCCCCCTCCCACATTGATAGGCATTTGGGGGCGTCAACCGCCCCCGTGCCCTTACCTTTTGAGCCAATGGCCAGGTACACAAAAAGAAAAAGACCCTGGGCGAACCCAGGATCTTTTCCGCGAATGCCTGCTTGAGAAACGAGGCTCTTATGGCACCGCTTGGGGATCCTTGCCGCCGGCCATGTCGAGGGTCCAACCCTTCTGGCCCTGCGCCGTCCCGGCAGAGGCCTTCGCGGTCACGACGCTGCCTGAAGAGCTCATGCTGACGCCGCATTTTACCGTGGGACCCGGATAGCCATACTGGCCTGTAGTGTCTGCGAGCACGGCCGTGACTGCGCCAGCAACGTCTGTGGCGACTGCCGTGCCCTTCAACGTCGCGTCAGTGAGGTACTTTTGCACCGCGGCCTTGACGTTGTACAGGTCCGAAATCGCTGCCTGATCGCATGCCGTCTTCTTGTAGTTCATGTAGTACGGCACGGCAATGGCGGTGATGATGCCGATGATGGCGATGACCACCATCAATTCTACCAGCGTGAAACCCTTTTGATTTCTCATGTTCCTCTCCTTCCTCTCTTATTGCATGCTCTCTTTTCTGTTCTACACAGTCACTCTACTGAGGTTCCCTTCTGTTTTGGGTAAGGCAATAGTCGTGCCATATCGGGGAACGCCCAACCTATTGATATCACGTGTGCTGATCGAGCGACGGGGAAGGGGGCGAGATGGGATGTGACAAAGTTTGTCACTTTTCAAGGCAGGCAGTAGCAACCTATTGATATCACGTGTGTTCGCGCGTCAAGAAGGTTGACGCATGCGTGACGAAAATTGTCACCTCACGCCTTGTGGTCTGTCATGAGCCATTCTGGAGAGAAGAAAATGGGTAGGCGCCGGGGTTCGGGACATCGTTCATGGAGGTTCTCAGAATTACTCGCGAACGACACGGGGCTGCATTCGATCGCTTTACTCTGTGTCATTTCGAGCCCCAAACCGCAAAACCCTGGATGGCTCCAGGGTCTTGCTTTGGGAACCCAATGTGATCGTTTCGGTTCTCATCATGGGACAGCGACCGGTTCTTTGCCGCCCGCCATGTCAAGCGTCCAGCCCTTCACGCCCTGCGCGGTCCCAGCAGTTGCAAGGGCTTTCACGACGGTACCGGTGGCGGTGACTGATACGCCGCATTTCTTGGTGGGACCTGGATAGCCATACTGTCCTGTGGTGTCTGCGACCACCGCCGCGACTGCGCCGGCGACATCTGTGGCGACTGCCGTGCCCTTCAACGTCGCATCGCTGAGGTACTTTTGCACCGCTGCCTTGACGTTATACAGGTCCGAAATGGCTGCTTGATCGCATGCCGTCTTCTTGTAGTTCATGTAGTACGGGACGGCAATGGCGGTGATGATGCCGATGATGGCGACGACCACCATCAATTCTACCAGCGTGAAACCCTTTTGATTTCT
>JBMFOE010000032.1:0-44544 GCA_049969795.1 Desulfomonilaceae bacterium
ACCTCGGTAGCAGCATGAGCTGGCAGCTTACCACTTATAAATCTCGTTCGGTTGTACAAAGAAGCCGGACCAGCTAGATGGATGGCTTGATAGTTATCGATACGGACGGAATGATAGTGAGCGTGAACCATGCGACAGAGCGAATGACGGGTTACTCCAAGGAGGAACTCATAGGAAGCCCTTGTACAATCCTAGCCTGCGACAGGTGTGGGGCCAGGCCAAGAGAGGACGGGACCTTCACGTGCAATCTTTTTGAAACAGGCATCGAGGAACGACGAAAATGTACCATGCAAAAAAAGGACGGGAGCTCGCTTCCAGTCATGAAGAACGCGTCGCTCTTGGTGGGTAAAGACAAAAGGGTCATAGGCGCGGTCGAGACCCTCACGGACCTCAGCGAAATTGCTTCCAAGGAACGACAGATCGCCAAACTCAGCGCACTCCTACGAAAACAAGATCAATTCCAGGGAATCGTAGGCAGATCCCCCTTGATGCGACAGGTGTTTGAACTTGTGGCCGATGCCGCGGTTTCAGATGCGCCGATAATCATCTATGGAGAAACAGGGACAGGGAAAGAGCTTGTGGCCACGGCAATACACCAGCTCGGCACTCGGAAACACGGTCCTTTTGTCAAGGTCAACTGTGCGGCGTTAAGCGAGACGTTGCTGGAGAGCGAATTGTTTGGCCATGTCAAGGGCGCTTACACCGGCGCGTACAAGTCGAGACAGGGACGGTTCGAACTAGCCGACAAAGGGGACATCTTTCTGGATGAGATTGGAGACATACCTCCCTCAATGCAGGTAAAGATATTACGGGTGCTTCAGGAGAAGGAATTCGAACGGGTCGGGGATAGCGCGCCGATTAAGGTGGACGTCCGAATCATATCTGCTACCCACCGAGACCTGTTCGAGATGACCGCGAACAATCAGTTTCGAGAAGACCTTTTTTATCGCCTCAATGTGATACCAATTCGGCTGCCGCCTCTGCGTGAGAGGCTGGAAGACCTCCCCCTCCTGGTGACCCATTTGTTGGAAACTAGGAGACTCATTACTGGTAAGAACATTAGCGGAATAAGTCAGGATGCCATGAAGCTGCTCACGCAGTATCGGTGGCCAGGGAATATTCGGGAACTGATAAACGCCATTGACTATGCGTTCGTGGTCTGTCGTACAGACTGCATCGAGGTAGATAACCTGCCAGATACCATCACTGACGATACGAAGCTGTCGACGGGCAGGAAATCGCATTTGAGAGACCGCGAGGACGTCTTGGAAGCCCTCAGAAGGGCCGGAGGGAAGCGCGGCGTCGCAGCCAAATATCTTGGCATCAGTCGTCAAGCGCTATGGAAAAAGATGGCAAAATTAGGCATCAAAATGGATTTCGCTGTGAAAACCGAGCAGACGGAGCCGCCAGTGATGCCAAAATAGACGATAGTCGAATGCATCACGAGACGAGGCAGCTGGCTGGCCGTTTAGTAAGGACATCTACAGGTGCACACCAGTAAGCGATTGACGTATGCTTCGCCAGTCTTTTTCCAGCCCACGCCTTGGTAAACGATGCAGCTTTTTGGAAGCAAGAAGGCGTAAAGGACCTGTGTTGTCAAGCGCGAAGAGTGACAATTGTCAACTTTCTGGTCCCGTCGTCGCAACGAGACCGGAGGTAGGCAGGCATTTGCATGTCCAACGACTATTGGGCCGTCGATTGAGATTGGCACATAATTTGCTCACTCAGGACTTTTGAGGCGAGTTTATGATGCAGGCGGTATGCCGTAGGATATTCCCATGAAGGAGGTAGAGATGAGAAACAAGAGGTATGTAGGCGCAGTCTTCGTCTTATGGCTTCTGATCGCAGGGGGACTCAGCCTTGCGTGGGGTGAATCCTCCACGACAATCACGGACAAAGAATGTTTCTTTTTGCGAAGTCTCCATCATACTGCGCGGGGTATGGCCTACTGGTACAGCAGAGACATGGGCGGCCTCGAGAATATTACCAACGTCCCTTATTCCGAGGCGGGTTGCAATAGGTGCCACGTGCAATCGTGCGACAAGTGTCACCGTACGACCACCGGCAAAAGAATGTCATACACCTTGAGGGCCGCGCAAAAACAGGAGATGTGCTTTGAATGTCATGGGAGAGAGAAGGCCCTGTACGACGTTGATCGAGCGGCGAAGCAAGAAGACGTGCACGAGGCCAATGGTATGGTCTGCACAGACTGTCATGGCCCAAGAGATATGCACGGCGATGGACAGGTCTACAAATCGTACAGGGAACCCGGAGCGATGGATACCCACTGTGAGAAATGTCATGATGCAATCAAACCGACCGATTCCCATACGGTTCACGAAGGCAAGCTCGACTGCAAGGCGTGTCACGTTCGTCATGTCATCTCCTGTACAAATTGCCACTTCGATCACATGGTAAAAACAAACGAGCGCAAAGCCATACCGGTTACGGGCTGGATGTTCCTCATGAATTACCGCGGCAAGGTCACCTCAGCGAACATGCAGACATTTGTGGTGCGACCCAACAAGACATTTCTGCTGTTTGCCCCTGCCATGAGCCATTCCATAATGAAAGAGGGACGAAAATGCGATGACTGTCACGGTACCAAGACCATGATTCAGGCGAAGAAGGACAAGGAACTGAAACTCACCTGGCTCGAGAACGGCAAGGTTCAGAACCTTAAAGGGGTGGTTCCAGTCGTAGAAGGCCTAAAATACGATTCAGTTTACCAAGACCTGGTCGATGGGAAATGGGTCCCAATAAAGGATCCCAAGGCGCCCATGATCCAGTATCCTGCATTCGGGACACCGCTGAGTCTCAAACAGCTTGACGCATTACAGGAGCGACAAGAGGCATCAGACGGAAAATAAAATTCAGAGCCCCCCTCAGGTCGCGACGTTCCCTGGGGGGGCTATACTGTTGGCGATGACGCGCTCCGGGGGGCCCGCCCGGTCTTCTATTTCTTTCGGCAATTTGTCCCGAGATTGTTTTGCTACGCTCTCGATGACCTCTCAATGGTTTTCCCGTCATTGCGATAAGCAGAAGGCGACGACGCGATCTCAAGGCCTCACTCGGGCGGAAAGGTCGCTGTCGGATTCACTGCACACTTCGAGAACTGCTGCGCTGGAACCGCGAAATTTTCAGGATCAGCGCCTATCCTTAGACGCACATTCAATTGAGGCGCGAGCTGCATGGCCTCAACGCCATGGCTCAAGGATTGCGCCCGCCGAGGCCATTTCATTGATAGCTAGTTCAGTGGTATCTCCGCTTACTCCTCGGCATAAATCCAAGTGGACTAGAACTCTAAATCCTCTGTTCAACGCGTCCAATACTGTGCAACGCACGCAATAGTCCGTGGCAAGACCGAAGACGATCAGCTCCTGGGCGCCGAGGCTGTCCAAGACAGCCTGTAAATTGGTTTCACGGCCGCCGTCGTCTCTGAATCCCGAGTAGCTGTCAAATCGGCCATCTGCGCCTTTGACCACTACCTCAGTGATCAGGTCCTCGGGGAGAAGTATTCGAGCGCCGTCGGTCCCTTGGACGCAATGAGGCGGCCAGAGGGTCTGCTCGACGCCGCCCAAGAGAACCCTCTCGAATGGATTTCGCCCTGGATGGTTGGTGTAAAATGACACATGATCGGCAGGATGGTAGTCTTGGGTACAAATGACAGGGCAACCTTCGCCCGCATAGCCCTTCGCGGCCGCAATGACCATATCGAGGTACACTTGGTCAGTCCCTTGCACCGCCAGGGCGCCGCAGTGTAATTCCGTGAAATCAGCCTGAAGATCAACGACTATGACGGCTTTCTTCGTGAGATGATCCATAGGGGGTACCGTCTCTCACATTTCCGCAACGGCATGAGGTCCTCTTTTTCATCTTTATTAGAAGACAAGGGAAAAGTAAAGAGCCGTCTCTGCGCCCTCAACTAAGTCACGAATCTTCTTGGCGACTTGCAACTGCAAAAGGCGTTTTCATTCGAAAAAGCGTTTTTCGTAATGAATGCCTGCCTGCTCGAACTCTACATACAGTTTTGAGAGACGATCGTTGGCAATGCGTACCTGTCGAGGTTTCTCTTCCGCCTCTCGCTCTGTGGCGTAAGAGGCCATGCACCTTTGACACTGATGCGTAGCCCCAAGCGCTTCGCAATCAAAATTTGCCACCAAGAAGGTCCGCGCCTCTTTTCTGTTCCCAAAATTCTCCACTGCGGGAAAGAATTCGAGAGAAACGTGCATCGTAACTTCGTTCCCCTCTTTCGCTATGTGGACATAATCGTCAACGGTCAAAGTCGGGCCTTGTTCGGCCTTGAGGTCTTGAAACTTGACGACCATGTCGTCAAGGGAAAACAATTTCTTCTCAACCGAAATCCCTGCCGATTCGAGCCGCCGATAATCTTTCTAGAGACACCGATTCGCTATCATGACAGCCTGGGATACATGGGGGCACAGATTTTGAGGGCAGCCGCGAGCGTAGCACTTTCGGAACTGGTAAGGCTCGCCGTCAACCGTACCGGAAAAGCGACAAAAAAACAGAACTGCCTGGAATTCATTGTCCAAGTGCACAAAATCGATCTCGTTAATTTCAAATGATGTGTCGCACGCAATTGAATGGCCATGTTTTTTGAGAGTAATAATGTCGTCAATACGCGCGGGAACCAATCGCATTTGTTGTTGATCCATTGCATGTTCCTCCATCAGGTTGCAGCCTCAGGCGCTCCACTCTCGCGCCTGCCGGTCCGTACGCCTATGTGACCATTCAGACGGTGCACGGAGGCATGAGGCTTTGTGAACGCATGACCGTACGCCTCCGTGGACAGAGTAAAATCGGCATCTTTCATTTCCCATGAGAGTACGAAAATCGGGTTAGTAGCTCAGGGCAGCCTTGGCGTTACAGCATTCGTTGATGACCGTTCCGCCCGCGATGACCTGCGTCGCTGCAGTCAGGACCGACTCCGTAAGGTTTCGTTCTTTGATACATGGCGCGCACACAAGTATTTTGCCGCCAGATCGATGAAATCGTTCATCAGTTTCTGTAACGGGTCAAAACCGCTTGTGTGAACATGCTTAGCGTACCCTTTTGTACGCGAGAAAAACTCCTGCACCCTTCAGCACGATGGTCGCCTTTTCGTCCAATGCGATACCGCGTTGCCCATGGCAAAAGGGAACGTCGCGCGCTCGGGGTCTTCTCCGCCGTGAGTTGCGATGATAACGACGCCTTCTTTTTCTTGCATTTCGAGATCTCCTTTAACGTGTATTCCGCGGGGGGACTTCCCCGTGGTTAAGGTCTGAAGACTGCTTGAGACTGACAATGATTTCTGCCAACGCCGGGCGCACGACGTCGTACATCATGTACGTCCCGAACCCCAAAAGGTAAAGAAAAGCACCACCTTCATATCCATAGCGGCCGCGCCCACTGCAATAATCATCGCAGCCAGTACTCTGTCGAAATCGCCGGAGAACACGACGATGCTCAGCTTGTCCTCACGCGGCGGCCCCAGGGATTCCACCCGCGTCGCGAGATCCATGAACTCAGATTGATCGACACTCATTGGGTCTCCTTATATTTTAGAATGCGCTGCAGCATTTCACTCACGCGACGCGGCGCTGAGGCCATTCGTCTAAACGCCTCGCAAACTGTCGGTCTCGCGCTCACCTCAGGCCTGTTAAGCATTTGACGATTTCCCTTTGAATTCGTGTATGAATAGGGCCACTGGCCGAAGAACAGCGTGAGCAAACTTGGTAAACGGCAACAGCAAGACCAGCATCATCGCCAAGACGATGTGTACGAGGAATACCATGTAGGCTGGGATAGAACCGCTCGGCAAATAGACGGTGATCTCCACCACAAAGCCGGTAATGGTCACGATCCAAAGAAGCCCTAGAAAAAGCCAGTCCGACATTCCTGAATGTGCATAGTATTTGTCTTTCTTCGCGAATCTGTTCACCAAGGCCGATGTTGTCCCGTAGAGTACGAATAAACCGGAAAGCGTCCCCAACATCCTCATGGGATAGTATAGAGGCACGTGCGCATAGGGTTGCTTAAAAAGCAGGTCCAGACCGGTTGCGGCAAGCAACCCCAGAAACCCCCACATAATCGATAAGTGGACGAATCGTCTCGACAAATACCACGGTGTAGATTGCGTGGCGCATTTGTCGAATCGAGTCTGGGCGATTACCTCGTAAAAAGCGCTGGTTAACCTTTGCCATGGGCTGGACGTTGGCGGTTCATCGCTCGTGGACTCGTTCGAGGCTGCATTCGCGGTATGCAGCGACTGGTTGAGTCTCCATACCATGTTCAGCAAACTTAGTAGGGCGATAACGCCAGCGATCACGATGACGGCCTGACCGGTATAATGAATGTACTCGACGTTTATAAACGCCCCGAGTCTCAAGGCGTCGGTCGGCATGGAGCCAAACCCACGGAGCACCACGAGCGCTAAGATTAGGGCAGCAGCCGCCAAGAAAATGAAGGCAGACGTTTTTGAGGTGTATAACAGCCGTGCAAGCCGCGTGGGATCGTATTGGGATATGATGTACCATCGCGCGGCCGCCACGAATTCTCCCGGTTCTGCTTGACGCGGACAAGTGGCGGAGCAGTCTCCGCAATAGTAGCACAGCCACATTTCTTTGCTGCTGGCTATGCGATCCGCCATACCCAACTGGGCATACCGGATGAACTTGCGAGGGAACGTGGCCCCGTTTTCGGTTAAAGAGCAAACCGCGGTGCAATTGCCGCAATTAAAGCACGACTTCATATCAGCGGCGCCGTACCTTGCTAGTGTGTTAACGAACGTTGGATCGACTACATGCGCCATAACTCACTCCTTGAGCAGTATGTATTGGAAATAGTCCCCGTCTTGCTCTCCCTCGGCCACCTTCCCGTATTTCTTCATGGATGTCAGCTGCCACAGAACCTCATGAGAAGGGATGCCGGTTGCGTGAGATATTTCCGGGACAGTTTTTGGCCCCTGCGAGAGAGCGTCTGAAAGCTGTTTCTGGACTGCCCTGTTTTTTTCATTCTTTCACGCGCCGCTTCTATGGTACTCTTACGGGCTTCTCTCAAAGCCTTTAGCGCCTCTTTCTCCGTTTCCTGACTCATGGCAACCTCTCTTGCAGTTCTATTGCGCGGCGATGGCGTCCACCATTGCGTCAAACTGGTCAAGGGTCCACCCGCTGACGTTAATGGCCCTGTGGGGGCAGACGGCCGCGCAAGCTCCGCACCCGACGCAGAGCGCGGGAGTAACCACGGCTTTGCGTTCGACCTGCTCGCCCACCTCGATGTCTGTTAGCGTCAATGCCCCCTCGTAACTGCATTCCTTCAGGCAGAGCCCGCAGCCATCGCACCGTGCTGGGTCCACCTGGGCCACGAATGGCTCAAGTTCCACATATCCCTTGCCCAACGCGATTGCAGCCTTAGAAGCCGCTGCCGCGGCAGACGCACAACTCTCGGTTATATCTCGTGGCCCCTGCGCCGCTCCTGCCAACAACAATCCATTCACGGCCATCTCCACTGGTCTCAGCTTGGGATGCACTTCTTGGAGAAATCGATCGGTCCCAATGGGACGTTTGAATATGTCCGCCAGGTCGCCAATGTCATTTGGCATCATCCCCACGGAGAGCACTACGAGGTCCACGGGGATCTCGAGATCCTCTCCGAAGGTGAGAGTGTCGCGCACTCTCACCTTCAGAGGGCGGTTGGAGGTTGGTCCCGCCTTTTCCACCACAGGTAGGGACTCGGAAGTGAACCTGAAAAAAAGCACCCCCTTCTGAGAAGCCTTTTCATAATAATCTTCATGACCTTTTCCGTAGGCCCTGATATCCTGATAGAGTTCATACACGTTGACATGGGGAAATCGATCTTTGAGTTCGTTGACGGTGTGCAACGTGGCGGTGCAGCACACCCGAGAACAGTATACATTCACTCTTCCATCTGGCTGAGGCTCATGGATCCCATCTACTTGTCTGCTTCCAACACAGTGGATGAATGCCATGTCCCTCACTGGCTGCCCTAGAATTTCAAGCCGCCCGCCAGTAGGGCCGTCCGCGGACATGAGCTTGATGAGATCTGGCAAAGTAATGACCCGGGGGGACTCCCCATATCCATATTCGCCGCTTCTCGGCTCATAATGCTTGAACCCCGTCGCGACAATGACCACGCCGGCTTTGATCTGGATCTCTTCCGACCCGGAGGGCAAGCCCGACTGACGAATTGCGCACCCTTGAAATGGCCAGAAAACAGTTTTCTTATCGACGTTTCCTATTGTTTTGGCCGCGTCAGCGTTCATCCGCCGACGCACCACCACCAGGAAATCTCCTATAGTGCCTTTGCTGGACACGACTTCGGCGTCAGTGTAAATGGTGATGCGAGGATCATCTAGAGCTTCCTCGACAAGGCGCATCACCAGCTCTTTAGACGCATCTTCACTGGGGTACACTCGATCGAGTTGAACCGTCTGCCCGCCCAAGAAGGAGCTCTTCTCAACCAAGGTCACCCCGATGCCACGCTGAGAGAGTCTCTTGGCCGCGGTAAGCCCGGCAATGCCGCCGCCGACCACGACGGCATGAGGATACGCATCGATGCGAATCGGCTCGAGAGGTTGAAGGTGAGCAGCCTTTGCCACCGCCGCGGCCACCATACGCAACGCCTTCTGTATCGCGCCCGCGGGGTCGCCATGGTGAGCCCAACTCACTTGTTCTCTAATGTTGGCGTGCTCATACAGGAAAGGGTTGTGATTGCCGCGTTTGAGAGTATTGCGAAATGTGAGTTCATGGAGCTTTGGAGAACAAGACGCCACCACCACGCCGTCAAGATGTTCTTTTTTCAGGTCTTCGAGAATCATCTCTTGGCCAGGGTCAGAGCACATGAACATATTCGTCCGCGCTATCTGTACTTCCGGTATTTTCTTCACTTCTTCAGCAACGAATGCCACGTCAACGACATCGGAGATGTTCCCTCCGCAATGGCAAATGTACACGCCGATCCGAGGTTTGTTCTTCTCGGACGCTGTCTGTTCTTGCTGGAGCGTCTGAATTTCGTCTGACATGATCTTCCCCTTTACGTATCTGCGTGACTCCCTGAGCGCTAGCTGGCGGCTATAGTCACGGCCCCTTCGTCCTCTGATACTTCGTAGGCTGATTGGGATTCTGCCCTTTCATCGAGAGACCGCATATAATTGGCGGCTTCCATGGCGGCTGCGCCGGACTTGACGATGGTGTCCACAATATCTTTGGGGCCTGATGCGGTCCCCGCCACGAAGACCCCCGCCTGAGTGGTGAGCGAAGGGGCTAACTTCGGGTCCGGCAAATTCACGAGGCCGTCGTTGTCCAATTCCAAGGGGATAAACTCGCGAGGATTGCATCCAGGAACCATACCGAGGGAGAGGACCACGAGATCGTGAGAGCGCTCCTCGACTCGTCCGTCCTCTTCCATCATCTCAACTCGAACCGTCAGGTTATGGTCATCGTCTTCGGCTATCCTGGCCACCTTTCCCTTGACAAACTGGATGCCCATAGCCTTCGCGTTCTGATAAAATTCCTCATAGCCTTTGCCGAAGGCTCGAATATCCATGTAGTAAATGGTCACATCGGCAAGCGGCAGGGCGCCTGAGAGCAGCATCGCCTGTTTGACGGCGTACATGCAGCACACTCTCGAGCAGTAAGAGACCCCAAGGCTCTTGTCTCGAGAACCAGCGCATTGCACATAGGCTATCGAATTGGGTACTTTTCCGTCCGACGGCCGAATCACGCGTCCATAGGGACCGTGGGGGGATAACAGCCGCTCCATTTGAAGGGACGTCAATATGTTGAGACTGCCCGGCGGGGAGTATTCTTTTTTGGCGTCTTTAGGGGTGAGCTGGAAGCCGGTGGCGATAATGACTGTCTTGGCGATGACCTTGATGCGCTCCGGCTGCATAAAATAATTCACTGCATGAGTAGGGCACACCTTCTGGCATGATCCACACAGCATGCAGTTGCTGGAATCCAAGATGGCTTTTTGAGGTATAGCCGTGGCAAAGGGGACGTAAATGGCTTTTCGCGACCCAAGGCCTCCCTCGAATTCATGCGGGACCTCGATCGGACACACGTACTCACATTGCCGGCATCCTATGCACAGGTCTTCCTCGACGTACCGGGGTTTTTTCTTGAGAACAGCCTGATACGAAGTCCCTTGTGGTCTAATAGAGTCTACCTCGGTATAGGTAAAAATATCGATCGATGGGTGATGCGCGGCCGCCGCCATTCTGGGGGTGGTGATGCAACTGGCGCAGTCGAGTGTAGGAAAGACCTTACTGAGAGCTATCATGGTCCCGCCTATACTGGCTTCGCGCTCCACCACCGCCACCTGATAGCCTTGATCTGCCAAATCGAGCGCAGACGTCAAACCAGCTATCCCTCCGCCGATAACCAGCGTGTCGAACTGCAAGGCGTCTTGTTTCATGGTTCTAACTCTCCACCTCCCCCCTACGAGGGGGATCAATCTGTTTCAAAAGGTCATTCATTTCATTGACCTCTTTGAGAAATCCCTTGGTGCACACTGTACAAATTGCCGTGAGTTTCACTCGTTTGCTCAAGTAACCCTTTTCCTTGAGGCCAGCCATGACTCGATCGATGCGCGCGGCTAAGCGATGGTACGCCCCTTCATACGGACATTCCTCCCCGCAACTCATGACAATGATACCCCCGACGCCCTTTTCTAAAGCCCGATAGTAGAAATCTTCAGGCAGCATCACTGGCGACGGTATTCTCATCACGTACGTGTTGGGAGGATACGACAAATGAGCCTGGCCCACCGTGTCCGCTCCGGGATACGCACACGATATGGTCGCCAAAATGAGAATTTTGGCATCCGCAGGTTCTGGTGCAGCAGTCGCCATGGCTCTGCCCCTCTACTTCTTCCTGGTCACGAAGAGTCGGTCATACCCTTCTGCTTCCAGAACCCCCAAATATTCGTGTCCTACCTTTTTTGCCCAAGCCGGTATGTCGTTTCGAGTCCCGGGATCGCTGGAGCGAATCTCGGGTATTTCGCCCACCTTGACTTGTCCTATGCCTTTCTTTGCCTCCAACAACGGGCCAGGGCAGGCGCTGCCCCTTGCATCGATCACTTTCACTGGCTTGATCGTTGTCAAATCTACCGTAGCCATCGTTCGTCCTCCTCTGAGAGATTCGTTGATTCACGCCCATGGGAGGAGCAATGAGCTTGTCAATTTCGTGATCGAGGACAAGGCTCCCTGAAAATAGCCAAAAGAGCTTTCCTGGCGCGGCTCTTCCAATGGGTGGGCTTTCAACGGATGACGAGTTGTTGCCATGCAGGTAAACCTGCTTGCGTAAAAACGTAAAATATGTCAACCTAAGTAAACCTGTTGTCGTTTACTTTCCAAGGAGGGCCAAAGTCCGTGAACCGCGATGAGATTGTGTACTACTGGCAGGCCATCATCGAAACCATGATGGATGGCCTCATGGTCGTGGATCGAGACGGCATGATCGTTTCCGTCAACAGCGCCACCGAAGCGATCACCGGATACACGAGAGAAGAGCTCATAGGGAGCCAGTGCACCATACTGAGTTGCGACAACTGTTCCGCGCGTGTGGGCGCGGAAAACTATTTTACGTGCGATCTTTTCGAGACTCGCCACGGCGAGAGACGAAAATGCATAATCCGCCGGAAAGACGGCGCACTGCTGCCTGTCATGAAAAACGCTTCCTTGCTTTTAGGAAAAGACAAAAGGGTCATTGGAGCAGTCGAGACTCTTATGGACCTGAGCGAAATAGTGTCTCGAGACGAGCAGATTGCAAAGTTGAGCTCCATATTGAGGGATAGGGACCATTTTCATGGCATTCTGGGCAAGTCTCGACCAATGCAATCGGTCTTTGACTTGATTGGGGATGCTGCCCAGTCCGACGCCCCGATCATCATCTATGGAGAAAGCGGCACGGGAAAGGAACTTGTGGCGGCAGCCATTCACAAGTTGGGGAAACGCAGCGCCGGCCCTTTCATAAAGGTGAATTGTGCAGCATTGAGTGAATCCCTGTTCGAAAGTGAGCTTTTTGGGCATGTCAAGGGCGCATATACAGGCGCCGACCGGACGAGGAGAGGTCGCTTCGAGCTGGCGCATACCGGAGACATTTTTCTTGACGAAATAGGCGACATCCCTTTGTCTATGCAAGTGAAAATCCTCAGAGTCATACAAGAAAAGGAGTTCGAGCGTGTCGGAGACAGTAGGCCGGTAAAGGTCGATGTGAGAATCATATCCGCGACCCACCGGGATTTGAGAGAAATGATCGCCAAGAACCTCTTCCGAGAAGACCTGTTTTATCGACTGAACGTGATCCCCATCCGGCTCCCGCCCCTGAGGGAAAGGAGGGAAGACTTGCCGTTGCTCATCGAACATTTTTTCCAAGAAAACAGACTCAAAACCGGTAAAAACATCGCAACGGTGAGCGCGGACGCCATGGAGCTGCTTCTCTCTTACGATTGGCCTGGCAACATTCGCGAGTTGATAAACGCATTGGAATACGCCTTTGTGGTGTGCCGTACAAACTGCATAGAAGTGGTCAACCTTCCTGAATCAATTGTCGCAAGCAAGAACGAAAAGCGTTCGACTCCGACGAGGCCGCATGCGATGAGTTCTGATGTTGAAAAGATACTCGACGCCCTGGCGCAAACAGGCGGCAAGAAAAAAAGGGCCGCCGAACTCCTTGGGATCAGTCGTCAAGCTCTGTGGAAGAAGATGTCGAAATTAGGCATGACCAAGTCCTAGTCCGCGCAGAGATCCAGGACTGATACTGGTTATGTCTCTCACCTCGAAACCGACAAAGCTGTGGTATATGCGTGGTAAGTGTATTTACCTCGACAAAAGAAACGGAGCGACATGTCAGCGCAATGAACGGATCAATGCCCATGAGAAAATTTCGGTGCTTGAATTGCAACCACGAGTGGGAAGTGCCATTCGGAACCGGACGCCAGCTCGTCTGCCCCAAGTGCGGAGATACCCGTATTCATAGAACCAACCCGGGCGTCATGCCGCGAGGTTGTCGTCGCAAGAGACGTTGGGGACTTGGTTGGCGCGATGAATAACGATTAGCCCATGAACTCGTACTCGCAGGTCGCCGCCTATTCGACGCTGATCAATCTCCTCCTCACTGGCCTCAAATACGGCCTTGCCGAGGCTTCCGGCAGCCTTGCCCTCCGAGCAGACGCGGTTCATTCCCTCGGCGACGTGATCTCTTCCGCGACCATTTTTGTCGGCATCGTCATTTCCAGCCGCAAGACCAGAACGTTTCCGGAAGGGCTGTACAAAGTAGAGAATCTCGTCGCGCTTCTCTCGTCCTTCTTTATCTTGTATGCGGCCTTCGAGATTGTTTTCGACGCCCTCGGCGCCTCTGAGCCTGTCGCGCTGGCGAACGTTCCCCTTGTCGTGGCGGGGATCATGCTCATCATAGTCATCACCTTTGCGTTCTCCCGATACGAGTTACGCGTCGGTCTTCAGGTCGGGTCCCCGAGTTTGGTGGCAGACGCAAAGCATATCTATTCGGACCTTTTGTCCACCGTGGTGATCCTCGCGTCTGTGGTGGGCTCGCAATTGGGCTATTATCTCGACAGGTATGTGGCAATGTTCGTCGCAGTCCTTGTAGGCCGAGCCGGTTTTCAGATCATGATCGACGCCGTGAAAGTCCTCCTTGACGCCACCCTTGACCACGCGACCCTCGATGAAATCCGGAAGATCATGGAAAGCCACCCTGATGTGAGTGAGGTCGTATCCGTTGGCGGTCGCAATTCCGGCAGGTACAGGTTTGTCGAGATCTCCCTCCGCATGCGAACCAGGCTGCTCAGGGAGGCTCACCAAATAGTGTCGCATCTCGAAGAAGAAATTCTCGACCGGTGGCCGAATATCGATAAACTTCTCATCCACTACGAGCCCGACCAGATACAAACGTGGCGCATCGCAACGCCCCTAGACGTTGAAGACGACGCCAAACCAAGCGAACAAAGCGTCATATCGAATCATTTTGGAGAAGCTGACTTTTTTGCTATATTGGTCAAAGATATGGCTACAGGCCATGTCCATTGCGAATCGTACCTACAGAATCCCTTCCGAACCCTCGAACGACAGAAAGGGGTTCGCGTGGCAGAAATGTTGGCCGACCACGGCGTTGACGAGGTGATGTGCAAGGCTGATCTGAGAGGCAAGGGGGCGGGTTATGCATTGGAAGCCCTGGAAATCGTCGTGACGCACACTGAACTGAATCGGTTGTCAGACGTTATCGCCGAGATCTCCCGAGAATCGTGACCGTTGACCCGGTCTGCGCCCTGAATGGCCACGGTGAAATGTCTTCGGCAGTTTTCAAGGCGCACACGCATCCAGACGCACCCGCGAACTCAATATCGCGTCCGGAGAGAAGACCATACCTATTCTCGAAAATAATCGTGAATTGCGCTGTTGCGCCGCTGCATGTCATTCCCAAGGAAGTGGGAATCCATGACGAGTTTCCTGGGCGCCGGATCGAGTCCGGCGTGACAAACCAGGCGCTGTGACGGTACTCATTGATTATGTCTCCGCCGAGACGCAGACTTTGAAAGTCATCATATTCACGCCGCGGCGCGTCTCTTTCTGAAAGAACTCTCGCGAAGTTCGATTTAGGGCTATTCATGGGTGTTTCGGTACATTGTTGTCAGATGCGCGGTTCTTCCGCGATGGTTGATAATAGAGGCAGGTCGCTTGCGTGGGGAACCACGATCCGTTCAGACACAGGGATCAGCGCAACATGGTTGAAACCATCCGTGTGAGGCATACGGGGCGTATATGGCGATTCGCTGAGTGCATCCCTGGGGCGCAGCCGGCGCCGCAATACCTTTGTGTGAGCCACTCGACGAGAGGAAGCGAGTAATGATGGCGAAATCCCATTACTGGGTAGTATCTGATGCGGTAGCCTACATCAAGAAGTTCGGCGACGATGCCGAGAAAAGCGCTCTGCAAACTTTTGAGTTGGCGTATGGCTCCAAGAAGCCCCTGGATGAAATTCCGGCTCATCAAAGCGCCGTGGAACATCTGGTGGGCTTCGAGTCATTGCACACGGACAAATTCGGGGATTTGGCGCTGTCGCTGCGAGGCATACCCGGCCCGGGGAAGCGCAATGTCGTGGGCCTCGGCTTTCACATGTTTACCGCGTTCAATCACTTCATCAATCCCTTGCCGGATGCGGAAGTGCCTTGGCCGAACTCGAGCGGTTATGCGTATGAAACCTCGTCTATGAAAGGGATTGATTCACTCGTCGTCAAGGGGATTACCGATCATCTCAGCGGCGTTGTGGATGTGGAAAATTCCCTGGTTCTCGAGCGCCTGAGGGCGTCGTGGCAGGCAGGAGACCACGCATGGGCTCAAAACTTCAGTCAATCTCTGAGCGCGACCAAGTTCGCGCCGTGGAACGTGCTCGCCGGATTCTATTATGAATATCTCCTAGACCATCACTATGAACCTTTGGAAGTTCGCGGGCCGAACCAGTTCATAGTCGGCGCCCAACTCATGGGCCCTGTGGTGCATGCCGCCGCCGACACCTGCTCGGTGCAGCACGTCCGCTCAACGCTGGGCTTCGGGCATGTCATCTGGGAAAATTATCTTAAATCCAAATGTTATAACCGGCAGATCAACGCAAATGCGCAGTTGATACGCGAATTCTTTTCAGACCCGGTCTTCTCTGAGCTTCCCACGCTTCATAATGGGCCATTAACCGGATGTCTCGACATCGGGGCCTTTGTGAATCGCCTCGCCATAAAAACCGCCGAACGACTCCAAATGTCCACCCGTCAAGATTGGCGCGAGCTGTGGCGCGCGGGCGACGACTTTTGGCGCGGGTATCTTCTCGGCGCCGCGATGAGACAAGACGCGGAATATCTCTACAACATGGCCGTGGCAGCGACGGTGAAGGTATTGAGGCGATCCTACGAAGACCTCGCGCGACGCGGCGTTCTGTCGCCCGGCGACGGCCTGACAAACCCAAACAAACTTCCCAGACTGGATCTCGTCCAGGACAAGTATCCGGCTTTGCCAGAGAAAAAGCTGATTGACGGCGTCCCCTCGGAAGAGGTCATGCCGGTTCCGTTGTCCAAGGCCGAGGATATGTTGGGATTTCAGCCAATAGGACGCAATGAGTTGCAGCAGCATCTGCATGAACTCGGCGCGCTGATGGGAGGTCCGGGTTCAAATCGGATCGCGCTGAAGAGACTGCTGAGCAGGATCGAGGAGCAACTTATTCAGCAGTACGAAAGAATGTCTCGACAAATGGGGGACTCGTTTTGCCCGCTGAGGGCCCTTGAAAAGATTCCCCTGGATTCGGACATCAGCGCGCATTTCGGCGCAGCCACGTTCCGCATGCCGTCCTCAGAGGAATGCGACGATCCTCAGCTGTTCGAAAAATATATGCAGATGTCGGACGCCCATGCCGCAAAGGCCTACAAATTGCAACTCACTCAAATCATTGCAGGTCTCAAATTCACCATGGGCAAATTCCAAACGCAACCCGCAGTGGCCGAGCGATTCAACCGAGTGATCACAAATATAGAAGCGGTCAGGGACGAAGCCATAGCGCAATGGACGACAGCAGTCGCTGCATGCGAGGTCTCCCCACGCGCCAGGACCGCGTCGGAGCGCTCCCAACCAAAAGAACACGAGACCGAGTCCGTCCCCGGCAGAATCTTCAAGGCTGTTCTCGACTGGCTATCCCCTCTCACTCACATACCGGTGACCGCTTTGGCTACGGCCGCCGCCGCCGTATTGCTTCTGGTCGTTCTCATCCCCCACGGCGTCGAAGAGCCCTTTGTCGGGATCAGTTCCGAGAAATGGGAGAAGCCTCAAATCACCCTCATGGCACCTAAATCTGTCACGAAAAAGCCCAGCAAAGAGGTTGAGGTGACTAAGCCGCGCCTCGCAGTGCTGATCTACTTCAAAGGCTTCAAAAAGCGGCCCTCTCAGCAGGAAATAGACGCGCTGTACAAGGCAGCGCGGCCAAAGGGACCTGCAGCGGACCGCTTCGACATCGTGAGTCCGGAAAAGGTGGGGCAAGCTATTGCCGCCACGAAAGACGCGGGCGCAGAAATCGACCGCACCCTCGAGTTGCTCAAAGATCGGCTGAACATCACCAGGGCCCTAATGGTAACCGTGGCCGCGAAGAAAGACGGCTTCCTCGTGGAGAGTGCGTTCAAAGACCTGGACACGGGCAAGATCAACATCATAAAGCTCGATCAGCCAGTCAAGGCAGAGGCGCTTGGGCAGACCATAGAAAAAAGCGTGGCCGCGCAACTCATGAAGGATACAAACGATTCTTGAGACTATACCGTTTCTCGAAACTTCTGTTGTAATGGGACGCGTCGCGGCGTGAATACGGTGACGTTCAAACTCTGCGGCGCGGCTCCTGGATCTCGCTACGGTTGCCGTAAGCGCTTCCAAACCCCATGAGGCGAACCTCGTTCCATCGGGAATACCGAGCTTCGGGATAAACTCTCGGCGGCCTCTTAAGCCCCGCTCCTGCGGGGCGCCATACAATAGCCCAGGGCAACGCCCTGGGTAGCGGCAATGGTTCCCACCTGGCTCGAGCCTCGCTCCCTCGAATTCCCATGACAAAACGGTCGCGACGGCAGATGAAAATACCGTTCCGAAGAGAACCATGGCATTTTCAGGTGAAATGACGCCAAGCAATTTCGACGGCGCCGAGGACCTGCGGTCGCGACATCGTGTTTGGGCCTCCTCTCGCTATGGACGCGGGGCTGCAACAAGCACCGGCACTGCCTGGGGCGCCAAGTGAACCTCGATGGGAGTTGTCCCCATGTAGGTCCCATCGATCTGTACCGGCGTTGGAGATGAGGCCTGGATGACGACATGCGTACCCCTCTCGTGAGATATCCAAGGCACGTACGGGGTGAGCCTCAACAGCGCAGCCAAAAAAGAACACAGATGAACCACCAAACTCTTCTCGTGGAAGAGGCATATATCGAATGCGCCTGTGTCCATGGATGCGGTCTTGCAAAACACGAATATCCCGCCATAATGGCTCACTTTGGTGATGATAACCCCCCGAGCTTTTTTCGCGGGGCCGCCATCGATCTGGACGTCCACATCGGCGAGTCCATGCCGAAAAAGCGCTCTGACAATAGGCAAGGCGTACGCGAGATAGCCTGAGCCGATCCTGGGCTGCTCGGCCATTACCTTCGTGACCAACGCGTCAAAGCCTGCGCTGGTCTGCAGGAGAAAACGGTGCGCGCCCACGAGCCCCATATCGATCCTTCGGATCGTGCCGTCCTCGATCAAGTGTACAAGTTTTGCGGGTTTTTTCGGGGTCTTCAGGTGATGCGCCAGTTGGTTTGCCGTGCCTGTGGCAAAGTGGATGATTGGAATCGAAAAAGGTTCCTCGAGGCCGTTGAGGACCTCGTTGACCGTGCCATCGCCGCCGGCTATGACGATCCTGTCGCAGGATGAACGGACGTTGCTGGCTCGAGTCGTGGCGTCACCCGCCTTCTCGGTGATGAACACCTCGACGCGGTGGTTCCTGGATCGGAGCAAATCTGCCAGGACGCGAGTTTTGTGTACTGTCTTGCCTTTTCCCGCGACCGGGTTTGCGATGATCAGGATATCTCTCGCGTGAGATTGCTTCACGTTAATCCTCGTCCATGTCGAGCAGCGGCGAAGGTTGCAAGGATATTGGCGGCATGAGCTCGCCGCTCCAATGCGCCCCTATTTTCTGCCCAATGGTAAACCGCCGCAATGTCGCGCCTCGCGCTCTGTGCCTTCTATCCGCGGCCTGCGCGCCTCGACAGCGCCCTCGCCTGGCAGGCATGCCTCCCACAGCAGCTTATTTTGCGTCTTGTCTCTCGACGCTCTCGCCCATTCTCCCCGAGAAAACCGTTTGATGAAAAGGCCGCACATAAGCACCATGGAACAGGTCATTGCCCACCAGACGCCAGATGGGCCGACTCCGAACACGTATATGGTCGCCAAAATGAAGGGGATGCGCAAAAGCCACATACCCGTCACGATGATCTTCATGCTCCCGTACGTGTCGCCCGCGCCCTGAATAGCCCCTGCCAGCGTGATCCCTACCGCGAGAAACGGCGTACCGAGCATGTTGATGCGCAGGTATCGAACCATTTCCTCCAGCACCAGCTGATCATGGGCAAGCCATGACGCCGCCTCAGGCGCAAACACGAATATCAGCGCCGACGGAACCAGTATGATGAACAAGCAGAGCCAAGCAGCCACCCGAGCTCCTCTCTGCGCGCCCACAATATCGCCCGCGCCGATGCGATTCCCGGTCAACACCGCGGCTGCCATGTTAAGGGCAAAAATCGGAAGGAAAATGACCGCCTCGACCCGCACCCCCGCGGTCATAGCTGCGAGCGCGGTTATTTCACCGCTCCTGATGTTCCCCACCAGATAATACACCACGAGCGTTCCCACATTCCAAGATGTCTGTTGCAGCACGGTGGGGATCCCCAACCTGAGGAGATTCTTCAGACATGGGGTCAACGGTCGAAAAATGTCGCCGAACGATATCGCGTACGCTCCTCTCATCACAAACAACAGATTCAAGCACATTCCCAGGGTTGTACTAAGGGCCGTGGCCCACGCGATCCCCATATATCCCATTGCCGGTATCGGGCCATAACCGAAGGCAAGGACGAAGTCTGCCGCCACATTCACGGACGACGCTGCAAAACTGTTCACCATGGCGATCCGTACCCGGCCGGACGACCGCAACACGCCGCTGGTGAGTATCATTACATAGGTAGGGATCAGCACCAGCGAGAATATCCGAAGAAAATTCTCTGCAATGGTCTGGATCTCAGGCGGCATGCCCGCAAGCTTTACGATCAGGTCCGGGAAAAGCTGAGAGAGCAGGGTAATGGCGCCGGCTACGCACATCCCTACCAACAAGGAGTTTGCCCCAATGATTCCCACGCCTTCGCAGGACTTGGCGCCATAGGCCTGGGACACCATGGACACAGTCCCCACATTGAGGCCGTTCGCCAGTATCATCAGCGTCCAGTAAAGCTGTCCCACATAGCCGACGGCTGCAAGGACATCTGTCCCAAGATAGCCCGCGACAAACACGTCAGTGAAACCAATGAGGAACTGAAAGAACATGATAAGGATCATGGGCCATCCAAGCGCCCACGATTCTCGCAACGACCGCGAAACGTTCTCGTCGAAAAAACGGTTTTTCATCAATTGGTCATGGCCTTCGGCGCCCACAGGGGGACTCGGTTCCAAAGCCCAATCATATCACTCCGGTTGAACCATTTCGAGTCGCGTTGCAAAATTGTCCCCCGAGACGCTATTGAATTCTGCAAGAGCTGACTCTATAGTTGCGGGACGAAATACCACGCCGCTCATACCTGTTCTGCGGACAAGAGAAGGATTATGCCCAAGAGAGAAGACCTGAAATCTATTATGCTAATTGGCTCAGGCCCCATTGTCATCGGTCAGGCATGCGAGTTCGACTATTCGGGTACCCAAGCCCTCAAGGCCCTGAAAGAAGAAGGCTATCGAGTCATCCTCGTCAACTCGAATCCTGCGACGATTATGACCGATCCGGAATTCGCAGACGCCACCTACATTGAACCGCTCAAGCTGGACATCCTGGCTGCCATCATCGAGAGAGAGCGGCCGGATGCGCTCCTGCCCACGCTCGGCGGCCAGACCGCACTCAATAGAGCCGTTGAGCTCCATGAAGCGGGCGTGCTGGCCAAATTCGGCGTCGAGCTTATAGGCGCCGGCATCGAGGCCATACAAAAAGCTGAAGACAGGGAGCTCTTCAAGGCTGCCATGGCGCGTATAGGCCTGGACCTTCCGAGGAGCGGGTATGCCGAGTCGCTGAGCCAGGCCTGGGATATCGCAAGAGACCTGGGCTTCCCTAATGTCATTAGGCCCTCGTTTACCCTAGGCGGCTCGGGCGGCAGCATCGCGTTTGATGAAAAGACCTTTGAACATTTGGCAAGGCATGGCCTCGAGACGTCCCCTGTCCACAAAATCTTGATCGAGGAATCTGTCCTCGGATGGAAAGAATATGAACTAGAAGTCATGCGAGACGGGAAAGACAATGTCGTCATTATCTGCCCCATCGAAAACTTCGATCCCATGGGAATTCATACAGGGGACTCGATTACCGTGGCGCCGGCTCAGACCCTTACCGACAAGGAATATCAGATCTTGCGCGATCAGGCATGCGCCATCATCCGCGAGATAGGGGTCGATACGGGAGGATCGAACATACAGTTTGCCGTGCACCCACAAACCGGGCGAGTCATTGTGATAGAGATGAATCCCAGGGTGAGTCGATCCAGCGCCCTGGCGTCCAAGGCCACAGGCTTCCCCATCGCAAAGATAGCCGCGAAGCTCGCCGTCGGATATTATCTCAACGAGATTACCAATGACATCACCCTCAAGACGCCCGCATCCTTCGAACCGACCATAGACTACGTCGTCACCAAGATTCCTCGGTTCACCTTTGAAAAATTTTCCTTGGCCGACGATACGCTCACCACGCAGATGAAGTCCGTGGGCGAGGTTATGGCTATTGGCAGAAATTTCAAGGAATCGCTCCAGAAGGCGTTGAGGTCCTTGGAGATCGACGTGTACGGTCTTGAGCCGCGTATCCAGAGCGGCCTCCCCAAAGAGGATATCATATCCCTCATCAAAAGGCCGTCCCCAAATAGACTGTTTTACTTGGCGGATGCGCTGCGCGCCGGAATCGACGTGAACGAAATCTATGAAGCAAGCTTCGTGGACCCGTGGTTCCTCGAGCAGATGAATCAGATTGTCCAGATGGAGAAGGCGATTGCCGAACCGAGGTTTTTTGAGGGGGAAACCGCGCGCGACAATATGAAGCGGGTCAAATCGTACGGCTTTTCCGATCACCGCATCGGCCAACTCCGGGGCCTGACTGAAGAGGATGCCCGGTCACTCAGACTCCGGCTCGGAGTCCGTTCCGTCTTCAAACGCGTGGACACCTGCGCGGCGGAATTCGAGGCTTACACTCCTTACCTATACTCGACGTTTGAAGACGAAGACGAATCAGGCGCAACCAATCGAAAAAAGATCATGATCCTCGGCGGCGGACCCAACAGAATAGGGCAGGGCATCGAGTTTGACTATTGCTGCGTGCACGGCGCCTTTGCCTTAAAAGAGGATGGATACGAGACCATCATGGTCAACTGCAATCCCGAAACCGTGAGCACCGACTACGATACCTCGGACCGACTTTACTTCGAACCGCTGACCTTGGAGGACGTTCTCGGGATTGTGGACAAGGAAAAACCAGATGGCGTGATTGTGCAGTTTGGCGGCCAAACGCCGCTGAAGCTCGCAGTGCCTCTCGCTCGCCATGGGGTACACATTATCGGGACGTCGCCGGACGCCATCGATCGCGCCGAGGACAGAAAACGCTTTAAGGAAATGCTTCAATTGCTCGGTCTGAAGCAGCCGCCCAACGACATCGCCTATTCGTACGAAGAGGTGATGGAAGTAGCGCAGAGGATCGGATACCCCGTGGTGGTGAGGCCCTCATACGTGCTCGGCGGAAGGGCCATGGAAATAGTGCACTCTGACGCAGACCTAAAAGACTATCTCAAATACGTCGTGCAAGCCTCGCCGGAACACCCCATCCTCGTCGATGGTTATCTCTCGAACGCCGTGGAGATCGACGTGGATGCCGTCTCGGACGGCGATGTCGTGGTGATAGGCGGGATCATGGAGCATATCGAGGAAGCCGGGGTCCATTCCGGAGACTCCTCATGTTCGCTTCCGCCGTATAGCCTTGGTCGCTATCATCTCGACGAAATACGGCGGATCACGAGACTCCTTGCCTATGAACTCCACGTCCAGGGACTCATGAATCTGCAATTGGCCCTGAGAGACGGCGAAATCTTTGTCTTGGAAGTCAATCCGCGAGCCTCGCGTACCATACCTTTTGTCTCGAAAGCCATCGGCGTCCCCCTTGCCAAAGTCGGCGCGAGGGTCATGGCAGGAAAGAAGTTGAAGGATATCGGCTTTACCGAAGAAGTGATCCCCCGCCATGTGAGCGTCAAAGAGGCCGTCTTTCCGTTCACGAAGTTCCCCGGCGTCGATGTGATCCTCGGGCCAGAGATGAAGTCCACCGGAGAAGTCATGGGCATCGACATCGAGTTCGGCCCCGCATTTCTCAAATCCCAATACAGCACCGACTTTCCTTTGCCTAAGCCCGGCAAGGTCTTTCTCAGCGTCGCAGACCAAGACAAGCAATCCGCAATCATCGTGGCGCGCAGGCTCAAGGAGTGCGGCTTCACCTTCGTGTGTACGGAAGGCACCGGTCGGGTCCTGAGACAAGCGGGCCTGGAATGCGAAATAGTAGGAAAGGTGCATCAGGAAGGGAGATCAGACGTCATCCCGCTCATTGAAAGCAACCAGCTTTCTCTGCTCATCAATACCTCGGCCGACAAGCAATCCCGGCTGGATTCCGCGCACATTCGGCTCGCGGCTTTGAACCATAACGTGCCATATTTCACCACCATAGCAGGAGCCAACGCCTTGTCCCTAGGGCTTAGGTCCATTCACCGAGGCGATTGCTTTCGGGTCATGTCGCTCCAGGAATACCATGCCAGAAAAAATACTTCCTTGCATGAAAACGCCCAAATTAGCGCGAAAGTATGCTATCCTGTATGAGCAGGGGAGGCTGGTACGCGAGCCCTAAAGGCTACGCAACCAGGCATTATAAACCAATGCGCCGCGAATGGCGCTGCAATTTCCACGCCTCCCTTCGAGAGAACAGAGTCCCTAAGACGATCATCACCTCAAAGGTTAACCGGTGGCCATCGAGTACGAAACCCCCACAAAGAGATTGCAGAAAACCATAGTCGTTTCGTCGGCCGTGGGTATTTTCATCGTGGGCCTCATCGTGGCCGTAGCCGGCATCACCCCCCTGTATGAATATCTGAAGGACGAAGAAAAACGAAATCTCATTCTCGTGCTCAACACCAAGACTGTCGCGGTTGAAGAATACCTGGCCAGGATAAAAGATGTGGCCATGCAAATCTCCAGCAGAACCCAAGCACGAGAAGCCTTGGAATCCCACAATGCAGGTCAAATGGACGCCGCGCAGCTAGAGCCGTTGCTCCGGCAGACCATGCTCGACGCCCTTGACTACGCTCCCGATATATGGGGCATCACGCGGTTGGATGCCCGAGGACAACCCGTGGTAAGCGTCGGGCTCGAAATCCCCGCGCAACTCCGGGGCCCCGCTGGCCCGAAGCAAACCGGCCCGACCATCGAGGGCCCCCTCACCGTCGGCGACAACACCTTGGTCGTCGTCCGATCTCCCATCCGCAACAAAGAATCTACGCTCGTCGGCACAGACATTCTCGTGGTCAGATTAATCAATCTTCGCAGAATCATAGAAGATTACACAGGACTCGGAAAAACCGGCGAGGCGTTTCTCGGCTTCGTCAAAGACGAAAAGGTTGACCTCCTGTTTCCCCTGCGGTACCCGAAACGGACGCCATGGCGGAACGTCCCCCTCGATACCCCAGTGGGCGCCGCGATTGCCGCCGCTGCCAAAGAGAGGAAAAGCGGGCTCCTGATATCCGATAAATCCATGCAGCACAGAGAGATCGTCGTGTACGGCCCAATACGGGGGTCCAACTGGGGCATTGGACTGAAAATAGGGCTCGATGAGCTCTTCTCGCCCGTTCGGCGACAAATCTACGCCACGACTACCCTGATTCTTCTGCTCATAGCGCTCGGCGCCGGCGGTATGATCCTGTTGGTGCGTCCCTTGGCCGGGAAAACGATTGTCCACACGGACGAACTCGCCCGAGAAATCAAAGAGAAAACCGCACACCTCAGACAGGAACTCAAAGAACGTCGGAGGATCGAACGGTGGCTGCGGGATTCCGAACGGCGCTACCAAACCCTTTTGGCGAACATCCCAGATGTCATCTTTATCTTGGACGATAGAGGATGTTTTTTCTACGTGAACGCTCAGGTTGAGAAATTCCTGGCGTGTAAAGTTCGCGATATCCTCGAGACGCCTCTCGAGGACTATGTAGTTCCAGAGGACAAACCACGGATCAGAAAGATTCTCGAAGTAGAAGCTGATGACGTGTGGGACGAAGAAGTCGGCATCCTTGCCCTCGACGGCGCACACAAATATTCCAGGATACGGTGCAAAGCATCCATCGAGGAGCAGACAGGCGCCAAGCGATACGAAGGGGTCATGCGAGACATTACGGTGCGTAAGAACCTCGAGCAGGAACTCAAAGCGTCTCGTGAGGAGCTGCTCGAAAAAATACGCATCATTGACGACCTGTATGAACACATTGTGCAGTCGGGCATGTCCAAGTGCATCTCAGGCCACACCGCCGAAGTCGCCCATGAACTCCGGCAGCCGCTCGCGATCATAGGAGGCGTTGCCAGGCGCATCGCGCGCCGCATTCGATCAGGGGAATTGAACGCCTCCCAAGAGCTGCTGGATGCCTGCCGCATAATTGTCAATGAAATCGAACGATTGGAAAGAATACTCGCCGGCCTCATCGATTTTACCACGCACCGCGCAATCCACCTCGAAAAAGCCGATCCCAACGAGATTATCGAAGCCGTTCTCAAGGCCAATGCGTCAAGGATTGCGGACAAGTCTCTCCAGGTAGAAAAAAAGTTGGGCGGCGAAGTGGGTGAAATGCTCCTCGATCCTACCCTTTTCGAACAGATGGTCAGTTACCTCGTCTCGAACGCCATCGACGCATCCCCTCAAGGAGAGACGCTGACTATCGAAACTGGCATCTCCATCCCCAGTGAACGCGCGCAGGAGGCTGGCGGCCTGGACGCCGAGACCTACTTCGAACTCAAGGTGCGCAACCACGGGACAGTGATCGCCAAGGATGAACTTCAGAAAATCTTCAGCCCCTTCTATACCACCAACAGCTACGGCGCAGGCATCGGTCTCACCGTTTCCAAACGCATCGTGGAAGACCACAATGGGTCGATATCCGTCAAAAGCGACGACGAGGGAACCGTGTTTACCGTGTGGCTTCCGTTCCTTCATCGCGGCGTATCCGACCTCATGGTTATCTCTTAACGCGGCGCGAGGCCTGCGTGGAGATGCGAGGGCGGCGGATGGGGTATGTCTTGACTGACGTATGCCGCAAATGATATAAGAAGCCCCTCAAAAACACGCCAGGAGCCTCTACCATGACGTCGCCACGTCTCCTCGCGCTTGCCGTCGCATGCGCCCTCCTTATGCTTGCGTCGCCTGCCGCGTGGCCCCAAACTACCCTTAAAATGAGCACCACGACGAGTACAGAGAATTCCGGCCTGCTGAGCGCGCTCTTGCCGCCATTCGAAAAGCAGGAGAACGCCAAAGTCCATGTCATCCCCGTGGGAACAGGCAAGGCTCTCAAGTTGGGTGAGAACGGAGATGTGGATGTGGTCTTCGTGCACAGCCGCCCCGCGGAAGACAAGTTCGTGGAACAGGGCTTTGGCATAGACAGAAGAGACGTCATGTACAACGACTTCGTCATCGTAGGACCAAAGGAAGATTCCGCGGGCTTGAAACACACACGCACAGCAGTAGAGGCCTTCAAAACGCTCGCTGAAAAACGGGTCCCCTTCGTATCCAGAGGCGACGACTCCGGAACGCACAAGAAGGAAAAGGCGATCTGGAATAAAGCGGGGGTAACGCCCCGCGGCGATTGGTACATCGAAGCGGGTCAAGGCATGGCCGCGGTCCTCCAAATGGTCGCGCAAAAAAACGCATACTGCTTGACAGACAGAGGAACGTTTCTCCGGCTTGAGCAAAAAATCCCTTTGGTGATCGTATTCGAAGGGGACAAAGAGTTGTACAACCCTTATGGCGTGATTGCAGTAAACCCAGCCAAACATCCTGGCGTCAATTATGAGTTAGCCAAGAAATTCATCGACTTCGTCACGGGAACGCAAGGCCAGGAACTTATCGGCTCCTATCGAATCAATGGAAAGCAACTGTTCTTTCCATGTGCACGCAAATAGGCCCGCGTGGCACGGGGCGTGGAGATGCGATGAATTTCCTCAAAGAAGCCCTTGCTCACGCGATCCTCTTGATTGCATCAGGCGACCGAGAGGTTTTTTTCATTGTGTGGACATCGATCAAGGTGTCCCTCGCCGCTGTAGGGCTTGCGGCCTGCACAGGCATACCTCTGGGCATGGCGCTCGCCGTGAAACGCTTCAAGGGCAAGCAGGCGGTCCTGCTCCTGCTCAACACCTCGATGGCGACGCCCACGGTGGTCATAGGCCTTGTGTTTTATGTCTTGCTCAGCAGAAGCGGCCCCCTCGGCGGTCTGGGGATCCTCTTCACGCCGACGGGGATGATCGTGGGGCTGTACGCTTTATGCCTACCCCTTATCGTCAACATGAGTACGCTCGCAGTCCAAGCGCTCGATCCTCGCTTCTTCTTGACGGTGAAGCTTCTCGGCGCCAACTACCGCCAGCAAGGCTGGCTGATCCTCAAAGAAGCTCGCTTTGCGTTGATGGGCGCCGTCGTCATAGGGTTTGGGAGAATCGTCTCCGAAGTCGGTGTCGCCATGATGTTGGGCGGCAACATCAGGGGCTTCACCCGGACCATGACCACCGCCATTGCGTTGGAAACGAGCAAGGGCGAGCTCGAGTTGAGCATGGCGCTGGGCATCATCCTCATGGTCGTGGCACTTGGCGTCAACGCTGGCCTCTATCTCCTTCAAATGGAGAGACGATGACGCTTGCCTACCAGATCGACCACCTGTCATTCTCTTACGGCGCAAATCCGACGCTGGTGATCGACAGCTTCTCCGTCAGAGCAGGTGAATTTCTCGCCCTTTGCGGCCCCAACGGCGCGGGAAAGACCACCTTGCTGCATATCCTCGGCTTCCTCAACATCCCCCAACACGGGACTGTGCGCTTTTTCGATAGACTCTGCCACAACAAAAACGTGCTCGACTTCAGGCGACAAGTAGGGCTGTTGCTGCAACATCCTTATTTGTTTCACACGTCTGTGCTGGAAAATATTGTCACAGGATTGCGGCTTCGAGGCGTAAGGAAAACAAAAGCTGTGGCGTTGGCAAGAGAGGCCCTTGACATGGTGGGATTAGCGGGCTTCGAGCAGCGGCCCGCCCGCAGCCTCTCCGGTGGCGAGGCCCAAAGAGTAGCGCTCGCTCGTACGTTGGTACTCGAGCCGCAAGTCCTGCTCCTCGATGAGCCCTCGAGCCACATGGACGCAGAAAGCGTAGAAATCACCCAGCAGTTGGTATCGGACTTGAACGAGAAGGCCGGCGTGACCGTTGTCATCGCGACCCACGACAGCGCCATCGCCCGACGTCCATTCGACCGAGTCTGCGTCCTTGACAGGGGCCGCCTTCGCGATTCGTGAGGGGCATAGGTCTCCATGGGGAGAGGGCGGTTGAGCGCAATATACGAGCGAGGACTCGCTCACGAGAAAATCCTTTGACAAACCCTTTCATCATGGCTAGACTCTAGTGAGCGAGCATGCGCCGGAGACTGACCGAGGGGATCTCGGCGCCGGCGAAGATGTCCCCATAACGCTCGCAGCCGAAATGTGCGCCCGTAGCCCAGTTGGATAGAGCGTCTGACTACGGATCAGAAGGTCGGGAGTTCGAATCTCTCCGGGCGCACCATAGGATCACGCACTGAGCTAACTTTTATTGTCTAAAAAGACAGCGATCCCTCCAAGTTGGAGGGGATTTTGATGTACACGCATGATGTTTCAGCTCCCGATGGACAGAAGTAACGAAAAGAGTTGCTGATTGCCGGACCGAGAGCACGCCTACTGTTCCAAACATTTTCAGTCAAAACTTCTTGGCTCGCGACAGCCTTATCCCACTGCGGCGACGTCACGAATAGCTTGACTCGAAGGCGGGTTTGGGTCAGAATACACGCAGCCTGATCGTCGGCGGATTGCGGTTCTCTGAAGGCCAGGGGCGCGACGCGGATGACCCGGTCCCCGCGAGTATGCCGAAGCGCCTTCAGACATTGAACGCCGCAGATGTCCATCGTTCATGCGCCAAGGCCGACGACGCGGCGCCTGCTGAGGACGTGGAGATAAATCATGAGCAAAAAAATAACGATACTGGTCTGCTGCGCTTGTTTGCTGATATGCTATATAAATATCGCCGCCGCAGACCAAGAAACAACAAAGTCATCGAGCTGGTCAGCCCTGGTCCATGAAGAAAATTCCCTCCTAGCAAGCATCCTCTACCTGCCGTACCTCATAGCCCAATGGCCCATGCGCATTTCGGACGCAATCCTTAATCCAAAACCCGCCAGCCAAGCCACTATCCCCCCGCCTGCTCATCAGGATCTGCAGCAATAAAAAAAAGCCGGGTACGCATGTGAGGTCCCGGCTGCTGAAAGAGGTAAAGGAGTGTTGAAGTTCCGTTTTCTGATGTTTCACTTCAACAATCGGTTGTAACATATCAAAAATAAGGCAACTAGTCAATAGCTTTTTGACGAGAAAAACGCCCCAGCCCGCAGGCGCCTCACCGTTGCGACGCATGCCGCGCCGCGCTGCGGTACCCCAATAACCACGCCAGACATACGACGTTCAGTACCAGCCCGCCAAATTCCAGCATCCGGGTGAGGCCAGAATCCAAGAACCCCTCTTGTCCGAGCCGCAATACGTGCATCAGAAGAAATGGCGTGTCGATGACCAAGAACACGACGGCAGGCGTCAGCCCCCATTGCTTTTCGTTCCACAGACTCCAGGCCAGGACGAACGAGGGTATGAGCGCTATGGCGAAGTAGGCGATTTCCACCTGTACTTCGCCGGGATAGGGCGGGGGATCCAGGCCGATCATATAGAGGTTGCAGAGGTACAGGAAACACTTCAAATACAACCACAACCCCGCGAACCATACCGCGAGGGGGAAATCGCCTTCAAATCGTCGTGGGGGAAAGAGCTTGTGAGACAAGCCGCTCAGGACGTTTATACTCATGAGTCGCTCCCATTGCCGTTCAAGCGGTACAGGGGAAATTGATCGCACAATTCACGTACTCTGGCTCGCACGGCTTGGAGTACATTCTCGTTGAACGGGTCTTTCAACACTTGGGTAATGAGCGAGGCGATGACTTCCATCTCATCCGTTCCCATGGCGCGGGTCGTTACTGCTGGCGTCCCCAGGCGAATGCCAGAGGCCTTGGCTGGCGGCAACGGATCAAAGGGGATTGAATTTTTGTTGACGGTGATGCCGGCCTTTTCGAGCTGTTCTTGGGCGTCCCGCCCGGTGATGCCGAAGTTGGTGAGGTCCATCAAGATGAGGTGGTTGTCGGTGCCGCCGGAAACCAGGGTGAAACCTCTCTCCAACAACGCCTCGGCCAATTTTTTTGCATTGCGTACGACCTGGCGCTGATATTCGTGAAACTCGGGCGTCGCGGCTTCGGCCAAGGCGACAGCCTTTGCCGCGATGACGTGCATGAGCGGCCCGCCTTGCATACCGGGAAATATGCAGGAGTCGAGCACCGTGGCAAACTCCTTGCGGCACATAACCATGCCGCCTCGAGGGCCTCGCAGCGTCTTGTGCGTGGTGGTGGTCACAAAATCCGCGTCAGGGAAGGGCGAGGGATGTTCCCCGGCGATGATGAGCCCCGCGATGTGTGCGATATCGGCCATGAGGATCGCGCCCACTTCTCGCGCAATTTCTCCAAAAATGTGGTAGTGGATTATCCGAGGGTATGCGCTGGCGCCCGCGATGATCATCTTTGGCCGATGCTTCTTGGCCATGTCCCGCAACTGATCATAGTCGATCCTATGATCGTCCGGGCGCACTGAGTAGGGGAGAACCCGATAGATTCGCCCCGAGAAGTTCTTTGGATGTCCCATGGACAGATGGCCGCCGTGGGCAAGGTCCATGCCCATGTAGAGGTCGCCCGGGCTCATCACGGAAAAATACACGGCCATGTTCGCCTGGGTACCGGAATGCGGCTGCACATTCACGTGCTCTGCGCCGAAGAGCTTCATGGCCCTTCGCCTGGCCAACTCTTCAACCTCATCCACGAACACGCAGCCGCCGTAATAGCGCTTACCGGGATATCCTTCCGCGTACTTGTTGGTGAGGATGCTGCCCTGGGCCTCCATGACCGCGGGCGAGGTGAAATTCTCGGATGCGATCAATTCAAGGCGGTGTTCTTGACGATCTTTCTCCTCTGCGATGATTTGGAATATTTCTTTGTCGGTGTGCTCGAGGGAACTCATTTTCTTAAGGGATTCCTGCGTACCGGGAATGACAAGGGGGATATATCCAGCTCGCATTCACCTTGTAGATTCAAGAAGCAACATCAAACATACTCCCGCTTCTCGATATGTTCAACCCTCCTCGCGTGGCGACCTCCTTCAAAGGGCGTGTCGAGCCAGACACGAAGTATCGAGATTGCCAAGTCCGAAGCAGTCACCCTGCCTCCAAACACGAGGACGTTCGAGTCGTTGTGGGCGCGACTCATCCGGGCGTGGTACTCGCATGTGCACAAGGCCGCTCGAACGCCTGCATGACGATTCGCGGTGATAGACATTCCCAAGCCAGTTCCACAAATAAGAATGCCGCGGGTCGCCTCGCCTTTGAGAAGTCTCTTGCACAGTTCATGGGCAATGAGCGGATAGTCGCATGATTCTTCGCTGTATGCGCCAACATCCAATACCGCGATTCCCTGTTGCGCGAGATAGGCCTTGAGCTCCTCTTTGAGTTGAAAACCCGCGTGATCCGAGCCGATAAGTATGGCGGAAGACATGTCACGCCACCCCTTTGAAGACGAGGCACGCATTCTGCCCGCCAAACGCGAAACTGTTGGATATGGCGACTTCCACATTTTTCCGCGCCGCTTTGTTTGGGGTGTAATCGAGGTCGCATTCCGGGTCGGGATTCTCGAGATTGATGGTCGGCGGAATGAGCCCTTCGTTGATGGTCATGATAGAGTAGATAGCCTCGACCGCTCCTGCTGCGCCGATGAGATGTCCTGTCATGGATTTGGTGGAACTGATAGCCACTTTGTATGCGTGGTCCCCCAGGAGTCGTTTTATCGCAAGGGTCTCGATCTTGTCATTGAGGGTAGTGGAGGTGCCATGCGCATTAATGTAGTCGATGTCCGACGGCGCCATACCCGCCTCTTCGATGGCCAGTTTCATCGCCCAATACGCGCCGTCGCCCGTGGAATCGGGCATGACCATGTGGTAGGCGTCGTCGGTCGCCCCATATCCCACTATCTCGGCGTATATGCGAGCCCCGCGACTTTTCGCGTGATCGAAGGATTCGAGCAGCAGCATGCCTGCGCCTTCGGCCAGCACAAACCCGTCCCGGTCTGCATCGAAGGGTCGCGACGCCTTTGTCGGATCGTCGTTCCGCGTGGACAAGGCCCGGATGGCTCCAAAACCCGCCACGGAAAGGGGCGTGACCACCGCTTCAGCGCCGCCTGCCAGCGCCACATCGAGTCTGCCTTCTCTCACGAGCCGAAACGCCTCCCCAAGCGCGGACGTCCCCGACGAACAGGCATTGACCACGCCGGTGTTGTGCCCTTTGAATCCGTATCGGATGGCAATGAGCCCCGAACAAAGGTTGATCACCGCCATAGTGATCATGAGCGGCGGCGCGTGCCGCGGCCCCCGCTGCTTGAGCACTTCGACTCCACGCTCGATGGTGGCCAAGCCTCCAATCCCTGATCCAACGATAACCCCGCAGCGATATGGGTTGGGAGGCGGACACTCGAGGCCAGCATGTTGAATACATTGTCCTGCAGCCACAAGCCCAAATTGCTGAAACCGGTCAAGCCTTCTGAATTCTTTGACCGGTATGTGTTTTTGAGGATCGAAATTATCTTTCACTTCGCCTGCTATCTGGCACGCAAAAAGCGAAGCGTCGAAGAGCGTTATCTTCGCAATGCCCGAACGTCCACATGTGACAGCTTCCCAGTTGGCCTCTAGACCAGACCCAAGGCACGTCACCATCCCCATGCCAGTGACTGCAACTCGATGCGTCAAATTTGCCTCCGCCTGTGCTTGGTGCTCACATCCACCGGGGGTGAGGTCTTAGCCCGCTTGTTGATGCGCGCGTATGAAATCGGCTACATCCTGGACCGTCTGAATCTTCTCGACTTCCTCGTCCGTGATTTCCATCCCAAACTCATCTTCCAGGAGGGCAATCATGTCATAAATGTCCAGCGATTCTGCGCCTAAGTCTTCGACGATCTTCGAGTCGAGCTGGATGTGCTCTTTGTTCACATCTACGAGTACTTCCGCGATGAGGTCCACTACACGTTTTTCCAGTTCATCCATTCTCTGGGTCTCCTCCCCAATGTGTTTGTTCGTCTTCTCCGATCGAGGTCGCAGCGGTATTGGCGACGTTGCCTAAACAGCTCGCCGCAATGCCATGGCGCGCCGCGCCGAAAACTTACATGTAGAGTCCGCCGTTCACCCGAATGACCTGACCGGTGATATAATCCGCCATGCCGGAACAAAGGAAAAGAACGGCTGCGGCGACGTCATTCGGGCGGCCGGCTCTTCCCAACGGGACGACGCTGCGTATGGCTTCCACTTGCTCCCTACCCAAGGTCTCGAGCATGCCGCCTTCGATGATTCCCGGCGCAACCGCATTCACCAATATGTTGCGTGGGGCGAGCTCTCGCGCCAAGGACTTGGTCAATCCGATCAGGCCCGCTTTGGCCGCGGAATAGTTCGCTTGACCGGCGTTGCCTGCTTCTCCTGCGGTGGAGGATATATTGATAATCCTCCCCCATCGCTTCCGAATCATGGTCTTGGCGACCGCCCTGGACAGGTAAAATGCGCCAGAGAGGTTCGTGGCCACCACCGACTCCCAATCCTCGTCTTTCATTCTGCCCACCAGGCCATCTCGACGGACACCCGCGTTGTTCACCAAGATGTCGATGCCTCCGCAGGCTTCCAGTATGTCCGTCACGCCTCGGCCCGCCTGCTCGGCTGACGCCACATCAAAAGGGGCGAGACGACCGTCGCCGCCAGCCTCGCGAATCAATGACAACGTTTCCACGGCGCTTTCGTGCGAGGCGTGGTAGTTGACATTGACAAACGCCCCGTGTTCGCCCAACGCCACGGCTATTGCCCGCCCCAGCCCTCGTCCTGCGCCTGTCACCAGCGCCGTCTTGTTTCGCAGCGAGAGGATTTCTTTCCAGCAGCCCATTATTGCAGCCTCGCCGCGCATTCTTCACACGATGAAATGTCGGACACGTTCATCCCCGTGAGCGCTTTGTCTATGCGGCGAAGTAGGCCGGTGAGCACCTTTCCAGGCCCAAACTCGATAAAGGTCTTCGCCCCCTGGGCAACCATTTCCGCAATGCAGTCTTCCCAGCGAACCGGGTTCACAAGCTGCATGAGGAGCCGCTCTCTCATATCGTCAGGATTCGACAAATAGGGTTTAGCGTCGAGGTTGGCCAGTACAGGCCGCTGCAGGGGCCGCATTCGCGTGTTTTTGATCGCCTCCGCCAAATGAGCCGCCGCCGGTTCCATAAGAGGCGTGTGGAATGCAGAGGACACGTTGAGAAGCACGGCGCGTGCACGTTTCTCCCCTTTTACCGCATCCATGGCGCGGTGCAACGCGGACAGGTGGCCTGATATCACGATCTGGTCCGGAGCGTTGAGATTGGCGATGGCCAAGACGTCGGCCCCGCGGTTTTCTTCCAAGATCGATTCCAACCTCTCCCGGGCAACACCCATTACCGCGGCCATCCCGCATGTCGCGGGAGGTTGCGCCTCTTCCATTCGCTTCGCCCTCTCCTGGACGAGCCTCAACGCGTCTTCAAAGTCCAGCGAGCCGACTGAGTACAGGGCGGTGTATTCCCCGAGGGAGTGCCCCGCCGCAACCAACGGCGTCAGACTGCAGCGCGCTCGAAACTCCTCGAACATGGCCGCTGAATGCACGAAAATCGCCGGCTGCGTATAGCGAGTCTGGTCCAGCGCCCCCGGCGGATCGCCGTCCATGATGCTGCTCAAAGGATAGCCGAGACATGCGTCGGCGCGGCGTAGAATATCCCGTGTGATATCGGAACCTTGGGCGAGAGTTGCGCCCATCCCCACATACTGCGAGCCCTGGCCAGGGAATAGATACGCTACCGCTGCGATGTCGGGATCAAGACCATCGGTCAATGGCATCTTTCGGCAGCCCACCACTACTCTGTTTCTATGATCGATCTCTCCTTGTAGTATCCGCAGCTCGGACAGATGCGATGCGGCATCATATATTCAGAGCACTGAGGACACTCGGTGAGATTCACGGGCACAAGCTTCTTGTGGGTTCTTCGTTTGTCGCGTCTCGTTCGAGAAACCCGTTTTTTTGGTACAGGCATTTTCTACTTTTTCACATCCCTTTCGTCCATAATAAACCATGCTGGTCTGTTGATCTTGGCCTCACAAAATGCAAAAGCAACGACTCCTTATAAAGAAGATTGCCTCAACTCTCAAGTACTTTTACGCCGCTCGGCAGGAATGGCTTGAGCCCCTGACGACAACCAGCAACGATGTTTGCCAGATCGTCAGGACGAATCGCCTCTCGTCTCAGACCAAGGCGCCACACCGGTCAAAAGTCTTCTCGCCGTTGTATGGCTACTTTCCCCGCATGGCCAAGAGTTTTTGCCACCGAGGATCGATGGTCTTCTCCTCACCGCATCGACACTCGTCAGAGCCCTTGAGTCCTCCACACCGCGGACACAGCCCAGGACAATCGTCGCGACACAACGGCTGCAACGGCAAATCAAGCATAATCTCCTGCGCAATAAGCTCGCCCAGGTCCAGTTTGTCTTCCAAAAGGACCAGCTCATCTGGTTGCGCGTCAAGCGCCGCCGCGACGTCCGACGCGATTAGCTCAGGCGAAATGCGACGAGCGGAGAAGTGGAGCTGGATCACGTGCGACGTCACGAAACTCTTGAGACAACGGGAGCAGCATTGGGTGACCTGCGCGGTAATGCGGCCGTCGATGAGAAACAATCCAGCCTGTCCTTCGAGGAACACGCCGCCGCTAATATAAGGGGCAATGGACGTACCTGTTGGTACGTGCATCATCTTGATGGCTGCGGAAAGCACGTCCTCTGTCTCATCAAAGCTGATTTGCAGGCCACTACTGGTTATGTCGTCCAAAGCGATTTTCATGCGCTGATTATTCCGGGCGGCTGAAGCATAATCTCTTAACATACGTCGCGTCTGGCCGCGGAGTCAAGGACAAAAAAATTGTCCCTTGAAGCCGCGTCGCAAAACCGTGCAACGACGCGATGCCGCCCATGTCCTGTCCACGCGCGCTGCCTGTTGCGTGGATTTCTCTCCTGTCTATAGATCGGACCACGTGGGAGCTCCCGTCGCGCCTCACCCTGACCGATGTTCCTCTTCACGCTCGCGAGGGTTCGAGCATTCACCGTGTACGCCTGACTTCTCCATGAGCCATTCCAACATTACAGGATACACTTCGGCGTGGGCCCTTTTTCCCACGATCATGTCGATATGGCCGTAATCTTCGCGCGTCCCTTCCGTTTTTCCAAACACGTGATACCGTCTCTCCCCCGCGGCGCCGTCTCCCACGGCTGCCTTCACGGCTTCCGGCGGGGCCATGAGGTCTTTCGATCCCGCAAAGAGAAGCATGGGTATCGCGCAGCGGTCTAAATTCCGAAGATACGGCTCTCCGTCTTCCGACGCAAGTTCGCCGGTCTGAACAAAGCGACCGAAATCCAGCCACAGTTTGGTCGATGTAATGAGCTCCGATCCCACGGCAACCATTTGCCGCGCGACGTGCGGGGAAATGTTGGGCGGATAGAACAATCCCAAAAGGAAGCTCGGCAATCGGTGCGCGATGGGGAGCACAAGCCTGCCGTTGAACGGCATGGGCGGCACAGGGAAGGCTCTCAGGAGAGGCCTTATCATCGCCAGCAGTCTTACACCCTTCATGCGAATGCGCCTGAAATCAGCAGGCGCTCCCACAGCGATCACAGACGCCACGGCCGCATCGGGGTGGGCGGCGAGGTAGGCCTGGATAAGGATGCCGCCCATGCTGTGTCCAATCCAATGAACCTTGTCTGCGCCCGTACGCTCCAAGACATGGGCTATCACGGCAGGCACGTCGTATTTTAAGTGGTCATCGAAGCTCCACGATCGAGGGACGTCAGTGACAAAAAGGCCTGGCCGGTCGCTCATTCCCGCCCCGCGCAATTCCGCCACCCACACATCCAGGCCGCGTCGCGCCAGGTATCTGGCTAAGGACGGCCCAGGAGTCAGATCAAAGATGTATCGATTGGAATCCAAGCCGTGGCACAACACGACCGGGTAATTGGCGCGTCCTGTCTTCGGCCGATAACGGTGCACCGCTAGCCGCCAGCCGTCTTCGGTCGTCAGATAAGAAGTCTCGTCTTGACGCGTGTCGAAGCGATAGAGCCATCCCCACAGGTACCCGAGACCCAGGGCTCCCAAGATGATTCCGCAGACAATAAAGAAAAGGGTCAACAGAGATTCCAGCATGTTATCTCCATATATCCACGGCCGCGCGGCGTATTCGCGCGATCATGAGAGAAAAAGACCGCCCAAGAAACGACTCATCTGCCGCGACCCAACTGTAACCGATATGACCTTTAATGTATAGCGCTGCACGCAAGAGCCCCAAAGGTCTTTTGCGCCTGAGCCAGTGAAAGGCGCCTTCGTCCCCGCTCCCGATCAGCGCGATACCCACACGCTTCACGGCCCTTTATCCCGAATTCCTTGCTCAGCCGCATGTTTTCTGTTATAAGCCCAGCGGACTTGAAGGAATGACGGCCAAAGGATTCAGGGGAAAACATGACGGCAATACTGACCGACTTCCATATTAAGACGAAAATCTCCTTCGGATGCGGCGCGCTCGCGTCCCTAGGGGATAAGATCAGGGACTACGCCGCGCGCAGATGCCTTCTCGTGGCAGACCCCGCGCTTGCCCAAAACGGCGTCGTTGACAGAATACGAGGAATCCTCGACGCCTGCGGTGTGTCGGTGGAATGCTTCCTCGGCGTCGAGCCGGAGCCCTATCTGGACAATGCGGATCATGCGGCTGAGCTCGGGCGACAGAGCCGGGCCGAGCTCGTGGTGGGCCTGGGCGGCGGGTCGGCCATGGATACTGCAAAGGCCGCCGCGGTCCTGATCACCAACCCGGGCCCTGCCGAACAATACGTGGGACTCAACCTCGTGCCCGGCCCGGGCCTTCCCACGATCATGATTCCCACTACGGCCGGCACCGGGGCCGAGGTAACCTTTACCGCAGTATTCACCAACAGGCAGACCAAAGCCAAAGGCGGTATAAACAGCTCGCATCTCTATCCGAACCAGGCGCTCCTCGATCCGGAACTCACGTTGGGATTGCCGCCGGATGTCACCGCGTATACCGGCATGGACGCCTTGACCCATGCCATCGAGTCCTTCACCAGCAAGGCCGCGCACGTCTTCACCGAGGCGCTATCTCTGACCGCAATACGGCTTATCTCGTCGAATCTGCGCCGAGCGGTGTTCCACGGGGACGACATCCAGGCGCGTGAGAATATGCTCATGGGCAGCGTGCTAGGAGGACTCGGATTGGCCCTTTCCGGAGTTGGCGCGGCGCACGCCCTTGCGTATCCCCTTGGCGGCTATTATCGCGTGCCGCACGGCCTGGCCAATGCGATGCTCATAGGCCACGTGATGGCTTTCAATGCGCCTGCCGCGGAAGAGGCCATGGCGATGATCGCCAAAAGCATGGGAGAGCCCGTGGAAGGTCTGCCGTTGAGAAGCGCGGCCGAAGCCGCCGCTGACGCGGTCAAAACGCTTTGCGACGATGTCGGGATACCGGCCCGGCTTTCGGACATCGGCATTCCGATTGCCGACATACCCAAGATGGTGGAAGCGGCGCTCAAGGTCACGCGACCAGTGGAAAACAATCCGAGATTTCTCGGCCCCAAGGAAGCGACCATGATTTATGAACAGGCGTTTGCCTAGACGCCGCTCACCCCAAAAAAAACGACGCCCTTCCCTCGGGAGCGGCAAGGAGGCCCAATGCCAGGACATGAATGGATCGACGAACATGAGACGAACCAAGTGCTCGAAGTCATGAAAACAGGGATTCTGTTTCGATACGAATTCAAGAACGAGCGCAGAGGAGTCTATAAGGTCAAGGAGTTCGAGGATACGTTTGCCGCGTTTAACGGCGCAAAATACGCTCATGCGGTGACATCTGGCACCGCAGCCCTCAAGGTCGCCCTTGCGGCGCTGGGAATTGGGCCCGGCGACGAGGTGATCACCCAAGGTTTCACGTTTATTGCGACCTACGAGGCGATCATCGAGGCCGGCGCTGTGCCAATTCCCGCGGAAATCGATTCCACTCTGAATATGGATCCGTCTGATTTTGAGAAGAAGATCACGTCTCGGACAAAAGCCGTGATTCCCGTTCACATGCTTGGGGCGCCTGCCAGGATCGAAGAGATCGTGACCATCGCGAAGACGCGTGGTCTGAAAGTCATCGAGGACACGGCTCAGGCCCTCGGCGCTGAGGTGAACGGGAAAAAAGTCGGGACTATCGGCGACATGGGCACGTTCTCTTTCGACTTCTACAAGACCATTACCACCGGCGAAGGCGGTATGGTGGTCACCAACGACAAGGGCCTTTATATCCGCGCCTCGGAATATGCCGACCATGGCCACGACCACAATCCGGCCGTCGGTCGAGCCATGGAAGGAAGAAATTTCCTCGGGTTTAACTACCGCATGCATGAACTCACCGCAGCCGTCGGCGTCGCGCAAGTCTCGAAACTGAATAAGATACTCGAGCGTCAGCGAGAAAACGCCGGGGTCGTCGTGAAAGCGTTGCAGAACTTGTCCCAGGTCCAGATGCGGTCTCTGCCCCCTAATTCCAAAGACAGTTGCACGCATGTGTGTTTCTTTTTGCCGGACGCTCAAACCGCGCTCGAATACCATAAGAAGTTCACGGAAAAAGGATTTTTAGCTATCTATTTCCGGAATAACCTCTGGCATTACCTGGGCAACTGGGAACATTTACTGGCCAAGAAAACGGCATGGCCGGGACCGTTCCCCTTTGCAGGGCCTCCCTACGGCGGCGCCATGGAATATCACGCCGACATGCTGCCGCAGACCAAGGAGGTTCTGGAGAAAACAGTGGTCATTCCGGTGGCGCTGAACATGTCCGGCGAGCATCTTGCCAGATTGAGCGACGCAATCGTAGAGGTGGGGCGATCGGTTGGCGCCTAGGGACGCACGCCGCGGCGGCGACCATGTCGGCTCGAACCGGGTATCTATCCATTCTCGAAAGGAGGCGCGAAGTTCCACCGCTGCCGGCGTTGTGTCATTCCCACGAAAGTGGGAATCCATGGTCAGTTTCCCGGACGTCGGATCGAGGCCGGCGTGGCAAATCCAGCACTGTGACGGCGCTGATTGATTCTGTCTCCGCGGTGACGCAGACTTTACACGTCATGATGTTCACGACCCTCCTCATTTTTCACAGCAATTTCGAGAGGTGATACAAGAGACGGCGAAACAGGTAGGGACAGCCAGTGAAAGAACGTCACAAGATAATCGGTTTCATCCCAGCTCGTTACGAATCCACCCGCTTTCCGGGAAAACCCCTTGCCGATATCGAGGGGAAACCGATGATTGTGAGGGTGTATGAACGGGCCCTCGGATCTGACCTGTTGGACGCCCTCTATGTAGCCACCGATTCTCCCCTGGTGGCCGAGGCCGTCCGACGCCACGGAGGACAGGTCGTGCACACGTCTCGAGATAAGGCGTCTGGCACTGACCGCATCGCGGAAGCCGCCTCCATCCTCTCCCTGTCCATGAACGACATAGTGGTCAACATACAGGGTGATCAACCATTGTTCGACCCATCAATGATCCGGGAAGTCTCTGCCCCGCTTCTGGAAGACGAATCAGTGCCCATGAGCACCCTTATCTATCGCATTGTCAGAGACGAAGAGATTACCCACCCCAACGCGGTAAAAACTGTGTTCGATAAAGACGGCTTTGCCCTCTATTTTTCCCGCGCGACTATCCCGTTCTCGAGGAAGGGGAACCCAAGGGATATTTATTACAAACATCACGGCATTTATGCATATCGCAACGACTTCTTGCAGAGATTTGCCATGCTGCCTGTGAGTCCACTCGAAGCGCTCGAGGGATTGGAACAGTTGCGGGCGCTGGAAAATGGGTTTAGAATTAAGGTCGTGATAACCGACAAGGATTCCATTGAGGTGGACACGCCCCAGGACTTGGAAAGAGTGCGGGAGATATACAGAAAGAGTGTTTGACAAGGACTGACAAGGAATGATATTTGCTTATATGGCAAAATAAAGCGGCGGCGCATCTCTATGCAACGAACCGCCGTACAAGACAACGTACAGCTCTGCGGATGGAGGCAGGAGGAACGAGTATAAGCAGTGAGTAGAGACGACAACGTAAAGGTGGAAGGGACCGTGGTAAAGGTCCATTCTGGCGGCATGTATCAAGTGGAAACGGACGACGGTCGTAGTATCCGAACCAAGCTGTCGGGGAGAATGTCCCGATTCAGAATCAAGGTACTGTTAGGTGATCGGGTTACCGTGGCGCTCTCGCCCTATGACCTCTCCCATGGTCTGATAGTCTATCGCGGCAAGTAGGTAGTTTCGAAAACCTACACACCCCGCTATTCCGACTGCGACATACGATGGGGACCGGTTCAACCCTGCGGGCGGTTACAAGACCTGTCACGCGCCTGCCCACGGCAACCCGCGACGGGAGAATCCGCACAATGATACCGAGAGGGACAATAACCCGAGCCGAGTATCGACGCACATTTTTCGCCGTTGCTTTCTTCCAGGGTCGCTCAAGCATCCCGCATCGGTTTATTTCACGATAAAATGAGGCATAGCCGCGTCCACATGGGACGCGGGAGCAATAAGCTGGGGTCGACTATCCGCGTCAATCCCAAGGGTTGTCAGGCTTGACACGCTACGGACGGATGGCTTATTTTGGTCTCATCCTGCCAAGGGCCGAGGTAGCTCAGTGGTAGAGCAGATGATTCGTAATCATCAGGTCGTGGGTTCAACTCCCATCCTCGGCTCCAGATGCTCCACCTACCGATCGCCCCTGACGCGCTCAGCCTCGCATGCAAGAACGCAAGCCCCGAACAACCTTGGGCCACGCGACGACTGTGTTCATCCTGACGCTGCGCCCGCGCGGATTACCGAGGAACAACCCTCGCTCCGAGCCGCTATTTCGTCATGAGAGACGGCAGGAAGGCCTCGTCCAACGTGAGTACATACGTGAGGATGGCCAGCAGCATCACGCCAACCCCGACCCATACTCTCCAATCTTTGTGGAACCGATACATGGCTGGACCTTCCGATCTTGCGTCAGGCCCATGAACATTCGCGGGCTGATGGTGATGTCTTGTCATATAGTCCCCGCATGAAAAATCTTGTGAAAAAAGTTTCTCTCCTGTACTGATCAGCGCTCCAAGCGTGAAACGCCCCATCAAAGATTGACCATCGCTCAACGCAAGGCGTCCGACTTCTCCGCCTTCCGCGGAAACGGCCGAAGGCCGCCCTGAATACCGGCCTTTGCTTTTGGCAAGCGCGCGAGGGCCGGCGCAACCAAGCTCCCTATGTACAGGTATTCGTTGGATTCCCGTACGCTCGTATTCTGGGGATACGCGGTGTGGGGATCTTGCAGATCTTGGAGCACCTTTCCGTTGCCGTCTATCGCGATGATATGGCCGTACGCCGCGGCCTTGGGCCGGAGGAATTTCGGCATGCGTTGGACCACCTTTCTCAGAAACGGTTTTTCGGAGAGCGAATCGAGGAGCTTGTTCCGGGGGGAGACCAGCGCGACCCAAAATCGGCCATCATGTCCACCAGTGATGTTGTCGGGAAAACCAGGCAGCCCCTCGATCAATACCTCGGAAGAGCCCTTCTTGGGCCCGTCCAACCAATAACGCAGTATCCGATAGCTGCCGGTTTCGTTGACCAACAGATATTGCTGGTCGTGGCTGACAGCGACGCCGTTCGCGAAATTCAGGCCGCTGAGCAGCGTCGTGGTTTTGCCTGACGCCGGATCATAGCAGAGCAGACGCCCGTGTCCGCCATGTTCCATGATATCCAGGAGGCTGGCCTCCATGGTCCCGCCGTATTCTTTTGCGCCGAACTTGGTGGACGCGTCGGAAAAGTAAATCCTGCCGTCTGCAGCGACCGAGACGTCATCGGCGTACCGTATGGGGATGCCATCCGCAATCGCTGCCAGCTCGGTCACCGCCGCGTCAGTACTCACGGACAAAAGCCCACGGAACGCGTCCGCCACAATCAGGTTGCCTTTCGCGTCGAAATCAATGCCCAAGGGACGTCCCTTCGTGTCAGCCCACTTTTCCGCGTTGGTACCATTCGGGTCAAGCCGCACGATGAACCCCTCATGTGTGGTCACGTAAATACGGCCCTGAGCGTCCAACGCAACCGCCTCAGGCCCATGGCAGCCCGCGATTGCCAGCAGCTCGATGTCCTTGAGCCGGTCGTTAGGCGCGAACGCGCCCGTATAGCCAGGATTCGCGGGGGCGCGCCACGCGCGCGGGTCGATGGGAACGGGCCAAACCGCAAAATAAGCCACGATCATGACCGCGGCGACCAAAAGACCGACCAAAACCTTCTTGATCATACGCCCCTCCTACGCGGACCAGCCTCCGTCGGTTCACGCATCCATGCGCAAGCCAGGCCGCCGCCGAGAAATCCGAACCGCCTTCTCAAAATGATCTCCCCCTCTGAACCTCGAACTCGTGGAGGTGCGCGTCTCGCCAGCCCATGACGACCTGGAGGATTTTGTGCAGCTCAGACAGCCGCGTATCAGGCGACACAAGTATGGCTCGCCACATAGGCGGTTCGATGTCTTGGAGCGTGAAGGCCAACTGGAGAGATGCGCGGCCGCAGGGGGCTGAGGGGGGATTGATTTTTTACCGGGCTTCCTGGGCATATCCTTGCACCTTTTCAGAGCCGGGGTGGCGTTCAACCGGCCACGAGTGTATATGAAAAGCGGTTAACGGAGAAGCTTTTTTTGGTTTTGCGAATTTTTACTTGACAGAAAAAAAAGAGGGGTATATATATGGTGCTTCCCCCATGGAGGGGGGAGGAAAAAGTGTGAAACTTTTCCTCTTGACAGGTGACGGAATAGATGGTACTCTACTGCTACGGGAAGTAGCGTGAAAGAGTTTCCGTTGTTCTTTGAAAACTGAATAGCAGGACGTTCGGGTCACGTTAATAAGGATTACACAGTTTAACTGGAGAGTTTGATCCTGGCTCAGAACGAACGCTGGCGGCGTGCCTAACACATGCAAGTCGTACGAGAAACACGCCCTTCGGGGCGTGGAGTAAAGTGGCGCACGGGTGAGTAACACGTGGGTAACCTGCCTTGGGGATCGGGATAACTGGCCGAAAGGCCCGCTAATACCGGATATGACCACAGGGGCTTCGGCCCCAGGGGTAAAAGTCGGCCTCTCGACGAAGCCGACGCCGCAAGAGGGGCCCGCGGACCATTAGCTTGTTGG
>JBMFOE010000033.1:0-43757 GCA_049969795.1 Desulfomonilaceae bacterium
CTCCTATGCTCGCCTACGCTCACCTCACTCTGAGGTTTAAGAGAGATAGGACTATTCCGGAATCCGAACTGCTCGAAATGATCACGGCGCAAGGGTTCAGCATAGCCAACATGAGTTATTCTACCGACAGGGAGGCTGACTTTTTCGAATACGCCATGACGGTTCGGACGGCGGCGAGAGGGAATATGAGTCGCCTTTCCGAGGTACTAAGCCGCAACGAATATTTGATAGGATTTTGCCTTGTGCAGACAGGCGACTGACCACGCGCACAAGAAATATTGTAACCGTTCATCCGGGTCACCCTCGTAGTGGAGGTTTCGGTGAACGGTTGCTCGACAAGATCCTCGTCACCGTCCATAAAGCTCCCACGGCTGCGTGGGCGCAGGGACGCGCCACCCGGGTTGCCGCCACTTGACTTTGCCGCCGGGGAACACGACCGCGCCGCCGTGAGGCCCCCAGTGCACCGCGCCGTACGGGAAACTTACACTTCCACGGGGCCCTTGCACCTCGATTCCGACTCCGGGCAGCGACAGCCCGAATGCGTGCGCAGGCCTACAGAAACAGGCGCAGAGGACTATCGCGGCAACCGTGAGCAGTATTGTCTTTGACGCATGTCGCATCTTTGTATTCCTTTCTCATTCGTGGTTCCTCCTCTATATTATTACTTCGGCAAGCTGAGTAAAATCTGACACACAAATTACCATTATAGGAGGAAACGAGGTTTGCCGCTGGTGAGCGTGGTGATTCCCACCTATAATAGGGGCGACGTTGTCCGCCGCGCCATCGACTCCGTGCTGCAGCAGGATTTCAAGGAGTTTGAGGTGATTGTGGTGGACGACGGTTCCACTGACAATACCTACGATGTATTGGAAGCCTATAAGAGGCGAATTCGCTGCGTTTTCCAGGAGCACGCCGGAGTATCCGCGGCTCGCAACCGAGGTATCAGGTCAGCCAATGGCGAGTTAATCGCTTTTTTGGATTCGGACGACGAATGGCTTCCCTCCAAATTAACCAGGCAAGTCGAGCGCCACAGCCGCGGTAAGACCTATTTCATTTGTCATACTGATGAGATATGGATGAGACAGGGCCGACCTGTTCCTCAGAAAGCCATCCATAGAAAACAGGGTGGACATTTTTTCGAAAGAGCCCTTGAACGGTGCTTGATCAGCCCATCGTCTGCGATGATGTCCTCGTCTTTGCTCGAGAAGGTGGGGGGGTTCGACGAGAACTTGCCTGCGGCCGAAGATTATGATTTGTGGCTGAGAGTGACTGCGTTCCATGAGGTAGATTTTGTTCCGGAGGCCCTTGTGATTAAGCACGGAGGAAGGAGTGATCAGCTCTCGGCGACCACAGTCGCAATAGATCAGTATCGTATCAGAGCGATCCTGAAGATACTGTCCAACCCGGATTTACCCCCCGGCTACCGCGAGTCGGCAGTACACGAACTGAGGCGAAAATGTGGTATCGTCGCGCAGGGCTGCAGGAAAAGAGGCAAGGAAGAAGAGGCCAATGCCTATGAACAATTGGCGGAAGCATACTCAGGAGCTCTCCCTCGCTCTCGATGATTGCGACTTGGACGACGGGACATATTTAATCCCATGTTTTGCCGACCTGGGCGCGCTGAAGGAGTCTATTTCAGCGGTGGGGATTATCCACAAGCCCCTTGTACGGCAGAACACGCAGGGAAAGTGGGTTCCGGTTTTGGGTCGCAGGCGTCTTTTGGCTGCTCGAAAACTGGGGTTTGGTCATGTCGAGGGGCGCGTCTTGGACGATGAGATCTCCGAGGCGCTGGCTTACGAGGTGGCGTTTTGGGACAACGTGACTCACCGGCAATTCGAGGCGCCCACTAAGGCGGCGGTCATTCACCGACTACTGCAGTTGTTCTCGCGGGAGGAAGTCGCCGCTCGATTCCTTCCGACCCTTGGCATTCCTCCCTACGGACCGAAAATCGAGGCCTTGCGCCGCATCGCAATGCTGGAGCCTGAGGTTCACCTTTCCATGGCTATGGGGAGGATCAACGAAAAGACAGCCCTCATGCTATCCTATCTCGAGCCCCAGGACAGGCGCGTGTGCATGAATTTATTCGCCCGGTTGAAACTCAACGCGAACAAGACGTTCGAGGCGGCGAGCGCGCTCATGGACATGGCGCGCTTTCAGGGATGCTCCGTGCAAGAGGTCCTGAACTCGGCAGAGATACAGGAGGTGTTAAGCTGCGACCAGGAGCGCGACCCCTGGACTCTGGGGGAATCCCTGAGACGCGCGCTGAAACGAGTGAGATACCCAGGCCTCTGCGCCGAAGAAGCCGCGTTCGCTGCGTGGCTAAGAGAGCAGAAACTCCCCTCGAATATGACCATTCGGCCCAGTCAAGCCTTCGAGGACAACTCTTGTACCATCGAGATACATGTGGAATCAAAAGAAAAAGCGCTTGGCATTGTACAGGCGTTTTCCACCTTGGGTGATTGAAGAGACGGACAGCGGGGGCTGTGGACGGCTCCAAAGCGCCTTCCACAATCTCTTTTCCATTGTGATCAGCGTCATCGAGTTTATGGGTACGTTCAAAAAACCGCGCGACCGACAAGGACAGAGGAATTCTTGTCGTTTCCATGGAGCTGGCCTCGCAGGAACGTGAGTGGCGGCGACTGAGAAATCCTGGTCTTAGAGTCAAGATGTCACGCCCCGCTCGAACCCCCTGACAAGGGCGTCGCAATGGGAGATGAAAATACCGTTCTGAAGGGAACCATGGCATTTTCAGGTGAGCATGGTAATCCATGGTGAGTTTTCTGGATGCAGGATCGAGTCCGGCATGACATGTGAGGCGCCGTGGTGGTACGCATTGATTATGTCTTCACCGTGAGGCAGACGATGAAAGGCATCGCGTTCACGCCGCGGCGCGCCTCCTCCCGACAGAACCTTCGAGAAGCGCTGTAACATGCGGAACCGCAACAGACGACGCGGCTACAGACAGGCGTGTGTCTTAGCGCCAGGGGGGTGCTACGTACTCGGTTGTTCGCCTGATTCTTCGGCAGCCTTTTTGGCAGCTGCCTGGGCTTTTTTTGCCGCCTGCTCAGCCTTGATTGCGCGCACAGCCTCGGCCTGACGAGCCGGATCCCTGAATCGGAAGATGAACTGGCGATTGCAGGCCATGACCGCGGCCTGCGCGGAGGCTTCGTCCAGTTTTTCGTGGTCTATTTCTATTCGATCGTTTACAAGGCTGACTGCATCTTTGGCCTTTCTCGTACATGCCAAGCAGTGAATGCACCCCGCCTTGCAGACGTTAGTCACGGCTTTTCCGGAATCCTTCGTGCTGCAGGGCACATAGCATATCGCATTCTTGGGTATGAGTTGCAGCACCTGTTTCGGGCAGGTATTCACGCAGACTCCGCAGCCAGTGCATTCCTCCGGGTCTATGACCGGCATATTGTCAACCATGCGGATTGCATGAAATGGGCACGCAGCCTCGCAATCGCCGTATCCGACGCAGGCGAAATTGCATTCGTACGGACCCCCAAACGCCAGGGAAGCGGCCTGACAAGTGTCAAAGCCCACGTACGCATGCTTGCGCTTCACGCCGCCCTCATTTCGAGAACAGCGGAGCACGGAGATCAAGGGCGTAGTAGCCCCTGCCGCTTTTCCGGTGAGGGCCGCCACTTTTTCCGCCACTGCCTGCTTGCCAGGGGCGCACTTGTTGGGAGGAACGTTGGGATCAGTGACCACGGCTTCTGCATACGATTCGCAGCCCGCGAAGCCGCATGCGCCGCAGTTGGCTCCAGGAAGACAGGCTCGAACGGCCTCTATCTTCGGATCCACTTTTACGGCAAAACGCCTTGCGATAAAGGCGAGACCTATGCCGCATATCAACCCAAAGGCGGCAAAAAAGATTATTCCCCAGACTGCAATAGTCCATGCGTTTTCCATTTCAAAACACCTCGATGTGTGCACTGTGACGTACGGCGTTCATCGTCGCCTCTCATGACCTCGCGGCCTAAAAGATGGAGAGCCCAGAGAATCCGAGAAAGGCCAAGGCAAAAAGACCTGTCACCACGAAAGCTATCGGCAGCCCTCGAAACGTGGGAGGGACGCGGCACAGTTCAAGCTTTTCCCGTACGCATGACATGAGGAAAAGGGCCAAGGCAAAGCCCAGACCAGCTCCAAGGCCGTAGACGAGACTCTCAAAAGGCCCATGGTTGCTGTCGGCGTTTATCAGAGGCACCGCAAGGATAATGCAGTTGGTCACGATGAGCACAAGGTACACGCCTAGTTTCTTGAAAAGATACGGGTTTACCTTTCTCAAGATCGTGTCCACGGCCTGGACGAAAATGGCCACGGTCCCGATAAAGACGATGACTTTGAGAAAATCTAGATGCAGCGCTTGCAATACGTAGTTGTACAACGCCCAACACATGACAGCGCTGAGCACCATAACAGTGGTGAAGGTGATGCCCATGCCTATTGCGGTCTCCTTTTTTTGAGACACGCCAAAAAAGATGCAAAGGCCCAAGTATTTGGTAAACACGAAGTTGTTTATCAGCATCGCGCCGAGCAAGAGGGTAAAGAGAACCTGGGACTGACTTTTTTTCACCAGGAATTGTCTCGAGCCCAGCACCTTTCCTTGTGAGGTGATGTTTCGGGCGTCCACCACGTATTCGGCAGATAAATTCAGCGGTTGATCAAATCGCAGGATTGCGCTGACGCCTTTCGGGTCGAGTTCGACCTTCTTCACCGGTATTCGAATGTCCGGGTCCGGTTTTTCATACACGGAATAATTTGCGGGGTCCTGAGCCCAAGACTTGTCCACCGGAACCCCAAACACGATCTCAATGCCGGTGTCTTTGTTGAATGAACCGGTTCCTACGGTTTCGGCCGCTATTCCTGGCAGGGGGACGAGCCACAACGCCGCCGCAACAATGAGCGCAAAAACCAAGCAGCATGTCTTTTTCATCTTAGTGGCCTCCTCCAGACGTGGGGATTTTTCCGGTAAATTTGTATTCGAGCCAGTTGAAGGTAGCCATGATGAATCCGATCACGAAGAACCCTCCTGCCGGCAAAATCATGATGAGAAGGGGCTTGAAACCAAGGATGTCGTAGCCAAACAACTGCCCTGCGCCGAAAAACTCTCGAATGGCGCCCGTCACGCAGAGGCCAAAGGTGAAACCAAGGCCCATGCCCACGCCGTCAAAAAATGAGGGGACAAACGGCTCTTTGGACGCGAACAATTCCAGCCGGGAAATAATGATCGCAAAAACGACGATCAGTTTTACGAAGAGGGCAACCTGCTTGTACACATCAGGGGATATCACGGGGAGAATCATGTCGATGACGGTAACCCACAAGGCAATCACCACCACGTAGGCAGGGATCCGGATCCTCGGATGAATGAACGACTTAAAGGTCGTCACCGTACAGCTCGAGAAAACTTGAACAAACAACACCGCGAGTCCAAGCAGGAGACCATTCTTCACAGAGGTTGTTACCGCGACCGCTGGACAAAGACTCAGCGCCAACCGGAATATGGGATTCTCCGGAATTAAACCGTTCCAAACAAGTCTTACGTTTCTGTTCACCTGTTTCCTCCGTTAGAAAGCCACATGGAGATTTTCTTTCTTTATGGCGTCGTCGAGGATTCCAATACGATACACGAATTTTCTCACAGTGTCTTTTACGCCCGTGGTCACCGCCCGACTAGAGATGGTGGCCCCTGTGAGTGCGTAAATGTCATCCTTCACATGCTTTTTCTTGATCTCCTTGACCTGTTCTTTGGTCAAGCCTCGTTTGGCCGCGATCGCGGGATCAAGGGCGGCCAGGTAATCGCTCGGCAGAGGCTCCTTGACTACTTTCAGTTCTTTAAGGACGTCCAGGGTTTTACCTGCAAACTGGTTTTTGAAGTAGTTTTGTTCTATTTCGGCGCCCAGGCCCGGGTCCTCTTCCGATTCGGTAATGGCTATGCCCGTCACGGTAAAACTCGGGTCGAGGGAGACCATGAGCTTAATAAAGGTCTTGAAGCCTTGGGTCACGCCGGGGATGACATACCCTAGCCGTTTGTCGCCAAGGTTGGCGATGAAGAGGGTCTGGGCGTACACCGCTTTGATGTCCGCAGGCAACGCGGCCTTTACTGCTGCGTCTCTGGCGCTTCTATCTACCAGTTTCGCGGCGTCGCCTTCTATTTTGTAGGTCTTGCCGGGTTTGCCGTCGAGATCGATTTCCGCCAGGACATACCCGCCCTCTTTGACCGGCAGGAGATATCCGAGAGAGTTGCGGCCTTTGGAGTCGGTCAGGACGTAGCGATACACGGCATACACTTTGAGATCAGCAGGCGCCTTTTTTCCGGACCCCTCGTTGAACCCAAGGAGGTCCCTGATAGTCTGCTGTTCTATCCGCTCCTCGTTCTCTTTCCTGGCGTGCTCCGTTTTGGCGTACACTACGCCGAGTATAATGGCAGCCACCAAGCACACCACCGTCAAGCTTATCGTTATTTTGAAAATTTCCTTCATAGAATCCTCTCAGTTTCGGGATGAAGGTCTATTTTGTCGCCGCCACAGGCGCTTGTTTTGGGGGCGCAAATCTCTTGGGCTTAAACCATTCGTCAAGAGCCGGCGTCAGACAATTCATGAGCAATATGGCATAACACACACCCTCTGGATATCCACCCTTGAGCCGGATAAGCATAGTCAGGACGCCCACTCCGCAGCCGAAGACGATCTGCGCGGACTTGAGCGTCGGCGACGTCACATAATCGGTGCACATATAAAACGCGCCGAGCATGAGGCCTCCGGAGAGAATGTGGAGCAGCGGATCGCCGCTGAACCAGGTTTCCCCGCCGAAAATCCAAGCGAGCACCCCTGCTGAGGCGAGCGTGGACACCGGTATATGCCAGGTAATGATGCCCCTGGCCATGAGGAACAGTCCCCCGATCAAGAGGAGCAAGGCAGACGTCTCGCCGATGCACCCTGGCATAAAGCCTACGAAGAATTTTTCATAAATTTGAAGAATTCCCCCAAACTGTTGTGTGAGCGCGGCGAAGCCGTAGTGCTTCAACACATACAAAGGCGTGGCTGTGGATACGGCGTCAACTGAGCCGCCGGCCAAATAGACGCCAAGCGACGACTTGGCCCAATCCACTGGGGGAATCCAGGCGGACGTCATGGCAACGGGGAACGCGGCCATCATGAAGGCCCTGCCCACCAACGCAGGATTCCAGACGTTGTAGCCGAGCCCTCCCATAAGTTGTTTGTCGATAAAGATCGCCGCGACGGCCCCTATAATTGGCAGCCAATAGGGCACGCCGGGCGGTATGACAAAGGCCATGAGAATGCCTGTGAGTACCGCGCTGCCGTCCCCCACCGTGATCCGGCGACCGAGCGCCTTCTGGGAAAGGGCTTCGACAACGACGCACGACGCCACACTCACCAGGGTTATGAGTAATCCCCTCAAACCAAACGTATAAATGGACAGCAGCATCACTGGAACCAGCGAAGCCGAAACCGTCCACATGATCCCAGCCGTGGTTCTCCCCTTTCGTATGTGGGGAGACACAGAGACGGACCATTGATCTCTCAAACCAGCCTCAGTTTTTTCTAGCGTTTCGATTGTCCCATCCTCCGTGTTTTCACAAAAGAAGAATTCCTGCACGGCCGCTGCCTGCAAACTAGCCAATCCCGGGCCAGTCTTGCGCACAAGCCTCGTCCTATGCGACGTTGCTAGCCATGTTTCTTGACAAGGATTTTCGCCATTCTGGCGTATTGTACAAGGGGCCTTTTTGCTGGGCACACATAGGCGCAGCATCCGCATTCAAAGCAATCAAAAATGCCAAACTTTTCAGTAAGATGCCCTTTGCCGGCTTCCACGTATAAGCCCACTTCTTTCGGCGAGAGCCCCATGGGGCAAGCTTCCATGCACCATCCGCAATGGATGCATGGCCCTTGTTCGTCCAAATCAGTCTCTGAGCTGTTCAGGAAGAGCATACCCGAGGTCGTTTTCACGATGGGGATATCCATAGATGACACTGCAAACCCCATCATGGGACCGCCTGCCACGATCTTCACGAGATCTTTCACGCCGCCAAGAAATTTCACCACATCAGATACCAGCGTCCCCACCTTCACCTTCAGGTTGGCCGGCCTTGCAAGGGCGCGGCCCGAAAACGTGACCACCTTCTCATACAGGGGCTTATTGAACGCAACAGCTTCGTAAATGGCCAAGGTGGTGGAAATGTTTTGCACGATCACGCCCACGTCAAAGGGCAATCCGCCTCCCGGCACGGCTCGACGCAGCAGTGAAAAGATGAGCTGTTTCTCGGATCCTTGCGGATACTTGACGGTAAGTCCCTGCACCTTGATGGACGCGTCATCATCTTTCGGGGCTTCACGTACGGCCTTATTCATGGCGTTGATGGCGTCGGCTTTGTTGAGCTCGATGCCAATCACGCAGTTCTTGATCCCCAAAATTTTGAGTATGATTCGCGCTCCCTGGACGATCTTTTCGGGGTATTCCAGCATGAGGCGATGATCAGTAGTCAGGTACGGCTCGCATTCTGCCCCGTTGAGTATGAGGGTGTCGATCTTGGCTGACGGCGGCGGCGAGAGCTTCACATGGGTTGGGAACCCTGCGCCTCCCAAACCTACGATGCCCGCGTCCTTCACCTTGGCCAGCAATTGCTCTCTCGTAAGTTTTTCCCAGTCCACGGGTTCATAGGTCCTAGGCGAGGCAGACTTGTCCCTCTCGATGACGATGGCTTCGCATCGTACCATCGTGGGATGCGGGTGCACTTCGATCGTTTTGACGACGCCGGTAACGCTGCTGTGAATAGAAGCGCCAAGGGCCTTTTCGACCGCAGCGATCAACTCGCCTTCTTGAACCTCTTGCTTCTTTTTCACCAGGGGCTTTGCGGGCGCGCCAAAGTGCATGGAAAGGGGTATAACCACCTGGTCTGGCGCTGCCATCTCCTCGATGGCCAGGTGTTCGGTCAACTCCTTATGTTCTGCGGGATGTATCCCGCCCTTGGGAAATGTGAATCCAGCCATGTTTCCTCTTGATCGGTTTTGTCAAATCATCAGATACACCCATCCACTGCGATGCTCCGTGAAGAGGCTCGCCACATGGAATTATGCCCGCTGTCCCTCATGAGGGGCGTGGCACGACAGGGCCTTTGGGGTCTTCTGATGTTATAAGCGCCGTTCGGCTCGCAGTCTGCTAATGTACAGTGAGGAAGCATACTATTTGACGTCCTCGGTGTCAAGAACATATTCCCGCATTCGGACTCGGAGATTAGGCGAATATTCATGATACGCGTGTCATCTATGGCCGACGTCAATCCTTTGTATGTCGGAGCAAAAAATAGTATATGACCTGTCGATGGTGGTGGAGGAAAGCGAATACACATGAGTGCAACATCAAACGAGGAAATCGAGGCTGAAATCCTGCGGCGCATCGCGCGACCTGGCTGGGTAGCGACACGGGGATTGGTAACCGATCCTGCTGACGCGGCTTCTTCCGAGAAGGAATCCATAGCCATAGAGGCGGTGATGAAGGCCATGGCGGCACGCGGTTTAGTTCAACTTTGGAAGCTCGTCCTGTACGATGGGGGCGACGCGATTCTTGCGGCTGCAAGACCCGGCTTCAAACTGGACGAGGATCTTGAACAACGCGGAGCGTGGGCCAGAGCCGAAAGCTACGTCAATGACGAATGAAAACGCTTTTGAACCGCGGCATCTATGAAGGCTTCACTCGAACCCATTTGACCCGGGCTAGGCATTTCATTTGGATAGCCACCGCGAACATAAAGGCTACGCGGTTGCTGTTGGGCAACACCTTTGTGTCATTCCCTGATTTCATGGCCGCCATGGTTCACAAAGGGGTGACTTTTCGCATCATCCATTCGGAACTGCCCTCGGGCCCATTTCGAGAACGCTATGAACAACTGGATAAAGGGGGCATGCTCAGCGCGGGGGTCGAGTTCCTTTTTTGCGAGCGGAATCACGCGAAAATCTTTGTGGTTGACGGCCGCACAGCCCTGGTAGGCAGCGCCAATCTTACGGGAGCGGGCATTGGGGCAAAATCTGCGGACAAGCGGAATTTCGAGGTGGGCTTTCTGTTCGAGGGGGAGCAAGAGACCAGACCCTTCGTGGACTATTTCGACGAGATATGGATGGGGGCTCGCTGTCCAACGTGCGGGTTCCGGTCGAGTTGTCCGGCGCCGGCGGCGTGAAGCGCCTCCACCAAACGGCATGATTGTAGCGGTTCTCGAAGCAAGTCGTGAATTGGCCGCAGCGCTCTCTGTGGATCGAGGCGTACTGAGATTACCAGTCAACCTGGGCGCCTCGCAATGACAATAAGCCCATAGATGAGTCATCGCGAGCATAACGAAGCAATCGCGGGATGACTTTTCACAGAGGTTTTGAGAATCGATCGCGAATTCGACGGGCGGCAGGTATTTCAGGCGCTTCGCTCTCTGTCATTTTAACTGAGAATGCCATAGTTCTTTTCAGATCGGTATTTTCAGGTAAAATGACAAGAGGGCTTCTCTCCTGGTTGCCACAACGGTTTACAAAAAAGCGCCCAATTGGACGAACCGAACCTCATTCCGACAGAAGTTCTGAGAATGGCTACATAACAACCATTGTTTTCAGACAAGAGGAGCGGCGCAAGTCATCTCGCCGCCGCTCCGGACTGCGACTAAAACTGTGTGATCAGGCTTTCAACTCGGGAATATTGGCAAACAATTCCAGGGCCTCTGGATTGAGCAGCGCGTCCCTGTTGGTGACCGGTTTTCCTTCGATCACGTTCCTCACCGCGAGCTCCACCTTTTTCCCATTCAAGGTGACAGGGATGTCTGCGATGGGGAGAATGAGCGCGGGGACATGCCGCGGGGTAGTATTCTCACGGATGGTCTTCTTGATTTTGTTTTTCAGGGCGTCATCGAGGACGTAACCCGGGGCTGTTTTCACAAAGAGGATTACGCGCACATCGTTTTCCCAGCTCTGTCCCACCACGATACTGTCGGCCACTTCTTCCAGGGCTTCCACCTGCCGGTAAATCTCAGCAGTGCCGATCCGGACGCCCGATGGATTGAGCGTCGCATCCGACCGGCCGTAGATTTTGACACCCCCGTGCTCAGTGATCTCTATAAAATCGCCGTGATGCCAGACGTTGGGGTACACATCGAAGTACGCGGCCTTATATTTGGCGAAATCAGGGTCATTCCAAAAATAGATTGGTTGGGAAGGAAATGTCGCGGTGCATACCAGCTCGCCCTGTTGCCCTATGACGGGTTTCCCCTCAGGGTCGTAGGCCTCCACTTTCATGCCAAGCCCCCTGCACTGCAGCTCGCCTTCGTACACGGGCAATATCGGACAGCCCAGCGCGAAACAGGATATGATGTCGGTGCCACCGGAGATAGACGCCAAGTCTATGTCTTCTTTCACGTCCCGGTACACGAATCGGAAACTCTCCTCTGAGAGCGGCGATCCTGTGGAACACATTGTCTTGAGGGGAGAGAGATCGTATTTTTCCTTGGGCTTGAGGCCCGCTTTTTCCACGGCCGCGATATATCGTGCGCTGGTGCCGAATATCGTCATCTTTTCGTCTTCGGCCAATTGGAAAATTGCGCCTGCGTCCGGATAAAACGGAGATCCGTCATAGAGTAGGACGGTCGCTCCCACCGCGAGCGCGCTCACGAGCCAGTTCCACATCATCCAGCCGCATGTGGTGAAATAGTAGATCTTGTCTTCTCTTTTGAGATCGCAATGGAGAATGTGTTCCTTGAGGTGCTGGATGAGGGTTCCGCCTGCGCCGTGCACCATGCACTTCGGGAGGCCGGTAGTTCCTGACGAATACATGATATACACGGGATGATCGAAGGGAAGTTGCTCGAACTGAATGTCTTGGACGCCTTTCGATATGAAATCTTCGTAGTGAACCGCCCTTGGAACGTGCGCGATGTCGGCTCTTTTTCGGGTATAGGGGATGACCACGACACGCTCGATGCTGGGGAGTTCCTTGATAATGCCGCTGATACGTTCCAGGGAATCGTGAGTCTTCCCATTATAGAAGTACCCGTCCGCGGTGAAGAGAATCTTGGGTTCTATCTGTCCGAACCTGTCGAGGACGCCCTTTATGCCAAAGTCGGGAGAGCAGGAGGACCAAATGGCGCCGATGCTGGTAGCAGCGAGCATGGCGACTACCGTTTCCATCATATTGGGTACATAGCCCGCGACTCGGTCCCCGACGCGTACGCCGGCTTCGCGCAGGGACGCGGCCATGCCCGCGACCTCGGAATACAATTGGGCGTACGTCATCCGAACGGTCGGTTGACCTTCGCCCTTGAACACCAGCGCTTCCCGGTCATCTCGAAAGCGTAGGAGATTTTCGGCGAAATTGAGGCGCGCGTCGATAAACCATTTCGCCCCTATCATGGTGGGAGAATCTTGGAGAACCTCTTTGTAGGGCTGGGAGTGGATCACACCGCCGAAGTCCCACATCGACGCCCAGAAATCCTCTCGGTGAGAGATCGACCATTGATAGAGCGATTCGTAGTCACTGAGATGCAATACGTATTTCTCGTTCACCACATCGATGAAGCGCGTGATATTGGCATTCTGCACCCGATCTGCCGAAGGTCTCCAAAGAGGCTCCATGTGTCTTCTCCTTCCCTATCAAATAAAACGTTTGCAAACCTGAGGGTTGCTCAAAGTTTTTTATTCCGTGATCCAGCTCGCTGGATATTTTTGCCCAGGCTTCTCTCCGAGTTTTTGCTTGAGTTCCGCAAGGCCTTTGCGTTTAAATTCCTCGCGCGGCTGCTTGGGTATTCTCCTGTTCAGGATCGATTCAGACCTCAGCCGTCTCCCAATGGTCTTTTCCATCATGGTGCCGAGGTCCAGGAGGCGATCGACGTCGATGCCGGTGTCGATGCCCATTTCGTCCATCATGACCACCATGTCCTCTATGCTCTGCAGGCCGACGACATTGGGGTCCCTATAATAATAGGCCCCTGTGCCGCCAACGGGCACACGGTCGAGGAAATTTGCCGGCTGCCCGCCAAGGCCGCCGAGGGTACCCTCGAAGATCTCGATACCGGCCTGGAGCGCGGCGAGACAGTTGGCGGTCCCCCACCCGCGCGTGACATGGAAGTGAGCGATGTGAAGCTTCTTGTCCGGCATGGCGTCGAGCACCATAGAAAAATACTTATACACCTGGTTGGGCGGCGCGCTGCCATCATGGTCGGCATGTTCGATATCCGACGCGCCTATTTGGAGCCACTTTTGGGCAAACTCGACGGCCTCCTCAAGGCGAGTCGGCCCGGAGATTGGGGATCCCCATATGGTGGATACGGTGCCGTTCACCTTTATCCCTACCGCGTTGGCCTTTTCGATACAACGCGCCGCCTCTTCCCAGTAGTTGGGCAACGTTGTCCCTGAATTCGCGAAATGGTGCTCTTCGTCGGTGGATACCATCATGAGGATTCGGTCAGGGCCCCACCCTTCCTTCTTGGCCTGAATGGCTCTGTCCACGGCCTTTTCTCTGATGGTTATCGCAGTGAGCGTGATGTCGTCCCAATTGATTCCCGCACGGGAGAGTTTCTTGGAGTTGCGTAATCGTTTGAAGAGTTCATCGGCGTCTTTGAACTGCGGCATGAGGGTGGGATTGCCGAGATTGGTGACCTCGAGGTGTTTAATACCGCATAAGATTAGTTCCTCGAGGTAAAAGAGCTTCGCATCGGTAGGTATCCAAATCTCTTCGTGTTGGAAACCGTCCCTCACGGTGATGTCGTTGATCTGGACTTTCTTGGGATAGCTTAGTTCTTTCGGCGCCATATAGGGATTCCTCCTCGGTGTTACTCACCAGTATAAACTGGTTTTCTTTTTTCTTTGAACGCGGTGAGACCCTCTATTCTGTCCCTCGTGGGAATGGTGACTGCATAGGCGTTGGATTCGATGGCAAGGCCCACGGGCAAACTTACCTCAAAACCTTTGTTCAGGGCAAACTTGGCCTGCGCCAAGGCGACGGGGCCATTTGCCGCAATTTCTGCGGCGATTTCGAGGCTTCTTTGGAGCAAACGTTCCGGTTCGACAACTTCAAGAAACAATCCATATTGGAGTCCCTCTTGCGCGGAGATGCGACGAGCTCTGAGTATCATCTCTTTTGCGCGGGCAAGCCCCACTACGCGTGGAAGCCTCTGGGTTCCGCCCGCGCCCGGGATAATGGCCAGGCTTGTCTCCGTCAATCCGACAATAGCCGTGGACGACGCCAGACGTATGTCGCAGGCAAGAGCCAGTTCCAGTCCCCCGCCAAACGCGTAGCCGTTCACGGCAGCGACGACCGGCTGAGGCAGCTCTTCTACCATGGTAAAGACGTTGCGTATGGTTTGAATATAGAGGCGTACCTGGTCCGGCGTCATGCCTGCGCGCTCTTTGAGGTCTGCGCCTGTGCTGAACGCATTTTTGCCGGCGGTGGATCCTGTGATCACTACGACGCGGACCTTCCGGTCAAAAGCGATCTCCCTCAAAGCCTCGCCAAACAAACCCAGCAAAGGCATGTTGAAACAGTTTAGGGCGTCAGGACGGTTGATGGTGAGCACCAAAACGCCGTCCTTGAACTCTTTTAAGAGGCTCTGTTCATCTCCCATGGCGCATTCCTTTCCCTCGGTCATGCTCAGCGCTGAATCGCGCTGCCTGTCCCCCATTGAGCGACCTGTTACGGCGCCCTCTTCACCGCGTTGCTCTTGCGCGCCCCATGTTGCGAAGCCGCATGGCATCTTTGTCTGCCGTGCGGCGTCGGCCGCGGCCATATCCCTTCTTAAAATCACGGTGGCTGATATGACGCATCTCTCAAGACTTATCCAAACGGCGAGCGCGCTCCGCAAGTTCAGCGGGCGCATATCCATCGCGGCGATATTAGCTCTCCGCGAAAAACTGCGTTCAACACCTGTTCGTTGGCTTAGAGCCAGAGAGGTTAGGCCGCTCGCCGATCTGAGGCGCTCTTTTTGCGCATCCCTGCAGTCATGCTCATAACATGCTTTCGCGTCATTTTTCAACTGAAGTTTCGCATGCCTGCCTTATTGAGGCGCTCGTTGAAAATTAGAGCTTGACGAGTATCACGCTGTTCGATATGATAGGCGGTACAAATCCGTACAAAGGGCGCCCGGGGTAAATAACTCGAGGAAGGCTCCTACATTTTCCCTAAGAGAGTAACAATCTACAAACAACCGGAACCAAAAGGTCAGACGTGCCAGCTTCGGCAGTAGCTCGGGCAAAAGGGGATGCTGAATGTCGGAAGTTATATTAGAGGCAAAAAACGTCTTTCTCTCCTTCCATGGGGTGGCTGCGCTTACCAACGTGAGTTTTCAGGTGATGAAAGGAGAGATTTTCTCCATCATTGGCCCGAATGGCGCGGGCAAGACCTGCATGATGAATTGCATCAATGGGTTGTACCATCCGCAGAAAGGGAGTCTGTATTTCAAAGGTACGGAGATCACGAGGATGTCTCCTCACCGACGGGCCGCCTTGGGCATTTCGAGGACATTTCAGAAAATAGAGCTATTCGGGGGTATGACGGTTCTCGACAACATCCGGTTGGGCCGCCACCTTCACCTCAAATCAGGACTCCTGAGTTCCTCGATATATTGGGGCAAGACCGCGAGAGAAGAAGTCGAAGCCCGAAAATTCATCGAGGAAGAGATCATAGACTTGCTTGAGATAGAAGCCATCCGCAATGAAGTGACGGGGATGCTCCCGTACGGTATGCAGAAGAGGATAGAGCTCGCGCGAGCGCTGGCCTTGCAACCCGAGGTCATTCTCCTCGATGAGCCCCTCGCTGGTTTGAATCTGGAAGAAGTGGAAGACATGGCGAGGTTCATTCTCGACATCAACGAAGAGAAGCGCTGGCAAGTTACCTGCGTACTGGTGGAGCATGATATGGGAGTGGTCATGGATCTTTCAGATCGAGTGATGGCGCTGAATTTTGGCGTAAAGATCGCCGACGGGACCCCAACAGAGGTCCAGGAGAATCCTGAAGTGATAAAAGCCTATCTGGGTGAGGTGGAGGATCTCTATGTTAGCCGCCGCTGAGACGAGTACTGCCGGGGAGATAGTCATTTCAAAGGACCTGACCTTGCCCAAGCTGCTGGTGCAGCAGTGCCGGAAGTTCGGCGCAAAAAAGGTCGCCATGCGGGAGAAGGAGTATGGCATTTGGCGTCCTGTGACCTGGCAGCAGTATCTTGAAAATGTAAAATACATCACCCTCGGTCTGGTCAGTCTCGGGCTCGAACCGGGAGACAAGGTCATCATGATTGGAGATAACAGACCGCAGGCGTTATGGACCGAGATGGCGGCCATGTGCGCGGGCGGCGTGGGGGTGTGGCTCTTTCAAGATTGCCTCATGGATGAAGTCCAATACATCGTTGATCATTCGGATTCCAAGTTCTACATCGCGGAAGGTCAAGAAGAGGTGGACAAGGCGCTCGCTATCCGCGACAGGTGCCCGAAACTTCAAAAGATCATTTGGGATGATCCCAAGGGGCTGAGGCATTACGACGACCCGATGCTTATGAGTCTCGAAGAGGTGATGCGGATTGGTCGGGAAAAGGATGCCGAGGATCCAGGATTGTTCGATCGCCTTGTGGAAAAGGGTAAAGGCGACGATGTCTGCCTCTTGTTTTATACCTCGGGGACTACCGCCAAACCCAAAGGCGCGCTCCTGACTCACTACAACATGCTCACCATGGGCAGAAACCTTATGCGGGTCGATCCCTGCACGCCGGACGACGACTTTGTGTCGTATCTCCCCTTCGCGTGGATTGGGGAGCAGATGATGTCCATCTCTTGCGGGTTGCAGGTGGGATACACGCTGAATTTTCCGGAGGAACCGGAAACTGCTCAGCAGAATGTGCGGGAAATCGGCCCCCACGTGATGTTTGCACCGCCGAGGCTTTACGAACAGTTCACCAGGACGGTGCAGGTGAAGTACCTGGACGCCACGTGGCTCAAGCGCAAGGTGTACGAAATCGGCATGAAGATCGGCTATCACATAGCGGATCTCAAATTCGAGAAAAAGCCGATTCCAGTATTATGGAAAGTGCTGGGCTTCTTGGCGGACATAGCGCTGTTTGCCAAAATCCGAGATCATCTTGGCCTCAGCAGGGTACGGCATGCATACACTGGCGGCGCGGCCATGGGGCCTGATCATTTCCGTTTCTTTCATGCCATCGGCGTGAACCTCAAGCAGATCTATGGACAGACCGAGATTGCGGGCATTTCTGTGGTGCACAGGGATGGGGACATCAAGTTCGATACGGTGGGTACGCCCATTCCTGAAACTGAGGTGCGTATAGGAGAAAACGACGAGATCCTTTCAAGAAGTCCCTCGGTTTTTGTGGGGTATTACAAGATGCCGGAGGAAACGGCCAAAACCCTCAAGGACGGCTGGCTTCATTCAGGGGACACCGGTTTCATCGATGAGGACGGCCACTTGGTGGTGTTTGACCGATCCAAGGACATTATGATCCTCAGCGACGGACGAAAGTTTTCACCGCAGTTCCTCGAGGCGCGGCTGAAGTTTAGTCCGTATCTTAAGGATGCATTGGTGATCGGGCATCAGCGACCGTACGTTACCGCGATCATCTGCATTGATTACAATACGGTGGGGAAATGGGCCGAGGACCACGGAATCAACTACACCAGCTATCCAGAACTCTCCCAGTTGCCGCAGATATACGACCTCGTTGAAGACCCCATCAGACAGGTCAACAGGACCCTTCCAGAGAGTGCAAGGATCAGGCGATTCGCGAACCTCTATAAGGAGTTCGATGCAGACGACGACGAATTGACCAGGACCCGAAAGATACGACGGGCATTTGTAGAAAACCGGTACAAGGACATCATAGACGCCTTGTACAGCGACAAAGAGATGATGCACATGGACACGAACATTACGTATGAAGATGGCCGCGTGGTGCAGATAAAGACGGACATTCGGTTGCAGACAGTGCGAGATGGAGGGAAAAAGTAATGGAACTCTTTGTTCAGCTCGTCGTGACAGGCGTGATGCTCGGGTCCATCTTTGCCCTGGTGGCGCTCGGATGGGTGCTTATTTACAAGTGTTCCGGGGTATTGAACCTGGCCATGGGCGAGCTCACCATGATCGGGGGATATGTGTGCCTGGCGTTTTACCAGAGGTTTGTCACGTTCATGCCATTGGGCTACGCCTTCTTTTTCGCTCTGCTGGGCACGATTTTTGTCGGCCTGATACTCGGCTTAGTCACGGAACGTCTTTTCTTAAGGAAGATGATTGGAGAGCCTATTTTGGCTGTCATCATGGTCACCGTCGGCTTGTCTTTCTTTTTCAAAGGGATGGTATTCATTATCTGGGACACCGATACGCAGGTTTTTGCGCCCCGCGTCTTTTCTATTGAACCCATTGTCGTCGCGGGAATAGCTGTGGGAGAGGTGTATTTTTGGAGCTTTGTCGCGGCGATGATTCTGATGGTCATTTTCGTCAGTTTCTTTAAGTTCACACGATGGGGCCTTTCCATGCAGGCATGCGCTGACGATGAGATGGCGGCGCTCTCGCTCGGAGTGAGCGCCAAATTCGTGTATGCGCTTGCATGGGCTATAGCCTTTATGGCCGCAGGCGTGGGAGGCACTCTGTTGGGCAATATCAACGGCCTCAACTATTCGGTCAGCATGTTGGGACTCTTGGTATTGCCCGTTGTGGTATTCGGGGGTCTGAACTCTGTGCCGGGCGCGATAGTGGGTGGAATCACTATCGGTATTCTCCAAAACCTTACAGGGGGGTACCTGGACTATTACTTTCCCGGCGGTATCAAAGAGATTGCGCCATTTATTTTCATGGTAATCTTCCTGCTTTTCAAGCCGTATGGCTTGTGGGGTTGGGAGCGCATAGAAAGGGTCTAGGCCATGAGTTATTTGCCGTGCGGTACGTATTTTGAGACTTACGAAGACGACCAAAAGTGGTGGCGAACGCCCTTCATAAAAGGGAAGATGATCTTCATGGTCGTGGTACTGGCTTTCCTGCCTTATCTGGTGGAGAGTCAATGGCTGAGCGTGGCCTATACCATCAATTACTACATCCTTGCCGCGCTTGGCGTGCAGCTTTTGATTGGGTATTGCGGTCAGATCACCCTCGGACACGCAGCGTTCGTGGCCGTGGGCGGGTATACGAGCGCCATGATGATTCTTTTCGTCCCCTGGCCTCAGTGGATAGTGGATTACGGCTTGGCCTACCCCATTAGCATTGTATGCGCCGCTTTTTTGGCGGCAATTTGGTCGGTTCTCTTTGGTTTGCCTTCTGCACGCGTCAAGGGATTTTATTTAATCATGACTACCATGGCCGCCCAATGGATCACCGTCCCCTTGGTTATTACACAGTACGTCAGCCAAATAGGAGGTCGAGGACAGTCGTTTTCTTTGCCTCCCGGAACCGTGAAGATAGGTCCGTGGGTCATCGATTCTGACGAAAAGATATACTATTTCTCAGTGATACTCGTGCTTCTCTGTCTGTTGGCGATGGGGAACTTGTTGCGCTCGAAGATCGGCAGGGCGTGGATCGCTATCAGAGACAACGACATCGCGGCCGAGACCATGGGCGTCAACATCGTCACCTACAAATTGCTGGCGTTCTTTACCGCGGGTTTTTTTGCTGGGATTGCCGGCGCGTTTTACATCAGCGCCCTATTTTTTGTAAGCCCTGAGCATTACGAATGGTTTTTCTCACTCTTGTGGGTAGGCATCATCCTCATAGGAGGAGTTGGCAGCATCCAGGGATTGGTGTTTGGTTCAATTTTTGTCGTGATGGTGTTCAAGATCCTCGAAATTGGCGTACTTGGACTCAGCGACATGCTCATGGCCTCTTATCCCGAGCTTGGGTGGGTTACCACAAAGATCATCTTCTTTAAGGAATCGGCGTTTGGATTGGCAATCATTTTCTTCTTGATCTACGAGCCCAATGGTTTGAGCTACCGATATTGGCAACTCAAGAACTACTTTAACCTGTGGCCTTTCTCTTACACTGGCAAGTAACGACGCCTTGGGATAAAGGCGGATAAGAAAAACAGGAGGGAGGTGCGATAAGAGTTAAGAAGAGAGGCCTCTTTTTGAAACCGTTGAGTGCATATCAAAACAACAGACTGGAGGTTCAGATGACGAGAAGGTTGTTGCTTACGGTGGTGGCTTTGACGCTGGTCGCAGGACTGGCAATAGCCGCAGAAGAAATCAAGGTCGGTTCAATAAATGATCTGACTGGCGGCACTTCAGACGTTGGAAAAGATGCCGCCTTGGGAGTTCGGGAGTGCGTGGCGTATGTAAATGAACATGGGGGCGTCAACGGCAAGAAGATAAAGCTGTTCCTGTATGATTACGGGTACCGCGTGCCGGAGGCGATCACCATTTACAAGCGGTTCCGTGATCAGGACAAAATTCAACTCCTGCTCCAGTGGGGAACAGGCGATACAGAGGCCCTGTCTCCAACGGTCAACAAAGACAAGATGGTGACCATCTCCGATTCGCTGTCTGGTCACTTGTGCGACCCTAAAAAAACGCCTTACAATTTCATCTATAGTACGGATTACTCGACAAACGCCCGAGCGGCGCTCACCGCGTGGTACGAAAAGGTATGGCTGAAATCCGACAAGTGGAAGAAAGCCCGCGACGAGGGCAAGAAACCGAAGCTGGTCTGCTTCTACATGTTTGCGTCGCCTTATTGCAGCGCGCCGATAAAGGCAATCAAGGATCAGGCCGCTCTGTTGGGAATCGAAGTGGGAAAAGATCAGGATGTGGCTTTGACTGCCCTCGATGCAAAGAGCCAGGTGCTCGCGGCCAAAGGAGAAGGCGCAACCGTGATCTGGCACGGCAACACCACCATGTCTGTCGCCACTGCGGTGAAGGACGCCTACGCGCTGAAACTGGATGCTGATCACATCATCAACAATTGGGGATTTGATCATAACTTGTTGAGGATGACCCAAGAGGCCGGTGAAGGCGTGATCGGGGCCGCCTCCTGCGCATTTTTAGATATGGACGTACCCATGATGGACAAGGTACGCGAATACGCCCAGAAGTTGAACCCCGGCATCCCCATGGAAAAGCGCGATGTGCGCACAGTCCAAGGCTGGACAAAAGTGTCGCTGGCTGTTGCAGGACTTGCGGGAGCGGACAAGAAGGGCAAGCTTGATGGTCCCTCCATCAAAGCCGCGTTGGAGTCATTGAAGGATTGGTATCCGTTCGACACCAAGAACGCACTTGGAGTAGGCCCGTATACCATCACCCCCACAGATCATCGCCCCACGCCGGTGGCTTCGCTGTACACCATAAAAGATGGCAAAATAGTGTTGTTTGAGAAGATCAACATGAAAGAGAAATTCCCCGACAAGTGGGAGAGCTGGCTCGGCTGGTAACGATGGTGGCAAAGATCCTTCCAGAGCTGACGCCTCGAAAGAGACGGTTTCGGGGCTGGGCTTCAGATAAGGGAGAAGGTTGTGGCTGAGAATAGTAGCATCTTGAAGATCAACAACATTGAGGTGAGGTACCACGAGGTCATCCTGGTACTTAAGGGCGTGTCGATAGAGGTTCCGGCAGGCGGCATCGTGGCGCTGCTTGGAGCGAACGGAGCAGGGAAAAGTACGACCCTGAAAGCGGTGTCCGGCCTCCTCAATCACGAGGATGGAGAAGTGACTGACGGCAGCATCGAGTTCCTGGGCGAACAAATCCACAAGCTGCCAGCGGAGGACATCTCCAAGAAGGGCATCTTCCAGATCATAGAAGGTCGTCGAGTATTCGAGCACCTCACGGTAGAAGAGAACCTCGTTGTGGGGGGACATCTCAGGCCTACGGGGTTGAAAGAGCGGCTGGACATGGTCTATCACTACTTTCCCCGTTTGAAGGAGCGGAGAAACGTCATGGCTGGCTTTGTCAGCGGCGGCGAGCAGCAGATGTGCGTCATCGGCCGCGCGATGATGGCGCAACCGAAGCTGATGTTGCTGGATGAGCCGTCCATGGGGTTGGCCCCTCTCCTCATCAAGGAGATCTTCGAGATCATTCAACGCCTCAACCAACAAGAAAAAATTCCTATACTCCTGGTTGAACAGAATGTGAAGCTGGCATTGACGGTCGCGCCTTACGCCTACGTCATGGAAAACGGCCGGATTGTTATGGACGGGCCGTCAGAGAAATTAAAGGAAAACCCTGACATCCGCGATTTCTATCTCGGCTTGACCGATGTGGGCGGCAGGAAGAGCTTCCGCGATGTGAAGCACTATAAGAGACGCAAACGTTGGTTAACCTGACCTTTCAAGGGTAAAGGAGGAAACATGAGGAAGGCGCTTACGATCTCCGCGGTGATGGTTGTGGTAGTCGGTTTTTGTGTACTACCGGCGCTGGCCGTGGAACCACCAATTATCACACTGGAAAGGGTTGAGGTGGCGAGTATTCAACCATTTTACGTGAAGCCTCGTATTGGGTACAAGAATGAGAAAGAACCCGGGAAGGAAGAGACATACGGGTACAGCAGTACGCTGAGTCTGGCTTACATACTCAACATCAAGAATCCCAATAAAGAACCGCTCATGTTGGAAGAACTTTCATTCACCACTGATTTCGAGGGGTTTGATGTCAATACGGTGACTGCTTACGAGCATTCTTGGATACCAGGCGGCAAGACCAATCAGGTCAGGGTCGTCGCGATCAACGAGGCGTTTCCTACGTTGGTCAGTCTTATGGTGGGCGCGGAACACGCAGCCAAGATAGCGGAAAAGAAAACTACGGCAGCGGCCTTGGTGAGTAAATGGTGGAAAGACATATCCGATTTTTCTTTTCCCATAGGCGTCACCAACGGCATGGCCCTGTTCAAGGATGAAAAGGGCAAAGAAATCAGGTCGGTGTTCAAGGCTTCCTTCGGAGGCGCAAAAAAGGAATAGGCAACTGTTGAAAACGGGGCGAGTGGGGCTTCAAGCCTTTTTTATCTCATTCGCCTCACAAATGGTGAATCATGGCGCAGATGAGCGATCACGTTGTCTGCGCCATTATGCCATTACTCGAAACATCTGGCGCAATGAGGCGCGCCGCGGCGTGAATACGGTGGCCATCAAAGGCGGCGTCACGGCGAAGACACAATCAAAGAGTAGCGTTACGGCGTCTGTTATGTCATGCCGGACTCGCTCCGGCATCCGAGAGACTGACCGTGCATTCCCACAATGAAGGGAATGACCTGCAGCGGGACAACAACGCGCTTCGCGATTATGTTCGAGAATGGCTCTAAACACAATCAGCCGCCAGCTCTAGTTTTATTCTGGGTTTTAATGCCAGAGCATGTTCGAAACACACGACCAGCCCGTTCAAACGCCCAACGAGATCGCGTATCAACTGGATGAGTTGCGGGCGCAGATACGGCGCCACGATTATCTCTATTACGTTCTGGATCAGCCAGAGATAACGGATGCCGAGTACGATCAGCTCTACCGGCGGTTGGAGGAGCTCGAGAGACGTTATCCCCACTTGATCACCCCTGATTCGCCGACGCAGCGTGTCGGAGGCGAGCCTTTAGTCCAATTCGGCGCGCTTCCCCATGCCATTCCAATGCTCTCCATTTCAAACGTGTTTTCTGAAGAGGAACTCATCGATTTTGATCAAAGGACCCGCAAGACCCTTGGTATGGCTGATCAGCTTTGGTACGTGGTGGAGCCCAAGCTGGACGGCGTGGCCATTGAATTGACTTATCAGCGCGGAATCTTGATCTCGGCTGCCACCAGGGGCGACGGCTTTGTGGGAGAGGACGTGACGGCCAACGTCAGGACGATCAAGAGCATCCCATTGAGGCTTGTGGGGGAAGGGGCTACGATCTCTTTGGTGGAGGCGCGCGGGGAGATATTCATGGAGCGGTCTCACTTTGACGCCTTGAACCAAGAGAGAGATGAGCTGGGTCTGCCGGCCTTCGCCAATCCACGAAATGCGGCGGCAGGGTCGTTGCGGCAGCTCGATCCCAAGGTAACCGCGTCTCGACGCTTGCAATTCCTGGCCCACAGTACGGGTCGCATAGAGTCGGCGTTACCGGAAAGCCACTGGGACTTGCTCAAGTTTCTTTCTGCCATGGGCCTGCCGGTGAACTTGCGTCACGCGAAACGTTGCCATGGGGTCGCCGAAGTTCTGGCGCATTATCGCCAGCTTGAAACGGTCCGCCCCCATCTCCCCTACGAGATCGACGGCGCGGTGGTCAAAGTAGATTCCCTGAACTACCAGCAGCAACTGGGATTCAAGACTCGTTCGCCTCGCTGGGCGGTTGCGTACAAATTTCAGCCCATCCAGGCAGTGACTCGCATCACGCGCATCGATGTTGGCGTAGGCCGGACCGGCAGTCTCACGCCCGTGGCGGTGATGGAGCCAGTTCAAGTTGGGGGCGTGACGGTCAGTCGCGCCACGCTTCACAACCAGGACGAGATCGACAGGAAGGATATTCGCGAGGGAGACACGGTTCTCATTCAAAGAGCCGGCGACGTCATACCTGAAGTCGTGAGGGTATTGCCGGAATACCGGTCTCCGGACAGCAAGCCCTACCGCATACCGGATACCTGCCCGGTCTGTCAGTCCCGAGCTGTACGGCTGGAGGGACAGGCGGTCAAACGTTGCTTGAACGTCTCCTGTCCTGCGCGCCTGAAAGAAACCATCAAACACTTTGCGTCGCGCAACGCCATGGATATAGAAGGACTGGGCGATCGACTGGTGGATGAACTCGTCACTCGAGGGCTGGTAAAAAGTCCGGCGGACCTCTACGCGTTGAAGAAGGAGGATCTATTGACACTCCCTCGGATGGGCGAGAAATCCGCTTCCAAACTCATCGCCGCCATCGAGCGATCCAAGGAAGCATCGGCGGAGCGCTTTTTGTACGCCTTGGGGATTCCTCTGGTCGGTGAATTTGTGGCCCGCACCCTTGTGGAAAACCTGCACTCCATTCAGGGGGTCATGGATGCAGACGCCCAAACTGTACAGCAGATTCACGGCATTGGGCCTGAGGTAGCGAACAGTCTCGAGACCTTTTTCGCCGAGCCTCACAACCGTCTCATGATAGAGAAGCTCCTCGAGGCTGGCGTAGCGCCCGTCAAAAGGCCGGCATCGGTTGCTTCTCCGTCTGAACTGCCGCTTGCGAACAAGACATTCGTGTTTACGGGCGCTCTTTCGATGCCCCGAAGCGAAGCCAAGGCGCTGGTCGAGAAAGCCGGCGGCAAGGTCGTCGGTACGGTTTCAAAACGCACTGATTATGTTGTCGTAGGAGAGGATCCCGGTTCCAAAAGGGATCGAGCAATGGAATTGGGCGTCAAGATCATTTCGGAAGACGAATTCCTGAAATTGATACACACTGGGAATGCATAGGGATACTTGAACGGAACTGAGACTTCGACGGCGCCCTCCCTGCTCGATTGACAGGAGGCGCCATTACCTCTATACGGATGCTTTCCCTCTGAATGACGCCTCGGCAGGGCGTTCATGGGCATTCTTAAAAAACGCGACGGCAACCTGGCGAGTACTGCCCTGTGATTTCGAGGGGGCCGGGGTTGAACGAAGTGAGAAACGGCGACGAAGAAATCTCGGTTTTCAGACCAAGATTTCTCGCTACGCTCGAAATGACACAGCGTCACGCGCGAGAAATCACGTGGAGGAAAGGCCAGGAAACCACAGGGTAGCGGGCTCGAAATCACGACATCGTGATCGAATTCGTGCTTCCCTCTGAAAACCGGTATGTGACTTACAGCAATAAAAACGGACCTATCCTGGGACGCCTGTTGAAAAAACTATACAGGTGACACAGGAACGGCTTTATCTTACAATTGTGACGGAGAGACGGATGAGCCTGAGCATTCCTTTTGTCAGTGGAGGCGGCAGATGAGCACGCTGATTCGACGACGAGTCATCATATCGGGCCGCGTACAGGGGGTCTGTTTTAGGGCTTACGCCCGAGATGAGGCGAGGAGGCTGGGAATAAAGGGTTGGGTTCGAAACTTGCCGGACGGAAATGTAGAGTCGGTGATCGAGGGCGAGCAGGGCGCGGTTCAGGCCATGATTCAATGGTTCCACCAGGGGCCGCCCTACGGGAGCGTGAGCAAAGTGACCGTGTGGGACGAGCCAATGGAGGAGAGATTCACCGATTTCGAGATACGATACAGCTTCGGAAGAATGTAGCCATGGCTCGTTTGGTGTGGTTTCCTTTGCTGGCGGCCATGGTTTCCGTCTTCTTGGCTTATTCGACGCTATTGGGATACTGCGACATCATGGAAGAATCTTCTTGCCCCTCGATCATCGTTGACGTGTACGCAGGAGAGCCCATCTCGTTCGACGCGATGCTGGACGATCTGGAAACTGTGTCAATCGTGTATTTGGGCGAGTTGCATACCATTCAGCGTCATCATAACTTCCAGCTCGCGGTGATCCGAGGTCTCTTTCAGAGGAGGCCCAGCCTCTATTTAGGGATGGAGATGTTTAATGCAGGCCAGCAGGAGGTTTTGGACAGATGGTTGGCCGGTCATGACAGCTTGGCAAGGCTCGGCGAGCAACTGGGAAGCGAGAAGTGGACGAATCTTTCTGACTATGAATCTTTGCTTCTGTTCGCACGACGCAATGGCATTCAAGTGGTAGGTCTGAATGTCTCAAATGACCTCGTGAGAAAAGTCGTTCGAGGTCAACAGGGAGATCTCTCGAAAAAGGAGCTGAAAGATTTACCCGAAGAGGCCTTGCTGACGCCGAATCCTCTCTATGATAAGCTGTTGCGGCTCAAGCTGCGCGTGCACAAGGCATTTCAGGGCAAGTCCTTGGATGGCGTAATCCGAGGGCAGTTGCTTCGGGATAGCGTCATGGCTCAGACTATCGTTCGGACGCTGGAATCGCTTAAGGGGAAGAACCCCGTATTTGCGGTCGTTGCCGGATCAGGGCACCTCGGATACGGATTTGGCATCCCAGAAAGAGTGCGGGCGAAAATGCAAGTCTCCGATAGAATTATCTTGCCAACAGAGAGCGGACATTTGATATTGTCCGACGAAGAGAGGCGACAGGCGGTCCCCGTGGAGATAACCCACGAAGACCTGAGGTTCATACGGGAACCTATTGCGGACTATTTATACGTGCTGCCAATGGCGGCGTCTCACCCTGAGAGCAAAGAATTGGCTGACGCGCTACCGTTGAAGTAATGAAGCCGGACGGTTTCAAGGGGAGAAATAGAAGATGGCAACCATATTGGTGATCGATGACGATTTTTACGTGCGAGAGATGTTAAAGACCGTGTTGGAAGACTCGGGCTATGACGTCCTGGAAGCCGCTGACGGCAATATTGGGGTGAAGCTGTTCAGCGAACACAAGGTTGACCTCATCATCACCGACATCATCATGCCGGAGAAGGAAGGCCTCGAGACGATACAGGAAGTGAGGAAAACCTCGCCGGATGTAAAGATCATTGCCATGTCAGGGGGAGCTAAGGTTGGGCCGACCACGTATCTGAAATTGGCCGAGCATTTTGGGGCAAACCGGGTATTTCAGAAGCCCATTCACATTTCAGAATTGCTGGGCAACATCAAAGAATTGTTGAACGAGTGAAAGCCCTATTGCGTTTCCGGGACGCTTTGGTTTTCCACAAGATGGACGGGAAAGACGAGCTTGAACACTGACCCTCCGTTGCGGTAACAATCTTCGGTCCGAGTGCAACATTCGCACGCGTTGATGTCGCCGGGACACAAATCCGTGACCTTGGGGATGCATGAGCATCTCTTCGTATCCACGTGGATTTGGAATCCGTAGCGTTCAGCGAGCACCTTTATTTTGAGGAGATCCGTGCCGGTTCCTCCAGCGTTGAAGGCGTATGGTACGCTCGATTTATAAAGGTATGTCTCCCTGGTTGGATAAAATCCCTCGAAAATATTTGGCCGTTCCGACTCTGGTATCCCCACGCCGTAATCTTGTACAGTGAGGATATACCCTTCGTCGGATTTCTCTCCTCGCACAACTATTTTGCCGTGATCAGGCGTGTTTTCGATGGCGTTCCGGACGAGCCCGCTCAACACTGAAGTGAGCATCCGGGCGCCGATCTTGAGGGTCGCTGGCTCCACAACCGAAAACTCGATATGCAAATTTCGCCGCGAGGCGTCTGACTGAACCTGTTTGTGGAGGTGATCGAAGATTTCTGAGACATTCGCGACAGGCGCGTCGACCTCCTCATTCAATTGAAACATCTCTTCTATGGTATTTTTTAGCACATGAAGCGGCTCAGAGAGGCTTGGGTTCTGGTCCCCGACAATGTCAATCAGGTCTTGCAAAAACTCGTTGAGCTTTTGAGGGATTCCGTTTCTCAGTAATTCTCTGTTCTCAACGATTTCCGACACCTGCATTTCCAGGTTTTTCAGCCTGTCCAGATTTCGATAAATTCGCTGGAAAGGCAAATTTGAGGCGTCAACTCCCTGGGTTTCGATTTTGCGCTCGAGGATGCGCACAGACGCTTCTACTATGGCCAGGGGGGTCTTCAACTCGTGCGAAAGGTGATTGAGGACCCTGGTTTTCACCTTGTTCAACCGTTCGAGTTCTTTGTGAGAACTCACCAACCGCTCGTAATACGTTGCATTTTCAATGGCGAGGGCGACGTTCCCGGAGAGAGCGGACATGATCTCCACGTCTTCCTGCGTGAAGTCGCCTTCCTTGTTCAGGGCATACAAAACGCCGAGGCGTTTTTCCCGAGCTTGGAGAGGAACGCAGACCATATTCCTGGTCACAAAGCCAGACCTGGTCTCGACAGGTCGGTAGATCCTCGGATCGGTTTTCGCGTCGTGGATCAAAGCCGGTTCGCCGGTTCGGAACACCCAACCGGCGACCCCCTTGTCCTTTGGTACCCTGATGATCTCTCTCGCCGATGACAGGAAACTCTCTTTGTCTTCAACAGTGCGCCAATAAAAGTCGCCTCTTTCCTCATCGTGGAGCAGCACCCCTGCCCCTTCGCAATTGAGTACGCCCTGGACTTCTCTCACCACAATGCGGAGCAATTCATCGAGGTCTGTGGTCGTTGCCATGGCCTTTGAAGCCTTGAACAACAGGACCATCTTGTCGGCGGGTATTTGGGGAGCCCTATTTTGGGATCGAGATTCCACGCTTTTGCTCTTGGTTGAGATAGGATACGCCGCGTCTGCTGAAGGTCAGCTCTTTCATCGATGCGCGCCCGTCGCGAACCAGGCGGATCAGCGGACTATGAGTTTTGTGTGGTTTCTTCTAACTGCCGACATTGATGCGAAGATGCTTTCTGGCCGCGCCCGAACCCATCATCTTCTTGCATTGATCAGCGATGCCTAAGGGCGTGAGACCGAGTTCCTCGAGGAGTTCTTCCCTGGTTCCATGTTCGATAAATTTGTCCGGGATGCCGAGACGACTCACTCTCACGTCAGCCAGGCCCTGGTCTTGGAACAGCTCCAAGACGGCGCTGCCAAATCCTCCGGCAAGAATCCCCTCCTCGACGGTTACCACCACGCCGGTTTTGGCCGCCGCCGACGAAAGAAGCTCCTTATCGAGGGGTTTGATATATCGGGCGTTCACCACCGCAACTGAAAAACCCTCTTGGGCGAGCAATAGAGACGCCTGTCTTGCTGCTTCCACCATCGAGCCAATGGCGATGATGACGATGTCGTCTCCTTCATTCACCAACTGCGCGCACAAGGGGAGGAGCTCCGGTTCTTTTTTCAACTGCACGCCGAGCCCATGCGCCCTCGGATATCTTATGACGCAAGGCCGGCGGAGCGATATCGCGGTGAAAAGCATATCCGCCAACTCATTTTCGTCCGAGGGGGCCATCATCACAAGATTGGGGATGTGCCGGCAAAAGGCCATATCGAATACGCCATGATGCGTGGGGCCGTCTTCTCCCACCAGACCTGCCCTGTCCATGGCAAAGACCACCGGATGCCCCTGCATGCACACGTCATGAATGATGTGATCATAGCCTCTTTGCATGAAGGTGGAATAAATGGCGACAACGGGTTTGTACCCCTCGGCGGCCAACCCTCCGGCAAAGACCACGCCGTGCTGTTCCGCAATGCCTACATCAAAGAACCGCCTCGGGAAAAGTCGTGCAAATTCCGCCAGGCCGGTACCGTATTCCATGGCCGCGGTGATCGCAACGATCTTCTGATCTCTGGAACCGAGCTTCACCATGGTCTTGCCGAAGACCGATGTATAGGTGGGCGGACTGTCCACGACCTCGAAGGCGCCGGAAGCTCGGTCAAAGGGGCCGACGCCGTGGAAACGGCTCGGGTCTTGCTCTGCCTGACAGTACCCCTTCCCTTTGCAGGTGACGGTGTGGATGAGCACCGGTTCTTTGAAGCGTTTGACGTTCTGAAACGTATCAACGAGATGCTTGATCTGGTGACCATCGATGGGGCCGACGTAATTGAATCCGAGGTCCTCGAAAAGCCGGCCAGGCGTCACAAAGCCCTTGAGGGCCTCTTCGAACTGTTTCGCCCAAGAATACATGGAACGCCCCATGAGACCCGGGATGTTTTTGAGGACGTTCTTGACCTCCTCCCTGAAGCGCGTCACCAATTGGCCAGTCATGATGCGGTTGAGGTACGCTGCAATCGCTCCCACATTGGGCGAGATGGACATCTCATTATCGTTGAGGATAATGATGAGGTCTTTCTCCGCGGCGCCGGCTTGATTCAATCCTTCGTAGGATACGCCGCACGTAAGCGAGCCGTCGCCCACGATGGCAATCACCTTGTGCTGAGCGCCGTCAAAACATCGCGCTTGGGCAAGCCCCGCTGCTACGCTAATGGCATTCCCCGCATGACCAACGTCGAAAAAATCATATTTGCTCTCTGAACGCTTGGGAAAACCGGCGATGCCGCCTCTCGTCCGAAGCCCGTGAAACAGCTCTCTCCGTCCCGTCAATATCTTATACGCATAGGACTGATGCCCCACATCGAAGATGACCCGGTCCTGAGGCGGAGAGAACACCTTGAGCAACGCGATGGTGAGCTCCACCACCCCGAGGCTCGAGGCAAGATGACCGCCTCGTCGCGATACGGTGTCGATGATAAGTTCCCGCACCTCAGACGCTAACTGTTTGAGAGAGTCGATGGACAATGCCTTGAGGTCATCTGGTCCCTGGATGGTCTCGAGTAGCAGGTTATTTTGTCGCGTGGCTTCGCTGCTGTTCATACCCAGACTCTCAATCTACCTCACTTAATACGCTGCCCAATATACAGGCAAATCTCTGACAAGGTCGATGCCCTTTGTCCGAAAGGCTCAAGCGTACGCAAGGCGCGCTCGATGTGCTGCCGCATCTTGTTCTTGGCGGCATCTAATCCCATGATGGCCGGATAGGTAGCCTTCCCCTTCTCTTGGTCTTTGTGCACCGCCTTACCAAGCGTCTGCGGATCGCCCTCGATATCCAGGACATCATCCTTTATCTGAAAGACGATCCCAAGATGATCGCCAAATTCGCCGAGCATGCGAATCTGCTCGGACGACCCGCCGCCCAATAAAGCGCCGCACACCAGAGACGCCCTCAGCAAGGCGCCTGTCTTGCCGGCGACTATATCGCTCACAGTGCGTTCGTTCACCTCTCGTCCTTCACTGACGATGTCCAGGTACTGGCCTTTGACCAATCCTTGGTATCCCGCGGCAACAGCGAGCTCATGGATAGCCTGGAGCAGGCGATGACTGGGATAGGTGCGCGCCGCATGCGGACTCGAGAGGACGTCAAAGGCAAATGTGAGCAACGCGTCGCCCACGAGTATGGCCACCGCCTCTCCAAACACCCTATGCAACGTGGGCTTGCCTCGCCGCGTGTCGTCATCATCCATGGCCGGCAGATCGTCATGGATCAATGAATACGTGTGAATGCATTCCAACGCAACTGCCAAGGGCAACAGTCCGGAAGCGTCTGCGCCCACTATCTCCCCGGCTTCCAATGCGAGAATAGGCCTGATTCGCTTTCCTCCGGCGAAGAGACTGTACCGCATGGCCTCGTGAAGACGGCCGCCTCCTTCATTGGCTCCCGGGAGCATCTCCTCGAGCGCCTGATCAACGAGTCTCTTTCTCTCCGCCAAATAGAGGTCTAGGTCCACTTGTCGAGATTCTATTCCATTTCCTTGTTAATGGGCGTTTTTTCCATGGTGCTTAAGAGCTGCTCCACTTTTCCCTCGACGTCGTTCAGTATCCCGAATAGACGCCTCGATACTTGAATGCCTTCCTCGAAAAGTTTCAGGCTCTCCTCGAGACCTACCCCGCCTTGCTCCATCTTTTCCACGATGCCGCGGAGTTTGTCGAGGTAGGCGTCAAAACGTTCAGAGCCTGCGTCGTCGTTATTTTGCGCTTTAGTCATAATTTGGCGTCCCGCTCTGTTGCGTCATCAAGGGCCGATATTGCCATTGACGCTCTATGGCTCGTCATTTTTGCTTTCCTTCTGCGAGAAGCTCACTGAGCTCTCGTTTCGCTGCAGTAAGACTAGGATCGACAGTGATGGCCTTGGCAAAAACCTGAGCTGCCGCGTCGTAGCGCATAAAAAAGTTCTTTTGAATATACCCTTCCAGGAAATATCCCTCGGCGAGCTTTTCAGGCATAACGCCGGGCAACCTCTCGTGCAATTTGTTGGCCAATTGCACGTCTTCGAGCGCGGTCTTCACGTAATAAGCGGGGAACTGCTGGTAAATTCTGGCTCGGATTTTGGTCTCGGCGAGCGACAACATCACCTCGGCATACAGGGGCGACTCTGTTTGACCGCTGCTTTCCAAAGCGTCTCGGGCCTCATTGAGGTGATCCAGGGCTTCGAGATAATGTTTTTTTTCTACGAGCCCCAAGCCTGCTTTCAGCAGTTTCTGAGGGGCCTGTTCCAGTTGTTCTTGTCCGGCGTAGGCGCGCACGGAGGCAAGTGCGTAGGTCGCGAGTACAAGGGCTATCCACAAGCAGCGTATGACATTCATCGGCTACTATTCTCTCGGCGCGAAGTCACCGTACGACGCTTCCATTATGTATATCAGCGAGGGGGTAAAATCAATGAGATAGATGCAGGTATATTATTTCGCGAAACTTCTGTCGGAACGAGACTCGACGCGTGGTGAATATGATGACTTTTAACGTCTGTCTCACGGCGAACACATAATCAATGAGTAACGTCACAGCGCTCGATTTGTCATGCCGGACTCGATCCGGCATCCAGGAAACTGACCATGGATTCCCACTTTCGTGGGAATGACATGCAGCGGGACAACACCACAATTCGCGATTATTTTCGAGAATGGCTATATTTCTTTTTTGCGGTGCTCTTCACGAACTGTACGGGCGATTGCAGAAAGGTTTTTGCAGATCGTCGTATTCGACGAGGACTATTCTATCTGACTACTTCTATAACGACTCGACGGCCTTCCCGTTCAGACGCAGCGGCTTGTATGTTTCCTTGGGAAACGGCGCCGTGGGGAACAATCTTTATTCGAGAAGGCGGTACCCCAAACCGTTTGGTAAGGTAGGCAGCCACCGCTTCAGCCCGCTGTTTGGACAGCTTCAAGTTGTATTCCGGCTTTCCTCGGCCATCTGTAAAGCCGTGAAGCACGATGTGGGCTGTGGGACTTTGCCGAAATTCGCGAACTGCGGCGTCCAAGGCAGCCAAATTGGCGGCATTTGCCGATGGGTCGGCGGACGTGACAGAGACGCTGTTAAGGTCGAAGGTCACTATGTTACCGGAAGGTTGCGCGGGCGATTGGGGCGGCTGGGGCGTAGGCCTTTGACACGGTATGACGAGAAAGCGTTTCATCCATGCGTGCCATTCCGCAGGAGAATTTATGGCGTCGGCATTATGGTAGGTTCCCCTCCCTCGCTCGGCAATGCCTTTCAGGAGATATGTCCCCTCTTGGGCGTTGCCGATCTGAAAAGTATGAACCTGCACGTCCGGGTTATTTGCGCATATTTGTTCGGTTATCTTGATGGGATCGCCTTTGCAGGACTCGATGCCTCCTCCTATGAGGACAATGACTGATTTGCCTTGCAATCCGGCCACATCATCCGCGGCCCCCCGCAACCCTGCGGAAAGGGAACTCATGCCATACGATACGGATTGTGGAAATGAATTGATAAAGCGTTGTGGATCCCAAGGCTGCACAGCAAGGATGCTTTCGGTATTCTCGCACCCCATGCCGACCTTGAGACCATAATGCCTCAACCCAACATTAAAGAAGCCATCCGCCGTGATGGGCATGGCCTCTTGGAAAAAGTTCATTTGTTTCAGGAGAAACTGATACCGGTCGCGCTCTTTCATAAAGCCGGAGGCGTCGAAGAGCACTAGGATGTTTGGCACGCCTCGGCAGTCATCAGCGGATGCAAGGGATGCGCACAAAACCAAGATCAGCGCCGCGGTCGCCAACCGCTTGATCAACATGGTTTTTGTTGCGCCCATCGAGCCTCCCGACGCCTCGCCGCCTCCCTAGGCGGCCAGCTTCATTGATTTCCGTGGAACTAGCAGAGGAGCGGCAAGTTGTCAACAAATTTAGCAAAAGCCTTATGTTCGGCGATACCTTGACAAGGGAACCGAGGCCAGTCCGAGAGATTGGACGCAGGCAAGCATTTCCCCCACATGCCTCGCAGTGCTCGCCCGATCATGCATGAGTACCACGTCCTGGCCCCGTGCGCCTTTCAAAGAGGCGAGAACCCTGGAAAAGGGCCTGGGATTCCACCACAGTTCCATCTGCCAGTCGTTCGTGTCCACATCCCACCAGGCGATTTTATAGTCAAGCTCTGCAAGCGTCCGATTGCATACCTCGTTCGCGCCTCCCCACGGTAACGCGCCGTACGGGAACCGAAAGAAGCGGTCCTGGGTGTCCGGATCGCCGTTGGCTTCCGCGATCACGTCCTGAATAAGTTCGTGCGTCGATCTAATTTCCTTCTCGGCCTGTTTGGCGGATATGGAAGAAAATGCGGGGTGCGAGTACGAGTGATTGGCTATTTCGTGACCCGCTTGTATGGCTCGAACCGCTATTTTGCGCAATTCTGCGTTGGCCAGGTTTCGCCCAATGACAAAGAACGTGACCTTATGCTCGGTCCGATCAAGGGCGTCCACGATTCGGGAGCTGCATGGCAACGGGCCGTCATCGAACGTGAGATAAACCGAGCGACTGGAAGGCGGTCCAATGAGGGGCTCTTTCCACGTACGGCGGAGCAGCGACTCCACTGCTGCGCTTTCCCCGCATAACGGCTGAATAGAATCTCGGCGGCCCGACAACAGGGCCAACAGCCGCTCGAGCTGCGACGGCTGGCAAAGGCAGCCTACCCCAATAGCCGTTGCAAAAGCAAAAAAGCGCCGACGGGAACAGCCTCGGCAAAAAGCCTCCTCAGACGGCGAACCTGTTTCTTTGCAAAAGGCGGACTCATTCTCCTCTTTTTCCGAACGCTGTACCATTTCTCGCCATCATTTTTTCAGCAGAAAGCACTTCTCGTCTCCTACTTCCCCTTTGAGATGATACTCCAATTGACTGGCAGGGACTTCTTTCACCTGGTACACGACATCCCATTCTTTGGATTTGTCGTTCCAGGAATATTGCTGAAGGGATATCTTTTTGCCCTTCTCGACGTAGAGAAGCAGATACCATCCTCCGTAGATTTTGGAAAAGCAGGTTTTAATGTATTTTACATTGGGTATTTCTTTGGCAAACTTGAGCGCAGCCTGGTTGATTTCTTCCTTTTGGAGCAATTCAGGCATATCGCCGCTGGTATCCTTTTCTTTACGTGCGACATACTCCGGTGGAGGCGGCAGGGGTTTGAGCAACGCGTCTTGCCCGGCGGTGGGCTGCCCTGGAGATTGCGTCTGACCTTGGGTGGAAACCGGCTTGGCTGACCTGAATCCCGGTACACAGCCGATGACCATGACAGCGACGAGCGCGGCGGCTACAAAGACGGTCGGCGAGGAGAACTTGGCCACGAGATCCCCAGTCAAAACTGTTATGAGGTATGCCTAGGATACCACATAGATCGTGGAGAAGGCAAGGTTATTCGGCGGAGACTAAGCCAGGTAAGCGTTGTAGGGTCGGAATGTTGCGATCATTTTCTCAGCTCGTTTTTCCTTTGTTATGTATAATGTATTGCCATGATGTCATTTTACTGAGATTCTTCACGGAAAGACCCCGCTTGGCCGCAGTTTGTATTATGATACGACTATGAGAAAACGCGCCCAAAAAATAGTAGCCCTTGTGGGCCGGCCGAACGTCGGAAAATCAACGCTTTTCAACGTGCTGGTGGGCCGGCGCAAGGCCCTGGTCGAGGACGTCCCTGGCCTCACACGGGACCGAAATTATGGCGAATGCGCGTTGGGCGAGAGCGCCTTTACGGTGGTGGATACCGGCGGCTTCGAGCCGACGAGCGCGGACGAGATCTTGTCCCAGATGCGCAGCCAGACCATGTTGGCCATACAAGAAGCGGACATCATTGTGTTCATGGGCGACGGCAAGACGGGGCTTCATCCTTCCGATCATGACATCGTCCGGCTGCTCCAGCGTTCAAATAAAACGGTCTTTTATGTGGTGAACAAGATCGATTCCGAAAAAGACGAGGCCCTTGCCTATGATTTTTACGCGCTCGGTATAGACGCCGTTTTTACCATGAGCGCATTGACTGGGTACGGACTGGGGGATTTTTTGGATGCCTTGCGCGCGGAGATACCGGAGAGCAGCGCCCCGCCAAGCGCATTGCCTGAAGACCACGAGCTGCCGAGGATTGCCGTGGTGGGGAGACCAAATGTGGGGAAATCAACGCTGATAAATCTCCTCGTTGGCCAAGAGCGAGTTTTGGCCAATCCAGCGCCCGGAACCACAAGGGATTCCATCGATACCGTCGTGAAACGAGACGGCCGGCAATACCTTTTCATCGATACCGCAGGCATAAGGCGGCATAGCCGCATCAGCGACGTCGTCGAGAAATACAGCGTGATTAAGGCGTTTCAGAGCATAAACCGGTGCGACATTGCCGTGCTGCTCTTGGACGCCGTGGAGCTTGTGACTGACCAGGACGCCCGAATCGCGGGCTATGCATACAACCATGGCAAAGGCGTGATCATTGCCATCAATAAATGGGACGCAATCCCCAAGGACGCGAACACTGCGGACGCTTGCATCGCAAGAGTGAAGGCTGCGCTCAAATATTTGGATTATGCGCCGGTCCTGACCATTTCCGGATTGCGAGGGACCCGGGTTCCTCGACTGTTCACTCTCATCGACGAACTCGAGACCGCGTACCGCCGGAGGGTTTCCACCGGCGAGCTCAACAGGTTTTTAGGCGAAGTGATTGCTGGGACGCCGCCCGGTATGTATCGCAAGACCAAGAGGATAAAAATCTATTTCTGTACGCAGACAGGGATTGCGCCTCCGACTATCGCTTTTTTTTGCAACTATCCGGAAGCTATCCATTTTTCGTATCGTCGTTTCTTGTCAAATCAGATACGAGCCCGTTTCGAATTTGGGACATCGCCCTTGAGGCTTCTTTTTCGCAAACGGACCAGAGACGACATAAAGAAATACGGATCGACGCGTGATCCATCATAGAGAAATATATTGACATGCTGTTGGAGCGACGTATTGTTTTCCTCACGAGCCTTTGACGCGCCGATGATTAAATGTTCCAACAAGATTGTGTTGCAGATCATGGATGGGGAAGGCGTTTCTGAATCTGGGTTCGGGGATCTGGCGCACCGGTTCCCCGCGAATCGATAACAAGACATGAATGATCTGAAGACAAAACAAATCGTTCGGTTTGGCGAGATTCAGGACTTGATCAAGTCATACTATCCTGACGCTGATCTTGATCTGCTCCGTCACGCCTACATTTTTTCGGCTCAGGTGCATCAGGGCCAAACGCGACGGTCTGGCGAACCGTATTTGGTTCATCCCGTAGCGGTGGCGGGCATACTGGCGACCATGAGGCTCGATGAGGCCTCGGTGGCTACTGGGTTGCTCCACGACACCGTGGAAGACACGTTGGCGACAGTGGAACAACTCGAGGAAATCTTCGGGAAAGAGATAGCGCTGCTCGTCGATGGCGTGACCAAGATCAGCAAGATCGAGTTTCAATCGCGGGAGGAACGTCAGGCAGAGAACTTTCGGAAGATGATTCTCGCCATGAGTCGGGACATCAGGGTGCTCCTCGTAAAATTGGCCGACCGTCTCCACAACATGCGCACCTTGCACTACATGCCGCCCGAGGCTCAGAAAAGGATCGCATCCGAGACCATGGAGATTTATGCGCCCCTGGCTGCCCGGCTCGGCATCTATTGGATGTGGACTGAACTCGAAGACCTCTCATTTCGCTACATCGATCCCGAACGGTACAACTACATCAAGGACCGCCTTCAAGAGACTCTCAAACAGAGAGAGGGGTACGTCAACAACGTGCTCCAGATCATCAGGGAGAAGCTTGCGCAGTACAATATAGCGGCCGTCACCAAGGGGCGAAACAAGGAGATTTACAGCATACATCGTAAGATGCTGGCCCAAAATCTGGATTTCGATCAGATTCACGATTTGACAGCCTTTCGCATCATTTTGAACAGCGTGAACGAGTGCTACGCGGTGTTGGGACTCATCCACTCGCTTTGGCGGCCCGTCCCGGGTCGTTTTAAGGATTACATCGCCATGCCCAAAGGGAATGGCTATCAGTCTCTCCACACCACCGTAATAGGCCCGGAGGGCGCTCGGATCGAGATCCAGATACGCACCCACGAGATGGACCTCATCGCTGAAGAAGGCATCGCCGCTCACTGGTCATACAAAGAAGGGAAGGCGGTCGAGGCCGAAGACGCCAAGGTCGTGAACTGGCTGCGGCAGATGATGGAATGGCAACAAGACCTGGAAGACCCGCGGGAGTTCTTCGAGAATGTTCGAGTGGACCTCTATCCTGATGAGGTGTATGTTTTTACCCCCAAAGGCGAGGTGAAAGAATTTCCCAAGGGAGCCACGCCGCTGGATTTCGCCTACTCCATCCACACCGAGGTAGGGCACCGCTGCACAGGGGCCCGCGTCAACGGGAAGATGGTTCCCCTCAAATATCAACTCAATACGGGCGACACGGTAGAAATCATTACCTCGGTTCACCAGAGACCCAGTAAGGATTGGCTGAAATTCGTCAAGACCGGCAGGGCCCGAGCAAAAATACGACATTATGTGCTGGCTGAGGAGCGGGAACGGTCTATCGAAATCGGTCGAGAGAGCGTGGATCGCGAGCTCAAGAAATGGAAAATCGACCTCAACAGGGCGGAAAAAGAGGGGGAGATCCTCAAGCTGGCCAATGAACTGAGCTTTAAGACAGAAGTGGACTTTTACGCGGCCATCGGGTACGGCCGCGTGTCGCCCAAGATCGTCGTGACCAAATTGGTGCCGGCGCACGAGAGGGAGAAGGCCAAGTCAGTCGCTTCGCCAGAAGTCATCGTCCCACGAAAGCGGGCAGACAGGAAAAGCGGCGTCAAGGTACAGGGATTGCTCGACGTCATGGTGAATTTCGCGAGGTGCTGCAATCCTCTGCCAGGAGATGCCATCCGCGGCTATGTGACGCGAGGCAGAGGGGTCACCGTGCACAAAGAGGATTGCGAAAACCTCAAACTGGCTGACAGAAAACGTATTGTCGATGTGTCCTGGGATGATGAGCAGCCTGTGACTCGCACGGTGGGACTCACGGTTGAGGCAGAAAATCGCACCGGCCTGTTGGCTGCCATTAGCGGCGTCTTTTCATCCAACGATTCCGATATCATGCAGGCAAATGTGAAAACGGTAAATGACACACGCGCGCTGGGCGTCTTTCAGATTTCAGTTCGCAACCTGGAACACCTCACTCGCATTATCAACGCCCTGCGCGGCCTCAAGGGAGTTACGCGAGTCGAGAGGATGGGGAAGGTATAGCCAGGCGATCTCGATTCGAAGTCGGTTGTCGCTGCGCGGCTGGCGTGGTGTAGGCTGATGGCGTTTTCTCGACTTCGGCTCGTGGTCACGAAGACAAGGTTCTCGCGGTTCTCAGAGTGAATAGCAAATTCGACGGGCGGCTGACACTTCGAGCGCTTCACTCTCTGTCATTTCGAGCAAAGCGAGAAATCTTGGCCTTCAGACGAAGAAGATTTCTCAGTCGCTTACTCCCGCTTCGCTTGAGCCTCGCTCCTTTCGAAATGACACATGTTGACCTCTCGTGGCTGTCAACGCGGTTTTCGAAAGCGGACCGGAACCACATGATGCACGCCTGATTTTACCTGAAAATGGTGTAGTTCTTTTCAGAACGGTATTTTCATCTCCCGTTGTGACCCCCTGGTCATGGGAGTTCGACAGAAACTCCAAGAATATACCACTTCTCGACATTTCTGTCGGAATGACGTCCGCCGCGTGGTGAATATGACAACTTTCAAAGTGTATGTCCGAGCCCCTGATATGTCATGCCGGACTCGATCCGGCATCCAGGAAACTGACCATGGATTCCCACTTGCGTGGGAATGACACGCAGTGAGATAACAGCGCATTTCGCGATTATTTTCGAAAATGGCTCTAAACATTTCTTGGCTGTTCCCGCGCTTTTCGAGCCCATGCGCGAACGGAGTCATGTTGCCCTCGCGGCAACAGACATTTTGAAAACGCGTCGATGAGCTCCCCTCGCCGGCCTTCATGTCAAGGGGTTCGGATACGGCCTTAGCGGCCGTATGCGCTCGGACGACCCGAGCGCGAACTCTCACGGCGCTTTCATGACCTTATTGGATCGGATACACCTTGTGCAGACTTTGGCTCTCCTAACGGTTTTGCCGTCCGCGGTGAGGATCCGCACGGTTTGGAGGTTTGGCAGGGATATCTTTTTCGTGCGGTTATGGGCATGGCTCACATTGTATCCCCGCAAGGGGCCTTTTCCACATATTTCACAAATTCGAGACATGGTTTTTTCTCCGTGGCATGGTGACCGTGATCGAACGGGATCATTGCGCTCCCTTGGATGCCTCGACAAAGGCCATCCGAAGTTGGAAGAGCGTATCGGTCAATATTTTCTTTTCTTCGTCGGTCAAGTTCCCGCGAGTCTTCTCTTCCAGGAGCGCGATGAGATCTATGGTATGTTTTGCCCCTGGTAAATCCTTGGCTGCTTGCTCTTGCCCCTTGATTTTCAGGTAGCCAAGTTGCAGCAGCGCGGTTTCAGCCAGGCCCACAATGAACCCTGAAAAATCTACGGGCGGCAACGGCTTTTTGGGTTCGTCCGGTCGGGGCCGCGTCGTTTCGGCGGTTTGTTCCTGTCTGGGCCTCTCTTGTTCTTTGTTTTTCGAGGATTCAGGCTCTGGTCGCTTTTCACCGTCTTCAGTGAACCGCCTTTTATCTCTGACAGTGAAGCCTTGGTTTTCACGTGGTTCGTCTTCCATCCCTTCATCCTCCACTAGTTCAACTCTTATATTATCACAACCCTTTCCTAGGATGAACTGGATTTCGCTTGTCAAATTCCTCGAGTATCCTTCGAGAAGGTTCATCCACGACGTGGGGTACCACAATATTGGCGGTGACGAGAAAGTCTCCCCGTACGGGGTCCGAGAGCGAAGGAAAGCCCTTTTCTCTGAATCGGAATACCGTCCCCGACTGGGTACCCGGGGGTATTTTCAGGACCAATCGGCCATCAGGTCCGGGTATTTCGATGGGGCCTCCGAGGACTGCCTCAGCCACGGAAATTCCCACGGAAAAGTATATGTTCTTCCCGTCCCTTTTGAATAAACCGTGTGGCCTGACCGTGATATCCAGGAAAAGGTCTCCCGGCGCTCCCCCTCGAATGCCTGGCGCTCCTTGGCCTGGGACCCGGATCCGGGAGCCTGTATCGACGCCCGCAGGGATTTTCACTTCTATTCGTCGATCCTTGATGCGAACGAAGGCATGAACGCCGTGGTACGCTTGATCAAAATCGACAGTCAGGTTGTATTCGTAATCTCGACCTCGAGCTGGACCATAATTTCTATCCCTGCCGAAGGATTGAGCCCTCACGAATTGCGAGAAGAAATCCTCGAAAATACCTCCGCCAGCGGACTGGTCGAAGTCATACGCGCCGCCAAAATGATACCCTCTCTGCCGATAAAATCCGCCGGAACCGTAGGCCCCGCTCGTAGGCTGATCCCAACTCTCTCCATATCCATACATATCGTAGCGTCGCCTCTTGTCCGAGTCCGATAACACTTCGTAAGCCTCGGAAATTTCTTTGAAACGCTGTTCCGACGCCTTGCTATTGTTATTGAGGTCGGGATGATATTGTCGCGCCAAGCGTCGATAGGCGCGCTTTATCTCTTCGTCAGATGCGTCCCTACGTACGCCCAAGATTTTGTATGGATCAGATTTTCGCATCGCCAAGTTTCCGAACCATCTGGTTCTTTCCTGCTCTTATATTAACAGATTCATGAGCCGTGGCAAGCCGTTGCCCACCCAGATCCATAAACGCATACCCCGCGCAACAAGAGAAACGTCTCATTGACCGGCCCAGCCCGCCGGCATTCAACCACCACGCTGATTTCTTCCTGCCCGTCGTCGATGCTGCCACTCTGAGGTTTATTATTCATTTTGGCAGCAATGATCAATACGCCCCTGCACGAGAAAAGCCGCAGACGCGCAAGGAGCGCCTCGGGTTGCAAACACCAAGCCGCGGGGGCGTCGTCCCCTGCGCTGAAGATTTACTCCGAGCAATCCACGCACACCGTGCGTTCGGAATATATGGACGCTTTGGGCAATACTATCTCGAGAATTCCATCTACATAAGTGGCTGTGATTTTGGAGACATCTGGAACCCCAGGCAAAGCGAAACGCCGCTCAAAGAAGCCCTGAACCCTCTCTATTGCATGGTAGATCGCCATCTTTGGCTCAGACTCGAGGTTCCGTACGCCCGAGAGGATCAGGGTCGTCCCTTCCACCTCCAGGTTGATGTTATCCTTCCCCACGCCTGGCAATTCTGCCCTGAACAACAATGCGTCAGGCGTCTCGATGACATCCACCACCGGGCGCCACTTCACCCGTCGCTTTGTTCTTCCTTGGTGAAATCCCACGCCCAGCATTTGCTGAGCTCGCTCGTGAAAATCAAGCAGATCTCGCAGCGGATCCCATTTGTTAAGCGTCATGAAACTCTCCGGGGTGCGGATTTTTTCCGCGTAGTAGGGCGTTTCATCGCGCACAAAAGTATGACTTTTCTTTCATCGAGTCAAGGTCGAACGCCTCATCCAAAGGTGTATTCAAGGAAGCCGTGAATTCGCCAGTGGACTCGCTGCATGCCCAAAGCAACCCGAAATTGGTTTATCGACTTCCGCTCCTCTCAGGGCGTTCATGGGGCGCTGCGAGCACACCAAGCAATCACGTGACAAACCGGTTCAGAGAATGAATCACGAATTCGACGAAGGGGCGTCGTTTTGAGCGCCTTATGGCGATTCTCGAGGTGACTCAAGAAGTTGGTGGACGGCTGCTTCGCGCGCTTTACTCTCTGTCATTTTTACCTGAAAATGCCATAGCTCTCCTCAGAACGGTATTTTCATCTCCCGTTGCGACCCTCTTGTCATGGGGGTTCGAGCGGCCCCACCTGTCATTTCGAACGCAGCGAGAAATCTTGAGCCGAAGGCGAAGATTTCTCAGTCGCCGCTTTTCACGTTCGTTCAAGGCTGGCTCCTTTCGAAATAACAATGGGGGGTGTACGTAGTAGCAATGGCGGCTTTCGATGACCGCGTTCCCAGGGCGTTGCCCTGGGCTATTGTATTGCACCCCGCAGGAGCGGGGCTAAAGCCCCCTCTCGCGATGC